>JBKQMG010000099.1:0-9525 GCA_052146815.1 Streptosporangiaceae bacterium | reverse complement strand
CCTGGTCGCCGGTCCTGGCCAGGGGTAGCGTGGCCGAGGGCGAACCAGACCGTTCCCGCCCATGCGCTATGACCGTTGAGGCACCGGCCGGCAACTCCGGGCCAGCTTCTGGGGTGCTCGTTCTGGGCGGTGCGTCTAGCTCAGCTGCGGTGCCGCCGCACGGAGCCTGTCGTAACTGCGCGGAGGGAGACTTAGATGGCTGCTACCGATGGCCGTGGCGAGGATGTGCGGGTGGCGGTGCTGGGGACCGGCATCATGGGCTCGGCGATGGCCCGCAATCTGGTCTCGGCGGGGCTGCGCACCACGGTCTGGGACCGGTCGCCGACGGCGACCGCGCCGCTGTCCAAGGCCGGAGCGCTGGTGACAGCGTCACCGGCGGAGGCGGTCCAGGATGCGCACGTCGTGATCACGATGCTGCCGACCGCTGAGGTGGTCAATTCGGTGATCTTCGCGGGCGGCGTGGCGGAGGCGCTGGCTGAGGGCGCGGCGTGGGCGCAGATGGGCACGATCGGCCTTACCGCAACGACCGAGATCGCCAGCCGGCTCGGCCAGCTGCGGCCCGATGTCCTGTTCGTGGACGCGCCGGTATCGGGCAGCAAGGGCCCCGCCGAGGCCGGCCAGCTCCTCATACTGGCATCCGGCCCGCCCGCAGCGGCCGCAGCCGTGCGCCCGGTGTTCTCGGCGATCGGACGCAAGACCGTGTGGCTGGGCGAGGCCGGCCAGGGCAGCCGGATGAAGCTGGTCGTCAACGCCTACATGTCCATCCTGATCGAAGGCGTGGCTGAGGCCCTGGAACTGGCGGACAGGCTGGGCATCGACGCCGCCAAGCTGGCCGAGGCCATCGAGGGCGGCCCGCTGGACGCGCCGATCGCGGACGCCAAGCTGCACAAAATGGAACGAGGCGATTTCGCGCCCGAGTTCCCGCTGGAGTGGGCGCTCAAGGACGTCGACCTGGCCATCGGGGCCGCCGGCGATGACCAGCTGCCGCTGCTGGCCGCGCTGTCCCGCCAGTGGCGCGCAGCCGTTGACGCCGGCCACGGCCGGGAAGACATCGGCGCCGCCCGCCTAGCGCTCGGCGGCCACTATCAGCCTTAATATCCCGGCCCGCAGCCCACGCGCTGCAGCAAATTAATGGCCGCAGCTGGCACACCCGGTGAGCCGCCCACACCCGCCGATGGTGGTCCGGTGCACGGCAGGCAGCCGGGCCGGCCGAGTTCCATCTAGTCGCCCTCCGCGCCGCCGCGCCCCGGCAATGTCCCGGAACAACCGTGCTGGGTGCCAGAACATCCGATCTGGCCTTGCCTCGGCCTTGGGCTTCCAGGTCACGGGCGAAGAACACGGTATCGGCACGGCACGCCTGGAACAAGTTCAGCTGGTGGTGCTGCACCCAGCTGGCGAACTGGCGCAGTCCAGCTCGTAAGCCTGGCGGGTCGGGCCGCTGTAGCGCCCTCATCGAGGCCGTGCGCGCCGCCGACAGCGTGCTGTTCACCGCGCGCAGCAGCCAGCTCGGCCTGGCGTACAACGCGCGTGTCCTGGCCTCGATCGCCTGGCACGTCGCCCCGGCCATTGGCTGGGCCGCGGCGGGGGGACCTAGATAGCGGCGGTCCTGGGGCGGTGGCGCGGGTCAGCCGTCTGGGGCGCGGCTGCCCGGTGCAGTCCAGCAGGCCGGCTGGTGTCGCGGTCGGGTGGTTACTGGCCCAGGAGCCATTGCCCGGGTGCGATGAGCTCGCGGGCTTCGGCCGGCCCCCATGAGCCGGGCGCGTACCCGCGGGCTGGGCGGGTTGGCCAGCAGCGGCCCGGCCACCTGCCACACCGCGGCCAGCCCGTCGGGGCGGGTGAACAGCGAGCGGTCGCCGAGCAGGACGTCGTGGATCAGCCGCACGTACGGTGGCAGCGGGTCGGCGCCGTGCAGGCTGGCCAGCGGGATCGACGCGCGGGCGACGTCGAGGTCCAGCGCAGGCCCGGGCTTCTTTGCCACCAGGAACAGGTCGATTTCCCCGTCGCCCGCCAGCGAGAAGGACAGCACGTCCCATGGCGGGGCAGCTGGCCGGACAGGGGCCCGGGCGGCTCGCGCAGAATCAGGCTGACCCGCTGCTTCGACGCGGCCAGCCGCTTCCCGGTGCGCAGGTAGAACGGCACGTGCCGCCAGCGGGGGTTGTCGATCCACAGCCGGGCGGCCACGAACGTGTCCCGGCCGGAGTGCGGATCGACACCCGGCACCTCCCGATAGCCATCGAACTGCCCCAGCACGACCTCCTGCGGGTCCAGCGGCCGGAAGCAGCTGATGACCTTCTCCCGGGCCGCCTGCAGGCCCAGCGCGTCCAGGCTGGCCGGGGGTTCCATGGCGACCTCGGCGGCCACCTGGAACATGTGCGCGACGAGCATGTCCAGGACCGCGCCGGTGGCGTCGTAGAACTGGGCCCGGTCGCTGATGCCCAGCGTCTCGGGCACGTCGATCTGCACCGACTCGACGTGCCCGCGGTTCCAGTACGCGGCGGACGATCCGTTGGCGAAGCGGAGCAGATGCAGATCCTGGGTGGCTTCCTTGCCCAGGAAATGGTCGATCCGGTACACCTGCTGCTCATCCAGGACTGAATGAACGACCCGGTCGAGTTCGCGGAAACTGCCGGGCGAGGTGCCAACTGGCTTCTCGTAGACGACCCGGGCGCCGTGAGCCAGTCCATGCCGCCCCAACGCCTGAATCAGCCCGCCGAAGGCAACCGGCGGGACGGCCAGGTAGTGCACCAGCTGCGGGCTGCCGCCGAGCGATGTGCGCGCCTCGCCGAGCACGTCCGGCAGGCTGCCGGGGCTGTCGGAGCTGAACCCGCCGCCGGCGAAGAACACCCGCTGCGCGAATGAGTCCCAGTCCCTGCCCGCGGGCTTGGGGCCGAACTCGGTGAGCGCATCGTGGACATGGGCGCGGAAGCTCTCGTGCGTGATGTCGCCGCGGCCGTTGCCCACCAGCAGCCACTGCCGCGGCAGGAGCCCCCCGCAAGCCAGCCGGTACACCCGCCTGCCGGTTCAGGATCAGCAGCTGCTCCTGCTGCGCCGGTCCCTTGCTACCCGCCGTCGGCGCGTCCACGAACATGACACCGGGACGACGGCTGGCCAGCCGTCTCTCATGTGCAGGGTCGCCTGTGCAGGGTCGCCGCAACGCCGATCGTGCCCATTGGAGCCCACACGCATCCGTCGGCGAACACGCCAGCCCCCACCGCCGTCGAAGATCACCGAATCCACGACATCGGCGGTGGGCAGGCCAGGCGCTCAGAATCTCCCACCCTGGATGCGGCGGCTGCGCTGGGACTGGCCGGGCTCACCATAGGGGTAGTCCGGGGTGGGCGGCTCGCTCGCCTCATCCAGCAGCTGGGTCTCCCCAGGCGTCAGATTCAGCTCGGCCGCGGCCATGTTGCCGGTCAGCTGGTCCATGCTCCGGGCGCCGAGGATCACCGACGATACGGCGGGCCGGGCCATTAGCCACGCGATGGCTACCTGAGCCAGGGACACGCCGCGGCCCCCGGCCACCTTGCGCACCGCGTCGAGCACCTGCCATGTCTGCTCGGACTGGCCGCGCCGGTTCCAGATCCGCATCCCCTCGTCGGCGTTCTCCACCACCCGGGTGCCGGCCGGGGGCGGCTCACCCCGCCGGTACTTGCCGGTCAGCCACCCGCTGGCCAGCGGGGACCAGGCGAGCATGCCGAGCCCGGCGGCCTGGCAGGCGGGCACGATCTCCCATTCGACCGCACGGGCCAGCAGGTTGTACTGCGGCTGCATGGACACCGGGGCGGAAAGCCCGCGGAACTCCGCGATATCCACTGCCTTCTGCAGCTGCCAGCCGGTGAAGTTGGACAGCCCAACGTAGTTGATCTTCCCGGCGCGCACCGCATCGTCCAGGAAGCGCAGCGTCTCCTCAAGACGGGTCAGCGGGTCCCAGCCGTGCACCTGGTACAGGTCGATGGTCTCCACGTTCAGCCGACGCAGCGACGCGTCCAGGGCCAGCGAGAGATGCCGGCGGGACAGCCCGTGCCCGTTCGGGCTCTCATCGGTAGGGAACCGGCCCTTGGTGGCCAGCACGACAAGCTCACGTCTCCCCGGCCGGCCGGCCAGCCAGCGCCCGATGATCTCCTCGGCGCGGCCGTCCGCGTACACGTCGGCGCTGTCCACCAGAGTTCCCCCGGCCTCGGTGAACCGGTCGAGCTGGCTGAACGACGCTGCCTGGTCCGTCTCGTTGCCGAAGGTCAGCGTACCGAGCGCGAGCGCGGACACCGCACAGCCGCTGCTGCCGAGCAGGCGGTATTCCATCAGCACTCCGTTAAATTTCCGAACGCTCCTGCCCTAAGTACCCCAGGCTGCCGCGGGCTACCCTCGAAGCTGCCGAGATGGCGTAGCTTCCGCGCGGGCAACAACTCACCTATGCCATGCGGGCAGCGTCCCGGACATACCCAGGGCTCACGATTCGGATTATATCTCTGGCCTGTGAGGTCTACACGTTTGGCTCTAAGCTGCGCTGATGTGGGCTGGTGGAAGCCTTGCCTATGGGTTAAGCGGGCGGCGCCCACGCGATTTTGCCCCGTTTCAGGCGGTTACCGGCGCGGGCCGCTGGCCTCGACGATCACGAGGGTGAGTTCCTGGAGCTCGGCGAGTGCCTAGCTCTACTTGATCCTTTACGGGGCTTCAGTTGATCCTTGACACGCCCTGGATGTTTGTGAACGGAGGAGGGCCACCAACGTAGTGGTCTCCGGGATCAGGGTAGCGGCCTCGGCCGCCGCGCTAGCGGTTCAGGCAGTGATGGTCAGAGGCAGCTCTACCGCGGCGGCTACTCGGCGCCGACGACCTTGAAGTCCTGGTTGACGAAGACGTGGTGCGGCCAGTTGACGCCGATGTAGTGGACGTTGTAATCGCCGTTGCTCAGCTTCACCACACGGTCGACGATGCCCCCCGGGTAGGCGGCCAGCGCGGCTTCCGTCGCCTTATTGGCTGCCGTTCCGCTGACGATCGTCCCCGACCCCTGACTCCAGTTCGCCGGGATCTGACCGACCTGCTTGGACGTGGCCGGGGCACCGCGCTGGAAGGGGATCACCTTCGCCGGGGAAGTCGCAGATCCGCCGCCAGCCGGTTGCACGATGACCTGCGCGGCCGTGATGGTCGTTCCGCTGGTCGTCCCGAGGACGAGGACGCGTTCGCCTGTTGTAATGGCACTCGCCGAGGTCGACCCGGTCCCCTTCTGGTATGCCGTGGAGGACGCCTCGCCGACGGTCACCTTCTGACCCGCTGATGTCGTCATTGTGAAGCTCGACGTGGACACGCTGCCGACCGTGCCGGATGCTCCCCCTGCGGCCGGCCCGGACCGGGCGTTGGATCCCCCGCCGCCGGATCCGTGCCCGCCAGCGAAGCCGCTGCTGGCAGCGGCTGGGCTGCTGCTGAAAGTTGCGCTGACGATCCCGTAGGAACCGCCCGCGACGGCGATGGCCGCGGCGCCGACAACGATGGACCTGGTGAGTTTGCGGGAAAACATTTGCTGAGCTCTTTTCGTCGATGCCCTAGATCTGAGAGTGGCAGCCGACACTGGAACTCCGATAGACGCAACCCGGAAGGTTGCCGAGAGGTTGGCCGGCACAGGCTGAGGCTTAGCTCTGAGGCTTAGTACTGCAACGGCACTTACAGGATTCATGAGGGATCATTGAGTGCATGATGGCGGATCTGGTTGGGGGCGAGCTGGATCGGGTGCATGAGCGGATCGCGGGCCGGTTTGGCTCGTGCTGAGCCGCGGTCCCGGGTGCGGGATTACGTGTCGGGCCTGGTCGCGGGCCTGGAACGCAAGAACGGGTGGACGCTGGCGCCGCGCGATAGCCCAGGCACGCCATGACCGTTTCGCCTGGCCGACGAGAACTGGCCAGGCGGACGGCCGGAAACGTTCGTCAGCACACCAGGCCGCCTCGCCAAGTCACCGAGCGTACGCAGCATAGACCGACACGAACCGCCGTTCTGGTCGCCCCGCCGAATGCTGGCGTTCGCATTTGCCGGGATTCAGAATGGGTCGTTCGGCGTCCTCGGTGCCGGGCTCAGCCGTGTAGATCACGATGCGCAGGTCGCTGCCCGCCACGGTGAGCACGTCGCGGCCTAGCGTCGGGGTGCCTACGTGCGGATGATCGATGGTCATGAGCGTGGGCATCATGGCGGCCGGCGGCGCCAGGATCCCGCCGCTCGGCGAACCGGTCAATGTTCGCGCGCAACACGCTGGACCAGGTCCTCCCAGCCTCGGCCCAGGCGTTCGGAGACTTGCGGACCGGTCTGGGTAAGGATGGCGGATGACAGGTAGAGCAGCAGTGGGCCGTCCAGGGCCGCGGTGAGCTGGGTGGCCAGGACGTCCAGGTCGGCGGTGCCGAGGCGCATCCCCCCGAGCAGGAACCGGATGTGTGCCCGCGACATGGGCGTCTGCGATCCGGCTGGTGTCCGCTCCCTGCCGTCCAGCGTGGCACGCGCGATCTGGCGGTGCCCGTACACGCTGGCGGCGGCCCTCGCCGCCTATGCGGAGCACCTCGGGCTGGCCTGACCGCGCCAGCCGCCCGCCACAGGGCCCGGCGAATGAGGGCGGGCTGAGAGTCAGCCGCCCGTGCCCGTTGCGGGCGGTTCTGGTACCGCTGGGCGGAGCCGCCGCACCTCCACGATCTGCGCGCCGGACGCCTCTATCCTGGCGAGCAGCCCGACAGGGCGGCCTGATCGGGGAGCGGTCCGTGCACGACAGAATCCAGCGGCTCCACGGCGGCGGTGAGCCGGTCGAAGTCAAGCGGGGCCTCGGGCGGAAGCGCCCCCGCCACGCGGATCTCGTAGTACGCCCGTCTCACTGGGCGCGCCTCCTCACCGCCGGATCGTCCAACTATGCACCCGGTGCCGCCTCTGCCGCTGACCGGACTGGGTGACCCCCGGCGGCCGGACAGACATGAAGGTCTGGACGTTGGTGTCCCGCTGGCCTCTTGCGCTGGGTGGCGGAAAGTGCACAATCGTAGGCGATGTGCGGCACGCGGCCAGCGCCCGCGCGGTCCGGGCGCGCGGGGCTCGCACCTCATCTTCCTCTGTTCCCTGGAGGCGAGCAGTGGCAGCCGGCGATCTTCTCGCACTGAAGCCGGACGGCAGGTTCCCCGCGTTCGGCAGCCCTGCCGGTCGCCCCGCTCCCGCTATCCCGACACGTCCGCGGCGGGCCAGCGACCGGCGCCCGGGGGCCAGCGGCAGCCGGGTCCTGTTCGATGACGGGGCGCTGCGGATTACCCGGACCGGGGCAGCTGGTGCTGGCCGGTGACATCGACGAGGTCAGCTATGCGGGCCTGGTCGCCGCGCTCACCGAGGTCATGGGCGAGATCCACCTCGACCTTGCGGCCGTGCCATACTGCGACCTGGCCGGGCTGCGCGCCTTCGTCCTCGCCAGCGCCGAACGGCACCAGCGCCCGGATCACCCCTCCTGCACCACCTGCCCGCGCACCTGCAGAAGGTGCTGCGGATCGTCGGCTGGGCCGCCGCTCCCGGCCTTGTCATCGAGGACGAGCAGGATCCTCAGCCCTCGCTGGCGGACCTGCGCGCTGTCCTGCACAGGGGCCCCTGGCGCCGGGGCGGCTGCGCTGCGACGCGATCAGTACAGCGCGGTCCGGCTCAGGCGGGAGACCACCTCGGCCAGGTCGCTGACCGGCAGCCACGCCCGCACCTCCAGGCAGATGCCGTGATCCGGCGCCGGGTACCGGCCGACGCGCAGCTCGTAGCCCCAGGCGCCGGACACCTCCGCGCCGCGACAGCTCAGCCGCCCGGACAGGCTGCCGGGTACGCGCAGCTCGTCGTAGTCGGTGACGATCGCCAGGAAGGTCGCGAGCGCGCCGGAGGAGGGCAGCTCTACGCCCAGGCGCGGGCTGCCGGGCTCCCAGTGATGGCGCGCGTACAGCCCGTCGCGCTTCATCAGGTTGACCAGCGCGGCGGTCAGGGCCTCGGTGTCGTGCCCCGTCATGCCTGCCCACGGTAGCCCTCAATGCCCGCTGCCGGTAGCAACCTCGAAGCCGGACACGGGGCCGGTGGGTCTCCTCGTTCCCGCGCCGGGCCGCTGACGACACCCCCCGTGTCCTCAGCGGCCGGTTAGCAGTGCGCTGCGCTCGGGTCCTGGCGCGGCCTGGCGTTGGGTGACCGGTCGCCAGCCAGGCGCCGAGCCCGATGAGGATTTCTCTGTGGTAGCGCGAAGGCAGCAGGATCTAGCCGCACTGGCCGGGCAGGAACTCATGGAAACCGACAGATAACGGCAGCTGAGCGGCAGACAAGCATTCTGCGGCGGTACGGCAGCGCGACGAGACCGACAAGGAGCAGGAATCCGGCTCAGGCACGGATGACACGATTTCCGGCACCCACAGGCTCCCGGCACGGCCGGACGGCTCACGCGGTGGCGGGGCTCGCCAGACACCTCATGCACGGGACGGCGGCCGGCGGCCCGTGCCGCCCGGCAATCCAGAAATTCATTTTGCGTGATAGCGAATGGGCCGGACAGACCGCCGGACAGACCCACCGCGTTCAAGGCTAAGAAGTTATCGGTCGGGAGCGGACTGCCGGCAGCCGTCGCGGCGGCGACCGGCCAGGCCGGCTGGATGTCACGCCCTGCGCGGGGGCATTCGTGCCATGTAGGTGTTACACGACGGGAGGCTCCACGGCCACCAGATAACTCGCGGGCCCGATTAGGACGTTCGTCCCTACCCTGCGCAGAAACGTCTGGCGGAAGGTAGAGCAGGGTCTGGACTACCCGAGGATGCGCGCAAAGGCACATTCAGCCGTCGGCAAGTTGGCCCGGCTGGTCGGCATCGAGTTCATTCAGGCATTCGAGGGCACCAAAACGATCTAGGCCCTGATCGCTGGCCGGGACATCGCGGGGCGCCGGCGTTTAGCTTCCCGCCCCATCAAGAGGGTTCGCTCGGATTCGCTCCAGGAGGAACATCATGCGTATCCCCGCGGAATCCTTGTCCGGCAGTTCGGTGCAGGACAAGGTTGTCACGGCCGTCGAGGCGGTGCGGCTTATTCGTGACGGCGACTCGGTCGTGGTGGAAGGGTTTATGGGGCAGTGCTTCGCCGAGGAGCTGACACTGGCGCTGGAGCAGCGCTTTCTGCTGACGGGCAAGCCCCGGGGGCTCGGGCTGGTGTTCACTATGGCCTCAGGGGACCGGCTCGGCCGGGGGCTGGACCGGCTGGCCCATAGGGGCCTGCTCAACCGGGCCGTGGGCGGTCACTGGGGCATGGCGCCCGCACTGGGGAAGATGGCTCTGGATAACAAGATCGAGGCGCATAACCTGCCGCAGGGCGTGATCTCCCAGCTGTTCCGGGACACCGCAGCTGGCAGGCCCGGCCTGCTGTCCCGGGTAGGACTCGGCACCTTCGTCGACCCGCGGCAGGGCGGCGGGAAGATCAATAAGCGGACGACCGAGGACCGCGTCGAGCTGATCAGCATCGACGGCGCGGAGTACCTGCTCTACAAGGCGCTTCAGCTCGATGTGGCGTTCCTGCGCGGTA
>JBKQMG010000098.1:0-2762 GCA_052146815.1 Streptosporangiaceae bacterium | reverse complement strand
GCCAGGGCGCTTACTAGCCACCACGAGCAGATCGTGAAGGTCCCCTCCTTGCCGGCAAATCCGGTATCAGTGCTGTCTACCTTGTAGCGCAGGACTAGGCCGTCCTCGGTCAGCTCGTCGGCGACGGCCAGCACTGTGGCCCTGATGCGCTCGTCGTCGGGAGGCAAGAACCCCATGATGGGGAGCAGAAGCAGCGAGGCGTCGAGCTCGTCGTTCTCGTACGCCTGACGGAACCGGCCGCGCTCGTCAACGCCCTTGTCGAGTATTTCGGCCTTCATCGCGTCGGCGGCTTTTTGCCATCGGGTGGCGCGCTCGGAGTCTCCGCGTTCTTGAGCAAGGTCGGCGCCACGGTCAGCGGCGACCCAGCACATCACCGCCGACTCCGTGAAATGCTGCGGCTCGCCCCGGATTTCCCAGATGCCCTGGTCGGCATCACCTGCGTGCTTGATGGCCTCATCGACGAAACCGGCGAGACCTTCCCAGACCGGCCCGATGATCTGCTCGGCGCCCTGGTGCAGGTGGGAGTCCACGGCGTCAACCAGCATGCCCCACACATCGTTCTGGTGCTGGTTCCATGCGCCGTTGCCGACCCGTACCGGCTTGGAGTCGCGCCAGCCCGAGAGGTGGTCGATCGTTCTCTCGGTGAGGTCTCGCTCACCGCCGATCCCGTACATGATCTGGAGCTCGGAGAAGGGCTTGTTCATGTCCTTCCCCCGGAGGGCCTCAAGTATGAAGGCGAAGTACTCGAGCGCCTCCCAGTCGTAGCCGAGCCGGTAGAGGGCGCGCAGGGTGAACCCGGTATCTCTGATCCAGGTGTAGCGGTAGTCCCAGTTGCGTGCCCCGCCCGGCGTTTCCGGCAGCGAGGTCGTCGACGCGGCCATGATCGCCCCGGTCGGCGCGTAACTGAGCCCCTTGAGCGTCAGCGCGCTGCGCTCGATGAACGGGCGCCACGGGTGGTCGGGAAAAGTTCCCGTGCTGAGCCAGTCCCGCCAGAAGCTGACGGTGGACTCGAGGTCGGCGTCCGCCTCCTGCTGGGTCGTCGGCGCCGGCCCCGACCACGTCAGGGCGATGAAGCCCGACTCACCCTTGTTGAGGGCGGACCGGACGTAGGCGCGGGCGCCGACTTCGCCGAGCTGAAAGCTGGAGTGCAGCCTGAGGGTCACGTCCCCGTCGGGCTGGCGCAACGCCACCGAGTGGTAACTGTCACCGTCGTAGCTCCAGGCGCCTGGTGTGGACCCGTAGTCGAACATCGGAAGACACGACACCATAACGTCGACCTTCCCCGAGATGCAGGTGGCAGTGCGCAGGATCGTCCCGACCCCGGCGCCGACCCTGGGGACTCGCTCGTAGCCAGCACGCCGCCCCTCGTCGCTGACCGGCCGGACGACGAACATGTCGTTGACGACCAGCCAACCCGTCGGGGTGTGCCATGTCGTCTCTAGTACCATCGTCCCCGGTACATACCGGCGATGGTCGGGCACATGGGTGTTGAACGGGCCAAGCCGAAAGCTCCCGGCGTTCCGGTCCAAGAGCGCGCCGAACACACTCGGCGAGTCCGGCCGGGGCAGGCTGAGCCACTCGATCGAACCGTCAGGTGCCACGAGACAGTTGTTCTCGCAATCCGACAAGAACCCGTAGTCCGCGATCGGCGGAAAGGTGCTCATAGAAGATGCTCCATTCGTCTCAGGAGTCCGGGCAAGGAGAGAACCGCAGGACCTCCGGGAGTCAGCGCGGCGTGAGGTCCCCCGGACCAGCCAGCACGAGTAGCTCTTTGACTGGTTCTCGCTGAGCCTTCACTACGAGCCGCCGTCCCGGCGGGAGCAGCCCACGCCATGACCAAGACTCGAGATGAGGGCCCGCAACCCGACGTTGACCGCCGCGGTCTAGGATTGCTGCTCCACTCTTGCGCGGGGACGATCGGCCTCAAGCTGCTGATCGCCACCGGCCTGTCGCTCCTCGCACCCGTGGGAAGACTCACTTCAGTGTTCCCTGCGTTTGATGCACCTCTGCAACCTCGAGGCCCAGGTCCTGGACCCGCCGAAGGATCCCGTACGGGGCTGCCTGGTCGCCGCCCGAACGGTGCACCACCATCGTGTCGTTTGCCACGGTGAGCTCCACGTCCTCGAGGCCAGCGCGCACCGCCGGTCCAGCTGCGCCGCGAATAGTGATAGCTAGGTCACCAAGATCGTAAGCAGCAGAACTGGCGGACCCGCTAGGGTCGTTGGTCACTTTGCCCAGGGTCTCATCTGCCAGCGCTGACGCGCAGCATGACCGCAGCCAGCAAGGCAGACTAGGGCGTGTCCTGTGGATCTTCGAGGCCGGGTCGTGTAGATCAGTACGGTGCCTGATCGACTGAATCGCCATGACCTGTCCGATGAGGAGTGGCAGCGTCTTCGGGTGCTGCTGCCCGCTGATCCGCCGCGCGGCGGCCGGTGGGCTGATCACCGGACGGTGCTCAACGGGATTTTCTTCCGCGCCCGGGCGGGCTGCCCGTGGCGGGATCTGCCGGAGGGGTTCGGGAACTGGAAGACGATCTGTAACCGGCATCGCCGCTGGTCGCTGGATGGCACCTGGGAGCAGATCCTGGACGGGCTGCGGGCCGGCTGTGATGAGGCCGAGGGCAAGGACTGGACAGTCAGCGCCGATTCCACGGTCAGCCGCGCCCATCAGCACGCGGCCGGGGCCCGCCGCGTCCCGGCCGCTGACGACGTCACGGGGGGCTCAGGCGAATGACAGGAAATCCGGCCGGGAGGGGATCGGCC
>JBKQMG010000097.1:0-2743 GCA_052146815.1 Streptosporangiaceae bacterium | reverse complement strand
TGGCTGCTGGCCCGGCGCAAGCGGGCCCGGCTGGTCGTCGAGATCCGCGACCTGTGGCCCGCGATCTTCGTCGAGCTCGGAGTACTGACCAGCCGGCCGGTGATCAGGCTGCTCGAACGGCTCGAGCTGGCCGCCTACGCGGCCGCGGACGAGGTCGTCGTGGTCAGCGAGGGATTCCGCGCGAACCTGATCAGCCGCGGCGTGCCGCCGGGCAAGGTGCACACGATCCGCAACGGCGTCACGCTGGGCGACTTCGACCCGGCCGCCGGCGCCGACCCCGCCTTTCGTGCCCGGCTCGGCGCACAGCCCGGCGACTGCCTGGTGCTCTACCTCGGAACGCACGGGATCTCGCAGGGCCTCCCGGCCGTCGCCGACGCGGCGGCGCTGCTGGCCGGCGAGCCCGTGCACGTCGCGTTCGTCGGCGAGGGCGCCGACAGGCCGCGGCTGCGCGCGCGGGTCGCCGAGCTGGGCCTGGACAACGTGACTCTGCGCGGCGGCGTTCCGCACTCGCAGGTGCCGGCCGTGCTGGCGGCCGCCGACATCTGCCTGGCGCCGCTGCGTTATGTGCCGTTGTTCTCGACTTTTATCCCGTCCAAGATCTTCGAGTACCTCGCCGCCGGGAAGGCCGTGATCGGCGCCGTCGACGGCGAGGCCGCGCAGATCCTGCGCGAGGCCGGGGCCGCGGTCGTGCCGCCCGGGGACAGCGCGGCGCTGGCCCGCGAGATCACCGCCCTGGCCGCCGACCCGGCCCGGCGCCAGGCGATGGGCCGCCGCGGCCGCGCCTACGTCGAGCGGTCCTTCGACCGGGTCGCCCTGGCCCGCGAGTACCGCAAGGTCCTCGAGCTGGCGGGGGAGCGGTGATGCGCCTCCTGGTCACCGGCGGCAGCGGCTTCCTCGGCGGCTACGTGCTGCGCGAGGCGGCCCGGCGCGGGCACGCGGCCGTCGCCCTGGCCCGCAGCGACGCCGCGGCCGCGGCCGTGTCGGGCCTCGGTGCGCAGCCCGTCGCCGGGGACCTCGACGACCCGGCCGCGCTCGGGCCGGCATTCGCCGCGGCCCGCTGCGACGTGCTGGTCAACCTGGCATCGCTTGGCTTCGGGCACGGCCCGGTCATCGTCGCGGCCGCGCGGGACGCAGGCATCAGCCGAGCCGTCTTCGTCTCCACCACCGCGGTCACCACCACGCTGGCCGCGCCGAGCAAGCGCGTGCGGCTGAGCGCCGAGCAGCGGATCCGCACGTCCGGGCTGGACTGGACGATCCTGCGGCCGACCATGATCTACGGCGCGCCCGGCGACCGGAACCTGTCCCGCCTGCTGGCGCTGCTGACCCGCACGCCGGTGCTGCCGGTCCCCGGCGGCGGCACGCACCTGCAGCAGCCAGTGCACGTCGCCGACCTGGCCGCCGCGGTGCTGACCGCGACCGAGCGGCCCGCCGCGGCAGGCGCCTGCTACGACGTGGCGGGTCCGCGGCCGCTCGCCTTCGCCGAGCTGCTGGCGATCTGCGCCGGCGCGGTTGCCAGCCGGACCCGGTTCGTCCCGGTCCCGCTGGCCCCGCTGGTCGCTGCGGCGCGCGGCTACGAGCAGCTGAGCCGCCGGCCGCGGATCAGGGCTGAGCAGCTGCAGCGGCTGGCCGAGGACAAGGCCTTTGACATCGGCGACGCGGTCCGCGAGCTGGACTACGCGCCGCGCAGCTTCGCCGTCGGCATCCGGGCCGAGGCGCAGGCGATGGGACTGGCGCGATGAGCGGTTCCGAGGTGGCGCTGCTCAGCCGCACCGCCGTCCACCTGAAGCCGGGGCAGGCCGCGCACCGGGCCCGGCTGCGCGGACAGCTGCTCGCGCTGCGCCGGTTCCCCCGGGCCGGCCGCCTGCTGCTCGGCGGACCTGATCCGGCGGCCGCGGTCGGCTGGCCGGCCGAGTTCGTTCCGCTCGACGCCCGCGCGGGACTGCCGTGGCCCGATGCGGCCTGGCTGGCGTCGGGCAAGATCGAGCTGCTCGGGATAGCGAGGGAGCTGGGCGACCCGCCGGACTGGCAGCACGCCGACGCGCCCCGGCTGTGGCGGTTCCATCTGCACTACTGGGACTGGGCCTGGGGGCTGGCCGCCGACGGCGACCGGGCGGCCGCCCGGGCGATGTTCGCGCGGCTCTGGGAGTCCTGGCGGGCGTCGGCCACGTTCGGCCGCGGCGACGCCTGGCTGCCCTACCCGGCGGCGCTGCGGGCCTGGTCCTGGTGCGGGCAGTACCGGCACCTGGTCGCCGGCAGTGAGATCGAGGACAGTTTCGCCGCCGAGCTGGCCCGCCATGCGGGATTCCTGCGCCGCCATCTCGAATACGACGTAGGCGGCAACCATCTCATCAAGGAGCTCAAGGCCCTGGCCGGGCTGGCTGTTTTCTTCGGCGACGACCGGCTGCTGCGCCGGGTGCTGCGCCGCCTGGACCGGCAGGTGCGCGTGCAGGTGCTGCCCGACGGCGGGCACTATGAGCGGGCGCCGGCCTACCACTGCCAGGTACTGGGCGACCTGATCGACGTGATGCAGCTGGTCCGCTCGACCAGGGGCGAGCCCTCGGCGCAGCTGACCGGCGCGATCGCCCTGATGCGCCGGTGGCTCGGGACCGTGCTCGATCCGGGCTTCGCCGTGCCGTTGCTCAACGACGGCTACCCGGTCCCGGCCGGGCTGGTCGCCGCGCTCAAGCCGAAGATGCAGCCGCCCCGGCCGCTGGTGACGCTGGCCGACAGCGGCCTCGTCCGC
>JBKQMG010000096.1:0-22696 GCA_052146815.1 Streptosporangiaceae bacterium | reverse complement strand
ACCCCGACGACCAGGAACGACAGGAAGTCCGGGACCCCCCGGCTCGTCTGCAGCAGCACGCCGAAGATGAGGAAGTAGACCGCGACGTTGAGCAGCGGCGTGAGCACCTGCCAGACCTGGCCGAGTCTGGCCTGGGTGTACATGGCGATGTTGCGCGCGGTGGCGAAGGCCATGATGAAGTGCCGGCGCCGCCAGAGCTGCCTGATGTAGTCCAGCACCGGCGGCTGCGCGGCGCTGGGCCGCAGGCCGAACTCGGCGGCCAGCTCGGCCAGCGGCCGGTCAGCCAGGTCCGTCGCGACGCCGCCGTCCGGCAGGCCGGCTTCCGTCTGCAGGTGACCGGGTGCGCTCAGCCGCCCGTCGTCATCGGTCATGGCGGGCGCCCTTCGGCGGAAAGTCCGGTGCGGACTGGTGGCGGGCGGCGTGCACGGTCGCGAATGTACCTCAGCTCAGTTGTGCGGTACAACTATGGGCGTGGCGAGTAACCCTCCGGACGATACCGAGCTGGAGCTGCTGCTGACGCGCCTGCTGCGCATCGTGAGCCCGGCCGTTACCGCCGAAGCAGGCCAGGGACCCTCGGGCTCTGCCCCATCCGGAGGCTCTGCCCCATCCGGAGGCCCGCGACCATCCGCGGGCCTGGCACATAGCGCGGCGGACGCCGGCGCGCCGGGCGCCGGTAGCTCCGGATATGACGCGGCCGGCGGCGCGCCGCAGGCCGGCGCGCCGCAGCACGACGAGGCGGCGGGGGGTTCCCTGCCGGCCATCTCCGCTTCCGAGGCGCGCGCGCTGATCGAGCTGGTGTCCGCCCGCGGGATCGCCCAGGGAGAGCTGGGCAGCCTGCTGGGCCTGGAGAAAAGCACGGTCAGCAGGCTCGCCGCCGGGCTTGAGCGTAAGGGCTGGGTCCGCCGCGGGCGTGATACCGACAACCAGAGGTACGTGCGGCTGTACCTCACCGCCGAGGGCCGCGACGTCGCCGGCCGGGTCTGGCAGGCGTGGCTTTCCCGGCAGGCGCGGATACTCGCCGCGCTGTCGGACGAGGAGCGGTCCGGGCTGTCCTCAGGGCTGAGAGGTCTGGTGCGCGGGCTGGCCGCTGAGGGCCTGCTCGGCGAGACTGCTGCCCCGGGCTCCGGCTGAGCGACCGCGTTACTGTCCGCCGGATCACGATTACGGCTCGGCTCGGCTGCGCCGCGGACACAATCTGGGCCGCCGCCATTACTGGCAGGTGCTTCTGAGACCTGAGTGGCTTGTGCCGGTTTCCGGGCCCGGTGTGCTGGGCATCTCCGGTCGCAGCAGATCAGTTCTTTCCCATTGCTTTACGCATCGGGGCGGCTGCTCCAAGGAGGTGAGGGAAGCGAGCGTCGTGCTCCTGCCTTGCGCTCCCGCCAGCGTCGCGGAAGCCAGACGGCGCCTTATGGCCGACCTCCTGGCGGCGGGCATCTTCGATCGCGCCGCGGCTGACGCGGCCCTCGTGCTGAGCGAGCTGCTGAGCAATGCCATCCGCCATGCCCGGCCGCTGCCCGGATCGAGCCTGCGGGTGACCTGGGTCCTGGGGGGCAGCGCGGTGGAACTGGCGGTCAGCGATGGCGGCAGTACGACCCGCCCGCAGTGCGCGCACGCGTCGCTGTCGTCACTGGGCGGCCGCGGCCTCGGGATCGTCGAGCACCTGTCCCGGCACTGGGGAGTCCGCTCGGATGACCGCGGCCTCACCGTCTGGGCCATCGTCGAGGCGCCGCGCGACCATCCGGCCGCGGCCCCGGCGGTCACGCGGTCCGACGCGGCGAACCGCGGTCGCGGGCAGACGCCCGCGAGCGCGATAAGCCGCTCGCAGCGGTAATGACTGCCTGGCATGCGTAATTAGCCGCCGAACTGGTGATACTCCCTTGCAAGGGGGGTCATCGCGCTGGGGGGCGCGATGACGACAGCGGGGGGAATTTTGAGTTACACCCATGGCGTGGACAGCGAAATCGGCAGGCTCCGCACAGTGCTGGTGCATCGGCCCGGACCCGAGCTCAAGAGGATCACGCCGCGCCATCAGGAACGTCTGCTCTTCGGTTCGCTGCCCTGGGTCAGCCGGGCCCAGCAGGAACACGATGCCTTCACTCAGGTACTGCGCGACCACGGCGTAGAAGTTCTGTACGTCACCGAGCTGCTCCAGGACACGCTCGAATATCAGGACGCCCGGCAGGAGGCGATCGACTCGGTCCTGGCGGACCCTGCTCTCGGCGACCAGCTGCGCTTTCAGCTGCACGGTCAGCTGGATGAGCTGGCGCCCGAGGCTCTGGCCCAGGTGCTGATCGCGGGGCTGACGCCCGACGAGCTGCGGGCCGGCCAGGGCGTGGTCTTCGAACTGCTTGACCGGCATGAATTCGTCATCGAGCCGCTGCCGAACCTGGTCTTCAGCCGCGACTCAAGTTTCTGGATCGGCGACCGCGTCGCCGTGACGAGCCTGGCGGCCGCCCACCGGCGGCGGGAATCCGCGCTGCTGAAGATCATCTACACTCGTCATCCCCGGTTCGCCGGCACCAAGTACCTGTACGGCCCCGACCTTGAGCAGATCGAGGGCGGCGACGTGCTGCTGCTGGCTCCGGGCGTGCTGGCCGTCGGAGTCGGCCAGCGGACGACGGCAGCGGGCCTGGAGCGGCTCGCACGCGGGGTCTTTGACACGGGCCTGGCGCACACGGTGCTCGCGGTGCCGATGAGCCAGCGCGGCGACCGCGGCTACCTGGACACAATCTGCACAGTGATCGATTTCGACACGGTAGTGATGCATCCGGCGCTGGCGTTCTCGCTGATCGCGCACACGATCACGCCGCGCTTCGACGGCATGCGGGTGTCACGTCCGCAGCCTTTCCTCGAGGCTGCCGCGCAGGCCATGGGGATCGAGCGGCTGAAGGTCATCGACACGGGACTGGATCCGCTGACAGGGCCCAGAGAGCAATGGGATGACGGCAGTAACGGGCTGGCGATCGACCGCCGCCTCGCCGTCTGCCATGAGCGCAACGTGGACACCAACGCGCGGCTGGAAGACGCGGGCGTCGAGGTCATCCGGGTGCCTGGCAGCGAACTCGGCAGCCATCGCGGCGGCCCGCGCTGCATGGCCTGCCCGATCGGCCGCGACCCCGCTGCGGAGGCGGGGGACAGCGCGGAACTCGCCGAGCCGGCAGAGCCGCTCAGGCTTTACCGCGAGCCGCAGCCGGTGGCTGCGCTGGCGGTCCCGCCCGCAGATCCCGCCCCGGTGCCGGGCCCCCGCGGGCACCGTCCCGCACTACCAGGCCGCAGGCGCAAGAAGCAGCACCTGACGCCGGCCGGCTGACCAGAGCTCAGGAACGTCTCGCGCGCCTAGAGCGGCGGCCGAGGCGGAAGGTCCCGACGACCACGAAGGCGATGGCGGCGAGCAGGAAGATCCAGAAAGCGAAGAACAGTATGTGCACGACCGCCAGCAGCAGGAAGACAACCGCTACGGCGGCGATGAGGAACAGCAGCAATCGCGCCATGCTCACACAGTACGGCCAGACCGCTGATGTTGCGTAGGGCCGCGCGGCGGTAATGCGCGATTACCGGGTGCGGCGCCAGGCGGGCGATCAGCCGGGCCGGGCCGGGTCAGGTGCTCTCGAGCCGGTCCAGTACCTCGGAGATCGCCCGGAACGTGGGGCACGGCCATCGCCACATGCAGCTACGGCAGCGCTGGATCGGAACGGCCGGGTCGCTGGTGATGCCGCCAGCATCCAGCGGCTGGTGCAGCTCGATGACCGTGAGGCTCAGCTCGACGAAGCCGCGCAGTTCCTCGCGCGCGCGGCTGAGGAAGATGAGGTCCTGAGGATAGAACTTGGCGGTCACGGGGACGAAGCCATCGCGGTTGATGAGCTGCTCGTACTGCTTGCTGGTCTCCAGCCAGGACGCGGCGCCGCCCGCACGCAGCCGGATCGCCTCCAGCTGCTCCCTGAGGGCCGCCGTGCGCTGATCGGGTGGCGCCTCGGTTAAGGCGAGCCGCTCGTCGGCCTCGGCCAGGACCGCTGGTGCGCTGACCGCCGGCGTGGCGGTGGCGATCCGTACCGCCGGGGCTCCGGCGCGGACAGGCTCGCGCGGTCGCGGGGGCGCCGCTGGCGCCTCCGCGTCCGGCCGGGTCTGGGCTGGGTGCGGCTCCATGCAGATGCTCCGCTCGTAGACGCGGGACCTTGCTCTCTAGCTTCGCGCACTCTTGTGCTTACCGAAAGCGAATTGACTATGTACGCTACGTCACCATCTGGTCCACCAGCCCCCGGTGGCTGTAGTCTGCGGCGGGTGGAGCTTAAGGTGAGGTGCCAGACCCTCGGCGATCGCACCGTCGTGTCAGTGAGCGGCGAGATCGACCTTTATACGGTGCCGCGCCTGCATGGCGAGCTGATCAAGGCGCTGGCGGGCGGCGGCCCGGTACGGCTGGTAGTGGACATGTCGGGAGTCGAGTTCTGCGACTCGACCGGGATGAATGTCCTGCTGGTGGCGCACCGCCGGGCCCGAGAGCAGGGCGGCGACCTTGAGCTCGCCGGCCCGCGGCCGACCGTCAGGAAGATCCTTCAGGTCACTGGCCTGGAGAGCGTCTTCACTGTTCTCAACGAGCCGGTGGCGGTACCCGGACAGTAAGACGGGCTACGGAAGGCTGGCCGTACGGTAACCGTCTTCAGCCCGGCCGGGCCGGCGCCTGCTGGCACCACGCTGGTGCCAGCACGCAATGCGGTTGCGCGCTGCAGTCACGCCAGCGGCGCGCGCGCCGCCCGTAGGATCACGTTATGCCAGCGCGCGGGGACGTCGCCGTCGTCATCCCGGCCAGGAACGAGGCCGACCGGATCGCCGCCACCGTCACGGCCGCGGCGGCCCTGCCGGGGGCCGATATCGTCGTCGTGGTCGATGACGGCTCTGCTGATGGCACCGGGGCGGTGGCGCAGGCCGCCGGCGCGAGGGTGGTGCGGCACGCGCGCAACCGGGGCAAGGCCGCGGCGATGGAGACTGGCGCCGAGGCCGTGCGGCTGATCGAGGCCACTGCGGCTACCGGCGGCCCGGCGGCGCCACGCCACCTGCTCTTTCTCGATGGCGACCTGGCTGATACCGCTGCCAGCGCCGGCCTGCTCATCGAGCCGGTGCGGGCCGGGGCGGCCGACATGACGATCGCGGCCTTCAGCACCCGGGTACGCAAGGGCGGCCATGGTTTGGTGATGGCCTTGTCGGGGGCGGGCATCCAGCACGCCACCGGCTGGCGGCCGGCCCAGCCGCTGAACGGCCAGCGGTGCCTGACCAGAGCAGCCTTTGCGACGGCCCTTCCGCTCGCGCCCGGCTTCGGCGTCGAGACCGGCCTGACGATCGACCTGCTCCGCGCCGGACTGCGGGTGGCCGAGGTGGAAGTGCCGATGGCCCACCGGGCCACCGGGTCCGACTGGCGCGGCCAGCTGCACCGGGGCCGGCAGTTCGCCGACGTGGCCCGCGCGCTAGCCGCGCGGCGCGTCTACAGATACGGACCAGAGGCCCGCGGCGCGGTGGGCTGAGCCTCATCCGGCCCCGGCATGAGCCCGGGCGGCAGAGCCCGGCGCATCTGCTCCAGCTGGGCGCGCGCTGCCATCTGCTGGGCGAACAAGGTCGTCTGGATCCCGTGGAACAGGCCTTCAAGCCAGCCCACCAGCTGAGCCTGGGCGATCCGCAGCTCGGCCTCGCTCGGCACGCTGTCCTCGGCGAAAGGCAGCGACAGCCGCTCGAGTTCCTCGACTAGTTCCGGGGCGAGGCCGTCCTCCAGCTCCTTGATCGAGCTCTTGTGGATCTCCTTGAGCCGCGCCCTGCTCTTCTCGTCCAGCGGCGCGGCCCGTACCTCTTCGAGCAGCTGGCGGATCATGCTGCCGATGCGCATGACCTTGGCCGGCTGCTCGACCATCTCGGTGACGGGCCGCTCGGCTGACCCCTGCTCAGGATCAGTTTCGACGGCGACGCCGTCGGGTCCGACCACGACGATCTTGCCGCGCGGATCCGGTTCGGGATTCGTCTCGTCGCTCATGGTCCTAGTCTGTCGAGACTCCTGCGCCGCCGCATAGCCGGGGCTGGTTTGGCCGCCCGGCCCGCCGGTACTCGCGACCTGCTTGTGCCGCGCGGGCCTGCATGTGCTGCCCGTGCGGACGAGGCAGGCGAATCGTTTCGTCGGGTATGCCGGTGCTGGGCGGCTGGCCTAGGCTTTCGCCTGGATGAGGCTTTCGGAGTCTGAGCGGCCCGCTCTTTTCCGTTCCTGACCAGCGGCATGGGAGAGATCTTGGCAGACGAGGGTCAGCCCGAGGCGACCGGCCCGGCACGCGAGGAAGCCCCCCAGGAGGCCGCGCGCCACCCCGCGCAGGCCCCGGGCCTGTCCGGCACGCAGCCGCCGTTCGGCAGCCGTGCCTCCTCGTTTGCCCCCGTGCCGCCGGGCGCCGGGCCTGAGGCTGGCCCGCAGGCGCCTCCCGACAGCCCCGCTGGGCCGCAGCCTGCAGCGGGCGGGTTCGAGAGCCCCGGGTACGCCGGCGCTGGGTACGGGCCGGAGTATTACGGACCCGCCGGATACGGAATCGAGGACTACGGCTCCACCGGCTACGGCTTCGCGGATTACGGGCCCGCCGGGTACGGGATCGAGGACTACGGCCCGGCAGCATACGAGACCAGCAGCGAGGACTACCCGCCCGCGGCGTACGGGATTGCCGACTACGGCCCGCCGCCGGGCGGCGGTGAGCCAGGGCCGGGCAGGAATCCGGCTGAGCAGTATTCCAGTCAGGCCGGCCACCCTGGGAGCCAGTCCGTGTCCGGCAGCCCTCAGCCCGGGTCGGGGAGCCCTCAGTTTGTGCCGGGCAGTCGCCAGGCTGAAGAGCGGCAGGCGCCGGGCGCGCCGCAGGAGTCACCCGCATTCGGGGCGCCCGGATATGGTCCCCCCGATCCGTACGGACCGGCCGGGAGCCGCGGGCTTCCCGTCTCCGGCGCGGAAGGGCCAGCTCCGGCCAGTGCCCCCGGCCCCGGACCCGGCGCCGCTGGCCCCTATGGCGGATCCGCCGCGCCCCGCGCCCAGGCGGTGCCCGGACTGACTGATCCCGGCGGTGGTCCTGGATCGCACCGCGCCCCCGAGTTTCCGCGCAGCCGCCCGGGCGGCAGCAATGGCGGGTCAGCGAGCGCCGCCGAAGGGCCGCCCGCGGCCCGCGCTGCCGGGGCCGGCCGTCAGGCAGCGGCGAGCGGCCCCGGCCCTCAGCCTGCGAGCGGGCCAGGGTCCCAGGCGGCGACCGGCCCGGTGCCCCAGGGGGCCGGCGGCTACCAGCCGCAAGCGCCGGCCGCGTACCCGCCTGGCGGCGCCTATGTCACGCCTGAGGCTTATGGCTCCGCGGTCGGCGCGGCGGCCGCCGGTCAGTTCGGGCCGGCCGGCCGGGGCGAGGCCGGGACACGACTGCGGCCGCCGATGGAGGGGACCGAGCAGCTGACGCCCGAGCTGCTCCTGCCCGGGCGGCGCCGGGCTCCTGCACCCGGCTGGCGCCGGCTGATCTACCAGACCACCGGGGGGATTTTGCGCGTGCCGATGTCCGCGGCCGAGTTGCGCCGCCAGGACATGATCGGCCGGGCGCGGGCCCCGGTGGCGGGCGGTCATCACCGGGTAGCGGTGATGAGCCTGAAGGGCGGCGTCGGCAAGACCACCACCGCGATGGGCCTCGGCTCGACCCTGGCCGCCCTGCGGGGCGACCGGGTCATTGCCGTCGACGCCAACCCCGACCGGGGCACGCTCTCCGACAAGGTGCCGCTGGAGACTGCCGCGACGATCCGCGACCTGCTGAACGAGAGGTCGCATGTCAGGCGCTACGCCGATGTGCGCACGTTCACGTCCCAGGCCGCGAGCAGGCTCGAGATCCTGGCGTCTGACCGCGACCCGACCGTCTCGGTCGCCTTCAGCGAAGAGGACTACTGCAACGTCTGCGCGGTCCTCGAGCACTACTACTCGATCTGCCTCACCGACTGCGGCACCGGGCTCATGCACTCGGCGATGGCCGGCGTTCTTCGTCTCGCCGACCAGGTCGTCATGGTCAGCACACCGTCGGTGGACGGCGCGCGCAGTGCGAGCGCCACGCTCGACTGGCTGGAGGCGCACGGCTATGGCGACCTCGTCCGCGACGCCGTGGTGGTGCTGTGTGCCGTGCGGCCGCGCAGCCGCAGCTCAGTGGACCTGGGCCGGCTTGAGGACTACTTCGGTGCCCGATGCCGCGCGGTGACCAGGATTCCCTACGACCCGCACCTGGAGGAGGGCGCCGAAATCGAGCTGGACCTGCTCAGCCGCGCGACTTCGGACGGCTATCTGGCTCTGGCCGCGATCGTGGGTGACGGCCTGGCGCGGCCGCGAGGCTACGCGCTGCACGCGCCCCGTGCGGGCTGAGCCCGCCTAGCTCGGCTTCCGGTCTATCGGTTGACGGTATACCGGAATCCGATGTATCTTGTGCGCATGGAAAGCATCAGGCGCGTTCCGGCTGGCAGCCGGAACGCGGCCGTTCTTGATGCCCCGGCGGGCGACAGCCCGGCCGGCGGCACTCGGGCGGGCGGCACGGATGACCGGCCGCCTGCACCCGGCAGGCAGCGCGCCGGGCAGAAGCGCCGCTCGGACTGGATCCTGCTGGCCCTGCTGGCCCTGATCCCGGCGGCCGGGCTCGCCTTCCTGGCCGTGACGCTGCTGAGCGGAGCAGGAGCGGCGGGCGGCTGCGGTGGCGGCTGACAGGCCGGCTGGGGTGTCGGCCGAGGTGCCGCCCAGGATGGCGCCGGCTGAGGCGCCGGCTGACCGGGGCAGCCTGACGGCACTGGCCGTGCTGCGCGGTCCGGCGGCCTCCGCCCGGTCGCGGGCCTGGCTCTGGCTGACGGCCGGTCTTACCGCCGGGGCGCTGCTGGCCGCCGTGCTGCTCGCGCCGCCCGCGTCCGCGCCGCCCGGCCGGGGACTGGCCTGGCTGCTCTTCGTGGGCTCGTCCGCGCACGTCGCCTCGACGGCCTGGTTCTACACCCTCGGCGAGGTGCGGGCTCATGTCCGCGAGCACCGGATCAGGTATGTGTGGACGCCCGTCGCGCTGATCATGTCGGCAGGCATCATCGCCGCGGTGACGCCCGCCGCCGGTCTGCAGTGGTGTCTGCTGCCCTACTTCGCCTGGCAGTTCTTCCACTTCCAGAAGCAGAATATCGGCCTGGCCGCGCTCGCCGCCGCCGGGCTGCGGGCACTGCCGCTGCGGCCGGCCGAGCGCCGCTCGCTGGTCGTGGCGGGCGCGGCCGGTATCGCGGGACTGCTGGCCCGGCCCGGCTTGCTTCAGCTCGCCGTGCGCCCTGACCTCGCAGGCCTCTACCCGGCCGCACTGGCCGTGTTCGCCGGGGCCGCCTGCACCGGGCTGGCCGCGGCGGCGCGGCGGCCAGCGAGCGAGCGGCCCGCCGGGTTCTGCGTGGTGTACGTGATCTCGCTCGTGTTCTTCGCGCCGGTCTTCGTCTTCAGTTCGCCCTACGCGGCGGTGGCCGGGATGACCATCGCCCACGGCCTGCAGTACCTGCTGCTCGTCGGGCTGGTCGCCGCGGGCGGCCACCGCGTACGGGGCCGGGCGATCGGCGTGCTCGTCCTGGGCAACATTGCCCTGGCCGGCGGCGCGCTGCTCGCCGCCGCCTCGCACTTGCACAACGGGGCCCCGCTGCTCCGGCTGCTCTTCGGCGCCTACCTGGGCGCGGTCATGGCGCACTTCGTCGTGGACGCGGGCCTGTGGCGGATGCGGGACAGATTCCCGCGGGCATTCCTTTCCGCCCGAGTGCCGTATCTCCTGCCGGGCGGCGACCGGCGGCCGTGAGAATTTCGCATGCCGATCGATCGTCTGCCGATATATGATGAGAGGGTGGCAGAGACCAGGAAGAGCGCAGGCCGCAGCGCTGCGCCCGAGGCGCTTGGCACGTTCGGGCGATATGCCGGGCCCGCGACGCTCATCTTGTCGAGCCTGGCTGACGGGCCCAAGCACGGCTACGCGCTCACCAAGGACATTGAGGAATTCGCTGGCGTCCGGCTGGCGCCCGGCACCTTGTACGAGGCGCTGAGCCGGCTCGACGGGCAGGGCCTCATCGAGGCGCTGGAGAGCAGCGACCGCCGCCGCCCCTACCAGCTGACGGCGGCCGGGGCCACGGCGCTGCGGGCCCATCTCGATAACCAGCGGCAGGTGGCTGACGTCGGTCTCGGCCGTCTCGCGCGCAGCTGGGGCGGCGCGTGAAAGCGCCCGCCGGCGCGGCGCAGCGCAGCGCCGGCCGTCTGCTGCGCTGGTATCCGCGGTCCTGGCGGGACCGGTACGGGGACGAGTTCGCCGAGCTGCTGGTCGCCGAGTTCGCCGAGCGGCCGGTTTCCTGGCGGCGCACCGCGGATGTTATCCGCGCGGGCCTGCTGGCCCGCCTCACCGGGGCCGGGCTTACCAGCCACGCGGCCGAGCCGGCGGCTCAGATCCGGGCCAGCCTGGCCACGGTGAGCTGTGCGCTGGCCGTGTTCGCGGCCTTCGGCGCGGCCATCTGGTCCCAGCTCACCACGAGCTGGCAATGGCAAGCGCCGCATGCCGCGGCCACCCGGGCGGCGATCGCCGTCATGTCGGCCGCCGCGCTGGTCGCCATCGTCCTCATCGCGCTGGCCGCGGTGCCCGCCGTCTGCTGCGCGGCCGGCTCGGTCATGCGCCGCCGGGACGGTCATCTCGCGCGGCCCGCTGCGCTGGCCGCGGCGGCGGCCGCGGTGCTCCTGGCCGGAAGTCATCACTTCGAGAACGGCTGGCCGGGCACGGGGGGAACGGCTCACTCGCTGCTCGCGCCCGGCGGCGTGGCCGCGTTCAGCTGGGCGTCGACCCTGTCGGTGTCTTCTTACTGGGGGCACCTGGGTGAGCTCGGTGCCTTTCCGGCGGCAGAGGTTGCCTGGATGACGGTGAGCCCGCTGGCCTGGCTGGGCCTCGCCGCCGGGATTGCCCGGACGCTGCGCCGGCTGCGCATGCCGCGGGCGCTGCTGGCCTACGAAGCGCGGCTCGCTGCCGCGGCGGCGGTCGCGATGGCCGGATTCGCGGCCGGCGCGGCGCTGTGGGTGTTCGGCGAGGGCGGCCAGGCGGGCCTGTTCCACGCCGGCGTGGTGGACGTCGCCGGCCTGATGGTTATGCTGCTCGCTCTGGGCACCGGGGCTCGCGCGGCCGCCAGCGCCCGGCAGGCCCGGCTGGCTCTGCCGGCGAGCTGACCGCCCGGGACCGAGCTGACCGCGCCAGGACACTGACGGAGCTGAGCCGCCGGACATGACCGAACTGGACCTTCAGGGGCGGGCCTTCACCCCGCTGGCGGCCCGCGGCCGGGTGTATGCCGCCTCCCGCGCCGTGCGCGGTACCGACGTCACGCCCGCAGGCCGCCTGCGGTTCGACGCCCTGGTCCGCTTCATGCAGCAGGCCGCCGAGGATGACCTCGCCGACGGCGGCTGGGCGGAGCCCTGTCACTGGTTCGTGCGCCGGGTGGCCGTTGCCGTCCGCGGCTACCCCGCCTACGGCGAGCGCCTGCAGCTATGCACCTTCTGCTCGGGCACCGGACCGCGGCGGGCGGAGCGGACCACCACGGTGACCGGGCCCCCGCGGTGACCTGGTGCAGGCCACGGCCGTGGGCCCTGCGGGCCAGCGACTTCGATCCGGCCGGTCACGTCAACAACGCCATCCACTGGGACGCCGTCGAAGACGTCCTGGCCGGCGCGGACTGGCTGCCTGCCCGCGCCGAGCTCGAAAATGATCGTCCCATCCTGCCCGGCTGTGACCTGCGGCTGGTAGTCAGCGACGAGCCGGGGGATCTGCGGACCTGGTTTCTCGACGGCAGCAGAAAGCTGGCCTCGGCGTGGCTTTGCGCGCCGCTGCCGACCTAGTGAGTCCGCAGCTGATCGAGGCAGGAGCCGAAACAGGGCAGGAGGACGCAATGCGCGCGATCATGGTGACGGAATTCGGGGTTCCGCCCGCGGTCGCCGACGTGGCGGAGCCGGTCGTCACTGACGACGGGGCCGTGGTGCGCGTGGAGGCGACCGGGCTGTGCCGCAGCGACTGGCACGGGTGGCAGGGCCACGACACCGGCATCGCGCTGCCTTACGTGCCAGGGCATGAGATCGCCGGCACGATCGCGGCGGTCGGCCGCAGCGTGCGGGAATGGTCACCCGGCGACCGCGTCACCGTTCCGTTCGTCATCGCCTGCGGCGCCTGCGCGCAGTGCCGCGATGGAGATCAGCAGGTCTGCGCCGACCAGGAGCAGCCCGGATTTACCTACGGCGGCTCTTTCGCCGAGTACGTCGCCATTCCGCGCGCCGAAGTCAACCTGGTACGGCTGCCCGACTCGCTGGGGTTCGACGGCGCCGCCATCCTCGGCTGCCGCTTCGCCACCGCGTATCGCGCCGTCCGGCAGGTCGGGCGGCTGTCGGCAGGCGAGTGGATCGCCGTATTCGGCTGCGGCGGCGCCGGATTGTCCGCCGTGATGATCGCAGCCGCGCTCGGCGGCCGGGTCATCGCCATCGACACCAGCCCCGCCGCGCTGGCCCTGGCGGGAAGCCACGGGGCCGAGCAGACGCTCGCGGCGGGCCCGGAGTGCGAGGCCGCGATCCGCGACATCACCGGGGGCGGCGCCCATGTCAGCGCGGACGCGGCCGGCTCCGCGCAGGTGGTGCAGTCGGCGCTGAGGTCCCTGCGGCCACGCGGCCGGCACGTCCAGCTGGGCTTGCTGCCCGGCCGGCTGACTCTTGACATGGGCGTGCTGATCGCCGCGGAACTGCAGTGGCTGGGCAGTCACGGCATGGCCGCCCGTGACTACCCGCAGATGCTGGAGCTTGTCGGCTCCGGCGCGGTCCGCCCCGACGAGCTTGTCACCCGCGTCATCGGCCTGGACGAGGTGCCTGCCGCGCTCACCGCCATGAATGCCGCCAGCACGCCGGGCGTGACGGTCATCCGGCCCGCGCGCTAAAGGGGCGCCGCAGGTCAGTGGCGGCGCGGCGACGCTGGGTGCATCATGGAGAAACAGCGTCGGCGAAATGCGCGGCCTTTGCCGGGACGCTGCGGAAACGGAAGAAGATGAGTCCGGTGACCGCTAGTTTGCAATTCCAGGCGCCGCCCCGCTATCCCTCCAACGTCTGACCGCTGCCTGGAGTGCGGCCGCCCCCGTTCGGCCCACGGCATCGACTGGACCTGCAGGATCTCCCACCAGATCGGAAAGGCCAGGTAGGGCAGCCCGTAAATCAGCAGGTAGGCCGCGATGGTCGCGGCGAGCGCCGAGAGCGGGCAGCTTGAGCAGCAGGTAGGCACAGCCCCGCCAGCCGACCGGATCGGCCAGGACCGCACGGGTCCGGCCCAGGGCGCCAGGCTGCCGGCGCAGCGGGGGCGGCGGCGCGACCCGCACTCCCAGCAGCCGGCCTGCCAGGCCCGCGGTGGAGCGCGCCGAGCTTCCGGGCACCCAGCATGGACACCGTCAGCAGCGGCAGGCCGACCAGCATGCCAGCGAAACTGAGTGACATCCCGAAGCCGACGGTGACGGTGACCACGATGAAGGCAAAGCAGGGAAATCGCGAGCAGCAGTCCGAGGATCGCGTACGCGCGCTGCCGCCGGGCATCCCGGCTGAGCGGCTCCCGCATCAGCCGCAGCATGGCCTGCCTGAACCAGATCCGGTCGCGGGGAGGCCGGGGCGGGCGCACACGAGGTACGGCAGGAGGCGTGAAGGTGCCGCGCCACGCATCATCGGGCGCGGACGGCACTGCTGGATGGGCCTGGCGGCCGGTCACCGGGTTTGCGCTGTCCGTGCCGGAACTCTCCGCTTCGGTTCTCTAGTATCTGCGCAGAGCGCGCGCACCGCGAGCGGTCATACACCAGCTCGAAGCTCTCGGCTACAAAGTCACCCTCGAACCCGCCGCCTGATCAGCGCCTCCACCCCTCCTGGCTCCGCTGCGCTCCGCCGGGAGCTGCCGCTTGCCCGGTAACTCACCCATTTTCGGATTAGCCCCAGACGGCGGGCCACCGAGCCGGCTCCGCCGGCGCTGCCGCGCGCCCGGCTGAGGTCCCATTTTCGGGTTAGTCCGGCAGCGGCACGTTCCCCACGGCGCCAGTATCGCCTCAGCGGCTCGGGTGAATCCAAACCATGGTTTGGATTGGAGAACTGGAGCGCCCTGCTGCCGCGCACACCGGCCGAATTGGCGCGGCCGGTACCCCCTGCCCAAGGGGGCGGGCTAAGGGATACCGGCGCTAAGCGGGGATCAGCCATGGCCTTGTCCCTCGCTGACTTCAGGTTCGCATCCGCACCCGATCCGGGGACAGGGAGCGTGGTCCCGCCCGGCCGGGACCTCAGTCCCCATGACCGGCGGTCACCGCCCGCTCATCCCCCGTAGCCAAGCAAGGCCGGATCCCGCCGCTGGCGGGGCGCTCTCAATGCCGATCGCGACTTCATCACCCGGTCATCCTGTAGACCGCTGGTGGGGCACGGCCGCCTGGGAGGCAGTCATGGAGCAGGAGCGCCGGGAGCGGGACGGCCTGGCGGCCTGAGCGGGACAGCCGGGCGGCCTGAGCGGGACAGCCGGGACAGATGCCGCCTGAGCTGGGCGGGACAGGGCCGGGACTAGGCGGGATCATCCTCGGTCAGCAGCGTGGCGACCATCGCCGCCAGGAGCGGAGCAGCGTCACCTTCGGCAGCTCGGCGTGCTTCAGCAGCGCCAGCATGTCATCGGTCGTGCCGCCCTGGACCGCGCGCACCAGCGCGCTGGCGTCGAACGCGGGATCGAGCGAGTGACCGGGCATCAGGTCATCGGCCCCAGCGGCGCCAGCGTGGCCGTCTGCACCGTGGCGCCCGCAGCGTGCGCGGCGAGGCGGAGCGGCGTGCTGGCGATCGGGATGGGCGTCGAGCTGCCCGCGCCAACGCGAGTGGCGTCCAGGCCGAGCTAGACGAGGACTGACCGGCTCCCGGCTATCGTCCCGCCCTCGCCCCTCCGCCCTGGGCCTCTCGTCTCGGCGTTATTTGTCGTCGGCCTGCGGGATGCTTGCGCGGTGGCGAGCGTGTCTGGACTGGAACTGGCACTGATTCCCGCCGTTGCTGCCTGGCCGGCGTGGCACTCGCGACGGCGGGCAATGGCTATCTGGACCGCCTGAGAGACCGCCGCGCGGGCGTGAGGCCTGACCACCAATCCTGGCCGCAACAGGACCAGACAGAGCCAGTCGTACACGGAGTAGCCGAATCGCTGGCGGCCCAGCTCAGCGGGAACGTCCAACAGCCTTCGGCGTCTTTGAATGAAAATGATGCCAAGCTGGCCCATAGGGGAGCGCCTTGCTGGGGGTCCATGATGAGGAAGAAGTTAAGGGAGTACCGACATGACATTTGGTGCTACATCCGGACACATCGCGAAACATGCGCAAATGCCATAGTTGTACTGCTAATTGCGGCATGCGCACTTTTTGCCTTGTTTGAAAACCCTACTGTTGCTTCCAGCCGCAGACCGCCGTATAGACTAGCGTGCTCGCACCCCACATCGGTGAAGGTGCCGTCGAAGGTCAGCGATCCCTCCGGTACGAGTGCCACGCTGAGTATCTTCATCGGCGGGAGTGGCCTGAGACAGTTGCGCGACTCGAGTCCTCTTGCCATTCAGACCGGCAAGCTTACTGCCCTGACGCATCTGTGCACGTCTGCGAGCGATTTTGTGCGCTCTGACGGCCAGATTCTTCCCGCAGGCCAGGTAAGGAGCGACGCGATAGTCAGCGACGATGGGCATGATGTCACCGTCCGCGTGGCGGTAGCACCCAGGTACGTACTGGTCAGCGGGTTCGGTGAATATTCAGGGAGGGTGAGCCTGGACGATTCCAGGGCTCTGGGTGCCAGCGTGCCGGTAAGGATGTATGTCGAATATCCCTATGTGAACCTCGCCCTTCTCTGCGGCCTGCTCGCCGCGGCGGCTGGCATGTTCTGGGCACTGCTTGTCCGCAAGGCGGACCTGAATTCAAAAGTAAAGGATATGGGGCAGCAGGAACAGGACAGGGAAAAGGGAGAGGACGGATTGTTCTGGGCGAGTCTGGCACTGCGTTTAGCGGTGCTGGCGACATCTATACCCATCGTTAATGCCCAGGTTCTCAGCAACCCCAGCTGGACTGGCTCCCTGAGCGAGTACATCAAACTAGGCACCGTCGCCGGTGCAGCGGCCATCGCGACCACGCCCACTCTGAGCGCCATTGTGGGCCGGGTCAAACGTCCGCCGGGGCGCAGCCGTCCGCGCAGGCGCTCGCCCGTGCCGTGGCAGCTGTAGGCCGCGCACTCCACCTGGACGCCCGCCCACTACCTCAAGCAGCTCGGCTTTGGCCACGCGGAAGGTTGACTCGAAAGGGTGGCCAGCCCACTTGCAGGCCGAGCCAGCGGGTTCAAGATCGGCAGACGCTGGCGGACATCGGGACGCACGGCGCGTTCGCGGTCAACGTCCTGGCGCGCCGCAGGAGGAACTGTCAGCCAACTTCGACCGCCGCGGGCTGGCGGCCGACTGGGCGGCCGTGCCGCACGGGCCGGGGGCTGACCGGCAGCCTCCGGCTGCACGGCGTGCTGGCCACGCTGGAGTGCACGGTCGAGCACCGGCTCCCGGCCGGCGATCACGAGATCATCGTGGGCCGGGCGCGGGACGTGGAGATAGGAAACGGCGAAGCAGCCCCGCTGCTTCTGGCGCGGCCGGTACGCCTCCCTCGACGGTGCGCACCAGCGCCCCCCGTGAACCTGAACGCCACCAACGCGACGCGCCGACCCTGCGGGACGATGACCTCACAGACCGCCCGCCATGGTGTCCATGGGGGTGCGCAGATGTGGCCGCCGACAGACAACGGCGTGCACTCGGGATGACGATCTTACTTTCCCGAACGGGAGGTGGCGCCTCCGCTCTGCAGTTTGCCTGCTTCATGCTCTTCCGAGCCCGCTCCGTGCTGCCCCCTGACCGCGTGGTTCCGGAGATGCTGGATCATGTCGCCCACGATCGGGGTGACGCGGGTCTGCCGACGGCGCAGTGCGACCATCGTCACGGTGGTCTGGTCGTCGGCAATTGGCCGGGCGACGATAAGTCCGGCCCGCTCCAGCGGGTCGCCGTAGACGCTGTAGTCGGGAAGCACGGCGATACCGATGCCTTCGGCGACCATCATCTTGCCCATCTCGGCACCGTCGGCCAGGTGCCATTCGGCCGACGGTTCCGGGCCGAAGAGCCGGTGGACGAAGCGGTGCATCAGGTAGCCGGCGCGCATGGCGACGAGCCGCTGCGCGCGTAGCTCGTCCGCGGGCACTTCGATCCGGTCGGCGAGCGGATGAGAGGCCGGGATGACGGCCACCGGCCGGCCGGTCAGCAGCGGGATGAGTTCGAGTTCGGGCGGAACGTCGTCGCCGTCGAGCAGGTTGACGAGTCCGATATCGAGGGTGCCTTCGGTCAGGCCGACCTGGATTTCGTCCTGCTGCAGGTTGCGGATCTCGACCGTCGAGGCGGGGTGCTTGTCCTGGAACGCGCGCACCGCGGGTAGCACGAGCGTGGCCGTTCCGGCGTTGACCGTCCCGATCCGCAGCAATCGGCGCGTTGCGAGCTGGTCCCCGGCAGCAGCGCACAGGCGGGCGACCGACTCCAGGACGTCAGCCATCGGCTGGAGCAGTTCGCGCCCGGCGAGGCTGATCTTCGCTCCGGATCGGTGCCGGTCAAGCAGGGTTACGCCGAGCTCGCGCTCCAGATTGCGGATCGCTTCGCTCAGAGCTGGCTGGGAGACGTGCAGTTGCTCGCTAGCGCGACGCAGCGAGCCATGCCTGCTGACGGCGGCGACGTATTCCAGCTGCTCGATGCGCATAGGCAGTCCGTGATCGGTCATGGCGGCAGGGTGATCGGAATCGCCTGCCGGGCGCGGGCTTGGCTCTAATTCCTACTCAGTCTATGGTATTAGTAGAAATTGATCACCGGGTCGCACCGGCGGGACCCAGAAGAGGAGGCCGATCGTGCAGGTGCTCGTTACCCGCCTCCACGTCGACCTCCGCCGAACCGCCAGCTGTCTGTGTCGATGACCTGACCAGACCATCTCGGCCCGTTCGCACCCGGTTCCGGGTGCCTTTCCTTTCCTGCGCGCCGGGCATCCTTCTGCGCATTTCACCCCTGGAGAGTTCCATGTCCGCCGTGACATCCGCACGACCACGCCCGCTGCACTTCGCGGCTTTCGTGATGAACACAACTGGCCACATCATCCAGGGCACCTGGCGCCGCCCGACGGCGCACCAGACTGACTTCAACGACCTCGAGCACTGGGTGCGCCTCGCCAGGACCTTGGAGCGGGGAAAGTTCGACGCCGTCTTCTTCGCGGACGTGGTCGGGCTCTACGCGCCCTACCGCGGCGACGAGCGCAAGTACTTCGAGGCCGGCCTCCAGGTGCCCAGTAACGACCCGTCGGTGCTCGCCAGCGCGATCGCGTATGTCACCGAACACCTCGGCATCGCCTTCACCGCCTCGATCCTCCAGGAGCATCCGTTCAACTTCGCCCGGCGCGTCTCCACCCTCGATCACGCCAGCAAGGGCCGGATCGCCTGGAACATCGTCACCAACTACCTCCCGAATGCCTCCCGCAACTTCGGGCTGGACGGGCTGACCGAGCACGACGAGCGATACGCCTGGGCGGACGAGTACGTCGACGTGACCTACAAGCTCTGGGAGGGCTCATGGGAGGAGGACGCCCTGCTCCAGGACCGCGAGACCGGCATTCACGGCGACTTCGGCAAGGTTCACAAGATCAATCACGAGGGCCCGCGGTACAGGGTCGAAGGACCCCACCTGGTGAGTCCGTCGCCGCAGCGCACCCCGTTGCTGTTCCAGGCCGGTGCCTCCGAAGCGGGCCGCAGGTTCGCGGCGGGGAACGCTGAGGCGGTCTTCATCCAGTCGCCGAACCTGGCCGCGGTCACGCGCGACACCGCAGACATCCGCTCCCGCGCTGTCCGGCACGGCCGCTTGCCCGACGACATCAAGTTCTTCCAGGGCCTGTACGTCGTTCCGGGGTCCACCGAGGCAGAGGCCAGGCGAAAGGCGGCCGAGCTCGACGAGTGGATCGACTACGACGCCCAGCTCTCGCACATGTCGGGTGCGATCGGCATCGACTTCGGGCACGAGGACCTCGACACGCCCGTCGGCGAGCTCAAGACCGAGGGGGTGCAGAGCGTCGTCGGCTGGATCAGGGACCTCGTCCCGGACCAGCCCGCCACCCTGCGCGACGTCGCTCACTACGCCGCCACCAACAGCCGGATCGTCGGAACCCCCGAGCAGATCGCCGACGCGCTGGCGCGCTGGCAGGCGGCAGGCGTGGATGGCATCAACCTGGTGAACGCCGAGATCCCAGGATCATACGAGGAGTTCGTCGACCACGTCGCGCCGGTGCTTCAACGACGGGGCCTGATGCAGAAGGAGTACGCGGAAGGAACGCTCCGCCACAAACTGTTCGGGCGCGGCGACCGGCTGCCCGAGCGACACCCCGCTGCCCGCCACCGCGCCGCCTTCGCGCCGCAGCCAGCCTAAGGACCGGCCATGACCGTCAAGAAGCGCCTCATCCTCAACCTGTTCGAAATGAACTGCGTCAGCCACATCACCCATGGGCTGTGGCGGCTGCCGGGCAACAACCGGGAGCGGTTCAACGACATCGAGTACTGGATCGAGCTCGCCAAGCTGCTGGAGTCCGGCGGGTTCGACGCGGTCTTCCTCGCCGACGTGATCGGCACATACGACGTCTTCCGCGGGTCGGCGGAGACGTCGATCAGGCAAGGGCTGCAGATCCCCAACAACGACCCGTCCATGGTGGTGCCGGCGATGGCCGCGGTCACCAGGCACCTCGGTTTCGGGATCACCTTCTCGTCCACGTACGAGCCGCCATTCGCGTGGGCCAGGCGGCTGAGCACGCTGGACCATCTCACCAAGGGCCGGGTTGGCTGGAACATTGTCACCTCCTACCTGCCGAACGCGGCCCGCAACTTCGGCCTGGACGGCGAGATCGACCACGACAAGCGCTACGAGATCGCCGACGAGTACATGGACGTCCTGTACAAGCTCTGGGAGGGCTCCTGGGACGACGACGCGATCATCGCCGACCGGGAGCACAACGTCTTCGCGGACCCGGCCAAGATCCGGCCGATCTTCCATGAGGGAACCTACTTCAAGGTCGAGGGCCCGCACCTGCCCTCGCCCAGCCGGCAGCGGACTCCGGTGCTGTTCAGCGCCACCGCGTCCGGCGCCGGGACGAAGTTCGCCGGCAAGCACACTGAGGTGGTCTTCACCGGCGGGCCGACCGCCGGATTCCTGAAGCAGACCATCGCGAACATCCGCCAGGCCGCCGTCGAGGCCGGGCGCCGCGCGGATGACGTGAAGGTCGTCACCCAGGCCGGCGTCATCGTGGGCCGGACCGAGGCCGAGGCGCGGGCCAAGCGCGCCGAGTACGAGCAGCTGTCTGACCCGGAGGGCTACCTGGCTCACGCCGGCCTGACTTTCGATCCGACCACGTTCCCGCGGGAGACCAGGCTCAGGGACGTGGTCGGCGAGGACGGGAACGTCGGCCGTCGGCGCGCCTTCGACCCCGAGCAGACCGTCGGTGAGTTCCTGTCCAGCTTCGGCGACATCACCCGGCACCCGCTGTTCATCAGCGGCACGCCCGACGTGGTCGCCGACGCGATCGAAGGGTGGCTCGACGACGTGGGCATCGACGGCATCAACCTGACCCAGTACCACTCCTACGACACAGCCAGGGACTTCATCGAGCTGGTCGTGCCCGTCCTGCGCGAGCGCGGCCGTCTCCGGTCGGAGTACGACCCGGAGGAGTCCCTGCGGGACCGCATCTTCGGCGCCGGCGACCGCCTGCCCGACCGCCATTACGCGGCCCGCTACCGCGGCGGCGCCTTCCTGCCCGTGACCGGGCAGCACGACCCCGTCACCGCCTGACCGCCCCCAGCAGGAAATGAACCAGAGGGAAGAAACACAATGACCAGAACAAGGCTCGCGCGTCTCGCGACCGCAGGCGCCAGCGCCGTGATCGTGAGCGCGCTGGTGGCAGCGTGCAGCGCCAACGGCGGTCCCGGCCCGGCGGCCGGCGGCAGCTCCGCGTCCGGTGGCACGAAGACCAGCGGCGGCACGATCGTGTACGCCGCAGAGCAGGAGCCGCCGTGCCTGTCCGGCGGCTGGCTGCAGGAGGCTTACATTGACCGCAACATCCTCGACTCCCTGGTGACCGAGGCGAACAACGGGTCGATCAAGCCATGGCTCGCCACGTCCTGGACGGTCTCCAAGAACGGCCTGACCTACATCTTCACCCTCAAGCCCGGCGTGAAGTTCACCGACGGCAACCCGCTGAACGCCCAGGCCGTCGTCGACAACTTCAACTACTGGGAAAAGGGCGGCAACAGCACAGCCGAGGTGTCCCTCGATCCGTACTTCAAGAAGGCGGTGGCGATCGGGGCGACCCAGCTGAAGGTGGAGCTGAACAAGCCCTACCTGCCGCTGCTGACGATGCTGTCGCAGGCGTACTTCGGCATCCTGTCGCCGAAGTCGCTCACGCGCAGCGCCGGGGCCCAGTGCGACGACCCGATCGGATCCGGCGCCTTCGAGGTCAAGCAGTGGATCCACGGCCAGGAGCTGATCCTGACCAAGAACCCCCACTACACCTCCTGGCCCGCCACCGCCCTGCATAAGGGCCCGGCCATCGTCAACGAGGTGGACTGGAAGTTCCTGCCTGACCCGGTCGAGCGCTACGCGGCGCTGACCACCGGCGAGGCAAGCCTCATGTACGACATCCCGACCGTCGACTGGAAGAGCGCCGAGGCGAGCTACCAGGTGACGCAGTACATCACGCCGGGCAAGCCGGTCTCGCTGTACATGAACACGATCAACGGACCCTTCACCGACGCCCGGGTGCGCCAGGCGTTCGCATACGGCGCCGACCGCAAGGCCGCCGTCGAGACCGCGTTTCACGGTGTGATCCCGTACGAAGGCGACCCGTCGGTCAGCAGAGCCACCCCCGGCTATGACGCGGCCGTCGCCAGCGCGTACCCCTATGACCCGGCCAAGGCAAACCAGCTGCTGAGCCAAGCCGGCTGGACGGGACGGGACGCCGCCGGCTACCGGACGAAGGACGGCAAGGAACTCGACGTGAAGCTCGCCTACCCGGCGGGTTCCGTCGTCACCGACGAGGGCGCGACGCTGCTGCAGATCCTGCAGCAGCAGTGGAAGCAGGTCGGCTTCAACGTGCGGCTGATCCCCGAGACACCGGCGGAAACGTTTTCCGGCGCGTACTCCACCCCGACCTCTTACGACGCGCAGCCGTGGTACTGGACCAGCCCGAGCCCCGCGATCCTCTGGATTGTCTGGCGCCCGAGCACCAAGTCCGACCCGAACGGCAACAACTCGTCCTTCTACAACAACACCGAGCTCGGCGACATCATCGCGGACGGCAATACCGCCGCCACGACCGCCGAGGCAGACAAGTACTACGACGAGGCGCAGCAGACCATCCAGAACGAGGCCGCCGCGGTCGGCCTTTACGACCAGACGATGTCGATCGCGGTCGCGAAGAACCTGCACGACGTCTGGCTCGAGAAGAGCCAGAGCGAGCCGGTCTTCGAGGACGCCTACTTCACCAAGTGAGGGCCCAGTTGAGCACACCCGGCGAATCCACGGTCGCCGTGGCCTCCCGCCGCGCGGGG
>JBKQMG010000095.1:0-56691 GCA_052146815.1 Streptosporangiaceae bacterium | reverse complement strand
GGCTAGCACCCGGGCGCCCAGAACCGGTCCCAGGCCGGGCTGGGACCGGATGATCTCAGCGTCCGGGTGCTGACTGAAATGGGCGTCCACCTGCCCCTGCAGCGCCCTGACCTGCTCGCTGAGGGTGGTGATCACCGCGATCAGCGACCGGACCACCGCAGCGCACGCGGCGGTGACCTGCGGCGGCTGGGCCAGCTGCTCGCTGCGCAGCGCCGCCTTGATCTCAGCGGTCCTGGCGGCCCGGTCCCGGCGGCGGGCCCGCTTGAGCGCGGCGTCGATCTGCGCGGTGGTCAGCCTCGCCGCCGAGACCGGGTCCGGTGCTCTGGCCAGCAGCTCCAGGGTGTCGGCGGCGTCCAGGTCCTCGAACGCTTCCAGCGCCGCGGGAAAGAAGTCACGCAGCTGGTGACGCAGCCGCTGCACGTGCCGGGTCCGTTCCCAGATCAGCGTCTTATGCGCGCGGGCCACGACCTTGACCGCCTGCGCGGCCGGGCTGTCCCCGGCCACCGGCCGCAGCTGATGCGCATCAGTGCGCACCATGTCCGCCAGCGCGTGCGCGTCGCTGGTATCGCTTTTACCTCCCGATACCCCGTGCCGTTCCCGGTAGCGGGAAGTCTGCAGCGGGTTAATCCCGAACACCAGGTAACCGGCCGCGACCAGCGCCTGCACCCACAAGCCCCGGTCCGTCTCAATACCGACCGTCACCTGCACGTCCTCGGCGTCACCGAGGTGCTCGCCGATCATCGCGTGCAGCCGCGCCATCCCCGCCGCGCCCTCGGGCAGCCGCGCCCGGGCCAGCACCCGCCCCGAAGCATCCATCAGCTCGACGTCGTGATGATCCTCGGCCCAGTCATCGCCTGCGAACAGCACACGCTCTCCCGCTCCTCGATACCGGCAATCCACGGCAGCCTGCGGGAGAACCATCAGCGACCTAATAAACCAGTGCTCACGCCATGACAGCGGGCACGACATCCCAGCAGCGATCTACTCTCCCGGCCACCGGCGGGGGCACGATCTAGACCTAGGGCTTCCCGAAGGAGCCCGGGCGCCACGAGTGCTCACCTGCCGGCGGCTACCAAGACCGAGTCTGCCGGAAAGGCCGACCCGTTAGCCCTTATTAGGCCCATGGACGAGTCGCAGGCCCGATGGCTGGACGACAAGGCGGGCCCTGTGGTCCGCCCGTATGCGCTGACCGGCGGGCGCACCCGGCCGACTGGCGACACCCTTAACCTCATTGCCCTGGTGTCGGCGATCAGGGGCATCGCGGCGGACCCCGAGAACACCGAGCCTGAGCACCTCCGCGTGCTGAGACGCTGCCGCCTGCCCACCTCGGTCGCCGATCTGGCCGCCGATCTCGACCTGCCCGTGGGCGTCGTCCGCGTCCTGCTGGCCGACATGCGCGATCGCGGGCTCGTCATGGTCCATCAGCCCGCATCGAGCCGGATGAGCGATCCGGCCATCCTGAGGGAGGTCGCCGATGGCCTGCGCAGGCTCTTATCCCCAGAACCCGCCGCCGACGGCGCCAGCGGCGATCAAGATCCTCGTCGCCGGGGGGTTCGGCGCGGGCAAGACCACGCTGGTGGGCTCAGTCAGCGAGATCCGGATTTTGCGCACGGAGGAGGACCTCAGCGAGCGGGGCACGCTGATCGACACCGTTGACGGCGTTGAGCAGAAGTCGAGCACCACGGTCGCGATGGATTTCGGGCGGATCACCATCCGCGATGACCTGGTGGTCTACCTGTTCGGCACGCCTGGCCAGCAGCGCTTCTGGTTCATGTGGGATGAGCTGGCCCTCGGGGCTCTCGGCGCCGTCGTCATGGCCGACACCCGGCGCCTGGCCGACTGCTTTCCGGCCGTCGACTACTTCGAGCGCAGCGGCATCCCGTTCGTCGTGGCCGTGAACTGCTTCGACGGCGCGAAAAGGTTTCCCGCGGCGGCGGTGCGCGCGGCCCTGAGTCTCGACCCGGACGTGCCCGTCCTGCAGTGCGATGCCCGTCAGCGCGCGCTGTGCCGCGACGTGCTCGTCACCCTGGTGGAACACGCGCTCGGCCAGATCGGCGCGCTACCGGATTACGTCATGCCCGCCAGATGATCGCCAGCGCGCAATCGTCACTGGTCCGCATGCCCGCCTGCATCGTCTGAACGAGGCGGGCCGCGCCCGCGCCGAACCCTGAGGTCACCAGCTGGTCGGCTGCACCGAGCAGCCGGTCGATGCCCGCGTCGATATCCCGGCCCGGCGCTTCGACCAGCCCGTCGGTATAGAGCATCAGCGCGTCCCCTGGCCGCAGCAGGCCTCGCTCGGGCACCGTCCGCAGATCCGGGACCACACCCAGCACGATCCCGCGCGCCCTCGTCAGGCGCCACGTCCCGCTTCCGGCCGCGAAGTGCGCGGCCGGCGGATGACCAGCCGACGATACGACGTAGTCACCGGTCGCCAGGTCAAGCGTGAGCTGCACCGCGGTGACGAAGCCCTCCCCTGGTACCTCCCGCCGCAAATAGGAGTTGCAGGAGGCGAGAAACTCATCGTGCGGCACGGAGCCGAGCAGGCCGCCGAACGCCCCGGACAGCAGCAGGGCGCGGGTCCCGGCATCGATGCCTTTACCGGACACGTCGACGAGGGCGACCTCAAGGGTCTTGCCGTCGCAGACCGAGACCAGGAAATCGCCGCCGAATGACGAGCCGCCTGCGGCTTTGAGCACGGCCACCGATCCCCAGCCCTCCGGGAGCGCCGGCAGCCTGCTCTGCGCCCTGATCCGGTCGCGCAGCTCGATCAGCATCTGATCGCCGCGCAGGCCCTGGACGCCCAGCTTGGCCCTGGTCCGGGCCAGCACATCGGCGAAGACCGCCGTGAGGACGACGGTCGCGACGATTCCGGGGCCCACCCGGCCATGCAGCCAGTCAAAGGCCAGCATCACCGCGACGATGCCGAACAAGATCCGCAGCGCCCGCGGCCACAGCAGCAGGCCGCCGGCCAGAATCGGCAGAATCATGACGCCCGGCGAAAACCACCATTCGGACAGCCGGTCGGCAGCGACTCCGATAGCCACGACCGCCAGCGCGAGCGCGGCCGCGAGCCTGCGGTTGCGGGTGATGAACTGGCGGCTGACCAGCCCGCGAGCCCGCCGCGCGCTGGCGCGCGCGGCGGCTGACAATCGGGGCGGGACGAGCGAAACCATATTGCCCCGAACTGTATCGGCATGCGGGCGCGTACCGGTATTTACGCACGCAGGGGCGACGCCGCGAGACGGTTAATGAGTCGCGGCAGGTACTGAGTTGAGGTACGAATGCCAGCATGACCGATGCCTACCCGATCCGGCCCGTCAGCGACGATGAGGCCGCTGCCTTCTATGCCGTCCCCGCGCACGCCTTCCACTCGGCCTCGCCGGCCCAGGGCCTGGAGCGGGAACTGGTGACGTTCGAGGCCCAGCGGAGCCTGGCGGCCTTCGACGGCCCGAGCATCGTGGGCACCGCCGTCGCGTACAGCTTCCGGATGACCGTGCCCGGCGGCCCGGCGAGCGTCGCCGGCGTGAGCGCCGTCAGCGTGCTGCCGACCTACCGGAGGCGGGGAGTCCTGTCGGCCATGATGCGCCGCCAGCTGGCCGATATCCGGGCGAACGGCGAGGCCGTGGCGGCGCTCTTCGCCTCCGAGCCGGGCATTTACGGCAGGTTCGGCTACGGCTGCGCCTCTGAAATGCTGCGCTTTACCATCCAGCGCGGGGAAGGTGTGCTGCGCCGCCAGAGCGCGGCTGCTGACCCGGGCTCCGGGCAGGGCCAGGTAAGGATTCGCGGCGCCGAGCCGGAGCAGGCACGGCCAGAGCTCGCGAAGGTCTACGACACGCTGCTCGGGCTGCGGCCCGGCATGATGGCCAGGGACGAGCGCTGGTGGACGTCGGCGCTCGCCGATCCGGACTGGGACAGGGACGGCAGCTCGCCGCTGCACGCCGTCCTCGCCGAAGACGACTTTGGCCCGCGCGGCTACGCGCTGTACTCAGCGCAGCCTCAGTGGACCAGTGAAGGCGTGCCGTCCGGGATTCTCACCGTCCGGGAGCTGGTGTCCGTCGATCCGGGCGCCACGGCCGCGCTGTGGGCGGACCTGCTGAGCAGGGACCTGATCGGCGAGGTCAAAGCCCGGCTGCGGCCAGTGGACGATCCGCTCCTGCAACTGCTGGCCGACCGGCGCCGCGCCCGGGCTTCGCTCAGCGACGGGCTGTGGGTGCGGCTCACCGACGTCCCGGCCGCTCTCACGCAGCGGCGCTACGCCTGCGACATCGACGTCGTGATCGACGTGACGGATGAGCTGATCCCGGCTAACTCCGGCCGCTGGCGGCTGCAGGCGGACGGCCCGGGCGATTGGGCGCGATGCGGGCGCGCCAGCGCGGCGGCGGACCTCGCGCTGGACGTGCAGGCGCTCGGAGCCGTCTACCTGGGCGGAACCAGGCTCGGCGCCCTGGCGGCCGCCGGCCAGGTGGCAGAGCGGCGGCCCGGCGCCGTCGCCGCGCTGTCCACGGCAATGTCGTGGGATCCGGCGCCCTGGTGCCCGGTCATCTTCTGATCCGGTACCTGCGGCCGCCGCCCGCCAGCGCGATCGATGCGACACTGGCCGCAGGAGGGCCGCGATGACAGGGATGAAGATCACCGTCAGCGCCGCGATGCGGGCGCGCGATGTCTCCCGGCCACGGCCCGAAGACGAGGCTGCTGCGGCCGGAGCACCCGGCCAGCCCGTCGATCGAGTAGCCGCCCCGAGCCCCGAGCGCCAGGGCGCACAGGGCCGCGCCAGGCCGCATCCCGGGCACGGGGCCAGCCCGCAGCGAGCGTCCGCGGGCACGGCATCAGCCCGCGCCGCTGGGCCGCCGACCCCGGCATCCGCGCGCGGGACGAGCCCGCCGCCCGGCAAGGCGCGAGCCCGCGGCAAGGCGCCCGCTCCAGCGCGCGAAGGCGGCGCCCGGCAGCCCGGCAGCCCGCCGGCCGCGGCTGAGCCAGCCCGGCCTCAGCCCACCGGCTCTCAGCCCGCCGGCTCGCAGCAGCCCACCGGCTCTCAGCCCGCCGGACGCCGGCAAGCCGGGCCCACCAGCTCTCAGCTGGCCACGACGCAGCCGACCGGACCTCAGCAGACCGGACCTCAGCCGGCGCCAGCCGGGTCAGCCGACAAGAGCACGGCGCGAGCGCGCTCACGGCGCCGGTCGCGGCGAAAGTGAAACGGGCGCCGCGGCGGTGAGAAAGAGACCGGGCGCCGGTGGGGGCGAAACCGGCGCCCGTGCGTTGCTGACGGGACGGTGCGGCGTGGACGTTCGGCTGCGGCCGGCCAGGCCGGACGAGGCCGGGCTGCTGGGCGACCTGGCCGAGCGGTCGAAGGCGCACTGGGGGTATGACCGGGCGTTCATGGACGCGTGCCGGGCGGAGCTGACCTTCGAGCCTGGCGAGATCAGCACCCGCCGGATGGTGGTGGCCGAATCGGCGGGCCGGGTCGCCGGCTTCTACAGCGTGGACGGCGAGCCGCCCGACGGTGGGCTGGGCAACATGTGGTGGAGTCCGGCTCCATCGGCACCGGCCTCGGCCGGGTGCTGTGGGAGCACGCGATGCGGGCCGGCAGGCAGGCCGGTTTCGCGTCCCTGCGCATCGACGCGGACCCGCACGCCGAGGGGTTCTACCGTGCGATGGGGGCGGAGCTTATCGGCGCGACGGCGTCTGCGTCGGTGCCCGGCCGCATGCTGCCGCTGCTGCGCGTCGAGCTCAGCGAGACGGCTCAGGCCAGCGGCGGCAGCTCGCCGGTCCGCTCGTAGTCGGAGATCTCGGCCAGCCGCCGGGCATGGCGCGGCTCGCCGGAGAACTCGGTCTGCAGGAACATCCGGGCGAAGTCCACCGCCTCGTCCAGCGTGTGCATCCGCGCGCCCAGGCTGAGGACATTGGCGTCGTTGTGCAGCCGGGCGAGCCTGGCTGTCTCCTCGCTCCAGGCGAGGGCCGCCCGCACTCCCCTGATCTTGTTGGCGGCCATCTGCTCGCCGTTTCCCGATCCGCCGATCACTATGCCGAGGCTGCCCGGCTCCGCGGCCGCGGCCGCGGCCGCCCGCATCACGTAGGGCGGGTAGTCGTCATCGCTGACGTAAGCAGGCGGGCCGCAGTCCACCGGCTCATGCCCGGCCCCGGCCAGCCACTCGACCAGCCGCGCCTTCAGCTCGAAACCTGCGTGGTCCGATCCCAGATACACGCGCACGGTGGTCAGTCTGGCAGAACGGCTGCCGTCACGCGCCGCGGACGGCCCGACCGAGCCGCATTCGGTGCCACGGCAGCCCGGCCGGTCAGAACTGGAGCGCCTTGAGCTCGAGGAACTCCTCAAGGCCGTGCACGCCGAGTTCCCGGCCGTACCCGGACTGGCCGAACCCGCCGAACGGGGCAGCCACGTTGAACGCCCCGCCATTGATCTCGATCTGCCCGGCCCGGATCTGACGGGCGACGGCGACGGCGTGATCCTGGTCAGCGGACCACACCCCGGCCGCCAGGCCGTAGGGCGTCCCGTTGGCGATGGCCACGGCCTCGTCTTCGGTGTCATAGCTGATCATGCAGAGGACCGGACCGAAGATTTCCTCTCGGGCAATGGCCATCTCAGGCGTCACGTCCGCAAAGACCGTGGGCAGAACATAATTTCCGTCGCCCAGCCCATCAGGCCGCTCGGTGCCTCCGGTCACCATCCGGGCGCCCTCGGCGATGCCGCGCTCGATATAGCCGACGACCCGCTCACGCTGCGCCGCGGACGCCAGCGGTCCCATCCGCGTGCCCTCGGCCTGCGGGTCGCCGGGCCGGTACCGCTCGGCATTCTTGGCGGCCTGCCCGACCGCCTCGTCGTAGACGTCGCTGGGGACCAGCATGCGGGTGAGGGCATTGCAGGTCTGTCCGGCGTTGATGAACGCCTTGGCCACGCCCACCTTGACGGCGGTCGCCAGATCCGCGTCCGGCAGGATGACGTTGGCCGACTTGCCGCCCAGCTCGAGTGTCACCCGCTTGACCGTGGCGGCAGCCACTTCCGCGACCCGCCGCCCGGCGCCTACTGAGCCGGTGAAAGAGACCACGTCAATCCCCGGATGCGCGGCGATGGCCTCCCCCGTCACCGGCCCGGTCCCGCTCACCAGGTTGAAGACGCCGCCGGGCAGCCCGGTCTCGGCGAAGATCGCCGCGAGCTCGTAGGCGGCCAGCGGCGCCACCTCGCTCGGCTTCAGCACGATCGTGCAGCCCGCCGCCAGCGCGGCAGCCACCTTGGCCACGATCTGGTGCAGCGGGTAGTTCCACGGCGTGATCGCGCCGACCACGCCGGCGGGCTCGCGGACGATCAGCGAGTTGCGGGTCCGCTCGCCGGCGAAATCGTAGCTGCCCAGCAGCTCGACGTAGCTGGCGAGGACCGCGAGCGGGGTCCCGACCTGGACGCTGCGCGAGAAGCTCAGCGGCGAGCCCATATCGGCGGAGATGGCAGCGGCGACCGAATCAGCACGCTCGGCCAGGAGCTGCCGGGCCGCGTCGAGGTACTGGGCACGCTTGGCAGCGTCCACGGCGGACCAGCCGGGGAAGGCGGCCCGGGCGGCCGCCACGGCCGCATCCACGTCGGCCGGATGCCCGGCGGGCACGCGGTCGATGACGGCTCCGCTCGCCGGGTTGACCACGTCGATGCCGTCCGCGCTCGCCGAGGCTGTCCACTCACCGTTGATGTAGTTGCTCCGCATGACCGACATCCTTCCGCATTCACGCCTGGCTAAGCGAGAGCAGGCCTCGGCGCAGGGGGAGCCGCAGGAAGAGGTCCACGGAGCAGCGGCCAACGTCCCGTAGGAACCAGCCGGAGGGCGACGGGATCGGTGACCCGCACGGCAAGAGACGAGTGCAGACTCAGCCGCAAGCGCGCGCACAGGACCGCACCGGCACTCTTCGGTCGATTACGGAAAGTGAGAATCGAACTAGCCCAGCGGGGTTCCGGGCCGTTCTACCGGAACATCGGCCAACCTTCCAGCAGCCAGGCAGTGTGCGGAGCCGTTTTGCCTTTGCCGTAGCCGATTCGACTGCCAGGCAAAACGCATGTAAGCCTCTGGCGACACTGCGTTTCGTGATACAACGCTCCCTGTAAGTGACGAAGGTCAGAATTACTTTGCGTTACCAGATACCGGACCCCGAGCCCCCCCGAAGGTAACCCGGATGACGCATCACGCTTCTTCCCGTCGGCAGCCGTCTCACCGCAAGCCACTGCCAGGCGCAGCGCTCCTGCGCCGGATCAGCCGGCCCGGCGACCGGGCCGTCTCCGCGCATGACCGGGCCGTCTCCGCGTACGACCAGTCCGCTCCGGTGCACGACCACGCCGGCTGGACGCACTACGCATCTGCCAGAGCGCACGACCGGTCAGCCTTGTCCCACGACGGGGCGGCCTGGGCCTATGACGGGGCAGCCTGGCCGCATCATCGCTTCGCGCGCTCGCCCGTGCCGCCGCAAGACCGGTTCCGGCGCGCGCTGCGGCTGTTTGTCGCGCTGGGAAGCTGCGTGGCGGGTTTATGCCTGGTCGTCGGCCTGGTCGCCCTCGTCGCCGGCGGCGCGCCGCCCACGTCAGCCGCCAATGTAGCCGCGACCAGCACCGGACGCGGCCAGCCGCTCGGCAGCCAGGGGCCCGCCCCGGAACCCCGCGGGCTGGTGCCTGCCGGACAGGCGGCGCCGTCTCGTCACCACGGTGGCGGTCCGGCGCTGCTGAGACCCGCAGCCGGCGGTGCGAAGGACGTCATCAGGACCGTCCGCGACCATCGCGGCAATGGCGCCATCCCCCGGTTCTCGACCAGCGGCCGGCCCTGGCGCCTCGACTGGGCCTACCAGTGCCAGGGATCCGGCGGTCCCGGCCGCCTGCTCGTCCGCGACCTGGTGGCCGCGCCCGCGCGCACGATCCTGGACGTCCGCGGCCAGGCCGGCCGGAGCCTTACCCGCGCCTACCGGGCGCCCGGTAGGCACCACCTGAGGGTCACGTCCGGCTGCACGTGGACGATCCAGGTGCGCGGCCGGCGATGATCAGCCGCAGACAGGATGATCCGCCCGGCGGCGCGCTGATCAGGCAGGCCGCAATGACCACGTCCGCTGCGCTCAGCGACGCGAGCGGGCTCGTCCTGCTGGGCCTCGCAGTCTGGCTGGCCCTCGCGGCCCCGGCCACCCGCAGGACGCGGGCCGCGGTCGCTCAGTCGAAGATCGGGTCCCTGGTCCGGCTCCGCTTGAGCTCGAAGAAGCCGTCAGTGCCGGCCACCAGCAGCACGCCGTCCCACAGCTTCGCCGCGGCCTCGCCACGCGGAATCGGGGAGATCACGGGCCCGAAGAACGAGACGCCGTCCACCGAGATCACTGGCGTGCCGACCTCATAGCCCACCCGGTCCATGCCGTCGGCGTGAGAGGCGCGCAGTGCCTCGTCGTACTCAGCGGAGTCGCCGGCGTCCGCCAGGTCGGCCGGCAGCCCGGCCTCGGCCAGCGCGGCTTCGATGGTGGCCCGGTCACGCTCGGCCTTCTCCTGGTGGAACCGGGTGCCGAGCGCGGTGTACAGGGGCAGGAGCACGTCCGGCCCGAACTTCTGCTCAGCGGCAATGCACACGCGCACGGGAGCCCACGCCTTGCGCATCAGTTCTTTGTACTGCTCGGGCATGTCCTGCTTGTCCTCGTTCAGCACAGCGAGGCTCATCACGTGCCAGCGCGCCCGGATGGGGCGGACTTTCTGCACCTCAAGCAGCCAGCGCGAGCTGATCCACGCCCACGGACATAGCGGATCGAACCAGAAATCGACTTCGGTAGGCTCCTGAGTGGCCATGCGCTCTCCTCGATGTCGGGGTACCAGAGCCGACAACCGGGGGAAGCTTCTCGGCATTCCGCGGGGCCGCAGGCCGGTCACCGGCGGATCGCTGACGGGGAAGGAAGCAGTATCAGTGCCGAGCAAACTGACGCGCGACGAAGCACGCGAACGCGCCCGCCTGCTGGACGTGAGCTCATATCACGTCGAGCTGGACCTGACCGGAGGCGACGGCGGCTTCGGCTCCGTGACCACTATCAGCTTCGGCTGCTCGAGCCCCGGCGCGTCGACGTTCATCGACCTGTCCGCCCCGCGCGTCCGCGAGATTGTCCTCAACGGCAGCGCGATAGCGCTGGATGCCTTCAACGGCGACCGGATCGCGCTGGACGGCCTCGCCGCGAGTAACGAGCTGCGGATCGCCGCCGATTGCGCGTACTCGCGCAGCGGCGAGGGCCTGCACAGGTTCACTGACCCCGCTGACGGCGGCGTCTACCTCTACACCGATCTGGAGACCTTCGACGCGCACCGGGTCTATGCGTGCTTCGATCAGCCGGACCTGAAAGCACGGTTCGCGCTGGACGTCCTCGCTCCGCAGGACTGGCAGGTCATCTCCAATATGGCCCCCACGGCCGAGGGCCGGCCCGCCGAAGACGGCGCGGCACACTGGCAGTTCCCGCCCACGCCGGTGCTGCCCACGTATGTCACCGCCGTCGCCGCCGGGCCCTATCACGTGGTCAGGGACAGCCACGACGGCATCCCGCTCGGCGTCTTCTGCCGGCAGTCGCTGGCCAGCTACCTCGACCCGGACGAGATCTTCGAAGTCACCCGGCAGGGGTTCGACTACTTCCACGATGCCTTCGGCGTGCGCTACCCGTTTGGCAAGTACGACCAGATCTTCGTGCCCGAGTTCAAGGCCGGGGCGATGGAGAACGCGGGCTGCGTCACCATCGTGGAGAGCCTGATCTTCCGGTCCCGGGTGACCGATTCGGCCAGGGAATCCAGAGCCGAGACGATCCTGCACGAGATGGCGCACATGTGGTTCGGCGACCTGGTCACCATGCGCTGGTGGGACGACCTGTGGCTCAACGAGTCGTTCGCGACCTGGGCCGGCACCGTCGCGCAGGCCGAGGCGACGCGCTGGACGGGTGCCTGGACGACCTTCGCCCAGGTGTGGAAGGCGTGGGCTTACCGGCAGGACCAGCTCCCCTCGACCCATCCCATCGCGGCCGACATCCCCGGCATCGAGGCTGTCGACGTCAACTTCGACGGCATTACCTACGCCAAGGGCGCGGCGGTGCTCAAGCAGCTGGTGGCTTATGTCGGCCGGGACAATTTCCTGGCCGGCGTGCGCCGCTACTTCGGTCAGCACGGCTGCGGCAACGCGACTCTGGGCGACCTGCTCGCCGCGCTGGAGCAGGCCTCGGGCCGGGACCTTTCCTCGTGGTCGAAGGCATGGCTGGAGACCGCCGGAGTCAACACGCTGCGGCCGGAATTCATGACCGGCGCCGACGGGCGGTTCACCGCCTTCGCCGTGCGGCAGGAAGCGACCGCCGACCGCCCGATCCTGCGACCGCATCGCATCGCGATCGGCCTCTACGACCAGTCCGGTTCCGGTTTCGTCCGCCGGCGGCGGCTGGAGCTGGACGTGGCCGACGACCGCACCGAGGTGCCGGCCCTCGCAGGCGAGCGCCAGCCGGACCTGGTCCTGATCAACGACGACGACCTCACCTACGCCAAGATCCGCCTCGATGAGTCCTCGCTGCGCTCGCTGATCAGCGGGAAAGGCGAGTTCGCGGACTCACTGCCGGCCGCCTTGTGCTGGGCCGCTGCCTGGGACATGGTCCGCGACGGCGAGATGGCCACCCGCGATTACGTCAGCCTCGTGCTGGCCGGGATGGACTCGATCTCGGACGTCTCGCTCCTGCAGACCGTGCTCGGCCGGGCGGCGACGGCCATCCGGCGGTTCGCCGAGCCGGCCTGGCGGCCGGACGGGCTGGCCCAGCTGGCCGATGCCCTGCGCGATCAGTTGATCCGGGCCGAGCCAGGCTCTGATCAGCAGCTGTCTTACGCGATCGCCTTCGTCGGCGTGGCCACCGCCCCCGCCGACCTGGACCTGCTGGCGGCGCTGCTGGACGGCTCGACGGCCATCGAGGGGCTGGCCATCGACACTGAGCTGCGCTGGCAGCTGCTGCACCGGCTGGCCGGCCGGGGCGCGGCCGGCGAGGCGAAGATCGCCGCCGAGCTCGAGCGCGACCGTACCGACGCCGGGGCCCGGCACGCCGCGGCGTGCCGGGCATCGATCCCGGAGCCCGAGGCCAAGGAGAGGGCCTGGAACGAGCTGGTGTCCGGGTCGCTTTCGAACGCCATGTTCCGCGCCGCGCTGTCGGGCTTCCAGGACCGTGACCAGGACGAGCTGCTCGCACCGTACGCGGCACGATTCTTCGACGTGGTCGCCGACGTGTGGCGGGACTGGGGCACCGACATGGCCCAGCGCTTCGCCGAGCAGACCTACCCGATCAGCGTCATCAGCCAGCGGGCGCTGGACATGGCCGATGAGTGCATCGCCCGCACTGACCCGTCCGCCGCGCTGCGCAGGCTCCTCACCGAGGGCCGCGATGACGTCGCGCGGGCGCTGCGCTGCCGCGAGCGGGACGCTCAGTCCGGCTGACCCACCGGCTGGCGCGCGCTCGCGGCGGCGGCGACCGACTGGACCAGCGGCATGTCCGGCAGGTCCTCCAGCAGCACGGCGCGCCCGGAGGCGTCGCACAGCGGGATCCGCCAGTTCGGGTACTCGTCGCTGGTGCCGGGCACGTTCTGCGCCCGGCGATCACCGACCGCGTCGGCGAGCGATGCCCCGACCAGCAGGGCCGGCGTCCGCGCCAGGTAGGCGTAGAGCGCCACGGTGAACTCCTCGACGTCCGGACGCCGGCCCGGCGGCAGCAGGCCCTCCGCCACCAGAGCGTCCTGCCAGCGGGCGAGCATCTGCTCGGCGTCCTTGCGTTCCGCGTCTTCGGCCTGTTTCAGGACCCCCAGCTGGGCCCGGACTGTCACCTGCTCGCCGGTGCGGAAGCCGGAGATCGTCGGGAGGTCATGACTGCCCACCGTCGCCATGCAGCGCCGCCGCCAGCGGGACGGCCGCATCGGTGACCCATTGGGCTCGTAGGCGAACCAGAGCATCGTCGTGCCGAGGATCCCGTGACCGGCCAGATACCGGCGGATCCACGGATCCACCGTCCCCAGGTCCTCGCCGATCGCCACGGCCCCGGCCCGCGCCGCCTCCCGGGCCAGCGCCGCCACCGTCGCGTGGTGGTCGTAGCGGACGTAGGCCCCGTGCTCGGGCGACATGCCCTCGGGTACCCACCAGAGGCGCATCAGGCCCATCACGTGATCGACGCGGATACCGCCGGCCTGCCGCAGGGCGGCCCGGAACAGCTCCGCCAGCGGCCGGTACTCCTCGGTCGCGAGCCGCTGCGGGTGCCACGGGGTCTGCGACCAGTTCTGACCGCGCTGATTGAAACCGTCCGGCGGCGCCCCTACGCTCACGTCGCGGACGAGCAGGCGCTGATGCGCCCAGGCGTCCGCGCCGCCCGGGTGCACGCCCACGGCAAGGTCGGCGATGACGCCGATATCCATTCCGGCCGCGAGCGCCGCCCGCTGCGCGGCGGCCATCTGCTCATCCGCGAGCCACTGCAGCCAGGCGTGGAACTCGGCGCGCTCCGCCAGCCGGCCGGTGGCCAGCACCTGCCGCGCCCGGACGGGATCGGCCACTTCGTCCGGCCAGCGCCGCCAGTCGGCGCCGTGCACCTCCGCCAGCGCGCACCAGCTGGACCAGTCGCGCAGCGCCTCCCCCTCACGGGCCCGGAACGCCGCATAGTCAGCCTGCCGCTGCCCGGTCAGCGCAGCAGCGTGGATCATCTCAAGGGCGGCGCGTTTGGCGGTCCAGATGGCGTCCCGGTCGATGAGGTCCGGGCTGGCGTTACGGCCGCGCAGAGGAGCCGCCAGCTGCTCGATGTACTGGCGCTGCGCCGCCGTCAGCTGCTCATGCTCGGGGACGTCCTCGATCCGGAGGTAGAGCGGGCTGGTGTAGCGGCGCGTCATCGGCAGGTACGGCGAAGAGCTGACCGGGGTCACCGGCTCCGCCGCATGCAGCGGATTGACGAGGATGAAGCCGGCGCCGTGCCGTCCGGCGCTCCACGTCGCCAGGTCCGCCAGGTCGGCCAGGTCGCCCTGGCCCCAGGACTGGCGCGAGCGCACCGAGTACAGCTGAACGGTGAATCCCCAGGAGCGCCGCTCCGGGATTCGCGGAGTATCCGGCACTGTCCCGGCCGCCGCGGAAGCCGCCGGCCCGGCGGCTGCGGAAGCGGCCGTCTCGCCCGAGCCGCTGGCGCGCTCGTCCACCGGACTCCGCTGACCCGATGCGCCGCCGGGCTGGTCCGGGGCACTGCTGGCGTCCAGGGCGTCGAGGATAGCGGCGAGCGCGTCGTCGCTTACCTCGACGTCCTCTTCGCGCCAGTTCTGGTACACCGGAGCGATGCCTGCGGCCTCCGCCCGGCGTCTGAGCTCGGGATCGGTCATCCCATTATGATTGCCCCGGCGGCGTGGCCGCTTGCATGGGGGTCCCGCTTAGCCGGGCTCTGCGCCCGTCAGTCACATCGAGCACTCTCGCCCCAGTCCCCGCTGACGCGGCGGCTCCCGCGAGGTGGCCAGACATTTAACAGGTAAAGGTAGGGGCCTGTAGAGCCACTACCTTTACCTGTAATCGATCCGGCCCGCTTATCCACAGGGCGGCCGTGACGGGCTGAGTTTGTCGGGGCTCATGGCCACATTGGGTTGGTGTTCGCCGACCTTCCTGAGCCACTGGCCGAGCTGGCGCAGTTCCAGCGCGGGATTCTGACCAGCCAGCCAGGCATACGCCTGCGGCCTGAGCAAGGATCTGATCCAGGCCCGCATCCACACTGGCCGGTGGCAGCGCCTGCACTGGGGCGTCTATGCGGTGTTCTCCGGGGAGCCTGGCCGGATGGCCGTCTTGTGGGCCGCCGTCCTTCGGGCCGGCGACGGCGCGATGCTCAGCTACCAGACTGCGGCGGAGCTTTCCGGCCTGATCGATCAGGCCAGCTCAGTCATCCACGTCACCGTTCCCAGAACCAGGCGCGTGACGAAGATCAGCGGGATCGCTGTTCATATCGCTGCCCGCGCGCAGCAGGCCCGCCACCCCCGCGCTTGCTCCGCCGAGGACGCGGATCGAGGAGACGGTACTCGATCTCGCGCAGATCGCGACCACGGCGGAGGACGCCTATGCCTGGGTGACCCGCGCTCTGGGGCGCAGGCTCACGACACAGTCACGGCTGCGCGCCGCGCTCGACTCGAGGATGCGAGTGCGCTGGCATTCTGATCTGGCGATCGCTCTGACTCCCGACCGGGAAGGCGTCCACTCGGCGCTTGAGCACCGTTACGGCCGCGATGTGGAGCGACTGCACGGCCTGCCGCCGGGACGCCGGCAGGCACGGATCAGGCGCGGCAGCCGCTCCGAGTACCGCGACGTTCTCTATCAGGCGTTCCGCGTGGCCGTCGAGCTTGACGGCCGCGCCGCGCATCCCGGCGACACGCGATGGCGCGACATCCGCCGCGACAATGCCGCCGCGGCCGATGGGATCATGACGCTCCGGTACGGCTGGATGGATATCAGCCGAACGCCATGCCTGGTCGCCGCTCAGGTCGTGCAGGCGCTTCGACAGCGCGGCGCCACGGATGGCCGTCCCTGCTCTCCCGGCTGCCCGGTGGGCCGGCCGTAATCACCGGCGCCGGCGTCCACCGCTTTCGTTGACGCGCCGTTCGTGCGCAACATTCTCGAGCTGCTGGGAGATCCGCCGACATCGTCCAGGCGGCGGCAGCCGAGTCTTCCTTCGGCGCGGCCCAGGCCGGGCCGAGGCCAGGTCCGGCCAGCGGCGGCCGGACCGGCCCCGGGGCGCTTGAGATCACGGCCGTTGTTCTGCTGCTGATCGGCGGCCTGGTGATCCCGGTCGTTGGCTGGGTGGTCGGGGTGATTCTGCTGTGGGTCTCACCGCGCTTGACTAGAACGACAAGCTGCTCGGTACCCTCGTCTGGCCCGGTGGCCTGCTGGCGATCGTGCTGCTGTTCTTTCGCTGCCGGCCTGGCCGCGGTCAGCGTCTCCAGTTCTTGCTCGGCCGACTTCAACAGCGCCACCAGCTGCACGTCCGCCGGCCTGCCAGAGTGGCTGCTGGTCACGATCGGCATCGTGCTGCCCGTCGCCGCGGTAGGCGGCAGCGGCGGGTCAGCTGGGCAGCCGGGTCAGGTGGGCGGATGCGGGGCGAGCGCCCGGCCCAGCCAGGTACCGGCGAGCATCTGGAGCACGGCGACCAGCAGGGCCGCCGCGACGCCCACGCCGGCGTAAGCGGGCAGCCCGGCCAGGGCGGCGATGACGCGCGCCGTCGCCCCGGACGGCTGGCCGTGCAGGGCCGGCCACCAGAGCGCAAGGCCCCAGCCGGCCAGGGCCATCGCCGCGGCCGCGGGGAGCGCCGCCGCCAGCCGCCAGCCGCCGGGCCGGGTCACCAGCCCAGCCAGCAGGCCGATGATGAACGGCATGAACCACCAGCCGGCGACCGCCCCGGCAAGGATCAGGGCGGTGCCCGCGAGCCAGCCGAGGATCCACGGCCAGAGCGGGCCGCGGTGGCGCGGGCGGGCAAACGAAGGACGGAACGGCTCAGGCGGCGGCGCCTGCCCGACTCCCCGGGCCCGGAGCTGTCCGAGGCGGTAGGCGCCCGGCTTGCCGAGCCTGCGCAGGTCGGTCATGACGGCGCTCCCGCCTCGCCCGGAGGGACGGCCGCCGGCGGTGCGAACTGGCCGGGGGCGGCCGGCTGAGCCGGGGCGAGCGGCGGGGCGAGCGGCGGGCAGGCGACGGGCCGCGCGGGGCAGACCGGGCCGGTCACGGGTGGAGATCCCAGCGAATCGGTCCGGCCGCCGCGGCGCCGGCCGCAGGCATCGGCAGGTACTTACCGTCCCGCCAGTCCGCTATCTGGTTGGCGTACCAGGGTGACGCCGGGTTCTCGCTCTGGCCGCCCGGATAGATGCCCTCCCCGAGAGGTGCGCCGCGCGCGGTCCAGTGCACGATCATCCGCCAGCTCGGCCCCTGGATGGCCACCAGTCCGCCGTCGGCGGCATCCACCGACCACGGGTCGCCGCCGGCCGCCCTCGGGCCGTAACCGAGTGCGGGTGCCTGGGTGATCGACGGGAACTGCCTGCTGTGCAGCTTTCCCCACGCCCAGCTGGCGGGCGCGCCGTGCAGTACGGACGCCAGGTGGTGCACGGCGGTGGCGAAGGCAGCCCGCATCGTGGTGGCAGCGTCCCGCCGCGGGCCGCCGGGCGGAGTGAACGCCGGGTTCTGCTGGTCGCGCAGTGTCCAGGTCTCCAGCACCTGGTCCAGGCTGAACTGGCCAGCCGAGACGGTCAGCCCGGAGCGGTCAAGGTGCACGGGCACATGCCGCGCCGTCCACCAGGGCTGGAACACCGCCGACAGGTAATCGCCCCAGAATGTCCACCACACGGCGGCCGGGGCCGAGTCCGCGTCCATCGAGTCGTTCCAGTGCGCCAGCAGCTGCCTGGCCTGATCCTGCACCAGGGAGAGCGCGGCGTGCCGCAGCGCCGCGAGCAGGCGCGGAATGATCCGGACGGCGAGCTGGTCGGTCAGGCTGGTCTGCAGCGCGGCAAAGCTGGCCGGCCGCATCGACGAGTGCGCTCGCAGGTAGCTGTACTCCTCGCCGGCCCGGTAGCCAGGATCGAAGAAGTTGGCCGTCGTGCCGATGTAGTAGGGATAGGAGTTCGCCACCGGCCGCTGGTTGGCGGTGACCACTACGTGACCGGGCGGATCGTAGACCTGCGGGACAGACGCATAGGGGATGACGCCTGCGACGTCATCGGCGCCGGTGCCGGACAGGGGCAGCCAGGGCTCGCCGTGGCGGACCAGCGGGTAGTAGCCGGCCGAGATCGCGCCGATGTTCCCGTGATCGTCGGCGTAGACGAAGTTCTGGGTGGGCGCCCGCCAGCCGGCCAGGGCCGTGCGGAACTGCCGGAAGCTGCTCGCCCTGCTGACCGCGCCCATGACCGCCAGGTCGGGCGAGGGGATGCTGCCCGTCCAGTACACCGACACCGTCTGGCCGGCCTGGGTCAGCACCGGCCCGTGGACGGTGATGTCGACGGTCAGCGGCCGGGCCGCCCCGCCGCGTACCGGGATCGTGTAGTGCACCTGCCGCATCCGGCGCCATCGTCCCCGCCAGAAGTACTGACCCGGGCGGCGCCGGCTCGTCTGCTCGTCGTAGAACAGGGCCGACTGGTTCTGCACGTCGGTGAGCGACCAGGCGATGTGCTGGTTATGGCCGAGCAGGATGCCCGGCAGGCCCGGCACGCTCACGCCGGAGACGGCGAGCCCCGGCGCTGAGAGGGCGACCTGATACCAGACCGACGGCAGTGTCTGGACGAGATGCGGGTCCCCGGCGAGCATGGCCCGGCCCCCGGCTACCTTTGGCCCGTTCGCCGCCCACGCGTTGCTGTCCGGGTAGCTGTGCACCTGGCCGGGCGGCAGCGCGCTCACCTGGGCGAGCACCGCGGCGGCCGCATGCGCCTCGGACCGGGGCACCCGGTTCGCCGGCCGCTGGGCGGCCGCGGGCCCGGCGACCGCCGCGAGCTTCGGAGCACTGGCGGCGACCGGCGCTGCGCCGCTGCCCCGGTACGGGCCGGGGTCATAGGGGCTCTGCTGGTTGACCGGCAGGATCGGGAACCACTGCATCGTCCGCCGCGCCCCGAGGGAGCGCTCGAGCAGGGTGTAATCCAGCGGCGTGGTGGTGAAGTCCAGTTCCTGGGTGAGATCCCCCTGGATGACCAGGCTGTCGATCGGCGTCCAGTTGACCGGATACACCCCGGCCAGCGAGAACAGCGCGGGCCACTGATCGCGGGCGCGGGCCTGCGCGAGGTAATCGTTGACGCCGCGCGAGTACCAGATGAGCGCGCGGGCGGCCGGGCTGGAACGCGGCATCTGCGCCCACTCCTGCTGCGCGGTGCGCAGCAGGCCGAGGCGCAGCTCGAACTGGTCGGACGCCAGCGCCGACGGGCCCGCCAGCTGGGCGAGGCGGCCCATCCCCAGCCTGCGCTCGAGGTCCATCTCCGCGAGCCGGAACCGGGCGTGCACGTAGCCCAGCGCAAGGTAGGCATCGTCGTCGCTGGCGGCGCTGATCGCGGCGGTGCCGTCGCGGGTGAAGCTGACTTCCGCCGGGCGCGTCAGGCCGGGCACGGTGAGCGTCTGCGACCGGGGCAGCTTCCCGCCCGCCGACGACGTCCAGGCGCCGTGACCGGGCACGAGCGCGGGACCCAGAGCCGGAATGGTGCCGTAGCCGAAGGCCAGCACCCCGAGCAGCGCGGCCGATGCGCATGCGGCCACCACGATGGCAACGGTGCGCCGGGCCAGCCGCACCGGCCGGCTTTCCGGCATCATGCGACCACCTCCGGTCCCCGTCAGCGTTCTCCGGCTACCGGCATGGTAGGGCGAGCAAGCCTCACGTGCCGCGCTTTGCCGTCACTGAGAGTGACCGGCTTGCCGGGCGGCACCGGTGAGGTCGCTGATGCCTGCTACAGCTTGGTCAGCTTGGAGTCCGGCGTCGTGATCCGCTGCTGCAGCGAGCCGAAGTCCACGAGCACGGCGATCTCGTCTTCGACGCCGATCACCCGGCCAAGGCCGTACTTGTCGTGGGTGACCTGGTCGTGCACCTCGAAGTGCTCGACGGGCCGGATCACCACCGGTTTGTTGAAGGGACTGCCGGGCAGGGGACGCCGGGTTACGGCGCGGGTTGGCTTCATCAATAACAAGTATGCGCCACCGCCAGCCTCATCGCATGCCAGAGCCGGACGGCCACGAGCCGCCTTCGCAGCCCAGGCCACCCGTGAGGGCGCGGATGCGACCCTGGATAAACCCGCGCTGCGCGTCGGGCAGGCGCAGGCGCAGGGCGGCCTGATAGGCGGCCACGGCCCCCTCATGCTGCCCCGCCCGCTGCCGCAGCTCGGCGACCGCGATGTGCAGCTGTGGCCAGCGCGCGATCGCCGGCTCGGAGCTGAGGTCCTCGAGCAGGAGCAGCCCGGCGTGCGGGCCCCACCGCGGCGACCTGGTGAGCCGCCACGACGGGCGTGGGCTCATACCGGAGGAGCTCGTCGCAGAGGCCGACGATCTGACGCCAGTCAGTGTCGGCCGCGTCGCGGGCACCGGAGTGGCGGGCTGCGATCGCCGCCTGCAGCTGGTATGGCCCCGGCCAACCTTCCCGCAGGGCCTGTTCGACCAGCGACGTGCCCTCGGCGATCATTTCGGCATCCCAGTGGCTCCGGTCCTGATCGGCCAGCAGGACAAGCTGACCCGCCGAATCGACCCGCGCGGCCCGGCGGGCATCAGTCAGCAGCAGCGCGAGCAGGCCGCGAGCCTCGCTCTGCCCGGGCAGCAGTCCCGTCAGCGCCCGGGCCAGTCCGAGAGCCTGATCACAAAGGCTGCCGCGGACCAGCTGACCGCCGGCCGTCGCCGTATGACCCTCGGTAAAGACGAGGTACACCACACGCAGAACGCCGTCCAGCCTGGCGGTGAGCTCCTCGCGCGGCGGTACCCGCAGCGGGATGCCCGCCTGCCGGATCTTCCGTTTCGCGCGTACCAGCCGCTGCGCCATCGTCGGCTCGGGCACCAGGAAGGCCGCGGCGACTTCCGCGGTCGTGAGCCCGCAGACCGAGCGCAGTGTCAGCGGGACTCTTACCTCCGGGCTGAGCGCCGGATGGCAGCACATGAAGATGAGGCCAAGCTGATCGTCGTCGTCCCGCGTCAGGCCACCGGCGTCAGCCGGCTGGTCATCGGTTCCCGGCGGACCGGCGGCGGGGATACGCGCTCCGGTGTCCCGCATCGCCGCCGCTTCCTTCTCGGCCCGGCGGGAGTCGCGCCTGATCCGGTCCAGCGCCTTGTGCCTGGCCACGGCAACGAGCCAGGATCGCGGGCTCGCCGGGAAGCCGTCGGCCGGCCATTGGACCAGCGCGGCCGCGCACGCTTCCTGGACCGCGTCCTCAGCGACCTCGAGGTCGCCGACGAGCCTGGTCACGACCGCGGCGGCGGCCCACCAGTGCTCGCGGAATACTTCCTCCAGCCCGGCTAGGCCGGAACCTGGACCTGGATGACGGGCCGCACTTCCACCTGCCCGTCGGCGGCCGCCGGGATCGTCGCCGCCCACTTCAGCGCCTCGTCCAGGTTCTCGCATTCCACCAGTGTGTATCCGCCGAACTGCTCCTTGATCTCCGCAGCCGGGCCGTCCGTCAGCAGTATCTCACCGTCCCGCACCCGGACAGTGGTCGTGGCCTCCGGCGGCTGAAGCGGCGCGCAGGAGATCAGCACGCCCGCCTGCGCCATGGCCTGCGTGGACGCCGCGTAGGCCTCGAAGAGCTGCTGGTGCTCGGGGGTGCCTGGCTCCGGCAGCGGCTTGCCGCACAGCAGGAAGAGGTATTGCATCGGAATCCGCCTTTCCGGCCGGCGACCACCGCCAGCCGTTCTCCTGGTAGTCGAACGGCGATCACCGGTCTCGACAGTACCGGCCGCATGTTTTTCGCGGCGCCCCTCCGCGCAGGACCATGCAGGGCCGCCGGCCGGTCCGGGCCGGGCAGCACTGCAGAACGGTCAGGGTCAGGCCGGAGTGTCCGCCGCCGGCTGGCTCTGGTCCGAGGCCGCAGCCGCCGCGGCGCTTCCCTCCAGCTGGAGCTGCGGCACGATGGGCTCCAGCCAGTCCGGCATCCACCAGGCGCGCGCGTCGAGCAGGGTCATGACCGACGGCACGAGGACCATACGGACCAGGGACGCGTCGATCAGCACGGCGAAAGCCATCCCGATGGCCAGCATCTTCACCGTAGGGTCGCTGTCCAGCACGAAGCTCGCGAAGACCACGACCATGATGGCGGCCGCGGTGGTAATGACCCTGGCGGTGCCGCCGATGCCAATGGCGACGCTGCGCTGTGCATTGCGGGTGATCACCCAGCTCTCATGCACTCGCGACAGCAGGAAGACCTCGTAGTCCATCGACAGGCCGAAGACGATGGCGAACACCAGCATCGGCACGTAAGCGGGGATCGGCAGCGTGGTGTGCACGCCGATCAGGCTGGCCCCCCAGCCCCACTGGAATATCGCGACGATCACGCCGTAGGCGGCGCCGATGGACAGCAAGTTGAGTATCGCCGCCTTCGTCGCGATCACCACCGACCGGAACGCCACGGTGAGCAGGATGAACGCGATCGCGACCACGGTCAGGATCAGCCACACCATCCGCGAGGTAATCCGGTCGGTGAAGTCGACCGCCCCGGCGGTAGTGCCCGTGACATAGGTGGTCGCGTGCACCTTGGGCAGGACGTCATCGCGCAGCCGGTAGACCAGGTCCGTCGTGGCGGTCGCCTGCGGCCGGGTGGTCGGGATGACGTTGAAGACCGCGGTGCTTCCGGCTGAGTTCACCGACGCGGGAGTGACCGACGCGACACCCGAGGTTTTGGCGACATCGCTGGTCATCTTGTTCAGCAGCGACTGGTTGTCCGCGCTCGACTGCTTCGGCAGTTTCACTACCACGGCCAGCGGACCGTTCGTGCCTGCCCCGAATCCCTGGCTGATCAGGTCGTAGGCGCGGCGGCGGCTGTCGGAGGTGGGGTTGGTCCCGGCGTCCGGCTGGCCGAGGTTGATCGAGAACAGCGGGATCGCCAGGACGATGAGCAGCGCGACGCTGCCCACCGCCCACGGCCAGGGCCGCTCGCTTACCTTGCGTCCCCACCGGGCGAAGGCGCTGTTCTCGTGCCGCTCGTGCGCGGCGGCGGCGGTCTGGCGGGCTTCCTGCTGGACCGACACCCCGGTTTTCCTGGCGTGCCAACGGGCAGACAAAGCCCGCACGTTGCCGCCCGCGACGCCCAGGAAGGCCGGGACCAGGGTCAGCGCGGCGATCATCGTGACTGCGACGACGATCGCGGCGGCCAGGCCCAGGGAACCCACGAAGGCCACGCCGGACACGTAAAGGCCGAGGATCGCGACCACAACGGTGCTGCCCGCGACGACGATCGCCGCCCCGGAGGTGCCCTCGGTCAGGGCCACCGAGGTCACCACGTCCATTCCGCTGTCGACCTGCTCGCGGTGGCGGGCGACGATGAACAGCCCGTAGTCCACCGCCACGCCGAGGCCGAGCAGGGTGGCGATAGTGGGCGCGGTCGTCGGGAAGGTGAATGCCGCGGCGAGCAGGCCCACCAGTGACAGGCCCGCGCCGACGCTGAAGATCGCGGAGACGAGCGGGATCGCGGCCGCGATGACCGAGCCGAACATGAACAGCAGCAGCACCAGCGCGCACGACAGGCCGATGACCTCAGACTTCAGGTCATGAGCGACCTGCCCGATCTGCCCGGCGCCGCCGCCGTACTCCACCTGCAGGCCGACGGACCGGGCGGGGGCCACGGCCTTGTCCAGGCTGGCCAGGTAGGACTCGTCTAGTGAATCGGGATTCACGTTCCACGAGACGCTGGAGTAGGCGATCGTCCCGTCCGTCGACACCTGGCCCGAGTTCGATGACGCGAACGGGCTGACAGCCTTCTGCACGTGCGGCAGCTTGGCCACGTTGCTGGTCGCCTGATTGACCGCCGACTGCTGCGCGCTGACTGTGCCCGAGCGCGCATGGAAAACGATCTGGCCCGCGAAGCCGCCCTGCTGGGGGTAGGTGCTGTTGAGCACGTCGAGCCCGGTCGCCGAGTCGGTGCCCGAGACCGTGTAATCGTTGACGTACTGCCCGCCGAACGCCTGCCGCGCGCCGAGGAGGCCGCCCAGAACGACTAGCCACGCGATGATCACTATCCAGTGCCGGCGCGCTGCGAAGCTGCCGAGCCGTTCGAGCAGTCGGTTCACCGCCGCATCCTCCTGATGCCTTCCCGCCGGTTGCGGCCGACAACTGCGGAAACCAGGGGAACTAGATCAAGATGACAGCTATGCGCGGGACCGTCTTCATCCTGTGAGGGTGATGCGCGCGGCCCGGGCCGCGTGGCGGTGACCTCGGGCATCACTGGCCGCGCTCGCCGCGTCCCGGCTCCCTGGCGGGGTCCTGGCCGGTACGCTGACCACGCCGCCAGGCTCCTGCGGGCGGCCCGTCATCTGCCCAGCTGACTAACCCGGCCGATCCATATGCGGGGGCCCAGTGATCGAGATGCTCTTTCCATCGCGGCGCCAGCGCGCCGCGGCGCTGATCGCGGCGCAGGTGACCGTGCTGGCCTGGCTGGCCGGCGCCTGCTCGAGCCAGGCGGCGAGCCCGGCTGCGGCGGGCACCCCGCGGCCGCAGCAAGTGGCCAGCGCCAGTCAGGGTGCGGGCACCAGTCCGGGCAGCTCTCCCGCGGCCGGCGCGCCGGGTGCATCCCGGTCCCCGGCGGCCAGGCAGGCCGCGGGGCTGACCGTGATCCCGGTGCGGCCGCCACCGGGCCGCCTGCAGCAGACCAGAGCCTTCCCGTCCGCCCGCTCCAGGGTCTTCCGGGCGGAGATGACTGATCTGTGGGCGGCCATCGTGACCGGCAGGCCAGCACTCGCTCGGCAGGCGTTCTTCCCGCTGACCGCTTACGAGCAGGTCAAGGCGATTGCTGACCCGGCCGCGGACTGGCACAGCCGCCTGATGGGCGACTTCATCCTCGACGTCCATGCCGCGCACCGGTTCCTCGGCCGGGGCGCCCGCCGGGCCAGGCTGGTCAAGGTGATCGTGCCGTCAGCCGAAGCGAGCTGGATCGTTCCCGGCGTGTGCTACAACTCCGTGGGCTACTGGCATGTCGCCGGCCCGCGGGTCGTCTACCGCCAGCACGGGCAGCTGCGCTCGATCGGCATCGCCTCGCTGATCTCATGGCGCGGCCGCTGGTATGTCGTGCACTTCGGGGCCGTGCTCCGCGCCGCGGTCGCCGGCGTCGTCGACGCCCCGGCGATCGGGCCCGGCACCCCGGGGCCTGCAGGCGGCTGCTGAGTACCGGGCGGCTGGCTGCCGGCGGCTGAGTAGCCGCGGCTGAGACCCGGCGACGGCTACCAGATCTCCGGGTGCCGGTCCCGCCAGGGCCGGGCCTCCTCGAGCTGGGCCGACAGTGAGATCAGCGGGCCCTCCGCGCCGATCCGCCCGGCCAGCATCACGCCGATCGGCAGCCCGGCGGCGTTCCAGTGCAGCGGCAGGCTGACCGCCGGCTGGCCGGACAGGTTGTAGAGCGCGGTCCAGGGCGTGAAGAGCTTCTGCCGCTCGAAGTTCTCAGCGGGCTCGACCTCGTCGAAGTAGCCGACCGGCACCGGCGGCGAGGCCAGGGTCGGGTGCAGGATCGCGTCGTAGCCGTTCAGCAGGCTCAGCGCCGGCCGGGTGACGGCCTGCAGGATCGCCTGGGCGAACAGCAGGTCGGCGGCCCGCAGCGCGAGACCGCGGCCGCGCAGGTACCGGGTGAGCGGCAGGAGCTCTTCCTCCTGCGACGCGTCGATTGGCGCGAGGGTCGCCATCGCGTACCACAGCGTCTCGAAGGCCGGGACCGCGCCGGCCGGAAACGGCAGCTCCACGTCCTCGACGTCGTGCCCGAGACTGGCCAGCAGGGCGCTGGCTTCCTCGTAGGCGGTTACGCACTCGGGGTGCGCCTGCGCGCCCGGCATCACCGTCTGCAGGGACCGGGCGATGCGCAGCCGGCCCGGCTCCCGGCCGGCGTAGCCGAGGAAGGACTCCCCCGCGGGCAGCGGCGGCAGCGTGTACATGTCACCGGGATAGTTACCGGCCATGACGTCCAGCAGCAGAGCGGCGTCGGCGACCGTCCGCGCGATCGGCCCGTCGGTCGACAGCCCGGCGAGGTCGGGCATGAGCGGTCCTTGCGAGATCCGGCCGCGGCTCGGCTTGATCCCGAACAGGCCGCAGACGCTGGACGGGATCCTGATCGAGCCGCCGCCGTCGCTGCCCTGCGCGGCGGGCGCCAGTCCCGCGGCGACGGCCGCGGCCGCGCCGCCGCTTGAGCCGCCGGCTGAGCGGGTGAGGTCCCAGGGGGTACGAGCCGGTGGGCCGATTTTCGTCTCGGTGTAGCACGGCAGGCCGAACTCGGGCGTAGCCGTCTTCCCGGTCATGACCGACCCCGCGCCGCGCAGCCGCTCGACCACGTAGTCGTCGTCAGTGGCCACGTTGTCGGCGAAGGCCGCGCTGCCGAAGGTGAGCCGCACCCCGGCGACCATGTTCAGGTCCTTGATGGGGACCGGCACGCCGGTCAGCGGCGGCAGGATATCGGCGCCGCCGGTCCTGCGGCTGTCGGCTGCCGCGGCGGCAGCTGCGGCGGCCTGCTCGCGGGCCAGGTCATGAGTAACGGTGTAGAAGGCGCCGACGTCAGCGTTCAGCCGGTCGATCCGGTCCAGGTAATGGTCGGTGATCTCGACGGGCGAGAGCTCCCCGCTGGCTATGGCGGCCGCCTGCTCGATCACGGTGAGGTCATGGATCTGGGTCACGTGACCGAACAGTAGCCGGGCCGCCGCCCGGGCTCCAGCCCGGGGCGCGGTAAACCGGGGGCCCGGCGCAGGAACGCCGGCCAGGGACGGTGAGCCCTGGTCCCGGCGGGCCCGGCTCCCGGAGAGCCACTGGCGCCGCGGCTAAGGTCGTCGTTGACAGAGAGTTCCCTATCGCGCCGATTCGGTTACGCTCATAGACGTGGACCGGGAAACTGGGCCGGACGTCGAGCAGACCGGAGACGCCGAGCAGACCGGGAACATCGAGCCGACCATGGAGTTCGGTCAGACCGGCGACATCGAGCAGACCCGGGAATTCGAGCGAACCGGCGACATCGAGACGGCCAGCACCATCGAGAGGGCCGGGGCACCGCGGCCGGCCAAGGCTGCGCTGGAGGCGACCGCCGTCCTCGCTCCTGCCGTACGCCCGGCACTAGCAGCCGCCTCGGCAGATCCGCGCACGCCCGTTTGGATCCGCCGGACCCTCATCGCCGCGGCGGTAGGCATCGCCGTGATGATCTGGAAGGGATGGCCGCTCGGCCTGACGTTCGCGGCGCTGGTCGGCATTGTCGACACGGTCTACCAGTCCAAGAGAATGGCAGTCATCCCCGCGGCGGCGCGGGTCACCGCGGCGCAGCGGCGGACCCGGCGCCGGCTGACGCTGCTGCGGGCGAACGGCTACGTGGCCCTGCATGCCCGCGCCATTCCCGGCAGTGACTCTGTCATCGATCACCTCGTCATCGGCCCGGCCGGCGTCTTCGCCGTGGACTCGGAGTACTGGGACCGCCGGCTGCCGGTACGCGCCTCGGGCGGCAAGATCCTCTACCACGGGCCGGTCAACAAGAAGGAGCGGCTCGTGCACGCCCGCTGGGAGGCCGCGCAGGCCTCGCTGCTCGTGGGAGCCGCGCTGGGGCACCCGCTCGCCGTCCGGCCGGTGATGGTGATCTACGGGCCGACGATCCCCTGGGCGGTCGCCAGCCTGCGCGGCGTCGACGTGTTCAGCGGAAAATGGGTCCGCAAGTACTTGCGGCGCAAGTCGCGGGCGACGCGGCGCCGCCATCTGACCGGGCCGCAGATATCCCACATCTACGAGGCCGCGGCCGAGGTGCTGCCACCCCTGCGGTAAGACCGCGAGTTCAGGGCAGGTTTTCCGCACGGCTACTCTGTGACCCTCCGAAACCGCCAGCGAAGGGCAGCATGTGGCCGCAGCACGAGACTGGGTCGCGGGCGCGCGCCCGCGGACGCTGCCGGCCGCCGTCGTGCCCGTCGTCGTGGGCTCAGGCGTCGCGTTCGGCTACGGCAAGTTCTCGCTGTGGCGGGCCGTCCTGGCCCTGGTCGTGGCGCTCGCGCTGCAGGTCGGCGTCAACTACGCCAACGACTACAGCGACGGCATCCGGGGCACCGATTCCGAGCGGGTCGGGCCGGTCCGGCTGGTCGCGGCCGAGCTCGCGCCGCCTCGGCAGGTGCTCACCGCGGCCCTGAGCTGCTTCGCCGTCGCCTGCGTCGCGGGCCTGGCCCTCGCCATCGCTACCTCCTGGTGGCTGATCGTGCTGGGCGCGCTCGCCGTGGCCGCCGCCTGGTTTTATACCGGCGGCGGGAAGCCGTACGGCTACCGGGCCCTCGGCGAGGTATCGGTCTTCCTGTTCTTCGGCGTGGCGGCCGTGACCGGCACCGCCTACGTGCAGATGCGGTCGCTGGCGTGGCTGGCGCTGGCGGCGTCGGTGCCCGTGGGGCTGCTCGCCTGCGCGCTGCTGGTCATCAATAATCTGCGCGACATCCCCACCGATCGGGTGACCGGCAAGCAGACCCTGGCGGTCGTGCTGGGCGACAAAGGGACCCGGCTGCTCTACGGGGCGTGCGTGGTGCTGCCGTTCGCCGTGGCCGTGGCAATGGCACCGGTCGCTCCGGTCGCGCTGATCACGCTGGCCGCGCTGCCCTTCGCGCTGCCGCCGCTCCGCGGCCTGGGCACCGGCGCCTCAGGCCCCGGCCTGATCGCCACGCTGGGCCAGACCGGGCGCCTGCAGCTGGTGTTCGGCGCCCTGCTGACCATCGGCCTCGCGATCCGTCCCTGACCGGGCCGCGAGCGGATCGCCGCCGAGGCGCGGCCCCGGCAGGCTCGGGGCGTCCGCCCGAGCCGGAGCATTCTGCGCCAGCGCCGAGCCGTTCTCCGCTGGCACCGAGCCGTTCCCGGCTGGCGCCGGCATGTCCGGGTCCGGAGCTGTGGGCTGCTGCGCCAGCGCAGGGACGCCCGCGGCCGCCGCGGTGAGATTCCCGGCCGTCCCGCGGGCGTCGGAAGCCTGTCCGCCTTTCCCCGCGCCTTCGAAGGCGGAGCTGAGCGTCTTCAAGGCGGTGGTCAGCTCGCTCGGGATCATCCAGACGGTGTTACCGGGCCCCTGCGCCAGCTGCGGCAGGGTCTGCAGGTACTGGTAGGCGAGCAGCTTGGGGTCAGGGTCGTTGTGGTGGATCGACTGGAAGACCGTCTCGATGGCCTGGGCCTGGCCCTCGGCGCGCAGGATCGAGCCCTGCCGCTCGCCTTCGGCCCGCAGGATGTTGCTTTGCTTCTCCCCTTCCGCCGTCAGGATCTTCGACTGGCGCAGCCCCTCGGCGGTGAGGATGGCCGCGCGCTTCTCCCGTTCTGCGCGCATCTGCTTTTCCATCGCGTCGATGACGCTCTTCGGCGGGTCGATCGCCTTGATCTCCACCCGGGTCACCCGGATCCCCCACTTGCCGGACGCGTCGTCCAGCACGCCGCGCAGCATGGTGTTGATCTTGTCCCGCGAGGTCAGGGTCTGCTCGAGGTCCATCGACCCGATGACGCTGCGCAGCATCGTCGCGGTGATCTGCTCGATGGCCTGGATGTAGTTGACGATCTCGTAGTCAGCGGCCCGCGGGTCGGTGACCTGGAAGAACAGCACCGTGTCGATCGACACGACCAGGTTGTCCTCGGTAATCACCGGCTGGCCGCGGAACGACACCACCTGCTCGCGCAAGTCGATCAGTGGCTTGACCCGGTCGACGATCGGGACGATGAAGTTCATCCCCGGCTCGAGGGTCTTTCGGTAGCGGCCGAGCCGCTCCACGTTGCGGGCCCGGGCCTGGGGCACGATCCGGACGGTGCGCAGCACGATCAGCAGGATCAGCACGACGACGACGGCCCCCGCGATTCCCGCAGCCTCGAAGAACATGGTCACTCCCTGGGATAGACGAGAGCCGTCGCGCCCTCGATCTGCATGACGTCCACACTGGCGCCGGCCGGGATCACGAGGGTCTCGTCGTAGGGCCGGGCGGACCACAGCTCGCCGCCGATCCGGACCTTCCCCGCCTGCGCGCTGACCTCCTCGACGACGTAGGCGGTCCGGCCCACCAGCGCGGCGGTGCCGCTGCGCAGCAGCGGGGGCTGGCGCAAGTGCCGCATGGCGAAGGGCCTGGCGATGCCAAGGCCGGCCGCGGAGGCCAGCACGAAGGCCCCGAACTGCAGCGGCACGTTCCCGCCGGCCGCGCCGACGGCGGCGCCGACCAGCGCGGCCAGGGCGATCAGGCCGAACGCGAACGTCGTCGTCAGAATCTCGGCGACGCCGAGTACCGCTGCCGCGATAATCCAGACGATCCACGTCATGTGCCGCTCCGGGCCTGCGCGCTGCAGGTGCTACTCCGACAGTAACTCCGCCGGCGTCCTCGCGCGCCGGTCTATTTCCGGCGCCCCGTCACCCGGGGGACCTTCACACCATCAGGCAAAACGGAGGATCATGGGGGGGACCCGATGCCCGGAGGATGCGCGATGCCCGGTGGAACTCAGCTGTCGTATAGCCACGGAACCTCGCCGATCGCCCTGCTGGGCGAGACGATCGGCGACAACCTGCGCAAGGTAGCGGCCGCCCACCCTGACGCCGAGGCGCTGGTCGACGTACCGACGGGCACGCGGCTGACGTATGCCCAGTTTGACGTCCGCACCGACGCCCTGGCCCGCGGCCTGCTGCTGGCCGGCATCGCCAAGGGCGACCGAGTGGGAATATGGGCGCCGAACCGCGCAGAGTGGGTGCTCCTGCAGTACGCCACCGCCAAGATCGGGGCGATTCTGGTCAACATCAACCCCGCTTACCGCACCCACGAGCTCGGCTTTGTCCTGCGCCAGTCCGGGGTCCGGCTGCTGATCAGCGCGCCGAGCTTCAAGACCAGCGACTACCGCGCCATGATCGGCGAAGTGCGGGGCGACCTCGCCGGGCTAGAACAGGTGATCTACCTGGGCACCGAGGCCTGGGACACGCTGCTGGCGGCGGGCGAGCAGGCCGCGGTGGCGGGCTCAGCCGCCCTTGAGCAGCGCACGGCGGAGCTGGCCTTCGACGACCCGATCAACATCCAGTACACCAGCGGGACCACGGGCTTCCCCAAGGGCGCGACCCTGTCGCACCACAACATCCTCAACAACGGCTTCTTCATCGGCGAGGGCTGCCGGTATACCGCGGCCGACCGGGTTGTCATCCCGGTGCCGTTCTACCACTGCTTCGGGATGGTCCTCGGCAACCTGGCCTGCACCACGCACGGCGCATGCATCGTGATCCCGTCGCCGGGATTCGAGCCGGCCGCGGCGCTCGCGGCGGTCCAGCAGGAGAAGTGCACCGCCCTGTACGGGGTGCCGACCATGTTCATCGCCGAGCTGGCGATGCCGGACTTCGGGTCCTACGACCTGTCCACCCTGCGGACCGGGATCATGGCCGGGTCGCCGTGCCCGGTGGAGGTGATGAAGCGCGTCGTCAGCGAGATGCACATGAACGAGGTCACGATCTGCTACGGGATGACCGAGACCTCGCCGGTGTCGGCGCAGACCAGGGCCGATGACGAGCTGGACCGCCGGGTCTCGACGGTCGGCCAGGTGCACCCGCACCTGGAGGTCAAGATCACCGACCCGGTGACCGGCCTGGTCCTGACACGCGGCACCACCGGCGAGCTGTGCACCCGCGGCTACTCGGTGATGCTGGGCTACTGGGACGATCCGCAGAAGACCGCCGAGGTCATCGACGCGGGCCGGTGGATGCACACCGGCGACCTGGCGGTCATGGACGACGCGGGCTACCTCAACATCGTCGGGCGGATCAAGGACCTGGTCATCCGCGGCGGCGAGAACATCTACCCCCGGGAGGTCGAGGAGTTCCTCTACACCCACCCGGAGATCGAGGATGTGCAGGTGGTCGGCGTGCCGGACGCCAAGTACGGCGAGGAACTATGCGCCTGGGTCAAGCTGCGCCCCGGCAGCGAGCTGACCACCGAGGACGTCAGGGCGTACTGCACCGGCAAGATCGCCCATTACAAGGTCCCGCGGTACGTGCGGTTCACCGCCGGCTTCCCGCTGACCGTCACCGGCAAGGTGCAGAAATACAAGATGCGCGAGGTGTCGGTCACCGAGCTGGAACTGGAGGACGCCAGCCGCACCACCACCGCCTGACCGGGCCTCAGCGGCCCGGACCGGCCGCGGCGGGCGAGGCGCTAGCCGCCCTGCATCTGACGGCCGCCGGCTTCCCCGGTGACCTGCCGGTCCTGGCACCGGTTCGCGACCACATCACCGAGGGCCTCGACGCGCTGGAACGAGATCGCGTGCGGGACGGGCCCCTCCTGGCCGCGCTGCGGGACCGGCACGCCCAGGCCCTCGCGGCCCCTGTCGCGCCGGGCCAGCGCGCGCAGTCTTCTGCCCTGGCCCAGCGCCTCGATCGAGGCGCTGGGCGGGGGTGCGCGCGGCCGGGGAATCTCCGGGCGGGCCAGACTGCTGATATTGGGGGTGCGCGGACCCGGTTTTCCGGCCGGCGCACTGCGGTGCCAGCTCCCGCGGACGAGCTGGACGTGAGCGATCCGGGCGCCGGCGCCACCGTACGACGATCCCCGCCCCCGCCGGGCCTGGCACGATGGACTGACCATGACTCTCGCCGGAAATACTGCCACCCTGGCCGAGCAGCTGCCCGAGGCCACCGACGCCGATTCGCTGTTCGAGGCTTTCGCGACCTGGACCGCGGCGCGCGGCCTCGTCCTGTACCCGCACCAGGAAGAGGCGCTGATCGAGATCGTCTCGGGCGCCAACGTCATCCTGAGCACGCCGACCGGCTCCGGCAAGAGCCTGGTGGCCGCGGGCGCGCATTTCGCGGCGCTGGCCCGCGGGGTACGCAGTTTCTACAGCGCGCCGATCAAGGCCCTGGTATCGGAGAAATTTTTCGCGCTGTGCGAGATGTTCGGCGCGGCGAACGTCGGAATGATGACCGGAGACGCGAGCGTCAACGCCGGCGCCCCGATCATCTGCTGTACCGCGGAGATCCTGGCCAGCATCGCGCTGCGCGAGGGCGCGCGGGCCGATGTGGGCCAGGTCGTGATGGACGAGTTTCACTTCTACGCCGACCCGGACCGCGGCGTGGCCTGGCAGGTGCCGCTCATCGAGCTGCCCCAGGCCCAGCTCGTGCTGATGTCGGCCACGCTCGGGGACGTCAGCCGCTTCGAGCGCGATCTCACCCGCCGCACGGGACGGGAAACCACGGTCGTGCGCTCGGCCGACCGGCCCGTGCCGCTGATGTTCTCTTATGTGCTCACCCCGCTGCACGAGACGCTGGAGGAGCTGCTCGCCACCCGCCAGGCCCCGGTCTACGTCGTGCATTTCACCCAGGCGGCCGCGGTCGAGCAGGCGCTGGCGCTGATGAGCATCAACGTCTGCACCCGGGCGGAAAAGGATGCGATCGCCGAGCTGATCGGCGGCTTCCGGTTCACCGCGGGCTTCGGCAAGACCCTGTCCCGGCTGGTCCGGCACGGCATCGGCGTGCACCACGCGGGAATGCTGCCCCGCTACCGGCGCCTGGTGGAGACACTCGCCCAGGCCGGGCTGCTGAAGGTCATCTGCGGGACCGACACCCTCGGCGTCGGCATCAACGTGCCGATCCGCACGGTGGTGTTCACGGCCCTGTCCAAGTACGACGGGAGCAAGACCAGGCATCTGCAGGCCCGCGAGTTCCATCAGATCGCCGGCCGGGCCGGGCGGGCCGGCTATGACACCGTCGGCGCGGTCGTGGTGCAGGCCCCCGAGCACGTGGTGGAGAACGAGAAGGCACTGGCCAAGGCCGGCGACGATCCGAAGAAGCGGCGCAAGGTGGTCCGCAAGAAGCCACCGGAGGGATTCGTCTCCTGGGGCCAGCCGACCTTCGAGCGGCTGGTAGCCGCCGATCCCGAGCCGCTGCAGTCCAGCTTCACGGTCAGCCATGCCATGCTGCTCGGCGTGATCAGCCGCCCCGGTGACGCCTTCGCCGCCATGCGCCACCTGCTGACCGACAACGACGAGCCGCCGGCCGCGCAGCGCCGGCACATCCGCCGTGCCTTCGCGATCTACCGCGCGCTGCTGGCCGGCGGCGTGGTCGAGCGCCTCGCCGAGCCCGACGCCGACGGCCGCCGCTGGCGGCTCACCGTGGACCTGCAGGCCGATTTCGCCCTCAACCAGCCGCTGTCCCCGCTCGCGCTGGCCGCGATCGAGCTGCTGGACCGGGAGTCGGCCAGCTACCCGCTGGACGTGCTGTCGGTCATCGAGGCCACCCTGGACGATCCGCGGCAGATCCTGTCCGCGCAGCTGAACAGGGCGCGCGGCGAGGCCGTGGCGCAGATGAAGGCGGACGGCCTGGACTACGAGACACGGATGGACCTGCTGGACTCGGTCACCTACCCGCGGCCGCTCGCTGACCTGGTCGAGGGGGCCTACAACATCTACCGGCGCGGTCACCCCTGGGTGGCCGACTACCAGCTGCGGCCGAAGTCGGTGGCGCGGGACATGTACGAGCGGGCGATGACGTTCGTCGAGTACGTCGGATTCTACGGGCTGGCCCGGTCCGAGGGACTGGTGCTGCGCTACCTGGCCGACGCATACAAGGCGCTGCGGCAGACGGTGCCGGAGGAAGCCAGGACCGAGGAGCTCGCCGACCTGATCGAGTGGCTGGGCGAGCTGGTCCGCCAGGTCGACTCCAGCCTGATTGACGAATGGGAGCGGCTGCGCGACCCGGCGGAGCCGGCATCCGGCCCGCTGGACGAGCGGCCGCCGGCGGTGACCGGCAACGTGCGGGCGTTCCGCGTCCTGGTGCGCAACGCGCTCTTCCGCCGGGTCGAGCTGGCCGCGCTGCGCCGCTTCGACGAACTGGGCAGCCTGGACGCCGAGACGGGCTGGGACACCGCCGCCTGGGCGGACGCGCTGGAGCCGTACTTCGACGAGCACGACGAGATCAGCACGGGCCCCGACGCACGGGGACCGGCGCTGCTGATCATCGAGACGCATCCCGGCCACTGGTCGGTACGCCAGATACTCGACGACCCGGCCGGGGATCATGACTGGGGCATCAGCGCGCGGGTTGATCTCGCCGCCTCCGATGAGGCAGGCGAGGCGGTCCTGGAGATCACCGACGTCGGACAGCTATAGCCGGGCCGCCCGCAGGCCACTGAGCGGCGACCTGGCCGCCCGGGCGGCTGGCGATCAGCTGCAGTCGGCCGGAGGCGATTCAGCTGGCGGGCCGGCCGGCTTCGGCTGCGCGCGGCGTTCGGGGTCAGCTGGCGGCAGCGCGGACCTCAAGCTGGTCCAGCAGGTCCCTGGTGGCGGTGGTCACGGCCTCGACGGCCTGCTCGAACGCCTCGGCGTTATGGCGCGCAGGCTGCCGGAAGCCGCTGATCTTCCGGACGTACTGCAGCGCCGCCGCCCGCATGTCCTGCTCGGTCACGTCGTCGGTGTACGGCTCGCGCAAGGTCTTGATGCTCCGGCACATAACCCGACCGTACGCCATGCCGCTACCCGCCGGGAGCCGCCGGCCGCCGCGACGCGGGCCGCCGCGACGCGGCAGCGGCCCGTGTCGCGGTACTCAAGTCCGCACCCGGCTGCGGACTGCTCACTCACACGACCGCGGAGTAGCGGCCCTCTGGCACGATCTCGACGCCGAGCGGCACGAGCGTAATAGGGATGATCTTGAAGTTGGCCAGCCCCAGCGGGATGCCGATGATCGTCAGGCAGAGCAGGACGCCGGTGACCAGGTGCCCGATCGCCAGCCACCAGCCGAACAAGATAATCCAGAGGATGTTGCCGATCAACGACCCGGCGCCCGCGCTGCGGCGCGGCGCGATCGTGCGGCCGAACGGCCAGAGCACGTAGCCCGCGATGCGGAACGACGCGATTCCGAACGGGATCGTGATGATCAGGATAAAACACACCAGCCCGGCCAGCGCGTACGCGATCGACATCCACAGACCGCACAGCACCAGCCAGATCACATTGAGAATGACCCGCATCGCGCCCCCCATCGCCGGGCCGGTCACGGCCGGCCGCGCTACCCCAGGCCTAGCATTCCCTCCAGGCCGACGGTTAGGCCAGGGGCCAGGGACCCGGCTCGCCGGACGGCCAGCAGCACGCCGGGCATGAACGAGGCCCGGTCCAGCGAGTCATGGCGGATGGTGAGCACCTCGCCGTGGCCGCCGAGCAGGACCTCCTGATGGGCCAGCAGCCCGGCCAGCCGGACCGAGTGCACGTGCACGCCGTCCAGTACCGCGCCGCGGGCGCCTTCCTCCGCCGTGCTGGTTGCGTCAGGAGAGGGGCCCAGCTGCGCGGCGGCGCGCGCCGCGCTGATCACGGCCGCGGTGCGCGCGGCCGTGCCCGACGGCGCGTCCGCCTTGGCGGGATGGTGCAGCTCGATGATCTCCGCGGACTCGAAGAACGGCGCCGCGATCTGGGCGAACCGCATCATCAGCACGGCGCCGACCGAGAAGTTGGGCACGATCTGCACCCGCACGCCCGGCGCCCGCTGCAGCCATTCCGTCACGACCGCCTGGCGCATATCGTCGAACCCGGAGGTTCCGACCACCACGTCGACGCCGTGCGCGACGCACCAGCGCAGGTTGTCCATCACCGCACCGGGCTGGGTGAAGTCGACCACCACGTCGCAGCCGGCCAGCGGATCGAGCGCGTCCCCGGCGTCCACCGCCGCGGCCAGGTCAAGATCGGCCGCCTCCGTCACCATCGCGCATACCGCCTTGCCCATGCGCCCTCTGGCGCCGAGCACACCGACCTTGATCATCGTGCTCCCTCGCTGCGGAGGCGGTCGCGGGCCGGGCGGGCCCGGTCAGGCGGCGATGATGGCCTCGAATGGCCCCGGCTCGTCGAACGGGCCCACCACGGCCAGTGTCTTAGGCTGCGCCAGGATCGCCTCGGCTACGGCCCGCACGTCGTCGTGGGTCACCCCGTCGATCGAGGTGAGTATCTCATCCACCGGCTCGAGCCGCGGGTAGACCAGCTCGGCCTTGCCCAGGCGGCTCATCCGCGAGGACGGGTCTTCCAGGCCCAGCACGATCGAGCCGCGCAGCTGCCCCTTGCCCCGCTCGAGTTCCTCGTCGGTCAGCCCGGCCGAGATCACCTTGGCGACCTCGTCCCGGCAGATGGCCAGCACCTCGTCCGCCTTGGACGGCAGGCAGCCCGCGTAGACGCCCCAGATGCCGGTGTCGGCGTGCTGGGAGCTGAAGCTGTAGACCGAGTAGGCCAGCCCGCGCTTCTCCCGCACTTCCTGGAACAGCCGCGATGACATGCCGCCGCCGAGGGCCGCGTTGAGCACGCCGAGGGCGAACCGGCGGTTGTCGGTCCGCGCCAGCCCAGGGCAGCCGAGCACGAGGTTCGCCTGCTCGATGGGACGCGAGACGAGCCGTACGCCCGTCCCCGTCCCGGCCGCCGCGGGCCCGGTCAGCCGGGGCGGCCGCGGCGGGGCCTGGCCCGTCAGGATGCCGCCGAACGATGCCCTGGTGAGCTCGACGACCCGGTCGTGCTCCAGGCTGCCGGCCGCTGCGACGACCAGGGTGTCCGGGGTGTAGCGGGACCGGTAATACTCGTCGATCCGGGTCTGCGTGATCGAGTTGATGGAGTCAACGGTGCCGAGGATGGGCCGCCCGAGCGGGGTATCGCCGAACAGTTGCGCGGCGAACGCCTCGTGCACGGTGTCCGTCGGGTCGTCGTCGTTCATGGCGATCTCTTCGAGGATTACGCCGCGCTCGGCGTCGACGTCCTTCGGCTCGATCAGCGAGCTGTTCACCATGTCGGACAGCACGTCGATCGCCAGCGGCAGGTCGGCGTCCAGCACCCGCGCGTAATAACAGGTGTATTCCTTGGCGGTAAATGCGTTCAGCTCGCCGCCGACAGCATCCATCTCCGCCGAGATCTCCAGCGCGCTGCGCCTGGCCGTGCCCTTGAAAAGCAGGTGCTCCAGGTAGTGGGTGGCCCCGGAATGCTCGAGGCCCTCGTCGCGCGAGCCCACCCCGGCCCAGATGCCGAACGCCGTGGACCTGACGGCGGGCAGCGACTCGGTGATAACCCGCAGGCCGCCCGGCAGGACCGTGCGGGTGACGGCCGAATCGCCGTCACCCGCCGGCTGGTGTGCCTGCGCCGTCATGAGTTACCTGATCCGCTGCCGGTTCCGCGGCTGCGCTGGCGGCTGCGCTGACGGTCGCCACCGCGGTCGCCGCCGCGATCACCGCGCCGGTCGTCGCCGCCCCCGCCGAGGTTCTCGCCGGCCGCCTCACGCTCGACGACCTCGACCGGAACCAGCGACAGCTTGCCGCGGTCGTCGACTTCGCGGATCTCCACCTGGATCTTGTCGCCGACCTTGACCACGTCGTCGACGTTCTCGATCCGCATCCCGCCGTGCAGCTTGCGGATCTGGGTGATGTGCAGCAGCCCGTCCTTGCCGGGCAGCAGCGAGATGAAGGCGCCGAACGTGGTGGTCTTCACCACCGTGCCGAGGAACCGCTCGCCGACCTCGGGGATGTGCGGGTTGGCGATCGCGTTGATCGCCGACCGCGCGGCCTCCGCTGAGGTGCCGTCGGTGGCGCCGATGTAGATGGTGCCGTCGTCCTCGATCGTGATCTCGGCGCCGGTGTCCTCCTGGATCGAGTTGATCATCTTGCCCTTGGGGCCGATGACCTCGCCGATCTTGTCCACCGGGACCTTGACCGTGATGATGCGCGGCGCGTACTGGCTCATCTCCGCGGGGCCGTCGATGGCCTCGCGCATGACCTCCAGGATGGTCAGCCGGGCGCCGCGGGCCTGCTTCAGCGCGGCCCCGAGCACCGAGGCGGGGATGCCGTCGAGCTTGGTGTCCAGCTGCAGCGCGGTGATGATGTCCGTGGTGCCGGCCACCTTGAAGTCCATGTCGCCGAACGCGTCCTCGGCGCCGAGGATGTCAGTCAGGGTGACGTACTCGCCGCCCTCGAAGATCAGGCCCATAGCGATGCCCGAGACGTGGCCCTTCAGCGGGACGCCCGCGTCCAGCAGCGACATCGTCGAGGCGCAGACCGAGCCCATCGACGTGGATCCGTTGGAGCTGATCGCCTCGGACACCTGGCGGATCGCGTAGGGGAACTCCTCCCGCGTGGGCAGCACCGGGATGAGCGCCCGCTCGGCGAGCGCGCCGTGGCCGATCTCGCGGCGCTTGGGCGAGCCCACCCGGCCGGTCTCGCCGGTGGAATACGGCGGCATGTTGTAGTTGTGCATGTAGCGCTTGGTGCGCTCGGGGTTGAGCGTGTCGATCATCTGCTCCATCCGGAGCATGTTCAGCGTGGTCACGCCCAGGATCTGGGTCTCACCGCGCTCGAACAGCGCCGAGCCGTGCACCCGCGGCAGCACGCCCGCCTCGGCGGAGAGCTGCCGGATGTCGGCCAGGCCGCGGCCGTCGATGCGCCGTCCCTCGCGGATGATCCGCTGGCGGACCAGCTTCTTGGTCAGCGCCCGGAACGCCCCGCTGATCTCCTTCTCACGGCCCTCGAACTGCGCGCTGAGCTTCTCGACCGCCAGGGTCTTGATCCGGTCGGTCTCGTTCTCCCGGTCCTTCTTGCCGGCGATCGTCAGCGCCCTGGCCAGATCCTCGGACGCCTCGGCGGCGAGGGCGTCGTAGACGTCCTGGCCGTAGTCGGCGAACGTCGGGAAGTGAGCGGTCTCCTTGGCGGCCTGCGCGGCGATCTGCTGCTGGGCCTCGCACAGCTGCCGGATGAACGGCTTGGCGGCCTCCAGGCCCTCGGGGACGGTGTCCTCGGTGGGGGCGACCGCGCCGCTGCCGGAGTCGGCGAGCAGCCGCAGCGTGCCCGGCGTGGACTCGGCCTCGACCATCATGATGGCCACGTCGCCGTCCTCGAGCACCCGCCCGGCCACCACCATGTCGAAGGTGGCGTCCGCCAGCTGCGAGTGCGTCGGGAAGCCGACCCACTGGCCCTTGATCAGCGCGACGCGCACGCCGCCGATCGGGCCGGAGAACGGCAGGCCGGCCAGCTGAGTGGACAGCGACGCCGCGTTGATCGCGACGACGTCGTAGAGATGATCCGGGTGCAGCGACATGATCGTCTCGACGATCTGCACCTCATTGCGCAGGCCGTGGACGAAGGACGGCCGCAGCGGCCGGTCGATGAGACGGCAGGTCAGGATCGCGTCCTCGGACGGCCTGCCCTCGCGGCGGAAGAACGAGCCGGGAATCCGGCCCGCCGCGTACATCCGCTCTTCCACGTCCACGGTGAGCGGGAAGAAGTCGAGACCTTCCTTGGGGTGCTTGCCCGCGGTGGTCGCCGACAGCACCATCGTTTCGTCGTCAAGGTAGACGACTGAGGAGCCCGCGGCGAGACGGGCAAGCCTGCCTGTCTCGAACCGGAGCTTATGTACGCCATGAGGGCCGTTGTCGATGACGACTTCGGCGCTATAGACACCCTCCACGGGTGAGACCTCCTTGAGTGAGGTCCCGCGCCTGCCCGCCGCCAGTGGAGCGCCATGCTGCCCGGCTGGCTGAGGATCGGGCTGCGCAAGCTGCCTGCCTGCTGAGCTTTCTCTGCCATGCTGCCGGGCCGATGGGCCGGCCGGTCTTCGATTGAAGCCCTCGGCCCCTGGTCCGCCGCATCTGCTGCGGACCCGCGGCCCGAGAACCACTACCGAGGACCGGCTGTGGGCGCTGTCAGCGCTCCAGGCCGGGGCCGCGGGACGTCGTTCGTTTTGTGGTGTATTCAGTTAGCTGTCCCGCCAGCAGCCGCCGCCGGGACTGCTGCGCACCGCGAGCGGCGCGCAGCCCCCGGCCTGGCTACCGGCGCAGGCCGAGCTTCTCGATGAGCGCGCGGTAGCGCGCGATGTCGGTGCGGGCCAGGTACTGCAGCAGGCGCCTGCGGCGCCCGACGAGCAGCAGCAGGCCGCGGCGGCTGTGGTGGTCGTGCTTATGCACCTTCAGGTGCTCAGTCAGGTCATTGATCCGCCTGGTCAGCAGTGCGACCTGGACTTCCGGCGAGCCGGTGTCACCCTCGCTGGTCGCGTGCCCGGCAATGATCTCGTTCTTCACGGCTGTGTCCAGCGGCACGTGTCAGTCCTTCTTCTCGTGATTCGTCATCGGGCAGAGCTCGCTGGCCAACAGTGCGGGATGCCCCAACTCAAAGTCAGCCGCCTGAGGGTACAGCTGACCGGGCCGGTACTCCGGCCGTTCACAAACCTACCATGCGCCCGGCACCCCCGAGCCTGACAACCGCAGGGACCGGACGTTTGACGTCGGCCCGGCGCTGCTCCGGCCGGGGACCTTATGCGGAGGGGGGATCCTCCGGGGATATCACCCTGGCTGCGCCGCGATCATCGAGCCGCCCCGTGACGTCCCTGGCCGCGGCGACATCGCGGCGCATCTGCTCGATGAGCTCCGGCACCGTGTCATAGCGGACCATGCCGTGCAGCCGCTCAGCGAAGTCCACCGCGACGTGCGCCCCGTAGAGGTCCAGGTCATCCCGGTCCAGGGCGTAGGCCTCCACGGTCCTCGCCTGGCCGTCGAAGGTCGGATTGCTGCCCACCGAGATCGCCGCCGGCCAGCACTCGGCGTCGGCGCCGTCTGGCCGAAGGCGCGTCAGCCAGCCGGCATAGACCCCGTCGGCGGGAATCGCGGTGTGCGGCGGGGTCTCCAGGTTGGCGGTCGGGAAGCCCAGCGCCCGGCCGCGCTGCTGGCCGCGCACGACCACGCCTTCCACCCGGTGCAGGCGGCCGAGGTCACGCGCGGCGCCGGTCACGTCCCCGGCCAGCAGCAGCTCCCTGATCCCGCTGGAGGAGATGGTGTCACCGCCGTCGGCGAGCAGCGGGACCCCTTCTGCGGTGAAGTCGTATTTCTCGCCGAGCTCGCCGAGCAGCGGGACGTCGCCGGCCGCGCGGTGCCCGAACCGGAAGTTCTCCCCCACCACCACGACCGCGGCGTGCAGCCGGTCCACCAGGACCGCGCGCACGAACTCGTCGGGGCCGAGCTGAGAGAACTCGTAGCTGAACGGAAGCACGCAGACGGCCTCGGCGCCGAGGCCCGCCAGCAGGTCGGCGCGCCGGCGCGCGCTGGCGAGGAACGGCGGATGCGAGCCCGGCCGCACCACCTCGTCGGGATGCGGATCGAAGGTCACGACCACGACGGGCAGTCCCCGCTGGGCCGCGATTGCGGCGGCGCGCGCGACGATGCGCTGATGGCCGCGATGGACTCCGTCGAACACGCCGATCGTGACGACGGAAGGCCCCCAGGAACGGGGCACGTCATCCAGGCCCTGCCACCGCTGCATGGTGCGGCCTCCCCCTCGGTGATATGACGGTCGACGGCGGTGCTCCAAGCCTGCCATGTCGCCGCGGCCACCCTGCCGCCGCCGCCGGCCGCGACGGGCCCCGGCTGCCGCGCAGCGGGGGCGAAGACGCGTCTAGCCGGCGAAAACGGCCAGCGAGCGGGCCTGACCGCCCTCCTCGGTGAGCAGCGCGATCAGGGCCCCGTCGGGCCCGAACGCGGCGACCGGCCCCGACGGCGTCGTCTGGATGCTGACCGCGCCCGGTCCTGCGGCAGGCAGCCGGCCACCGTGGGCGACCAGCTCAGCCTCGGCCACCGTGAGGTCACGGCGGGGGAACGCGGCCGCGGCGGCGTCGGCCAGCGGAATGATGTCCAGGGCGGCCGCCAGCTGATCCAGCGTGCGGGCGGCAGCCAGATCGTAGGGACCGACCCGGCTGCGGCGCAGCGCCGTGAGGTGGCCGCCGGTGCCGAGTGCCATGCCCAGGTCGCGGGCGATGGCCCGGATGTAGGTACCGCTGGAGCAGATGACCTCGAGGTCCACATCCAGCAGGCTGCCCTGCCGGCGGATGTCGAGGACTCTCAGCTCGCGGACGGTGACCGTCCGGGCCGCCAGCTCGGCGGCCTTGCCCTCGCGCGCCAGCCGGTAAGCGCGCTGTCCGGCGACCTTGATCGCGCTCACCGCGGGCGGTACCTGCTCCATCTCGCCGGTCAGCCGGGCGGCCGCGGTCAGCAGCCGGTGCTCATCCACGTCCGCGGCGCCCAGCTCGGCGATCATCTCGCCCTCGGCGTCGTCGGTGTACGTGGCCTGCCCGAGCCGCATCGTCGCCGAATACTGCTTCTCGGTCAGGGCAAGGTGCCCGAGCAGCCGCGTGGCCTTCTCGATTCCGAGGACCAGGACGCCGGTGGCCATCGGGTCAAGCGTGCCGGCGTGGCCGACCCGCCGGGTTCCGGCCAGCCGCCGCATCCTGGCCACGACATCATGCGACGTCCATCCGCCGGGCTTGTCGACGATGACGAGCCCGCTCGGCGCCGTCACCGGCCGTCCGCTGCCGCGGGCCGGTCGAGCTGCGCACGCAGCGCGGCCACGGCCGCGGCCGCGTCCGGCCCGCCGGTGAATCCGGCCGCCCTGGCGTGCCCGCCGCCGCCGAGGGCCACGCAGGCCCGCCCGACGTCGATCTGGCCCTTGGACCGGGCCGACACCTGCCACAGCCCGTCGTCGGACTCCTTGAGCACAACCGCGACGTCCGCCTCGTCGGTCTTGCGCACGACGTCGATCACTGACTCGGCGGCGTCGAGGGGCAGGCCTGCCGCCGCGCGGTCGCCGCGCGTGACCGTGGTCCAGACCAGCCCGTGGCCGCGGGCGGCCGCGGGCTCCAGCACGGCCCGGCGCAGAGCCGCCGACAGCATGGCCAGGTAGCCGAACGGGTCCCGGTCCCACAGCTCATGCGCGACGGCTCCGGGATCGACGCCCGCGGCCAGCAGCCGGGCCGCCATCTCGTGCACCGCCGGGGATGTCGCGGAGAACCGGAACGAGCCGGTGTCGGTGACCAGCCCCGCGTACAGGCCCCGGGCGATCTGCTCGGACAGCGGCACGCCGAGCCTGCTGATGAGCTCGTCCGCCAGGACCGCGGTCGCGGCCGCCGCCGGGTCCACCAGCCGGATAGTGCCGAACCCGGTGTTGGAGACATGGTGATCGAGCACGATCAGCTCGCCGGCGCGGGCGGCGCTGGGCTCGAGCAGCCCGAGCCGGTCCGCGCTGGCCGCATCGAAGGTCACCATCACTTCCGGCCGGGCCGGGTAGCTCCGCGGCGCGCTGAGCAGCTCCAGGCCGGGCAGGAAATGCAGGATCCGGGGCACCTCGAAGGGCTCGTCCCCGAAAGAAGCGATCACCCGCGGCTTCCGGCGGCCGCTGCGAGCCTGCAGCGCCAGCCCGACGGCGAGCATGGAACCGAGCGCGTCCGCGTCGGGACGGACATGACAGGCCAGGCAGATCTCCGCTCCCTCGTCCAGGGCCTTGACGGCCACCGCCCAGTCGGTCTCGGTGCCCGGCGCGGGCGCAGCAGTCATGATCGCGAGTATCCCGCGCCCCGATCGCGGCCGCCGGCGGTTTCCCCGACCGCGCTCTGGTCGCTGTCGTCGTCCCCGCCGGTGTCCGCGGGCACCCGGTACGGGTGGGGATCGCCGGCCGGCTCAGCCCCGGCCCTGGCGGCCGCCAGCTCGGCATCCGCCTGCCGGGCACGGGCGACCAGATCCTCGATGTTCCTGGCGTTGTCGGGCACGGTGTCGAGCTGGAAGGCGATCGACGGTGTGTGCTTGAGCCCGGTCTGCCGGCCCACTTCGGACCTGATCAGGCCGGTCGCGCTGGCCAGCGCGGCCGCGGTGCCGGCCTGCTCGTCCGCAGAGCCGTAGACGGTGTAGAAGACCGTGGCCTCGCGCAGGTCCCCGGTCACCCGGGCCGCGGTGACCGTCACGAAGCCGAGCCGCGGGTCCTTGATCCGCCGTTCCAGCATCTCCGCGACGATCTGGGCGATCCGCTCCCCCAGCTTGCGCGCCCTGGCGGGATCCATGGCTCACTCCCTGTCATTGAAGAGCCGCTGCCGCGCGGACAGCAGCTCGATCTCCGGGCGCGCGGCGACGAAGCGCTCGCACGCCTCCAGCATCTCGGTGGCATGCGCGGCCGTGGCGGCCACCACGGCGACGCCGATCTCCGTTCTGCGGTGCAGGTCAAGGTGGCCGGTCTCGGCGACTGCCGCGCCAGGGAATCTCCGGTGTACCTCCGCGATGAGGGGCCTGACCGCTGAACGCTTCTGCTTCAGGGACCGTACGTCACCGAGCAGGACGTCCAGGGTCAGGGCACCCACATACACGTCGTCTGATCCCGTGGTCAGCAGCCGTTACCGGCTCAGGCCCGCGGCTTCTCCCTCATCTCGAAGGTCTCGGTCACATCGCCCACCTTGATGTCGTTGTAGCCGATGCCGATACCGCATTCGAAACCTTCGCGCACCTCGGTGACGTCGTCTTTGAACCGGCGCAGCGACTCGACGTTGAGATTGTCGGCGACCACCACCCCGTCCCGGACCAGCCGCGCCTTGCTGTTGCGGGTGATCGTGCCCGAGCGGACGATGCAGCCGGCGACGCTGCCGACCCTCGGCACCCGGAAGACTTCCCTGACTTCGGCGCTGCCGAGCTGAGCTTCCTCGAACTCGGGCTTCAGCATGCCCTTCAGGGCCGCCTCGATCTCCTCGATGGCCTGGTAGATCACCGAGTAGTAGCGGATGTCGACGCCCTCGCGCTGAGCCAGCTCGCCCGCCCGGCCCGCAGGCCGGACGTTGAAGCCGATGATGACGGCCTCCGAGGCAATGGCCAGGTTGACGTCGTCCTGGGTGATCGCGCCGACGCCGCGGCCGATGACCCGCAGCACGACTTCCTCGCCCACATCCAGCTTGAGCAGCGCGTCTTCCAGTGCCTCGACCGAGCCGGAGACGTCGCCCTTGATGATGAGGAGCAGTTCCTCCCGCTCGCCCGACTTCAGCGCGGACTCCAGGTCCTCCAGAGTGACCCGCGGCCGCCGCTGCGCGAACTGCGCGCTGCGTTCCCGCGCCTCGCGGCGCTCGGCGATCTGGCGTGCCACCCGGTCATCGTCGACGACCAGGAAGTTGTCGCCGGCCCCGGGGACGGCGGTCAGGCCGAGGACCTGAACCGGCCGGGACGGGGGCGCCTCGGCGACCTGGTCGGCGTTCTCGTCCAGCATGGCCCGGACGCGGCCGTAGGCCTCGCCGGCCACGATCGAGTCGCCGACGTGCAGCGTGCCGCGCTGGACCAGTACGGTCGCCACCGGGCCGCGGCCGCGGTCGAGATGCGCCTCGATCGCCACGCCCTGCGCCTGCTGGTGCGGATTGGCCCGCAGGTCCAGCTCAGCGTCGGCGGTCAGCACGACTGCCTCGAGCAGCGCGTCGATGCCCGTGCCGTTCCGGGCGGAAACGTCCACGAACAGCGACTGCCCGCCGAACTCCTCGGCGACCAGGCCGTACTCGGTCAGCTGCGCCCGGACCCGCTGGGGGTCAGCGCCTTCCTTGTCCACCTTGTTAACGGCCACGACGATCGGGACGCCGGCCGCCTGGGCGTGGTTAAGCGCCTCGGTGGTCTGCGGCTTCACGCCGTCGTCCGCCGCGACGACCAGCACGACCAGGTCGGTCGTCTCGGCCCCGCGGGCACGCATGGCGGTGAAGGCCTCGTGACCGGGCGTGTCAATGAAGGTGATCTTGCGGTCCTGGCCATCCACCACGGTGTCGACCTGGTAGGCACCGATGTGCTGGGTGATGCCCCCGGCCTCGCGGGCGACCATGTTGGTGTGCCGGATCGCGTCGAGCAGCTTGGTCTTGCCGTGGTCGACGTGACCCATGACGGTTACGACGGGCGGCCTGGCCATCAGGTCCGCGTCATCGCCCTCGTCCTCGCCGAACTCGATGTCGAAGGTCTCGAGAAGCTCCCTGTCCTCTTCCTCCGGCGAGACGACCTGAACGGTGTAGTTCAGCTCGGCGCCGAGAAGCTGGAGCGTCTCGTCGTTCACCGACTGGGTCGCCGTCACCATCTCGCCCAGGTGGAAGAGCACCTGGACCAGGGACGCCGGGTTCACGCCGATCTTGTCCGCGAAGTCGCTCAGCGACGCGCCGCGTGACAGCCGGATGGCCTGGCCGTTGCCGCGCGGGATCGAGACGCCGCCGATGGACGGCGCCTGCATGTTGTCGAATTCCTGGCGCCGCTGCTTCTTCGACTTCCGGCCGCGCGAGGGCCGGCCGCCGGGCCGCCCGAAGGCGCCCTGCGTGCCGCTCCGGCCGCGACCGCCGCCGCCGGGACGGGCCGGGCCCATCCCGGGCCGCTGACCGCCAGCACCGCCGCCGCGAGGACCGCCAGCGCCTGCACCGGCACCGCCGGGACCGCCGGGACCGCCGCGGCCGCCAGGCCGGGTTCCGGTGCCGGGACCGCCGCGGCCGCCAGGCCCGCCCGGGCCACCGCCCGGACGGCCGCCCACAGGACGGGGCGGCATGCTGCTCGGATTCGGGCGCGGCCCACCGGGCCGCGGGCCGGCCGGCCGGGCCATGTCACCGGGGCTGCCCGCGCCGGGACGCCCCGGCGGCCGGGGACCGCCGGGCGCGGCAGGCCGCCCGGCCTGCTGGCCGGGGCCGGCGAAACTGGCCGGACCGCTGCCGGGCGCAGGCTGACCGGGCCGCGCGGCGCGCGGTGTCGAGCCCATGCCACTGGGGTTCGAGCTGTAGGGGTTGTTGCCAGGACGCGGCCCGGGCCGCGGTGCCCCTGGCCGCGGACCGGAGCCGCCCGGCCGGGGTGTCCCGGCTGAACCCGGACGCGGCGTCGCCGGGCGCGCGGAGGCGGCCGGGGCCGCCGGCGCGGCATCGGCCTGCGGCGCCGGGAACGGCACCGTCGGCGCCGGCCGGCTGGTCTCACTCGGAGCCGGCGGCTCGCTGACCCAGGGCTCCCTGACCGGCGGCGCCGGAGCGGCGGCCTCTGCCGCCAGGGCAGGCTCCGCCGGGGCCGGCCGGCTGGCCGGACCTAGCCGCGGAACCCCCGGGCCGGCAGCCTGGCCTGAAGACGCTGGCGCTGGGCCGCGGCCATTTGTGCCGCGCCTGCCATCCCCGCCTGACTGCCCGCCGGATGCGGCCTTGGCCGGTCCCTGCGAGGCAGAGAAAGCTTCCTTGAGCCTGCGGACGACCGGTGCCTCAATCGTTGAGGACGCCGATCGCACGAACTCGCCCATCTCATTGAGCTTGGCCATCACGGCCTTGCTCTCTACGCCGAACTCCTTAGCGAGCTCGTATACCCGGACCTTCGCCACTGCGCTCCCTTTACTCGGCCCGGACTTCCCGGACCAGTTAGCCGGAACGGCGCAGCGCGTGCCCCGTCCGGCGTCAGCCTCCGCTAGTCATCGCCGCATGCTCATCGGGCGCTCATTGCAATCTCAGCCTGCTTTCTCCGGCACGTCCTTGGTGTCCATGCCCTTGTCCCGCTCCGCCCTGCCCTGGCAGCAGGCTGCCCGGCTGCGACTTCGCGAGATACTCGGCGAGCCCGCCGCCTCGCGGCGGTCCCGGCAGGCGCAGGGCCCGCTGGATCGCCCGGCGGCGCTGGGCTCGCTCCCAGCATCCCCAGCTGGGATGCAGGTACGCACCCCGGCCGGGTCTCCGCGCCGACGGGTCAGGGACGATCTCGTCCCCGGCCGCTACCACGCGGAGCAAGTCGGACTTGGCCGCACGCGTCCCGCACCCCACGCACGTCCGGATCACAGACGCGGGCGAGCGAGGCAACGCGTACTGCGCGGCCACTTCTGCTTCAGCTTACCGTGCCGGCGCGTCGGCGGCACCAGGCACTGCGCCCGGCACCCCTTCGCTGCTTCCGGCGTCGTTCCCCGCCGCCGCGGCGTCCGCGGGCTGCGCCGAGGCCACGGTCGCGTGGGTGCCGGGACTGTCCGACTGGATATCGATGCGCCAGCCGGTGAGCCGGGCCGCCAGCCGCACGTTCTGGCCCTCCTTGCCGATGGCCAGCGAGAGCTGGTAATCGGGGACCACCACCTGCGCGGCCCTGGCCTGCGCGTCCACGACGACCACCCGGGACACCCGCGCGGGAGACAGCGCATGCGCGACGAACTCGGCGGGATCGGGCGAGTAGTCGACGATGTCGATCTTCTCGCCGTGCAGCTCCGTCATCACGTTGCGGACGCGGCTGCCCATCGGCCCGATGCAGGCGCCCTTGGCGTTGACGCCGGGCTGACGCGACATCACCGCGATCTTGCTCCGGTGGCCGGCTTCCCTGGCGATCGCCGCGATCTCCACCGCGCCGGAGGCAATCTCCGGGACCTCCAGGGCGAAGAGCTTCTTGACCAGGTTCGGATGCGTGCGCGACAACGTGACGGACGGGCCCCGGTAGCCCTTGCGCACGTGCAGCACGTAGCAGCGCAGCCGCTCGCCGTGAACGTAGCGCTCGCCGGGCACCTGCTCGGTCGGCGGCAGGATGGCCTCGACCCTGCCCAGGTCGACCAGCACGGCACGCGGATCCCGGCCCTGCTGGATCACCCCGGCCACGATGTCTCCCTCGCGGCCGGCGTATTCGCCGAAGGTGAGCTCGTCCTCGGCGTCCCGCAGCCGCTGCAGGATGACCTGCCGGGCCGTAGTCGCCGCGATCCGGCCGAAACCCTCAGGCGTGTCGTCGTACTCCCGCAGCACCTGGCCGTCCGGGCCGGTCTCTGCGGCCCACACGGTGACATGGCCGCTGCCCCGGTTGATCTCCACCCTGGCGGGGCCGGTCGTGCCGCTGCCGCGGTGATACGCGACCAGCAGCGCGTCCTCGATCGCCTTGATGGCCAGCTCCATGGAGATGTCCTTCTCGGCTTCCAGGCTGCGCAGGACGCTCAGGTCAATATCCATCGGGCTCCTCCTCCGCGTCCTCGTCGTCTCGCTCGGACGCCGGCTCGCCGCTGTCCGGCAGATCGTCCAGCCGCGCGAACTCGACCTGTATCCTTCCCGCTCCTAGCTCTCCGTAGCCGAGCTCACGGACAGCTCCGGCGATGTCCAGGATGACCCGGTCCTGGCCGGCGCTGATGATCCGGCCTTCCAGCACCGCCGGCCCGGCCTGCGGGGACACCAGCGGCACGCTCACCAGCCGGCCCGCGGCGCGGCGCCAGTGCCGTGGCTCCCGCAGCGGGCGGTCGACTCCCGGCGAGGAGACCTCCAGCGTGTAAGGCGTCTCGCCCATGACCCCCGCGGCGTCCAGTTCCGCCGAGAATTCGCGGCTCACGAGGGCAATGTCGTCCAGGCTGACCCCGCCGTCGGCGTCCACCACGATACGCAGGAGCCGCCGCCGCCCGGCGGAGGTCACCCGCACGCCGTCAAGGTCCAGGCCCATCCCGGCGGCCACGGGCGTGAGCAGGCGCGCCAGCCGGTCGGCGTCCGGGGCGCCGGCGCCTGCGGCATTGCCGCGCGCCGGCGCCGGCCGCGCCGCCGTGTGACGGGAGCTAGCGTTCATCACGACCTCCTCGCCCGCGACCTGTGCTGTTGTCTTGCCCACCTAGCCTAACGGCCCTGCCGCGCTCGCGCGGCAGGCTGCCGCGGGGCGGTCCTGCGCCGCCGGCCAGCGCCGGGGGGGCCGGCATGACACGATGGTGACTGCGGGCGATCGCGCGACGACCCGGCAGGCAGGCAGGCAGGGCGGCTCAGGAGGCACGGTGGCGTCGGATCCGACGCGGCGAGCGATACTCGCGGCGACCGCCGCGCTGCCGCTGCTCGCGGCCGGCTGCAACGGCGTCGGCGCCCTGGCCTCGCCGCCGCGGCCAGGACCCGATGTTGCGCTGCTGCGCGACGCCATCTCGGCCGAGGAGCTGATGGTCGCCGGCTACCAGGCGGCCGTCAGCCGGCTGCACGTCGCGGGCGGCTCCGGCGCGCAGGCGCGCCGGGCGCCGGGCGAGGCTGCTGACCTCGCGGTCCTGGTGAGCTCGCTGCTCGGCCAGCATCAGGCGCACCTGAGCCAGCTGCGCATGCGGCTGAAGGTGCCCGCGGGCAGCCCCTACCCGTCCGCGTCCGAGCGCCGCGGCGCGCCGCCCCCCCGGCTGCCCGCCGGACCCAGCTCGATCTCCGCGTACCTGGCCCACGCCGAACGGCAGGCGGCCGCGCGGCTGTCCCGCCAGCTGCTGGCGGCACCGCCGTCGCTGGCCCAGCTGCTGGCGAGCATCTCGGCTGCCGAGGCCAGCCATGTCCCGCCCCTGACGGCGCACGCCCTGGGGCCGCTCACGCCGCAGGGGGCCGGATGAGCGACCAGGCGGGAGGCGCGGGGTCCGCGACCGCCGCGCTGGATGCCCTGCAGACGGCACTGAGCGCCGAGAATGCCGCCGTCTACGGCTACGGGATCATCGGCGCGCACCTGGCCGGCCCGCAGCGGGTGACGGCCACGGCCGACTGGGTGGCGCACCAGGTGTCCAGGGACGAGCTGGAGAAGCTCGTGCGCGCCCGCGGCGGCGAGCCCGGGCCGGCCGCCGTCGCCTACCGTCTGCCCGCCCGGGTGCAGACCGCCGCGCAGGCGCGGTCACTGGCTGTGATCCTGGAGGACCGGGTCTCGGCGGCCTATCTCGGCCTGGTAGCGCTCAGCGATCTCGCGCTCCGGCAGCAGGGCGCGCGGCAGATGACGCAGGCCGCGCTGCGGGCCGCATCCTGGCGCGGGACGACCGTTTCCTTCCCCGGTCTGCCGGCGAGCGCGCTGGCGCCCCGGCCGGGAGCCGCTACTCGCGGGCCGCGAGCACGCGGCTGATCAGCAGGGCCGCGCCGGCCAGGTCTTCCGCGGCGGCGATCCGCTCGGCCCACGACCACCAGAACCACCAGCCGCCGCTTTGCGCGGGGCCGGCGTAGACGTTCTCGGCGAGCGCCGTGGCTGCCGGGTTCACCACCTGGAGGCTCGGCACCCGCCCGGCCGGGCATACCAGCCTGGTCCGGAATCCGCGGGCCGCCAGCTCCTCCGCGAGTCCCTCCAGCCGATCAAGGCACGCGGGCCCGGTCTCGGCTATGCCGCTCGCAGGGCGGACTTCGACAGTCATTTAGTCACCTCTGGTAGCTATGTGACGACTTAAAGTAGTCGCCGCTTTCTAGCATGCCCAGCGGACATGCTAGATGCAACATGCATGAAGAAATTGCACGCTGACGTATCGGGCCCGGCGCGCTCCCGGCGGCGACGCAGCCCGGCCGGTCACGGACAGCTCATCACCGCATAACAGCCCCATCACTCCATAACGGCCTGAGCGCCCGCTCCGTTACTCCCCGGCAGCAAACAGGGCGTTCGTGTACTATGCGCGTTGGAAACTCCTCGCTCGTGCGCACCACCAGGGGCGGGGATCTCGCCCTAGTCCCCGGCGGCCTCTTCCACGGATCAGTGCTGCTGGTATTGGGGGGGTGGCGATGATGCGGTGGAGACACCAATCCCGGTCAGCGCTCAGTGAAATCGATTGCCGGGACCGGCCGGGGGGTGCCCCGTGGTAAGCCCCACGGTTCGCCGGCGCAGGCTCGCACTTGAGCTCAGGCGGCTGCGCGAGACCGCGAAGCTCACCTGTGAGGAAGTCGCCGAGCACCTGGAATGCTCCGCGTCCAAGATCAGCCGCGTGGAGACGGGACGGGTATCAGTCTCGCCCCGTGACGTGCGCGACATGCTCGCGCTCTACGGGGTCTCCGAAGTCCAGAGCGAGAGCCTGGTCCAGCTGGCCAGGGACTCGCGCCAGAAGGGCTGGTGGCACGCCTACAGCGACACCATCCAGCCGCAGTTCGCCGCGTTCATCGGGCTGGAGAGCGCCGCGTCGGAGATCCGGATCTACGAGGTCAGCCTGATCCCCGGCCTGCTGCAGACCGAGGACTACGCACGTTCGGTCATCGGCGCGGGACTGGTCAGCGGGAAGCCCGATGACATCGAGCGCAACGTCCAGCTCCGGATGGCCCGCCAGCCCGCCCTCACCAGGGACGACCCGCCGAAGCTGTGGGCCGTGCTGGACGAGGCGGCGCTGCGGCGGCGGGTCGGCGGATCCGGGCTCATGCGTCTGCAGCTCGAGCATCTCCTGGGTATGGCGAAGCTGCCGAACGTGGCGATCCAGGTCATCCCGTTCGGCGGGGGCGCTCATCCCGCGATGGGGCGCCCGTACGTGGTCCTGGTGTTCCCCGAGCGGGTCGACACCGACGTGGTCTACCTGGAGGACCTGACCCGGGCCATGTACCTCGAGGACGTGGACGAGGTTGACCGCTACAACATGTTCTTCAATCACCTGCGCGCGACAGCGCTGTCATTCGACGAGTCGTCGTCGCTCATTATTTCTGTGCTCAAGGAGATGTGAGCGGCCCCGGCAGCGGCTCGGCATGCAGGACGGTGAGCCGGGAGACCGCGCGCGTCAGCGCGACATAAAGGCGGTGCAGGCCGCGTGATTCGGCGGCGGCGATCCTGGCCGGCTCCACGACAATGACCTGGTCGAATTCCAGCCCCTTCGCGAGCGTGACAGGCACCAGGACCAGCCGCCCGGCGCCGCCGCCGGCGGCTTCGTCCTGACGGCCGTTCTCGTCTTTCCCGCCCGCCCGGCGGGTCTCGCCGTCCGCGCCGATCAGCGCGTGCCCCTGCCCGGCGGCGGACAAGGCTCGCGACAGGGCCGCGATGTCATCGTCGGCGGCGATGACAGCCGCCGAGCCGGGGCGGTCCAGCGCCTCCGCGCACGCCGCGGACAGCAGCCGCGGCAGTGACTGCGCGCCGGCGCGGGTAATCACCAGCGAGCCGGCGTCGTGGCGGACCGAGCGGGCCGGGCCCAGGCCGGGTGCGATGGAGGTGAGCAGCTGGCTGGCGAAGTCGAGGATCTGCCGCGGGACCCGGTAACCGGTGTCCAGGATGCGCAGGCTGGCGTCCTGCTTGCCGAGATGGCCGAGCAGCTGCTGCCAGCTGGACGCCGCCCACGGCGTGGTGCCCTGGGCGATGTCCCCGAGGACGGTCACCGAGCCAGTCGCGCACCGCCGCCCGATCGCGCGGCATTCCATCGGCGAAAGATCCTGGGCCTCATCGACCACCACGTGGGCCAGGCTCGGCGTGCGCTGGAGCAGATCTCTCGCCTCGTCGATCAGCACCGCGTCGGCCGGCGACCAGCGCGCCGATCCGGGCCCGCGCGGGGGCGCTGGCCAGGTGATGGCCTCCTGCATGGCGGCGTCCAGGATCCCGTCCGCGGCCCGGCCCAGCAGGGCCGGATCCGACAGCAGCCGCGCCACCAGCCGGGCCGGATCTGTCTTGGGCCAGACCGCGTCGACGGCCGCGCGGACCTGGCGGGTCCGCCGCACCGCGTCGTGGGTCCGGTCGTCGCAGGTCTCCCCCGCCGCTTCCATCCGGGTCAGGACCAGGTGCGCGATGCGATGGCCGAGCATCTCGCGGCCCGCGGCGTACCGCACGCCCCGCGCGCGCAGCTCCTGCGTCAGCTCAGCCAGCTCCAGCGCGGAGATCCGCCACCGGCGGCTGCCGCGCGGGATCGTGATCGAGGCGGCAGGCTCGGTCACCTGCTCCCACAGGGCGCGTCGCAGCACCTGCGCCATCGCGGCGCTGCCCTTGATCCTGGCGGCCTGCTCACTGTCGCGGCCGCGGACCGGGACGCTGGCGAGCAGGTCGGCGACCGACAGCTGGGTGACCTGGACCTCGCCGAGGGCAGGCAGCACATTGCGGATGTAGGCGAGGAATGCCCGGTTCGGGCCGACCACCAGAACGCCGCCGCGGATCATCCGCTCCCGGTGCGCATACAGCAGGTAAGCCACCCGGTGCAGGCCGACCGCCGTCTTGCCGGTCCCCGGCGCGCCCTGCACGCAGACGCTCTGAGTGGCCTGCGCGCGGACGATGTCGTCCTGCTCGGGCTGGATCGTCGCCACGATGTCGCGCATCGGGCCTGACCGCGGCCGCTCGATCTCGTCGATCAGGATCCGGCTGGCGGCGGGCGCATCTCCCGTCTGCTCAGCGATCCCGGCTTGCGCCGCGGGGGCAGCGGCCGCCCGGCCCGCCGGGCGCGCGGCCGAGTGCATGCCCTGGCCGGGAAACTCCTCGTCCTCGTAGGCAGTGAGGTCGCCGCCGGAGAAGCCGAACCGCCGGCGCCGGGCCAGGCCCATCGGCTCGGCCGGGCTGGCCCGGTAGAAGGGCCGGGAGACGGGCGCGCGCCAGTCGATCACCACCGGGTGCCCGTCGCCGTCGTGCACGTGCCGGCGGCCGACGTGAAACCGCTCCCCGGCGAAGGCCCCCGCCGGCGGATCCGGGCTTTCGTCGGCCTGCGGGGCGGGTACTGCGTCCGCCGCGGCCGGGGCGCCGGAGCCTGCCCCGGCGGGCGCCGGCCCGTCTGAGCCGGCCACGACCTGCCCGTCCTCGGCGTAGTCGAGCCGGCCGAAGAACAACGGCGTACCGGGCAGATCGCTCAGTGACTCGGCGCGCCGGTAGAGGTCGGCCTTGAGGAACTCCTGCGAGACGGGGTCGCCGCCGAGTGCCTTCAGCGAGAGCACATCTTCGCGCATCAGCCGCAGGAAACCGCGGGACCGGCGAAGGTGCTCCCGCTCGGCCGCCAGGGCAGGGTCGTCTGCTGGCGCGGCATCGGGGGCCATGACTCATCTCCTCTGCTCAGGCATGAGCGCCGGGACAGATCGGAACCAGCGCACGGGGTGCGGACGGAGGCAGCATTGCCAGGGGCAACGGTGACAGGGCCTGCGGGCGGGTGGCCTGCGAGCGAGCGAGCCCGCGGCCGGCCGCGGGCCGAGGGGGCATGAGAGCGTAGCAGCCGCCAGTTCTGCGGGCATCGGCATTATTAGCCGGCCGCGGCGCGGACCGCGGGGGAGCTTAGGTCCAGGTCCAGTAGAAGCCGGCGACCGTCTTGGAGATGAACCGCAGGTACCGGTGGGCGGAGTGCTGGCTGTCGAGGGAGACCTTCTCCTCCGCCAGGATGTCACCGTCGACGCCATCCCAGGTCGCCCAGCGGACACTGGCCGGCAGTGCGCCGGGATGAAATTCGACCCGCATATCAAAATTCTCCAGCCGCCCCATCACCGCCCGGCGGTACTCGCGCTCATGCGGATCCGCCGGATCACCTGGGTAACGGTAGGTGGTCCAGTACTCCAGGGTGGTCGTCTCGCCAAGGCCCAGCACCCGGGCCAGCAGGAGGTCGGTGGCGAAGACGCCCGGACGTATCTCATAGAGGCCGCCGGAGACCTTCCGGCAGCCCTGCCCGACCTCCAGGGCCAGCGCATTGGTGTCGTAGAGGAAGGGGATGCGGTCGACGTCGTCCGCGATGGCCTCGATGACCTGCAGCGTCCGGGCCCGCGCCAGGCGCCGGTCTGGCCCGACATGCACGTGATCGTGCAGTGAGACGCTCTGGTGCCGGCGCGGGCCGAGCACGGCGCGGACCTCGTCCTCGGTATCGGTGCCCATCGCGCGGGGCCCCGTGAGGACGGTGATGGCGGCGCTGCCCTCCCAGAGCCGCCAGAGCCGGTCGGCGTCAGTGTCGTCAATCCGGAACGCCTCGATGAACAGCGCGAGCGTCGAGCGGCTGAGCAGGCGGCCCGACATGGCGCGGGAGACGGTGTCCTTGAGCTGGTGCGGCAGCACGTCCGCGTCACCGGAGCCGCGCGGGTAGTACCACAGCCGCCGGGCCAGGACCTCGGCGACCGCCATCTGGTTGACTTCACCGGGCCGGGCGCGCACCACATTCTGTTCCCACAGGCGCCGGTAGCTGCCCGGCCGCAGCAGTAATTCTCGCAGGTAACTCGCGGCTGCGCGGCGGCCCGCGGCGGACGCGGAGGCGGCAGCTTCGCTCACAGACGACCCGGAACCTTCTGTGCGAACTTAGTGCGACATGTCGCGGCTAGCTTACGTGGTCGGGCGACTTTCGCGGGGACAAGTGCCCTGGGATGGGGGGGCAGGGCCCGCCGCGGACTGCGGCGGGCCCTGAAAGCCCGCCGGAAGCCGGAAGACCCGGCGGAGAGCGCTGGCCCTTGCCGGCCGGCCGAGCAAACCCGGCGCAGGCGCCAGAACAGTACTGATCAGAACAGTACCGATCAGAACAGCACCGACATGAACGTTCCGCTCTCGGTAAAGCCCACCCGCCGGTAGGCGGCGCGCGCCGGGGCGTTGAAATCGTTGACGTAGAGGCTGACGACCGGCGCGATCGAGCTCAGCGCCTCGGTGACCAGCGCGGCCATGCCGCCGGCGGCCTGGCCCCGGCCCCGCCCGCCCGGCGGCCCCCACACCCCCACGCCCAGGCCGGCCACCGGCCTGACCGCGCCGACCAC
>JBKQMG010000094.1:0-29466 GCA_052146815.1 Streptosporangiaceae bacterium | reverse complement strand
CTGCGGCCACGCACCGTGACCACCGCCCACATCGCAGACAGCCCCGAAACTGTCAGCACCGTGGCCTAACCTGATCATGAAGCCGGAACCACGCCCGCCGGTTTACACCGGATTCCGGACGCCACCGTCCTCGAGGGCGGTCGCGGCGAGCCAGACGGCGACCATCGGGGCGCACCACAGGGCGGCGTGATAGAGCCGCCGCGGCGGCCAGCCCCGCAGCCACGCGGCCGCCGCCGCGGCTGAGGCGACCGCCGAGACAGGCAGGGCCGCGATCAGCAGCGCGGCCGCGGCGGCGCTGGCGAGGATGCGAAAGGCGACCCGTACGGCCGCCCGGGCGGCGGCCAGGGCGGCCCAGCTCCCGGATCATGCCGGGGCCCGCGGCCCGCCCGGTGCGCCGGGGCGGCTGGCGCGACACGGCCGCCGCCAGGTAGGCATCGTCGGGCAGGCTGCGGATCTCGATCCTGCTGGCGTCGCCGCCCAGCGTTTCCCGTGCCCTGACGACGGTGGGCCGGGCCGCCGTCGAGCAGACGTACAGCACGCGGTCGTGGCGCGGCGGCTGGCCGGGTACCTGCGCCTGCGCCGCGAGGCAGCCGTAGTCACCGGTCCGGCTCAGCAGCTCGATCATGATCGCGGCCGTCCGCGGCACGGACTTCGGCGTCAGCTCGGCCTCGATGGCCCAGCACTCGCCGGCCCACGGCACTGGAGCCGAGCCGGGCCAGTGCACCTCACCGTCCGGGAAGTGCTCCCGCAGGCCGACGCGGCCGCCGATCCGCGCCCGCAGCCGCCGTTCGCTGCGCCAGCGGGCCCCGGCCGCCGCATAGGCCGGGGCGGCCTCCAGGGCGAGGCGGACCGCGGTGGTCGCCCGGATGTGCGCGAGCCTCGCTAATGCGGGCGGAGCGGCGGCATAAGCCAGGCCGCATCTGACCAGGCCAGGCCGGGTCAGCCAGACCCATGGGGGCCCCGGGCCGAGCCGCGCCGACGAGGCGAGCTGCCGGTCGCGCCAGCGGGCCGTGAGAGCCCGGGCCCGCGCCGCGGAGACACCGAGCACCCAAGCGAGCTGGTCGGTCTGGAGGCCGTACATTTCTCCGGCGAATAGCAGCGCGGCCACGTCGCGCGCCGAAATGCCAGGCTGCGAGAGCTTGGGTAAGGGCTGCCGGGAAATGGCGGTCCGGGGCTCGGCTCGCCGAGACGCGGGCATTCGGGCGGCAGGCCGCTGCGAGGCCCCATCTGCCGGGATCACCCCCTTATCACATCATGCCGGCCGTGCCCGGCCACGAACTTCCGCGGACGCTCTTCGCGGAGCCGGCGGCGCGTCCGTCGGCGCGGCGATGCTGGCGTCGCGCGGCCGTGTCAGGCACAATGAACTCGGAAGCGTGGCGGTCATCACTGTCGGCCAGTACATGCGGGCGCGAGATGCGTTGGGGAAGGCGAATCTCGTCTGCTTGCAGGGAGGCCTGGTGACCGTTCGTGGCGTGCTGCACGTCCACTCCGCGCCCCCGGCGCTGAGCCCGCATCTAGAGTGGGCCGTCGCCGGGGTTCTCGGCGTGCCGGTGAATCTTCCGTGGGTCGACCAGCCGGCCTCGCCCGGAATGCTGCGGGCTGAGCTGGACTGGCAGTGCCGCCCGGGTACGGCCGGGGCGATCACCTCAGCGCTGGCCGGCTGGAACCGCCTGCGCTTTGAGGTGACCGAGGAAGCCAGTTCCGGCTGCGACGCGGTGCGCTACAGCTACACCCCGGCGCTCGGCACCTTCTCGGCGGTCACCTCAGCCAGCGGCGACATCATGGTCCCCGAGGGCCGGCTTCGCGCCGCCATGACGCTGGCGGCAGCGTCCCGGCGGCACGAGGAGAAGGCTGCGGCGGCTGCCCAGCGTGCGGCCGACGATGACATCGGCGGCCTGCGCGAGCTGCACGGTCCCCGGCACCCGGCGCTCGGCGGCTCGCTTGAGGCCGAACTGGCCCTGCTGCTCGGTCAGCCGTGGGACGACGAGCTCGAGCCTTTCCGGCACGCGGGAGCCGGCGCGCCGGTGCGCTGGCTGAATGCCACCGGCTGAGCCGGCTTCTTCTTCGTCGCTGAGTGAGCCGCATTCGCCGGGTGAGCCGCATTCAGGGTGCGGCGCTTCGCAGGCATATCGGCTGGTTATCCGCTTTTCACGGAACTTGACAGGCGTTCGAATCGCCGTTTAACCTGCTGAATTACGGTTCAGCCTCCTGGATTATGTGCGGTGCGAACTGCCATGAGACCGGAGGAAACATGCAAGGTACCGGGATGCGCCGCCGCCCCCTCGGCTGGCTGCTGACGATGCTGCCGATCCGCCGGGGTCGCGGTGCCGGGCCTGTGACCAGGAGGACTATGCCGCAGATGCGTAGTATTGCCCGGGTGGCCGCCCGGCCAGCGCGCCGTTTGCCGGCGATTGCGAGCGAATTTGCCAGCGGAATGCGGGTGAGGTGCCCGGCGGATTGCGGGTGAAGTGCCAGAGGGGGGGCGAAATGTAAACGCAGCGACCGAGGACAGAGGATGGTGATCAGATGATGAGCATTGCCGCGGATGTCCTGGATCGGCATATCTCGTTCGAGCAGGAGGTAATTCCGTACAGAAGCCAGCTATATCCGGCGGCTCTGCGGATGACCAGGAATCAGGCCGACGCCGAGGACCTGGTCCAGGAGACCTTCACCCGGGCGTATGTGTCCTTCAGCCAGTTCACGCCGGGGACCAATATGCGCGCCTGGCTGTACCGGATTTTGACGAATGCCTTCATCAACAACTGCCGCAAGCGCAGGCGCGAGCCGCAGCAGGCTCCGTGGGATGACTCGGCCGATCTGCCCCAGGCGCCGGGCGCCCCGCGGATGGCGCGATCGGCGGAAGACGAGGCCCTGGAGCAGCTCACCGACTCCGAGGTCATGCGGGCGCTGCGCGGGCTGCCTGCGGAGTTCAGTGCGGCCATCTACCTCGCTGACGTGGAGGGCTACGCCTACCGGGAGGTCGCCGAGATTCTGGGCACTCCGATCGGCACGATCATGTCGCGGCTGCACCGCGGCCGGAAAAAGCTCCGCGACGCGCTGGCCGCGCGCGCCTGAGCTGGCTCTGGCTGACTTCACCGGCACCGGGCCCTGCATCTCAGTGGGCGATCAGATCCAGGACCTCGAGAGGGCCATTCGTCTGCGCCTGACCTCACCCGCACCTGTGGCCACCCGGCGCTCTCGCCGCGACCCGCAACGGCCGCCTGCCCCCACAGGGCGAGGCGGCCGTTGCGCGGGGCCGTTGCTGCGGCCGTGGCGCGGCTCCGGTCAGCCGGCCGGGGCCGTTCCGTACGCCTTCGACGGCAGGTAGTCACCCGAGCCCGCGAAGACCGCCGTGAACTGGTTGGTGTGACTGCGGACGAGCGCGGTCTGGGCGTGATTCAGCACGCAGCTGGCCGTGCCACCGCCGCCGGTGTAGGAGGTGCACAGGTAGCTGGAGTGCGTCCAGAAGGTGATGATCTCGCCGGCGACCGGCTCGGGTGGCGTCAGCGGCCTGGCCAGCGCCCCGTTCCGCCGGGAGCCGAGGTCCACGCCGGGCGTCGTCAGCTTGGCCGACAGCGTGAGCGTGTGGGCGGCGTTGATCCCGGCGTACGCGGTGAGCGACGTCGGGTCGGCGGCCGTATAGGTGATGCTGACCTTGCCGCGGCCGTCGTTGGTGCCGCTGTTCGCGGTCGGCGTGACCAGGATGCCGCCTCTGGTGACGGCCGAGGCCGGGAACGCCGAGCCGCCCCCGCCGCCGCCCTCCAGTACGCCGCCGCCGCCGCCGTAGTATCCGCCACCGCCGCCGCCGCCGGCGGTGGCGCAGGACCCGGTCCCGCTGTTGCCGCCCTGCAGGGCAAGTCCCGCCCGCGGGGCGGTGGTGCAGCCCGACGCGGAGGCGGCAGCCGCGCCGCCTGCTCCGACGGTGGCGCCAAGCCCGAAGGTAGCGCTCAGGCCGCTGCCGTTGCCGCCGCCGGCCGCGCTGCTGCCGCCGCCGTTACCGCCGTAACCCGCGATGAGCCCGGCGCCGCCGCCTCCGCCGCCGCCGGCTGCCACCAGCACGTTCCCCGCCGTCAAGGACGTGACAGCGACGACACTGGCGCCGCCTCCGCCGCCGCTCTTGTGGCCGAGCACGCCGCTGGTGCCGTTGCCCCCGGCGCCTCCGCCGGTACCGCCCTGAGTTCTCTGGCCCTTGGCGCCCGGGAAGACGATCAGGCTGGTGCTCGGCGGGATGGAGGTCAGCGTGGCGGAGAACTCCCCGCCGGCTCCGCCGGCCCCCGGGAACAGGCTGTTGCCGCTGCGGCCGGCCGCGCCATCGGCGACCACGCCGATGCTGGTGACTCCGGCGGGCACGGCCCAGGTGTAGGACTGCGCCTTCGCGAACACGCAGGTGGTGAGATCGCCCGAGACCGTGCATTTCGGGGTCGGGCTGGGGCCCGCGAGCGCGGGAGTGGCCAGCATGGCCGTGACGGGCAGGGCCGACCCGGCGGCAATGGCCAGCACGCCGAGCCGCGCGGCCCGGCGGGATGGCAGGAACAAAGATGGACGCACGATGATTCTCCTTGTCCGCCGCTGCAGCGCGGCGTGTGGTCAGCGCGGATGTCCTAGTTTTGATCGCTGAGCGTAACAGTTAATTACGCTGGGTGATTGGACTTCCGTGCAAGCCGCTCACGCGTCGCGAGATCGAAAGCGGGTCATCGGCGTCACGCCGCGAGTCATCACCCCGCGTGGCCCGGGGAGTCGCCGCCGGCCGGACCGCAGATCGGCATGAGCATCGGCGCCTGCCGGCCGCGCAGACCGTCCGTGCGGGCGCCGGACCGTGCTTGCGGCCGCGCGCAAAGGTGCTGGCCGCCGGCCGGAGACCGTGCTTACCGGCTGCCGGCCGCCGGCGCGTCAGATCAGAGCGGGATGTTGCCGTGCTGGCCGCGCTCACCGGGCGCGGCCGCGATCGCCGCGGCCAGCACCTGGCGGGTCCTGGCGGGCTCGACGACCTCGTCGATGACGCCAAGTGCGATGGCACGGGGCAGGCCGCCCGCTTCCTGCTGGTGCCGGGCGGCGAGCTCGGCTTCTACCTCCTGCCGGCTTTCGGCAGGCGCCTCGGCGAGGGTGCGCCGGTGCAGGACGCGGACAGCGGCCACGGCGCCCATGACCGCGACCTCGGCGCCGGGCCAGGCGAACACCCTGGTCGCGCCCAGCGCACGCGAGTTCATGGCGATGTACGCGCCGCCGTAAGCCTTCCGCGTGATCAGGGTCACCCGCGGCACCGTAGCCTCGGCGAACGCGTGCAGGAGCTTCGCGCCGCGCCGGACCACCCCGTCCCATTCCTGGCCCACGCCGGGCAGGTAGCCAGGGACGTCCACCAGGACGACCAGCGGCACCCCGAAGGCGTCGCACATCCGGACGAAGCGGGCGGCCTTCTCCGCCGATGTCGCGTCCAGGCAGCCGCCGAGCCGCAGCGGGTTGTTGGCGATCACGCCGACGGCCTGGCCGCCCAGCCTGCCGAGCGTGGTGACGACATTAGGAGCCCACCGCGGGTGCAGCTCAACGCCGGGGGCATCCAGCAGGCCGCTGATCAGCGGGTGCACGTCGTAGGCGCGGCGCGCTGACTCCGGCAGCAGCGACGCGTGGTCGACGGCGGGCCCGACGTCGGCGGCCCGGCCGGCCGCCGGGCCTGGCCGGCCGAGCAGCAGCGCGAGCTCGCGGGCCCGGCTGAGGGCCTCGCTGTCGGTCGCGGTCACGACATGGACGACGCCGGACCGGCGGCTGTGCGGCTCCGGGCCGCCGAGCCGCTCGGAGTCCACGTCCTCGCCGGTCACGCTGCGCACGACATCGGGACCGGTCACGAAGATTCGGCCGCGGTCGGACAGGACGACCAGGTCCGTCAGGGCGGGCCCGTAGGCCGCCCCGCCGGCGGCGGCCCCGAGGACCACCGAGATCTGCGGGACCTTGCCGGACGCCCTGGTCATGGCGGCGAATACGGTGCCCACGGCGTGCAGGCTCTCCACGCCCTCCTGCAGCCGCGCGCCGCCGGAGTGCCACAGCCCGATGACGGGCGCGCCGTGGTCGATCGCGTAGTCATAGGCAGCGACGATGGCCTCGCATCCGGCGCTGCCCATCGCGCCGCCCTGGACGCGCGGGTCGCTGGCGAAAGCCACTGCGGTCATGCCGTCAATCGTCCCGGTGCCGGTGCGCACGCCGCTGTCGTCGGCGGGGACGAGCAGCCGCAGGCTGCCGGCATCGAACAGAGCCTCCAGCCGGGCCACCGGGTCCCGGCTGGACGCCGCGGGACGCCCGGCCTGAGGCCGGGCCGCAGCCTGCGAATGGACGGCTGGGGTACGGTTCTCCACAACGGTCACTGCTGGCTCCAAAGGTGGGGGTTCTGGCAGATCAGAACGGGTTCTGGCAGGTCAGTGCCGGAGAGGCGCCGACGGGGTCTGGGCTGGCGTGCAGGCTGCAGGCGGCCGGGCTCTGGACCGGGCCAGTCCCGCCGGGTCACGCGGCGGTGAAAGCCAGCGCGACGTTGTGACCGCCGAATCCGAAGGAATTGTTGAGCACGGCCATGGGCGCGTTCCCTCGCGCGCGCAGTTCCCTCGGCTCGGTCGCGATGTCGATCCCGGCCTCGTCGTCGGGGTCATCGAGGTTGATCGTCGGCGGCGCCACCTTGTCGCGCAGCGCCAGGATGGCGGCGACCGATTCGACCGCGCCGGCCCCGCCTAGCAGGTGCCCCGTCATTGACTTGGTGGCGGAGACGACCACGCCGCTCGCCGCCGCTCCGAGCGCGGCGGCGATCGCCTGCCCTTCGACGACGTCACCGGCGGGAGTGGAAGTGGCATGCGCATTGACGTGCACGACCTGGCCCGGGTCGACGGCGCCGTCAGCGAGCGCCCGCTCGATGGCGCGCACGGCGCCGGTGCCGTCGGGATCGGGCTGGGCGATGTGGTGGGCGTCGGCCGAGTAGCCGACCCCCGCGGCGATCGCGTGCACGGTGGCGCCGCGGCGGGCCGCGTGCTCGGCGGATTCGAGCACCACCATCCCGGCGCCCTCGCCGAGCACGAACCCGTCCCGGCCCTTGTCGAACGGCCGGGAGGCGCGCTCGGGCTCGTCGTTGCGCGTGGAGAGCGCCCGCATCGCGGCGAACGCGGCGATGTTCAGCTGCATGATGGCCGCCTCGGTACCGCCGGCCAGCACGACGTCGGCGCGCCCGGACCGGATCATGTCCATGCCGTAGCCGATGGCCTCGGCGCCGGACGCGCAGGCGCTGACGGTGGTGTGCACCCCGGCACGGGCGCCGATCTCCATGCTGATCCAGCCCGCCGAGCCGTTGGGCATCAGCATCGGCACCGTGAAGGGCGACAGCCGCTGCCAGCCCTTCTCGCGCAGCGTGTCGTACGCCGACAGGGTCGAGGCCACCCCGCCGATCCCGCTGGACACCACGACGCCGAGCCGCTCGGGGTCGACGTCCGGCGCCCCGGCATGGGTCCAGGCCTCGCGCGCGGCGACGATCGCGAACTGCTCGCAGCGGTCGAGCCGCCGGGCCTGCACCCGGTCCAGCAGCGTGGCGGGGTCGGCGGCGGCCCAGGCGGCGATCCGCGCGGGCAGTTCCTGCGCCCAGGCGTCGGTCAGCGGCACGACGCCGCTGCGCCCGGCCAGCAGTGACTTCCAGGTGGTGGCGACGTCGGCGCCGACCGGCGAGATCGTGCCGAGCCCGGTGACGACGACGCGCGTCCGGTCTGTGCCCACTGTGCTTGTGCTCCTCGGTTCGGGTAACGCGGCGCCGCTCCTGACGGCCAGAGCGGCGCCCGCGTCCTCAGGCGTGCCCGGTCAGGCGCTTACGGCTGAGCGCCGGACATAGTCGATGACGTCCTGGACGGTCTTGAGGTCCTTGAGCTGGTCGTCGGGGATCTCCACGCCGAACTTGTCCTGCGCGGCCACCGCGATCTCGACCATCGACAGGGAGTCGATGTCCAGGTCGTCGACGAACGTCTTGTCGGGGGTGACCTGGTCGGCGGGAACCCCCGCGACCTCGTCGATGATCTCGCCGAGGCCGGCCAGGATTTCCTGTTCCGTCATAGCCATGTGAAGCGCACTCTCCTTCGTGCTCGGGTGGTGGTGGAAACAAGCGGCCCGGTCAGCGTGCCGCGGTCAGGGTAGCGTGATCACCTGGGCGGCGTAGCAGATGCCCGCGCCGAAGCCGATCAGCAGGGCCGGGGCGCCGGAGGGGACCTCCCCCCGCTCGATCATCCGCGACAGAGCCAGCGGGATCGAGGCGGAAGACGTGTTGCCGGCGGTGATGATGTCGTCGGCCACCTTGGCCTGCGGGGCCCCTAGCTTGCGGGCGATGGCCTCGATGATCCGCAGGTTCGCCTGGTGCGGCACGAACACGGCCAGCTCAGTGGGGTCCACCCCGGCCCGCTCGCAGGCCTCGCGGGCGACCGGGTGCAGCGCCGTGGTCGCCCACCGGAAGACCGCCTGGCCCTCCTGGAAGATGAACGAGTCGCGGTCCTTGATGAAGATCTTGTTGGCCAGCTCGCCGGCGCTGCCCCAGACCACCGGCCCGATGCCGGGCTCGGCGTCCGGCTCGGCCACCGGGCTGACGACCGCGGCGCCCGCGCCGTCGGCGAAGATGATGCAGGTCGAGCGGTCGGTCCAGTCGATCCACTGGGAGAGCTTCTCGGCGCCGATCACCAGCACGTTGCGGGCCGTGCCCGCGCGCACCGCATCGCTGGCGCAGGCCAGGGCGTAGCAGAAGCCGGCGCACGCGGCGTTCAGGTCGTAGGCGCCGGGCGCGGCGATGCCGAGCCGTCGGGCCACGGTGGCGGCCACGTTGGGGATCATGGCCTCCGGCGTGCAGGTGGCGACGATCACCAGGTCGATGTCGTCAGGGGACAGTCCGCTGCCGGCCAGGGCCTTCCCGCCCGCGTTCACGGCCATATCGGCGACCGTCTCGTCGGGCCCCGCGATCCGGCGGCTCGCGATGCCGACCCGGCTGCGGATCCATTCGTCGTTGGTATCGACTGCGGCGGCCAGCTCGTCATTGGTGACGACCCGGGCAGGCTGATAGCCGCCGAACGCGAGGATCCGCGCGGCCGGGGCGCCCTGGGGGAGTCGCATGCAGGTATCGCCTTTCACTCGCTGTCGGGCTGCAGCCGAACGATCGGCTGCCCGGCGCTGACCGGGTCGCCGTCCTCGACGAGCCATTCGATGATCGTCGCCGGGAACGACGCCGTGACCACATGACTGCCATCGCGCCTTTCCACCCGGCCGAGCTCGGCTCCGCTGTGCACCGCGGCGCCGGGGGACACGGCCGCGCCGCCGGCCGCCACGGCCCGGAACGTCCCGCCCAGCGGGGCGACGAGCAGCCGCCAGTCAGGGGCGTGAGTGTCGGCGTGACTGTCGGCATGCTCGCTGATGAGGGCGCGGGCCGCGTCGAGGTCGGCGGGGGTCTTCAGCGCGAGCAGCTGGACGCCGGGCAGCGCGCGGCGGGCCAGGCCGGTGAGGGTCCCGGCCGGCGGAAGCTCGATCAGGCCGGTCACGCTGATCCCGGACATCGTCTTCATGCACAGGTCCCACCGCACGGGCGCGCTGACCTGGGTGATGATCCGCTCCAGCCAGTCCGCGCCGCTGCGGACGACGGCCCCGTCCCGGTTGGACAGCAGCGTGATCGACGGGTCGGCGGCGCGCACGCCCGCAGCGGCGGTGCGCAGTGCCTCGACCGCGGGTGCCATGTGGCGGGTGTGGAAGGCCCCTGCCACCGGCAGCGGGCGCAGCCGGCTGCCGGCGGGCGGATCGGCGGCGAAGGCGGCCAGCTGCGCCTCGGTGCCCGCGGCGACGATCTGACCCGGGCCGTTGACGTTGGCGGGCGTGAGCCCGTGCGCCTCGATCGACGTCAGGACGGCGCGCTCGTCACCGCCGAGGACGGCCGTCATGCCGGTCGGCTCGGCGGCGGATGCGCTGGCCATGGCCTGGCCGCGCACGCCCACCAGGCGCATGGCGTCATCGGCGGTGATGACCCCGGCGATCGGGCCGGCGGCGAGCTCGCCGACACTGTGCCCGGCGGTGGCGGCCGCCAGCCGGCTCGCCCGGCTCAGGTCACCCAGGAGCACCTCGGCGGCCGCGAGCCCGGCCGCGACCAGCAGCGGCTGCGCGATCGCGGTGTCGCGGATCTCCTCCGCGCTGCCGTCCGTCCCGTACTTGATCAGGTCGCATCCGGCCAGCGACGACCAGGCCGCGAGCCGGTCGGCAAATCCGGGGATTTCCAGCCATGGGGCAATGAAGCCGGGGGTCTGGGCGCCCTGCCCAGGCGCCGCGATGAGGAGCACCCCCTTAGCCTGCACTGTAGAAGTCCGCCATACTCATGCCGAACCGCACGAATTTTTGCGGTCTGGCTATGTGGGAAGCCTACAACTAACACCTACTTCTCCCGCAGGCGGCCGTACACCACGGCTACCCACAGTGAGAATCCGCCGCGTCCGTCGCTCGGTGCGATGCCGGTCAGCTCGCTCACCCGGCGCAGCCGGTACCGGACGGTGTTGGGATGCACGAACAGCAGCCGGGCCGTCGCCTCTAGCGAATTGCCCTGCTCCAGGTAGGTCACCACGGTGTCGAGCAGGGCGGTGCCGCCGGCGAGCAGCGGCTCGTAGACGTCCTTGACCAGCTCGGCGCGGGCCGATTCGTCTCCGTCCAGGGCACGCTCGGGCAGCAGGTCGGCGGCGAGGACCGGCCGCGGGGCATCCGGCCAGGCCGGCGCGGCCCGCAGCCCGGCCAGCGCCGCGCTGGCCGAGTGCACCGCGGACTGCAGGTCGTCTACGGCGTGCCCGACGACTACCGGCCCCGCTCCGAACCGCCCGGCGATCTGCCCGGCGGCCTGCAGCGGATCAGCCGTGCCGCCGAGCACGACGACGAGCCGGTGGCCGTGCACGCCCGCCATGAGATCAAGCCGGGAGCGGCGCACGAGCATGCGCAGCTCGTCGATCAGGCCCTCCGGCTCACTGCCGTCGGCGTTCCCTGCGATCACCGCGACCGGCGCGGATGACCAGTTCAGCGCGGACGCCCAGGACTGCAGGCCCTCATCCACCTCGCCGCGGACCAGGGAATCGACCACCAGCGCCTCGAGCCGGGCATCCCAGGCGCCGCGGGCCTCCGCCGTGCGGGCGTAGACCTGCGCGGCTCCGAACGCGATCTCCCTGGTGTAGCGGAGCACCGCCTCGCGCAGCTCCGCCTCGCCGCCGGGCTCAGCCAGCTGATCCACCTGCGCCTCGACGACGTCGATGATGACGCGGACCATCTCGACGGCCTGCTGGAGGCTGACGGCCCTGGCCAGCTCACGCGGCGCGGTGCCGAATACCTCGCCTGCCACCGCCGGGCGTCCCCGCTCGGGATGCTTGACCCAGTCGACGAAGGCGGCCACGCCGGCCTGGGCGACCAGGCCCAGCCAGGACCGGTGCTCGGCTGACATCTTCCGGAACCACGGCAGCCGGTGATCCATCGATGCCATGGCTGCGGTGCCGAGCTCGCCCATCGACTGCTCGAGCCTGCGGATGGTTCCCGCGCGGACGCGGCCGCCTGCGCCGCGGCCGGCCCTGGCGCCGCGGCCGGCACTGCCACTGCGGGCCCGCTGGCTGGTCGTCATGGTCTCCAGCCTGCCACTATCACGGCCGCCGGGCACAGCCGCGGGCCTGCGGCCTGACCAGCGACCGGGGGGGACGTAGTCCTCAGGAAGCGCGGGCCGCCGCGGCGACGGCGTGCTCGGGGTCGTAGGACTCCAATGGTAGAGCGGGATCCTCGGCGGCCGGCAAGGCGCTGCGCAGCGCCGAGCGGAACGCCTCGGCGGCCGGTGAGCGGTAGGCGCCGCGCCGGGTGGCGATGAAGGTCACCCGCTCGATGGCCGGCTCGGCCAGCGGGAGCAGGGCGATACCGGGGCGCCGGGCGATGGCCGCCGCGAGCCGCGGCAGCAGCGCGACGCCCACGCCCGCGGCGACCAGGCCCTGCATGGCCATGTAGTCGTTGGTCTCGGAGGCCACGTGCGGGGCGAACCCCGCGGAGCGGCAGGCGAAGACGAGCGCGTCGCGGCACATGCAGCTGTGCGGGGCGACCCACCGCTCGGTGCTCAGCGCGGCCAGGCACAGCTCGCCAGCGCGCGCGAGCGGGTGGCTGGCCGGGAGGGCGAGCACCATGTGGTCGCCGAACAGCGGCTCGAGCTCGAGGCCGGGATCCTGGACCGCGCCGAGGGCCGGGTAGTCATAGACCAGCGCCAGGTCCTGGTCGCCCGCGGCCAGGCTCGGCAGCGAGAGCGGCGGATCAGCCTCGGTCAGGATCAGCTCGACATCCGGGAGGCTGGCGCGGAACGGGCCGGCCGCCGCGGCCATCAAGGTGGCGGCCGCGGTCGGGAAGGCGGCCAGGCGCAGTCTCTTGCCGCCGGAGCGCACCGTCTCCGCCACTTCGCGCTGCGCATCGGCGAGCAGCACGAGCAGCGACTGGGCGTGGTCGAGGAACACCTGGCCGGCCGGGGTGAGCTGAACGCGTCGCGGCTGGCGCTCGAACAGCTGAGCGCCCAGCTCGCGCTCGAGCTGGGCGATGTGATGGGACACCGAGGGCTGCGCGTATCCGAGTGCCTCGGCGGCCCGGGTGAAGGATCCGAGCATGGCCACCTCGCGGAACACCTTCAGCCTGGTCATCTCTAGCATAGGAAAAATCTATCATGTTCATCAAAAATGTCTTCTTGCGTCTATGCAGGTCGTCATGCACAGTGATGGAGGCAGCCGCTGGGTCGGCTGCCGGCGCCGGGCGGGCCTGGACGTTCCAGAACATGCCGGCGCTCTGGCGGGCCGTTGCCCGCCTGGCGGCTAGCCGAGCGGGGTAGCCGCTTCATCGCAGAGAGGACCCGTCATGACCTTCGTTCACCATGCCCAGGAGTCAGCGGGGCGCGAGAGCGCTCCGCGCGGCCGCCGGACGGCACTGCGTCTCGCTGCGGCCGTCGTGGCCGCAGGCGCCCTCGTCGGCGGCGTGGCCGCGGCCACGCCGGCCAGCGCCAGCACGACCCCGGCGGCGACCAGCTATCACTTCCGCACCATCAACAACAGCAACGACGAGACGTTCAACCAGCTCCTGGGGATCAACAGCAAGGACAAGATCGCCGGCTACTTCGGCTCAGGCGCGGCCGGGCACAAGAACAAGGGCTACACGCTGCTGCCGCCCTACCGCCAGTCGGACTTCCGCACCGAGAACTTCCCGCACTCGGCGCAGACGCAGGTCACCGGCCTGAACGACAAGGGCGTCACCGTGGGGTTCTGGTCCCACACCAACAAGGCCAGCATGGTCAACGCCAACTTCGGCTTCTACGCCATCGGCGGGCGCCACTTCCGCTCGGTGAACTTCCCGACCTCGAACAACTCCGCCCCGCCGGTCAACCAGCTTCTCGGCGTGAACAACAGCGACATCGCCGTTGGCTTCTACACCGACAGCAAGGGCAACAGCCACGGCTACACCTACAACATCCGCACCCGCAGGTTCCACCGGGTGACCGTGCGCGGCGCGACCAGCCTGACTGCTGCGGCCATTAACAGCAAGGGCAGCATCGCCGGGTTCCTCACCAACTCCAAGGGCGTGACCAAGGCGTTCTTCCTGCGCCACAACGGGCAGCTGATCACCTTCGGCAAGACCGGCGCCTCGATGACCCAGGCGTTCGGCGTCAATGACTTCGGCGAGGTCGTGGGTGCCTACACGGTGGGCACCGGCTCCAGCGCGAAGAGCTTCGGGTTCACCTGGACCCTGCAGCACGGCTTCCGCACCGTCAACGACCCCAAGGGCGTCGGCGCCACGGTCGTCAACGGCGTGAACGATGCCGGTGACCTCGTCGGCTTCTACACCGGCGCGCACGGCAACGTGAACGGCATGCTGGCCACTCCCTGATCGCGCGATCCCTGACGCGCACGCGCCGGGCCCGCCGGATCCGGCCGTGCGCGCGCAGGGCAAAGCCAGGACAGCAAAGCACCCCGCGGGCAAGCTCAGCCGAGCTTGCCCGCAGGTTTCCTGCCTCAGCGGCTGGCTCAGCCGCTTCTTGCCTGAGCCGTCTGCCAGCTCAGTCATCCGCTTTATCAGCCGTCCGCCGGTTCAGCCGGCGATCTGCTCCAGCGTGCCGGCGGCGAAGGCCAGCCCGTGACCCGGCCCCGTCTGGGCCTGCAGGCTGTCTGCGCTCACCGTCACGCCGCTCGGCCGGGCCAGCGCGCCGAGTGCGGCGAAGGACCCCTGGTCGATGTCCTCGACCATCGCGCGCAGCGGCAGGCACATGGCCAGCTGGCCGGAGATGTCGGGCAGCAGGTGCGGCATCACGGGGATGTCGAACAGGCGCGCGAGCCGGGCGATGCGCAGGAACGGGGTGATGCCGCCGACCCGGCAGACGTTCGGCTGCACGAAGTCGACGGCGCCGGCCAGCAGCAGCTCGCGGAACTGGGCCTCGGTATAGAGGCTCTCGCCGGCCGCCAGCGGGACGTCGATGGCGGCGCGCAGCCGCGCGTAGGCGCCGGTGTCCTCCGCGGGCAGCGGCTCCTCGAGCCAGAAGATGTCGAATGGCGCCAGTGCCTTCGCGCCGCGGCGGGCCGCGGGCAGGTCCCACAGCTGATTGGCGTCGACCATGAGCAGCCGCCGGGGCCCGATGATCTGCCGCACCGCGGCGACCCGTTCCAGGTCCTCTTCCAGGTCTGGCAGCCCGATCTTCATCTTGACGCGGCTGTGGCCGGCCTCGATCCACCGGCTGACCTGTTCCTTGAGCTCGTCCAGGCTCAGGTGCCGGTTGACGCCGCTGGCGTAGACGGGTACCTGGTCACGCTGGCGGCCGAGCAGTTCGACCAGGCTGAGCCCGGCGGCTTTCGCCTGCAGATCCCACAGGCCGATGTCGACGGCCGCCAGCGCCAGCGTGGTGACACCGCCGCCGCCCTCGCGCAGGTGCCGCCACAGCCGGTCCCAGGCCGCTGCGGGCGCCAGCGGGCCGCCTTCGGCCACCGGCCGGCAGTCCGCGTCGATCATGGCCTGGATGGCCTGCGCCCCGGTCTGGACGGCCCAGCTGAAGCCCTGGCCGGTCCCGCCGTCGCTGCTCTCGACGGTGGTCGCGATCAGGTACTGGCAGGTCACCGCCGGGCCCCACGGCACGGACATCGGGAGCCGGTAGGTCGCGGTCGTGACCCGCGTGACCTGCGCGGTCATGTCAGTCGGTCGGCGTCGTAGGCCGGCAGGCAGAACTCGCCGCCGAGATGGGCCAGCACCGGGTCGCCGGGTTCGGGCTCGCCGCGGGCGGCGATGACCTCGGCGGCGTACTGCTCGGCGTCGTCGCGCGGCTCGTAGCCGAGCGCCCTGGCCTCGTCGAGACTGGCCCAGCCGCCCCTGGTGTTGGCCGAGACCCCGTAGGCGACGCGGAAGCCCGGCTGCGGCGCGGACAGGCACGCCTCGAACAGTCGGCCGGCGTCGCCCGGTGACAGCCAGGTGGACAGCGACCTGATGTCGTGCGGGCGGTCGGTGCAGGTCAGGATCCGCAGGCAGATCGCGTCCAGCCCGTACCGGTGGTGGTAAAGGGCCGCCAGCCCCTCGCCGGCCACCTTGGAGACGCCGTAATAGGTGTCCGGTGCCGGGAAGGCGTAGTCGCCCGCCGGGAATTCCGCGGCGGGGGTGAAGCCGACCGCGTGGTTCGACGAGGCGAACACCACCCGGCTGGCCCCCGCCCGGCGGGCCGCCTCGAACGCGACGTATGTGCCGTGGATGTTGACCTCGGCGATGCGGTCCCACGGTGCCTCGCCGGACAGCCCGCCGAGGTGGATCACCGCCTCAGCGCCGTCGCAGGCCTTCGTCATGGCCGCGAGGTCGGTGACCGAGGCCCGGACAGTCTCCTCGCCGGGGCCCGCCTCAAGCGGTGCCACGTCCAGCAGCCGCAGCGTGCGGTCCGGCCTGGCCAGCCGGGTCCGGAGCATCGCCCCGACCTGCCCGGCGGCTCCGGTGATCAGGATGGTGGGCATGGGTGCATGAGCCTCCGTCGCGGTGTTGTCCCTGGACTGGTCAGGCCGAGTAAGCGCGCCAGCGGCGCCCGGCGATGAGGTCAGAGGACCTGTGGTCAGAGGGCCTCGCTGAGGTCGAGGTCGAGCTGGTACTTGGCGATCGCCTGGCCGATGACCTCGGGCTTGATCTCCCCGGCCTGGGCGAGCTGGGCGAGCACGGCGACGGTAATGGATGGTGCGTCCACGTGGAAGAACCTGCGCGCGGCCGGCCGGGTGTCGGAGAAGCCCCAGCCGTCAGTGCCGAGCGAGGTGAACGAAGCCGGCACCCAGCGCGCGATCTGGTCGGGCACCGCCCGGATCCAGTCGCTGACCGCGACGACCGGGTCCGGCCGCCCGTTCAGCACCTGGCTGACGTAGGGCACCCGGGGCTCCTCGTCCGGGTGCAGCATGTTCCATTCCTCGCAGGCCAGCGCATCGCGCCGCAGCTGCGTCCACGAGGTCGCCGACCATGCCTCCGCGCTCACCCCCCAGTCCTCGGCCAGCAGCCGCTGTGCCTCCTGGGCCCAGCGCAGCGCCACGCCGGAGGCCAGGATCCGGGCCCGCGGCCGCCTGGGCCTGTCGCCATCACCGTCGCCGCCGTCGGCCGCCGCGCCGCTGGCGGGCAGTTCCGGTGCCGCGGCGAACCGGTAGAGGCCGCGGATGATGGCCTGGTGCAGGGCCTCCGGGCCGCCCTCGAAGTCCTCGGGCTCGCCGGGCTGCTGGTAGGGCTCGTTGTAGAGCGCCAGGTAGTAGAAGATGTTCTCGCCCTCGGGATGCTCGGGCGTCGACCCGTACATCCGGCGCAGCGCATCGCGCATGACGTGCGAGAGCTCGTAAGCCCAGGCGCAGTCATAGCTGACGCACGCCGGGCTGACCGAGGCCAGCAGCATCGACTGGCCATCGTTGTGCTGCAGTCCCTCGCCGGTCAGCGTGGTCCGGCCGGCCGTCGCGCCGAGCAGGAAGCCCCGGCCGAGCTGGTCGCCCAGCAGCCACATCTGGTCGCCGGTCCGCTGGAACCCGAACATCGAGTAGAAGACGTAGATCGGGATCATCGGCGTGCCGTGGGTGGCGTACGCGGTGCCGGCCGCGGTCACCGAGGCCATGGCGCCGGCCTCGCTGATGCCCTCGTGCAGGATCTGCCCCTTGACCGATTCCTTGTAGGACAGCAGCAGGTTGCGGTCGACGCCCTCGTAGGTCTGGCCGAACGGCGAGTAGATCTTCGCGGTCGGGAACAGCGAGTCCATCCCGAAGGTGCGCGCCTCGTCCGGGATGATCGGCACGAACCGGGAGCCGATCTGCGGGTCCTTCATCAGGTCCTTGAGCAGCCGGACGAACGCCATCGTGGTGGCCACGGCCTGCTTGCCGGAACCGTGCCGCAGCTCGCCGTAGGCCTTCTCGTCCGGCAGCACGAGCGGCCGGGACCGGACCACGCGCTTGGGCAGGTAGCCGCCGAGCGCGGCCCGCCGCTCGCGCATGTACTGGACCTCGTCCGACTTCTCGCCGGGGTGATAGTAGGGCGGCAGCTCAGCCTCGAGCGCGGCGTCGGGGATCTCGAGGTAGAGCCGGTCGCGGAACTCCTTGAGCTCGGCGACCGTCAGCTTCTTCATCTGATGGGTGGCGTTGCGCGCCTCGAAGTCAGGGCCGAGCGTCCAGCCCTTGATCGTGTGCGCCAGGATGACCGTCGGCTGCCCGACATGCTCCTGCGCGGCCTTGAAGGCGGCGTAGACCTTGCGGTAGTCATGCCCGCCGCGCGACAGGTTGCGCAGTTCGTCGTCGGACAAGTGGGAGACCATCGCCCGCAGCCGCGGGTCGGTGCCGAAGAAGTGCTCGCGGACGTAAGTGCCGGACTCGACCGAGTAGGTCTGGAACTGGCCGTCGGGGGTGCTGTTCATCTTGTTGACCAGGACGCCGTCGGTGTCCTGCGCCAGCAGGGTGTCCCAGTCGCGGCCCCAGATGACCTTGATGACGTTCCATCCGGCGCCGCGGAACTGAGCCTCCAGCTCCTGGATGATCTTTCCGTTGCCGCGGACCGGGCCGTCCAGGCGCTGCAGGTTGCAGTTGATCACGAAGGTCAGGTTGTCGAGCTCCTCGCGCGCGGCCACCCCGATGGCGCCAAGTACCTCGGGCTCGTCGCACTCGCCGTCGCCGAGGAACGCCCAGACGTGCGACCGGCTGGTGTCCTTGATCTCCCTGGCCAGCAGGTACCGGTTGAACCGGGCCTGGTAGACCGCGTTGATCGCGCCAAGGCCCATCGAGACCGTCGGGAATTCCCAGAAGTCCGGCATGAGACGGGGATGCGGGTAAGAGGGGAGACCCCCGCCCGGGTGCGACAGCTCCTGGCGGAACCCGTTGAGCTGATGTTCTGTGAGCCTGCCCTCCAGAAAGGCCCGTGCATAGATGCCGGGCGCGGCGTGGCCCTGGATGAACACCTGGTCGCCGGACTCGCCGTGATCCTTGCCGCGGAAGAAATGGTTGAAGCCGACCTCGTAGAGGCTGGCGGCCGAGGCGTAGGTCGCGATGTGGCCGCCGACGCCGAGGCCGGGCCGGTTGGCCCGCGAGACCATGACGGCGGCGTTCCAGCGGATGTAGGCGCGGATGCGCCGCTCGGTGTACTCGTCGCCGGGGAACCAGGGCTCGCGCTCGGGCGGGATCGTGTTGATGTAGTCGGTGCTGCGCAGGCCGGGCACGCCGACCGACTGCTCCCTGGCCCGCTCCAGCAGGCGGAGCATGATGTACCGGGCGCGGGAGCGGCCGCGGGTGCGCACGACGGTGTCGAACGACTCCACCCATTCCCTGGTCTCGTCGGCGTCGATATCCGGCAGCTGGGTGGGCAGGCCGTCGCTGATGATGGAGAAGCGCTGGCGTCCGGAGGCCACGGGGTGTTCCTCGCCTTCCGCGGCAGCAGGCTCCTGCCTGCAGGCGCGCTATCGGGTTTCACGGCAGCCATGCGGCTCGTGTCGTGCTCTGCCCTCTCATCCTCGTACGTGGCTGCCCGGCACGCATCTCTACTCGCCGGTAACCGGCGCTGGCCGGACGGGGCTCCGGCCAGCGGGCCCGGCCGTTTTGCGCGGCTCGCTGCATGGCCGCGATGATTACCTTTCGGCGCGGATGCTTGCCGTGGTCATTCTGGGTACACCAGCACCATGCAGACGGGCAGGTCAACTCCGGCCGGGTGCGTGGCGGCAGCCAGACCAGCTCCCGCCGCCACGGGCCGCCGGCAACAGGCGACAAAAGTGTATGACATGGGACAGTTGCTGACCGTGCGGCCGGACGTCGGCATCAGCCGTCACCATGGTTTTCAAGGTCTGTGCGAATTGTGACTTGCGCGGCGCGCCGACCCAGTGTGGACTGTCCGATCAAGGAGAGGCCGATGCCCGCGTACAGCGGCCGTCCGGTTCCCCGGTCATGGGCCGCGGCGCTGGAGGGCCGGCAGCGTGAGGTGAGAAAGGATCCAGGAGGATTTCAGTGAGCGCGACCGCGGGCCAGGCGCAAGATCAGCGTGACCTGGCCGAGCGGCTCGGCGTCAAGCCGGGCCACGTGGTTCAGGAGATCGGCTATGACGACGACTGCGATGAGCAGCTGCGCGACTCGGTCGCCAAGCTGCAGGGCGTCGAGCTTGTCGACGAGGACTACGACGATGTCGTGGACGGTGTCCTGCTGTGGTGGCGGGACGGGGACGGTGATCTGGTCGATGCGCTGGTCGATGCGCTGACGCCGCTTGCCGACGGCGGCTACATCCTGCTGCTTACACCCAAGTCCGGCCGCGAAGGGCACGTCGAGCCGAGCGAGATCGGAGAATCGGCGCCGACCGCCGGCCTGTCGCAGACCTCGACGGTGAGCGCCGGGCGCAACTGGTCCGGCACGAGGCTCGTGGCGCCGAAGGCGCGCCGCTAGCGCCAGCCGCTGGCGCGCGCCTGACACCGGCGTTTGTGCCCGCCGCCAGGTCGAGCATCCGGTCGGGCGGATGCTCGCGCCGGGGCGCAGCACGGGTTCAGTCCGGGTGCCCGGCATTCAAACCAGCCGGCCGCAGTGCCCGGCACTCTCGCCGGATGGCACACTAAATCTGTCAGCGCGCACTCGGTGCGCCCCCGGTCATCATCGCTCTGCTGATTCCGCGGCGGGCGGCATGGTTTTCATCCCCCCTTAAGCCCTCGAGAGGACAGCCATGGCGGTAGAAGTCGGCGAACAGGCCCCGGACTTCGAGCTGAAAGACCAGCACGGCACACCGGTCACCCTGTCCGGCTTGCGCGGCAAGAAGAACGTCGTCCTGGTCTTCTACCCGCTGGCGTTCAGCGGCGTGTGCTCCGGTGAGCTGCGCGCCATGCGCGACGAGTTCCCAGAGGTAGCCCGCGATGATGTCGAGCTTCTGACTGTTTCGGTGGATTCGGGGTTCGCGCACCGGACCTGGGCGGACGCCGAACATTACAACTTCTCCCTGCTGTCTGATTTCTGGCCGCACGGCGAGGTGGCCAGGTCCTACGGTGTGTTCGACGAGAAGATGGGCGTCGCGACGCGCGGCACTTTCGTCATCGACAAGAGCGGCGTCGTGCGGTGGAAGGTCGTGAACCCGATCCCGCAGGCGCGTGACATCGCCGACTACCAGAAGGCGCTCGCCGCGCTGGACTAGCGCGCGACGTGTTCTGGCCCGACGGCAGAAATCGGAACAGGCCAATGCCCTGCTATCGCTGTGGAGCGCGGCAGGTCGACCCGGACCGCGGGGAAAGCCCGTGGAAGCGCGGCGTCCGGGACGACCGCCAGGTGCTGATCTGCCCCGGCTGCCAGTCCTCGTACGACTGGACCGCCGACCTGGACCGGTGCGCGGTCTGCTCGGGTGTCCATCTCGTCCGGCGGCTCGGCGAGGTCGAGTGCCGGGACTGCGGCTGGGTCCGAGAGCCGGGCGATTCCGGGCCGGCGCCGGGGCAGCTCGGCAAGTCTGCGGCCGACACCCGGGCGGGCGGGTTCCCCGCGGGCGATATCGCGGCGGGGAGCGAGCAGAGCCTGGCCGACGAAGTCGAGCGTGCGCTTGCCCGTGTGCTGGGCCGGACAGCGCGCAGCACGGCCAGCAGTTAAGGCTGACCGCCTGGTGAATGACGCTGCGGCCGTCGGGCGGATCCTGCGTGAGTACCATCTGCGCGGGCTGCGACCCTCTGGCGTCCGGCGGCTCGGCGGATCCGTGCAGGGCGCCTCTGTCACTTATCAGGTGACGCCGGACGGTGGGACGCCCTGGCTCGTGCGCGCCTACCGCGCCGACGAGCCTGTGCCTGCGCAGTTCAACGGCAGCGCCGCCGAGACGATGGTGGACTGGGTCACCGGCCGGGCGCGGACGCTGGCGCGGCTGGAGGAAGTCGGCTACCGCGCGCCGGGGCCGGTCCTGGTGCGGTCGGGCGAACTGGTCGGCGAAGCCGGGCCGTGGCTCACCTGGGCCACGACGTACGCAGACGGGCCGCTGCTGCGGCCGTCGACAGCGCAGCTGCGCATGCTCGGGATGTCACTGGGCCGCCTGCACCGGGCGCTGCCTCCCGTGGCCGCCGGGAGGGCCGGCTCGGCGCCTGGGCGAGCCGCCTGGCATCCGCAGGCGGCGGGCCCCACGACGCTCGGGCGACTGGAGACGGTCGCCGCTCTGGTACCGCCCGACCTGCGCCCGATGCACGCGGCGTTCGTGCGCACCGTGCAGGCCGTGCTGCGCAGCGCTGGCGGTGTGGCCGAGACGCTGGTCCACGGTGATGCCTGGCCCGGAAACGCGGTGCAGACCGGGGAGGAGGTCATCCTGATCGACTGGGAGACCGCCGGCCTCGGTCTGCCGATTCTCGACCTAGGGCACTGCCTGGCCGAATGTCACCTGAACTCCGACCTGCCCCCGGACCGGCCCGAGGCCTGGCTTTTCCAGCCGGATGAGGAGCGCATCGCCGCCGTCGCCGGCGGCTACTCGGCGGTGCGTCCGGTGCCTGCCGCCGAGCTTGAGATCCTTCCGGATGCGGTCCGTTTCGGCGCCGCGTTCGTGGGGGCGATTCATTTCGAGGCGGCGCTGACCGGCGGGGCGAGCGGCCCGTCGATGGACGTTCGGCTGGCCAGGCTGCGCAACCGCCTGGCGATCAGCGAAACTGTTGCCGAGCTCGCCCGGCCGCACCTGATGGCATCGCCGACGTAGTCGGCTACGTGGCGGCTGTCGCCGCGGGGGAGCGGTACCCTGGTGCGTTAGCTAGCGGCCTTCGAGACTGGCCGCAAAGGGGTGCATAGCTCAGCGGTAGAGCACTCGCCTTACAAGCGAGGGGTCACTGGTTCGAACCCAGTTGCGCCCACTGTCTTTCGTAGCTTGTGATGATCGTTAGGGAGCCATTGATGATGATCTTGCCCATGGCCGGGTTATGCGAAGCCTCGCGTAGCACCGGGACGCCGCGCGGCCCCGGCTACCAGGCGGACATCGCCGCCCTGCGCCGCAGCTACCCCGCCGTGGAATGGTCCTCCTTCACAAGCTGGGCGCACCGCACATTCGGTCCCGATGGCTTCCTCGGCCAGGACACCTCAAGCTGACGACTGAAGCAGGCTCCTGGCGGAGATGCGATGATCACGCTACTACTGGCGGGAGAAGAGATGAGATGCGCGCCTGTGCGTGCCGAAAACCTCGTCCACATCATGCGACCAGGCGATATTCGTTGATCAGGCCATCGATGCGAGCCTGAAGAAGTCGCACGCCAGGATCGCTTCGGCCTGAGAACGCAGGAACTGCGACCAGGTAGGCCTGGTCCGCCGCGGCGCCGGGTCGATTCCGGCATTCTTCAGAATTTCCCACGCCGTCGATGCCGCTACCTTCACTCCCAGGCCGGCCAGCTCGCCGTGGATCCTGCGGTAGCCCCATTCGGGGTTCTCCCGGGCTAGCCGGAGGACGAGTGTCCTGACGTTCCGGCGTGTCGCCGGCCGGCCGGTCTTGCCGCGCCTGGACCGGGCCGCCCAGCGGTGGCGGACGAGATCTCGGCGCCAGCGCAGGATCGTGTCGGGGGCGACCAGCAGCCACATCCCGTGGCGACGCGCTTTGGGTATTACGCCGAGCAGGGCCGCGATCAAGGCCCGGTCCGCCCAGTTCAGGTTCGGGCGACGCGGCTGCCGCCGCTGCAGGACCGCGAGTTGGTGGCGCAGGATCAAGATCTCGGCGGTCTTCCACGTCTCCTCACGCTGGGATAGGCGCAGCCATGAAGCCACCCGCGTGATCAGGAGGGAGGTAAACCGCAGGCACATGATCGGTGATCATCACGGCCGGACGGCTGGGAGAGCAACCCTGCTGGTCAGAGCCATGGACAGAATTCTCGGCACGCACAGGGCAATTACTTCACCTTTCCAGACGTCCATCCTATTGGATGGACTGTCCGGAAGGCTCGCGGGCACCTCAATCAGCCAGGTCCGTAGTGGCGCGGGCGGGGGTGAACGCGGCGGTGCGGGCCGGCCGTCCGCGGCCGGGTTGGCCAGTGGCCGTGCGACGCTGGTGGATGCTGGACCCGATGAGGGCGATGATGACCCCGGCGACAGCGTAGCTGGCGAGGACGATCAGGTGGCCGCTGATGTCGTAGGCGCCGAAGTAGACGATGCGGCGCACGGTGTCGGTAGCGGCGCCGTTGGGCAGGGCCGAGCTGATGGCCCGCCAGAACGGCGGCAGCAGCGCGGGCTGGTAGGCGCCGCCCCCGCTGGGGTTGCCGAGGATGACGAAGACCAGGATCGTGACGCCGATCCCGATGACGCCGAACAGGGTCTGGAAGGCCAGGGTTACGGCGCCGACCGCGAACACCAGCAGCGCGCCGAGCCACCACAGGGCCAGCAGGTGGCCGGTGAGCGCGCCGAGGACCGGGCCGACCACGATGGCGCCAGCCAGCCCGGAGAGGATCGCGTAGGGGACGAAAGCGATCAGCCGGAAAATGGTGCGGCGGCGGGTGGCGCGCTTGGCGTCGGAGGCCACGCCGAGCAGCGCGGCGACCAGGTATCCGCCGACGATCCAGCCGATGACGAGGTAGTAGCCGGTCAGGCCGTGGAAGTCACCGCGCTGCAGCGGCACGATCACCGTCACCGTCACCGAGCGGTGCTGGCTGGCCTCGGCTGCCGTGATTACCTGCTCGACCGCGCTGGCCTCAGCGCTGCCGTCGGCCGAGGCGACGAGCAGCGTGTCGGTCTTGGTGGCCGGGTTGATCACCAGCGCGGCGCTGACGGATTCGTCACCGATCAGGCGGTGGGCAGCCGCCTGATCACTGGCCGCGGTCGCGTGCAGCGGGGCCGACGCAATCAGGTTGAGCTTGGTCACCACCTGACCGGACTCCCGGGCGGGCGCGACAACGGCGAGCGGGATCCTGTGCGGCGTGGGCGCGTGGAACGCCCCCACGTAGGACAGGATGAACCCGACCTGCAGCAGCAGGATCCCGATGATCAGGCTGACCGTGCGTACGGAGACCGCGTCCCAGAACTCGCCCAGGAAACCCTGCGGCTTGCTCGGTGCGGCGGGCGGCCCAGCGCTGCCCGCGGCGGTAGCGCCCGGCTGCTCCGGCGTAGCCGGGCCTGGTGACTGAGGATCGCCTGCCGTTCTGACACCGGCTGGATCCCCATCCAGGCCCCGCGGCATGGTCTGGCCGTCTTCCGGCAGCATCTGGTGATCTTCTGCCGACTCTTCTGGTGAGGTCATTTCGCCGGTCCCTCCGTCCGATCCGCTGAGCTGTTCGTCAGCCCATCAGTGGCGATCGGCGATAGCCGCGGGCACCTGATACCTGATAGCTGATCAAGCGATGACCGCACACATCCAAAAAAAAATCTCCGGGCCCTGCTGCGTCACCGCGAGGTATCGCGGCCGCAGCTGCCGGGTCCGGAGCAACACCCCCACGCTACGCCCTTCTGCCTGTCGCGGGAAGATCTGCTGCCCTGCGGGCCAGCCCGTTCGAAGCAGCCTGTGGGGTTCCAGAACTCGGCCACCGGTCTTGACCTGGGCTTCTACGCGGCGCGCGGTCGCGACTCGACCGATTCCGCTGCCGCCTGATGCCGGGCAGTGCTGGCCGGTACCACGGCATGCGAGCAAACGACGAGCAAACAAGCCGATAAGCGATCTGGGGCTGGGTCCGGCTACGCGGCTTTTCCCCTAGCTTGCCTGCGCGACGGTTCGCAGCGACGACTCCTGCGAGAAAGGGCCCCTGCCGGTCGGTGAGTCCGACAGGACCGGCCCGTGCGCCGCGGCGGTCTTGGGCTGGCAGGTTCATGCCGAGCGTCAACCACTGGCAGGACGCTGGGTGGACCATCGCAGCGTGCTCGCGCGCTGACATCGATCGCGATCGCATGGAGATAATGGTTCGCGTGGAGGACAAGGCTGATCGACCGGCCGTGATTGTCGCGGTTCCGGTTGATGCTGTGCGCGAACTGGAACGCGAAGGGCCGGCCCCCCCGCGACAACGCCCAGTCTCAACGGCATCCGGAAACCGGTGCCCGCCACGCCATCCCCGAGAACACAAGCACGGAGGCGGCTCCGCCGCCGGTGCCCACCCCGAGTGCGCCGCGCCCGCTACGGGCCCGCTCCTCCGGCCTCAAGACTGCTGCGCATCGCTGACGCGACGGCCTGCGGCCGGTCCTGACCCCGGATCCTCTACGGCCCCTCCGGGCAGGAAGCACGGGCAGGCCAGGCCCGCCCCGCAAGACGCACGGCGCACTTGACCGCCGCCACCGCCGGGCGTCATCATCGCAATTGCACACGCTCTGACCGGCCCGACCCGGTCCCATGTGATTGGCGACACTGGCGGGCGACAGGACGTGCCGAGCGGGACAACGGGATGATGAGGGCAGATTGTAGGGACCGCCCAGCCCTCGCGCCGATTGTGTGTGCCAGACGGCAGGTGAAAACTGGCTCTGGCACAGATTGCGTGATGTGGCCGGGTTTCGGTGTGTCCGGTGGTGCCGGGATCGCGGTCTTTGTGATCATGCTTGTCGTGCGATCTTGAGGTTCTCAGCGTCCTGTTCCCGCATCTGGCCCGTCTGCAGGTCGATCGCGTTTCCCTGGCCGGGAGGTCGGTGCGGATCCAGGCCGCGACGACTGCCCCGGCTGCTGCCTGCCTGCCTGCCTGCCCGGCCTGCCGCCGGGTGTCCCGGTGGGTGCATAGCCGCTATGAAGAGCCGAGGCGTTTATGTTCGACGGATCGGCGGGCTCGTTCGAGCCGGCGAAGGTACTTGGGCAATGCGGACGGCGATCACGGCGCCGGCTCGGATGGCTAGTCTGGTTGTTGACTAGCTTGGTCTATACTTCGGACTATGAGCATCGCGTCCACTCCGGTCCCCCTGTCAGAAGCTAAGGCTCGGTTGTCGGAGCTGGCGCGGCGGGTGCGGCTTCAGCACGAACGGATCACCCTGACCCGTAACGGCGAGGCCGAGGCTGTCCTGCTGTCGGTCGATGACCTGGACGGTCTGGAGATGACCCTGGAGATCCTGGGCGACAGCGACGCGGTCGCCCGCATCTCCGAGAGCCTGGCCGCGCTCGGCCGAGGCGAGCCGGGCGCGGACCTGGCGACTGTCCGCCAGGACCTGGCCAGGCGCCGCGCTACCGGCCGGTGACCGTCGGGCCGGGGGAGCGGTACGACATCCGTTTCCAGCCTGCCGCCCGGCGGGCCATCTCCGAGCGGCTGCCCGAGTCCGTCGCCGCCGCAGTCCTGGAATTCTGCGCTGCGGCACTCGCGGTGAATCCTCAGCGTGGCGGCAAGCCGCTGTTCGGTCCGCTGGTCGGATGTCACGGCGCCCGGCGTGGCACCTACCGGATCGTGTACCGCATCGATGAAGCCGCCCGCATCGTCCACGTCCTCGACGTCGATCACCGCAGCGACATTTACCATCAGCCGAACGCCTGACCAAGCGCGTTCATCCGAATTTGCGCTGCGGTGCTGTGCGGTGGACGGTGACACGTCAAAGAGCCAAACCAAGAGCCAACGGCCACCTGTGCCAGGCGACAGAGAGCCACGTCCAGCGATTATCGCAGCAGCTCAGCGCCACGCCAGGCCGTGCCCGGCGACATCTGGCGACGCCGCGTACGCGCCTTACAAGCGAGGGGTCACTGGTTCGAACCCAGTTGCGCCCACCAGGCAAAACACTCCGAGCAAGATCCTCATACAAGCTCTTCGGGCCATTAGCGGGCCATTAGCCACCTGAGCCACCTCGTCCGGCAGACCCGTCAGCGTCGCTGCCTGCCTGGCGCGAGACCTCGATCCGGGCGCTCATGGCCGCCGCGATCACACGATCGGCCTCCAGCGTCTTGTGCTGATAAACGAGCGCGGCCCGCACGCTGTCCGTGTCCCATCCGGGCCATCAGGTCCCGCAGACTCGGACGGGTGGACGCGGCCAGAGTATTCCCGGTATGGCGGAGATCATGAAAATGCAGATCCGGGGCACCGATCGCCTGGACGGCCTCGGCCCACTTCACGGCGCGCCGGAAATTACTGCGACGCAGCGCTCCGCCGCGGGCGCCGGTGAAGACCAGCGCATCATGATCCCTCCCGGTGTAAGCAGCAAGATGCTCACAAACCTCAGGGATGATCACTGCGGGCATCACAATGGTGCGAGTGCCAGCCCGCGATTTCGGCGGCCCGACAATCAGTGCGTCGGTGTCGAGCTGGACATGTTGTCGCCGTACGGTCACTGTCCCGGCATCGGCATCAATGTCGCAGCGGCGCAAAGCGGTCACCTCGCCCCAACGCAGGCCAGCAAACGCGGCAAGAAGGACCAGAACGCGAAACGGCGATCCTGGACCCGGTCAGCCAGATTCAGCACCTGACTCACGGTGAGCACGGGTCGCTCGTCAGGCTTCTCCTCACCGGCGCCCCGGATACGGCACGGGTTTGCGGGCAATGATCAAGTCATCGACAGCCGTCGTCAGCACTGCCCGTAGAAAGGGGTAAGCCTTGGCAGCCTCAGACGTCGAAGCTCCCTCGCCCAGGAGCGCGACGCGCCACTCCCGGACCATTGCAGCGTCGATCTTGCCGATGGCCACGTTGCCGAGAAACGGCACGATGTGGCGCCTCAGCAAGGCGGCGCCGAAAGCGGCGCCGCGGGCCGGCACTAGCGCCGGCCTCCGGCCTTGGGGAGGCCCCGGCCGGCGCGCCGGCCCCACGCCCTCAGGCCACCGCTGATCATCCAGACTCACCCGGCCACGCAGCCGGGTACTCCACGGCCCGTCTTCCTCGGTGCGTCATTGTCCCGCTCCCGGTCGCCGCGTCTAGGTCGCCCTTTCGGCGTCGCATGCGATCGGCTGCGCCGAACCCCTGGCCGCCGCTCGCCAGGGTCGCCGCGCCTACGAGGAGGCGGGGAAGGTGAACGGCCTGTCAGTGCTCCAGGTGGAAGGTCAGTATTCCCTCGGTTGGCGAGAGAGTCTGGACGTGTAGCTCACCCTTCGCACCCTCGTATATGCCGGTGCCGCCGGTGATGGACCCGACATACGGCGCCGTTGAGTTAAGGATAACCAGTGCCTGGCCGGTGATCTGCCCGCCGGGGAACGAGTAGGTAGCGATGCACTGCGCCTCCTGGCGCGCCACGGACACCTCCGTGCACACCGCACCCGCGTGCCCAAGCTGGTTTGCGCCCTGCAGCAGCTTTTCGGAGAACACGATCTCGTTACCAAGGGAGAACCCCGTGCCGCCAAGATCAAGGACCTTCAGCTCCGTGACGACGGCGGTCACGCGGATGGTCCGATGATGAGCGGCGTGACCAGTTGAACCCGCAGCGGGAAGAGCTATGCCAACTGCCAGTGCCACCACTGCAATGACTGCGCCGAGCGCGCCTAGCCGCTTGCCCATAGAGCCTCCCCTGATCCGCCACCAATCCTTGCGATGGCTATTTCGTCTAGTTCTGCCCAGTCCTACAGGACCGGGGATACGATCTGCAAGAGCTTGCTGCGGTCACCGACGTCGAGGGCGAGCACCTCGCGGCCGACCAGCGCCGGGGTGATGTCAAACGGCGAGCGCCACCCGGTCCCGTTGCAGGTTTTCGCCGCTCGCACGGACGTAGGTCTCTGGTGAACGCCGGGTCGTAACGGCCCGCAACGGGAGGATGGGGGAAGACGGCATGGTGGCGGCGACGCGGACCTCTAGCGCGTGGGAGCGGTACGCCTGGGCGGCGGGCGTCCTTTACGTCATCGCGCTGGTGGCCGAGACCGTGGTCGGGGTGCTCGGCGGCGGCTTGAGCCAGAACGCCTCGGCGGCGAAGATCGCGAACGCGCTTCACGACCACCGCGGGCGGCTGCTGGTGGTCACCTACCTATCCGTCGTCTATGCCGCCATGTTCCTGATCTACCTGGCCAAGCTGCACGACCTGCTGCGCCGGGACACCGATCGGCCGCGGTTCCTTGGCTCCCTGGTGCTAACTGGCGGAGCGCTCTTTATTGCCCTGCATGCCGTCAGCGACATCGGTATCTTCGGCTTGCTCGGCGCGAAGCTCGCGTCGTTCGGGTTCCACC
>JBKQMG010000093.1:0-12633 GCA_052146815.1 Streptosporangiaceae bacterium | reverse complement strand
TACTGGCCTGGGGAGCCAAACGGGGAGCCACTGCCTCACGCGGACTTTCTAAAACTAACGAACATCGTTGACATCTGGGTCTCTGATGACTAAGGAGACCCATGTGAACGAACGGCAACTGGATAAGAATGCCGCGCGGCGGCTGGCGATCATCCGCCACGCCCGCGAGGTGACCGGGAATGTGGCCCTGACCTGCCGGTACTACGGGATCAACCGACAGGTCCTCTACGCCTGGTACCGCCGCGCCGAAACCGAGCGACTGGCCGGGCTGCGGGACCGCTCAACACGGCCGGCGCACTGCCCGCACGAGACCCCGGCTGAGGTGTACGGAAGATCATCTACCTGCGGCAGAACTACCACAGGCCATTAGCCAGGGCACTGGGCAGCTGATTGCGGGAAGCGATCGCGAGTTTCGCGAAAATTTTGTGCAAATGGTATTCGACAGTGTGCGGGCTGATGAATAGCTGGGCCGCGATCTGGCGGTTGGACAGGCCGTCGCCCGCCAGCCGGGCGATCTGAGTCTCCCGGGGGGTGAGCCGGGCGGGAGGATCGGTGGTCCGGTTGCGGACGCGCTCACCGGTGGCGCGCAGCTCCCGGGCGGCTCGTTCGGCGAAGCCGTCGGCACCCATGGACGCGAGCATCTCATGTGCGGTGCGCAGTTGCCCGCGGGCGTCGGCGCGCCGGCTCTCGCGGCGCAGCCATTCTCCGTAGATGAGATGAGCGCGGGCGAGGTGCACAGTCATCCTGCTGAGGCTGAGCTGGCTGATCGCCTCCAGGTAGAAGTCCTCGGCGTCCTCGCCGTCGGCGATCAGAGCGCGGGATCGGGCTTCGATGCCACGTGCCCACTGGCTGCCGCTCAGGCTGGTCCGCTCAGAAAGCTGGTCCATGGCGGCTGCCGCGATCTCATGATCCCCGCATCGCACCGCGGCCTCGATCAGCTCGGGCAGGACCCAGACGCCGAAGCCGAGCTCGTCATGCTCACTGGCCTGCTGCGCGGCAGCCAGAGCGGCCGGGTAATGGCCCAGCCCGTTGTGGAGCACGGCGGCCGCGAACTCGGCGCTGGCCATCGCCAGGCCCTCGCCCCGGGCGGCCGCGTCCTGGGCCCCGGCGTTGAACTGGCCCGTGTCGTGGCCCCGCCAGCCGGCGAGCAGGAGCGAGAAGTCAGCTATCCGCGCGTTGCCGGTGGCTGCTGTGATCGCGTCCGCCTCGTCGAGCAGGGCCGCAGCGGCGGTGAACTCGCCCGCGAAGATGTGGTGTGCGGCGACGTAGTTGAGGGCGAACGGGAGCATGGTGAGCGCCCCGGCTTCGCGAGCCTGCTGGACGTGCCGGGCGGCGAGAGTGCGGCACGCCTCGTCGTCCCACAAGTCCATGGCCGTGTGGCAGCCCAGCCATAGCCACCGCGTGTCGTCGCCCCCGGCACCCCCCTTGCTGTCGCTGAGGGCGCCCAGCGCACGCTGGAGTGCGGGCACGCCGGCCGAGTAACCCTCGGCCGAGCGGGCCGCCAGGCCGTCGAGGAGGTGGTCTACAGCCCGCGGCGGGTTGGCTGGCGCCGGCGCGGTCCGGGCGGCCTGCGCCACCTGACGCGGGCTGTGGCTGCTGCCGGACCGGCCGGTGCGGATCGCCGCCCACAGCGCTTCCAGGTAAGTCTCGCGGGCCAGGGCGGGTTCAAGCGGGCTGAGCCGCCGGGCCGCCTGGAGCAGCAGCGGGGGAGCGTCGCGGCCCCGCAGCCGGGTGAAGGCGATCTGCGCGTCCAGCCGCTCCAGCCGGGCGCGCTCCAGCTCGCTCAGCGGTCCTGCCCTGGCGATGGCCAGCTGCCCGAGGGCCGCGTCCGGCATCCCGGCCTCGTACTTGGCCTGCGCTGCCGCGAGCGCTCGGGTGGCCCGCGCCCGCGGCGCCGGCGTCAGTGCAGCGGCGCGTTCGAGGAAGGCGGCGGCCGCGGCCAGGCCCCCGCGGGCGTACGCGCGGGTGGCCGAGCGCTCCAGTTCGGCCGCGATGCCCTCATCGGGCTCAAGCGCGGCCTGGGCCCGGTGCCACGCCCGCCGGTCGGGATCGGTGCCCGGATCGGTGGCCTCCGCGATGGCGTGGTGGGCCCGCCGGCGGTCGGTCGCCCGCGCGGCCCGGTAGACGGCGGAGCGGACCAGCGGATGGCGGAAGGTGACCCTGGCTCCCGCGGTGAACAGCCCGGCTGACTCGGCCGGGCCAGCGGCGTCCGCACCGATGCCGAGGTTTCTGGCCGCGCGCCACAGCAGGGCCGGGTCGCCTACCGGCTCGGCCGCGGCGAGGAGCAGGAGGCTCTGGGTCATCTCCGGAAGCGGCGCAATCCGCCGCTGGAAACTCTGCTCTATTCTCCCGGTCACCGTCAGCTCGCCTGCTACACCGAACCCGCCCGCCAGTTCCGCGGCCGTTATCCCCCGGGGCAATTCGAGCAGCGCCAGTGGGTTGCCACCCGCCTCCGCGACAATCCGGTCCCGGACTCGCTCATCGATCCGGCCGGGAATCACCGAGGCCAGCAGTGCCCGGGCATCAGCATCCGGCAGCCCCTCGAGGACCAGCTCGGGCAGGCGCGCGACGGGCATCGCGCCCGGGTCACGGATGCTGATGATCATCGCGACCGATTCGGCTTCCAGCCTGCGGGCCACGAAGCCCAGGACCTGGGCCGAGGTCTGGTCCAGCCATTGCGCATCATCGATCAGGCACAGCAGCGGCTGGTCCGCGGCCACCTCAGACAACAGCGTCAGAACCGCCAGACCCACGAGGAAGCGGTCCGGTGCGCTGCCCGACCGCAGCCCGAAGGCGACGCCAAGAGCATCACGCTGCGGTCCGGGCAGCCTGATGCCGCGATCCAGCATCCGGCCGCAGATCTGGTGCAGAGCCGCAAAGGGCAGCTCCATCTCCGACTCGACACCCTCAGCGCGGGCCACCCGGAAGTCCTGTGCGGTACCTGCGGCGTAACTCAGCAGCGCGGTCTTGCCGATACCGGCCTCGCCGCACACCACCAGCGCCCGGCTGCGCCCCGCCCGGACGTCCGCAAACAGCCCGTCGAGGACCATGCATTGCTGGCCACGGCCGCGGAGCATCACCACCCCCTCTTGGCGGCTCCCTGATCACAGTAGAACTGGGCCGCCTTCATGACCAGCCCATAGGACTTCGCTGCGAAAACTAAGGGGCCGGCTAAGGATCCCATAGACGCGAACGCCCTCGTCAGAGGCGGATGGTTTCAGGAGTAGGCCATCCACCTGCACCCCAGGGCCTCAGGGGTTCACACGCCTGCGGAGGAGCGCGTCATGCCGTTGGTCAGCATCAAAGTCGCCGAGGGACGCTTCACCGAAAAGCAGAAGCACGACCTCGCCGCCAAGATCACCGACGTGATGGTGGCCTTCGAGGGTTCCGAGGCCTTCCGCGAGGTGGTCTGGGTCCTCATCGAAGAACTCCAACACGACAGCTGGCACATCGGCGGCCAGCCATTCTTCGGCCCATCCACCCTGATGGCTGCCCTCGGCCGCTCAAAACAGGCCTATGAGGCTGTTAACGGCACCCCGATCACCCGGGAAGACCTGGCCACGCACGCCCCCGTCCGGCACTCGTGACTCTCGATGCATCACAGAGAAGGAAAGTGAATGGCTGCAATCCAGAGCCCTGCCCTGGGCACAGAGCATGTCCGCAGCGCGGGCCGGGCCACGGTCGTGGCCGGCGGGGCATGCTGGGCCGTCGGTGTAGTCCAGTACGCGGCGGCACAGATCGTGGCGGCGGACGCGTGGACCAGGCCCTACAGCCTGAAGAACAACTACATCAGCGACCTGGGCAACACCGCCTGCGGGATGTTCCATGTGCCGCACGGCACCCCGTACAACGTGTGCTCCCCGTCGCATGCCGTCATGAACGCCTCGTTCATCATCTTCGGCGTGCTGACCATCGCTGGCGCCCTGCTGCTCAGGCGGATCTGGCCCGCCGGCCGGCTGGCCCGGTGGGCGCTGATCTTGTGGGTCCTCTCCGGGCTCGGGAAAATCATCGTGGGCATCGTCCCTGAAAACACCCATATCGGCCTGCACCTGATCGGAGCGCTGAACGTCCCTGTGGAAAGCGTCGCCATCCTCCTGCTGAGCCTGGCGATCCGCCGGAACAGCCGGCTGCTGGCGGCCATCGGCATCGCGGCCGCAGTCGTGGGACTGGCCGGCAGTTTCCTGTCCACCGCCGGCCAGTACGCCGGCTCGTCCTTGTACCTGGGACTGGGGGTGGGCGGCGCGGAGCGCCTGGCCAGCTATCCGGGGACCCTGTGGATGCTCATGATGGGCATCACCGCGATGGCCTTCACCAGAACCTGGCTGAGCTTCAGATATAGCCTGCAGGCACCATAACGGTCGGCCGTCGCACCCCCGATCCCGCACCACACCCCCGCCCCGGATCCGGGCCCGCCCGGGCGTCTGCTCACCCGAAGGGATAGGTCCCATGCCTGCAGACAATCGGTTCCTGCAAGGACCGTTCGCCCCCGTAACGAAGGAGATCACCGCCCTCGACCTGCCGGTCACCGGCCGTGTGCCCGCGGAGCTGAACGGGTGTTACCTGCGCAACGGTCCCAACCCGCTCGGCCTGGACGACCCGAACTACCACTGGTTCCTGGGCGCGGGCATGGTGCACGGCGTCCGGCTGCGCGACGGCCGGGCGGAGTGGTACCGCAACCGCTGGGTCCGCTCCAAGGCCGTCGCCGGAACCCTCGGCGAGACGTGGCCCGCCGGGCCAGTGCACGAGGGGATGGACTTCGCCGCGAACACCCACATCATCAGGCACGTCGGCCGCATCCTCGCCACCGTGGAGGCCGGGCCGCTGCCGTATGAGCTCACCGATGAGCTGGAAACCCGGGGCCCGTGCGACTTCGGCGGGACGCTGCCCGGCGGGTTCGCCGCGCACACCAAGCTGGACGGGCGGACCGGCGAACTGCACGCCATCGCCTACTTCTGGGCCTGGGATCACGTCCAGCATGTGGTGGTCGACGCCGCGGGCCAGGTGAGCCGCACCACCGATATCGCCGTCCCCGACGGTCCGATGATGCACGATTTCGCGCTCACCGGGAACTATGTGGTCTTCTTCGACCTGCCCGTTACCTTCAGCATGGACGCGGTCTCCGCCGGGCGGGAACTGCCGTACACGTGGAACCCGGCACATCAGGCCCGTGTCGGCCTGCTCCCGCGGGACGGCAGCGCGGCGGACGTCCGCTGGCTGGAGATCAGCCCGTGCTGGGTATTCCACACCCTCAACGCCTACGACGACGGGCCGCGGGTCGTCGTCGATCTGTGCCAGTACCCCGACCCGTTCGACGTGGCCACACTCTGGGACAGTCACGGTCCGGCGACACTCGACCGCTGGATCATCGACCCCGCCACCGGCAGCGTGAAGCAGCAGACCCTGAACGAGCGCACCCAGGAATTCCCGCGGGTCGACGACCGGGTCATCTCCCGGCCGCACCGCTACGGCTACAGCGCGATGATCGGCGACGTCGGCCGGGCCATCTCCCCGCTGACCGGGGACTTCGCCGACGAGGCGTTCACCAACGCCCTGCTGAAGCACGACCTGGCCCACGGCACCGTCGAGGTGCACGACTTCGGCCGGGACGCCACCGCCGGCGAGGCCGTGTTTGCCCCGGCGGCACCGGACGCCGCCGAAGACGACGGCTACATCCTGGCCTTCGTCCACGCTCCGGATCGCGGGGCCACGGACCTCGTCATCCTCGCCGCGCAGGACTTCACCGCCGAACCAGTCGCCCGGGTCCACCTGCCCGCCCGGATCCCCCTCGGCTTCCACGGCAGCTGGATCCCCGACCAGTAGAGAGGCCGCTTCAAACGTCTAAGCCGCTGGGAACAAGTCGCCGACTACGCACTCGACTGGGCCGTAACCCACGCCCTCAGCCCGCCGCCTGACGCCTGTACCACGCCGGGCCGCAATCACCACCATTCATCCTGCCCGTGGCAGCCCGCCACGGCACAGGGATCACGACCGCCACGCGGCAGCTTGCCGCCGCCCAACTGGGCTCCAGCCGACGTCCCCAGCGCCACCACAGAAGGAGAATTCAATGGGAACTATCACTGCTAGGGACAGCACCGAGATCTTCTACAAGGACTGGGGCTCCGGCCAGCCGGTCGTGTTCAGCCATGGCTGGCCGCTCACCGCAGACGCCTGGGACGACCAGCTGTTCCTGGTCGCCTCCAGCGGCTACCGCGCCATCGCCCACGACCGCCGCGGTGGCGGACGGTCCGGCCAGCCGTGGAACGGCAACGACCTGGACACCTACGCCGACGACCTCGCCGACCTCATCGAAACCCTCGACCTGCACGACGTCGTGCTGGTGGGCCACTCCACCGGCGGCGGCGAGGTCACCCGCTACATCGGCCGGCACGCCACCTCCCGCGTCGCTAAAGCCGTGCTCGTGAGCGCGATCCCGCCGCTGATGCTCAAGACCGACGCCAACCCCGGCGGCCTGCCCCTCGAGGTCTTCGACGGCCTGCGGGCCAGCCTGGCCGCCGACCGATCCCAGTTCTACAAGGACCTCAGCGAGCCCTTCTACGGCGCCAACCGGCCCGGCAACACCATCTCCCAGGGGCTGCGCGACTCGTTCTGGCTGCTGAGCATGACCGTCGGTGTCAAGGGCGCCTACGACTGCATCAAGGCCTTCTCCGAGACCGACCTCACCGAGGACCTCAGGAAAATCGACGTCCCGACCCTGATCATCCACGGCGACGACGACCAGATCGTGCCCATCGGCGCCGCCGCGCTCCAGTCCTCGAAGATCGTCAAGGACGCCACCCTGAAGGTCTACCCCGGCGCCCCGCACGGCCTCGCCCAGACCACCGCCTACAAGGACACCTTCAACACCGACCTGCTCAACTTCATCAAGGCCTGAGCGCCGCAGCCGTCGCGGCGCAGCCTGGCAGCACCAGCAACCAGGCAACGGCGCTGCGACGGCCTCGCCGCCAATTGGCGGGCCGGTGGCAGCCTGAACACGGGGCAACGTTTCCGCCGTGCTCAGGGCGATCTGCTTCGCATGGCTGGTTCTGTAGGTGACTTCCGGCTCCGTTTGTTAGCCGGCTCTGGCTCCACCTGTTCTCACGGGGGACCCGGTGTCGGCGAGTCTTGACTCCACTGGTGTGCAGGCGTGGGAGGATCAGGTCCGGGTGTCTCCCCGCACCCTGACGGGCAGGTGTGGCGGGAGGCGCGTGTGCAGTCGATGTCGAGGGTCGAGCTGTACGCGGCGATCCGCCGGGATTCTCGGGTAGACGGTGACGCCGGCTTCCCTCAGGTAGCTCAGAAGCGGGATCATGGCGCGCGGACCCAGCGCCCTTCGGCGGCCAGCCGCCTGCCGGGACGCGAGAAACGCCACCATCGCGTTCTCGTCGACCTGAACCGCTTCCAGCCCTGTGCCGGACATCCACACGCCGACCTGGCCCAGATCCTTCAGCATGTTCCGCACCGTCGCGGGCGTGTAGCCCCGATGCGCCAGCCACGCCCGGTAGCCCTCGACCTGCGGCCCCAGCCGGCCGGCCTTCCTCCTCGTACCCGACATCGCGCACTCGCCTCCCTCGCGGGAGCACGGCGCCCCTTATCCGAGGCTGCTCTAAGCCCGCAACTATGCCGACACCAGCAACGGCCCGACGACGAAGAACGACACGGCCATCACGCCAGTCAGAGCCAAATCGGAGACCCTCGGCATAGTCGCGGGGTCGGCATAGGTCGAGCTATGCGGATGTCCGCATAGATCGATGAGCTCGGCTACATGGAACTCGACCGGCGCGGCGCCGAGCTGCTGTTCCAGGTCCTGACCGAGCGCGAGGAAAAGAGCAGCATGGCCATAGCCTCCAACGAGAACCTCAGCGGCTGGACCAAGACCTTCACCGATCCCAGGCTCTGCGCGGCCATCGTCGACCGCCTCACCTTCGGCGGCAACATCATCGAGACCGGCAGCGACTCCTACCGCCTCGCGCAAACCCGCGCCAGAGCCGGGCACGCCACCGGCTGACAACCGCACCCGGTGCCCTCTGCCGCCAGGTGGATTCGCGGGTGAGTTCCGGCCCCGCCTCGGTGCCGGCCTACCTGCCGCGACGGCCGGCTGCACGCAGCAGCCGGCCCGTCCCCGCCGTGGCCGTGCGGTGGGCCGGCCGCGGTTCTGCCCGGCAATTCCAGCGGGCTGGAACCGGATCAGCTGAACGGCTGGTGCAGAACCCCGGGACCACGCTGGCGCATCTTCCGATAGGGCGGCTGCCCGGCTGGTCCGGGCAGTACTTAGAGCAGTCAGGCGGCGTCGACGCTTGCGGCGAAGCCGAGAAGAGCCTTCGCCAGTTCGTCGGGGGCCTCCATGGCGGCGTAGTGGCCCACGCCGTCGAGTGACACGGAGCTGACTTCGCCCGGCGCGGCCTGGGACATGGTGCCGGCCGTGAAGGGGCCTCCGCCTGCGCCTACCGCAAGCACGGGCACAGTCAGCCCGGGCTTCTCCGCGAGAGCCCTGATGTCGGGGCCCTCCTGCAGCATCGACCGGTAGAGGCCGGCCGCTCCGCGCCAGCCGCCGGGGCGCGAGTAGGTGCGGGCGAACTCATCGATGTCGGCGTCGGTGATCGCTCCCGGGGTCGCGCTCATGGCCCGGAACGCGAACTGTCCCAGGAACTCGCGCTCGCGGCCGGCGAGCAGCATCTCGGGGATGCCGGGCGCGGCGAGAACGCCGATATGCCAGGTGCCCCCGTGGGTGACGTCGGCCAGCATCTCCAGGCCGAACCCGGCCAGGCCCATCTCGATGGCGGTGAGGCTGAGCACGTCCTCCGGGTGCGTGGCCGCGAGGCGGAAGACCGTCGCCCCGCTGATGTCCTGCCCTGTCAGGTGGACCGGCCCGACATCGAGCTGCCTGATGAGAAGGTGCAGGTCCTCGGCCGACGTCGTGCTGTCGTACTCGCCCGGCTCGTTGCCGGAGTCGCCGAAGCCGCGCAGGTCGACGGCGAAGACGCGGTGGCTGGCCGCGAGCAGCGGGATGAGCTTCCGGAAGGCCCACCAGGTCTCGGGAAACCCGTGGACCAGCAGGACCGGCGATCCGCTGGTCCCCGCCGCGACATAGTGCAGCCTGATCCCGTTGACCTCCGCATAGTGGTGCGTGATCCCCGGCAGCGCGGGACCAGCTGGCGTGACATCCATTCCTTCTCCTTGCTTGGACAACCTGGATGTCATTGACTCTAGCCAACCTGGTTGTCACTGTCCAGTCGCTGCCGTAGTCTTCTCCCATGTCCCGCTCAGGCGCCGATCTCGCCCTGCTCCTGCTCGGAGGCTTCCGCTCGCTGGTGGACGGCGCGACAGCCGAGCTAGCACGCCGCGGCTACGAGGATGTGCGTCCCGTCCATGACTTCGCGATGCGGGCCATCGCCGCAGGCGCTGGCAACGCTTCAGAACTGGGCCGCCGCCTGTCAGTCTCCAAGCAGGCAGCGGCGAAAACTATCGCGGTCCTGCAGGAGCGCGGATACGTGACACGCGACACAGACCCCCGCCACGCCCGCCGCATGCGCCTTCAGGTCACGGCACTCGGCTTCGAGGTGCTGCGCACAGGTGAAGCGATCTTCGATGAGCTGCGCGATCAATGGGAGCGGCAGATCGGTCCCGACCAGCTCGAGAACCTTGAGACGCACCTGACAGAGCTGGTCGGCACTCCGCCCGTGCGCTTCGACACACCCGGCTGGATGTCGCGAGACCTCGGCGAGCCGATCTAGCTGAACTGGCCCGCCCGGCTCCAGCGGCCTTGGGCGACGAAGGGATTCCTCTGCAGGATCCGCGGTCGGGCCAGAACTCAGGATCTGGATCCAACCTCACCCCAGAGCCAGCCAGGTGCCGAGCCGCCGTCCTCACCGCCCCAGGGAAGGTCCCGCACGCGAGAAAGCGGAGTCAGCTCTCAACGACAAAAAGACCCCCAAGATCAACAACTGGATCCACAACTCACCGATAACTGGATTCAAAACTCACCTACAGAACCACATGGCAGTCGTTGGCGTAGACGCCCGATTGCGTGCACGCCGCTCCGGCGGCTGACTGCCTTGAACACGCCGAGGTCGTGCACCCGTTCGCGGGTGAGCATGCCGGCCACCGCCTGTCGGTGGACGTCCACCGCCTCGTTCACGTTGGTCAGTCTTCCGGGCGCGCCGCCGGGGGCCAGTATTTGGGGCTAAGCGACCGGTAAGGCCGCTCTTCCAGGGACCCGAGCCGGGCATGACGGGTCCCTGAGCAGCAGCTTCACCTATAACAGCCGTTCCTGGCCGACGATGGACGCGCAGGACAACGTCAACTACAAGACCGCAAGCTAGCATTCAGCCTGCACGACGGCGACGCCAGGCCGATCGCCAAGGGCAGCCTCGGCAAGCCGGTCCAGTTCGGGCTCGGCTGGGACATCACCAGCGGCGGCGAGTGCGAAGGATGCCACTCCGCCGCCGACCCCGATGCCGATCGCGTTGACGTTGAAGCCGGGTCCCAGTGCGCTGCTAAGCGCCGCGGAGTACTTTTCCTGGTCGCTGCCATCGGCCCCGCCCAATGGCAGATGGCCTCACAGTCGCTCCACGCCTGGGCCGACGAGCACAGTGAATCGCCCCGGCGAGTCCGGAGACTCGACTTTGATAGAATCTACGGTACACCATTAGCCTCCAGATTTCCATAGAATAGCCTTTCCAGTTTGACCGGCGGCATATCCCCGCAGTACTCGTACAGACGCCGGTTGTTGAACCAGTCGACATACGCCGCGGTCTCGGCCTCCACATGCGCAGCGTTACGCCACGGCCGCCGCGGCTTGATCAGCTCAGTCTTATACAGGCCATTGACCGACTCGGCCAGTGAATTGTCATGAGCGTCTCCCACGATTCCGATCGACGGGTCAATCCCTTCCTCGAGAAGACGGTCGGTGAACCGGACCGCCGTGTACTGGCTGCCCGCGTCATTATGATGAATCAGCCCGGATAGATCCTTGACACCCTCACGGCGCCGTGTGAATATAGCCTGATTAATAGCATCGAGGACCAGGTCAGTGGTCATCGATGCCGAAACCTTCCAGCCCAGGATCCGGCGGGCATAAGCATCAATGACGAACGCGACATACACCCAGGCCGCCTGGGTGGATACGTACGTAAAGTCCGCGACCCACAGCCGGTTCGGCGCCAGCGGCTGGAAGTTGCGCCTGACCAGGTCCTTCGCCCGGGCAGCGGCCGGGTCGGCGATGGTGGTCCGTTTGACCGTGCCGCGGCGGGCGCCGCGCAGGCCCAGGGCCCTCATCAGGCGCTCCACGGTGCAGCGGGCCACGTCGATGCCCATCCCGCGCAGGTGCAGCCACATTTTCCTGGCACCATACGCCCGGTAATTATCGTCGTATTCCGCGGCGATAACTCTTTTCAGTGCCTCGTCCCGCAGCGCCCGCGCCGACGGCGGGCGGGAACGCGCCTCGTAGTAACTGGACGGGGCGAATGCGCAGCCCAGCTCAGTCAGCTGGGCGCACACCGGCTCGACCCCGAACTTCCTTTTATGCCTGTCGATGAACTCGACGATCAGCGCTGTGGGCGGTCGAGCTCCGCCGCGAAGAAAGCTGAGGCTGCTTTCAGGATCTCATTGGCCCGGCGCAATTCCCGGTTCTCGGCCTTCAGCTTCCGCAGCTCCGCTGATTCCTCGCTGGTAACTCCCGGCCGCTGTCCCGCGTCCACCTGCGCTTTCCGGACCCAGTTATGGATAGTCTGCGCGGAGCCGATACCGAGCTTGGACGCCACGGACTCCATCGCGGCCCACTCAGAAGAATGATCTGACCGGATCTCCGCGACCATCCGTACCGCACGCTCCCGCAGCTCCTTCGGGTAGTTGCCCGACCGTCTCGACATGACCCCATCCTTCCCAAGAGATGGAGTCTCCGGCAAACCCGGTGCGGTTCAGATTTGTCGGGGTGATGTGGCGGATGGTGGACGGCGTGCCGACGATCGCCTGGATCGGCTTCGACAACTTCACCTCGGTCGCCCCTTAACCAAGATCCGCTGATGCGTTCTAGCCTGAGCGGATGGGCTACCCGCCGCCGTCGAACAGCTCCGAGCAACCAGCCCTGACCCCGGCCGATCCGCCCGCCGGGACAGGAACGCCGATAGAGCCGAGGCTCACCGAGGCCGAGGTGCTGTACACCGACCGCCAGTGGCACCCAGCGACGGTGCTGGGCTGGTACCGCCTGGACATTGCTCACGAGCAGTTGCTCACCGGGCTCTGGGTCTTCTGGCTCGTCCACCTGCGGCTGGAGAGCGGTGAAGAATCGTGGTTCGAGTACGTCAAGCTGAACATCCGGCCACGGTAGCGGGCAGGGTCACGAGCAGTTCAGCGCAAGCGGCTTGCTGAGCTGGCTTGGCTTGTAGCTAAGCCATCTTCCGCGTGCACCAGCTCCGCGAGCGACTGCGTCAGACCGCCATCGGTACCTGACCTGCTCCAACGACCGCCAATGACCTCGCCGCCTGTCAGCCGCCGAGAGTTCGCATCGAGAGGTTTCGTAGGTGGGGTGTCAAGGGCCATTGAGAGCTGCCCTGGGGCGGTTATGAAACCTGCCCGGTGACGGTCACGAGTTCTGCCCGGTGGTGGCCTTGGGATCTGCCGGTGCTGGCCACCGCC
>JBKQMG010000092.1:0-3588 GCA_052146815.1 Streptosporangiaceae bacterium | reverse complement strand
CCCCGCCGACGATCCAGACACTGCGCCGCACCAGGTGATCGACCACGCTGCGCAGATCGGCGACATGCCCGTAATCCTGGTCCAGGGCCTCGAGCCGCCGCTTCAGCTCGGCGACCCGGTCCAGCTGGGCCGCCAGTTCCGACTCGTGCAGCTGTGACGCGCCGAGGATGTCGTCGGCCAGGTCGGCGCCGACCACCTCGCGCAGCTCCGTCAGGCGGGTGCGGGCCAGCTCGACGTGCCGGTCGGCAGCCAGCCGGAATCCGAGGCCGAACTCGGCGTTGTCCTCGAACAGGGAGTTCGACCAGGCCGGGCCGCGCCCGTCGGCGTTGGTCGTCCACGGCGTGGTGGGCAGGTTCCCGCCGTAGATCGAGGAGCAGCCGGTGGCGTTGGCGACCATCAGCCGGTCGCCGAACAGCTGCGAAAGCAACTTGATGTAGGGCGTCTCGCCGCAGCCCGCGCAGGCGCCGGAGAACTCGAAGAGCGGCTGCAGGAACTGGGTGCCGCGCACCGTGCCGAAGTCCACCCGGGACCGGTCGGCGACGGGCAGCGTCTCGAAGAAGGCAATGTTCTCCCGTTCGGCGGCGACCAGCGGCTCGCGGGCGGTGAGATTGATCGCCTTGCGCTCCGGGTCGTCGGGTGCACCCACCGGGCAGGCCTGCACGCACAGCTCGCAGCCGGTGCAGTCCTCCACGTAGACCTGCAGCGTGAAGCGGGTTTCCGGGAGCCCGCGGGCGTCCAGCGGAGCCGACCGGAAATCCGGTGGCGCCCCGGCCAGCAGCGACTCGTCGTAATAGGTGGACCTGATGACGCTGTGCGGGCAGACGAAGCTGCAGTTGCCGCACTGGATGCACAGGTCCTGGTCCCATTCCGCGACCAGCTCGGAGATGTTGCGCTTCTCGTAGGCCGTGGTGCCGCTCGGGTAGGTGCCGTCCACCGGCAGCGCGCTGACCGGCAGCTCGTCGCCGTGGCCGGCCATCATCGCCGCGGTGACCGTGCGGACGAATTCCGGTGCGCTGGCCGGCACGACCGGGGGTAGCTCCCGGCTGGATGTCGCCCGGCCGGGCACCTCGATCTGGTGCAGGGCTTCCACCGCGCGGTCGACGCCGGCCTGGTTCCGCTCGACCACCTTGGCGCCGCGCCGGCCGTAGGTCTTGGTGATCGACGACTTGATCTTGGCGATCGCCTCGTCGCGGGGCAGCACGCCGGAGATGGCGAAGAAGCAGGTCTGCAGGATGGTGTTGGTCCGCCCGGCAAGGCCGACGTCGCGGGCGATCCGGGCCGCGTCGATCGCGTAGACGTCGATCCGCTTGGCAATGATCTTCTCCTGGACTGGCCGGGGCAGCGCATCCCAGACCTCGTCCGGCGGCAGCGGGCAGTCGAGCAGCAGTGTCGCGCCCGGCGCCGCCCGGCCGAGCACGTCGACCCGGTCCAGCAGGCCGAAGTGATGGCAGCCGACGAAGCTGGCCTGCTCCACCAGGTAGGGCGCGCGGATCGGCTGCGGCCCGAAGCGCAGGTGCGACACGGTCTGTGAGCCCGATTTCTTCGAGTCGTAGACGAAGTAGCCCTGCGCGTTCAGCTTCTCCTCGGCTCCGAGGATCTTGATGGTGTTCTTGTTCGCGCCGACCGTGCCGTCCGAGCCGAGGCCGAAGAAGACCGCCCGGATCGTGCCGGCCGGCTCGATGTCCAGCGCCGGGTCATACGGCAGGCTCAGGCCGGACACGTCGTCGATGATGCCGATGGTGAACCGGGGCCGCGGCCGCTCGCGGGCGAGCTCGGCGAACACCCCGGCGACCATGCCGGGCGTGAGCTCCTTCGACGACAGGCCGTAGCGGCCGCCGGTCATCAGCGGCAGCACCGGGCGCTCACCGCCGGTGTGCGCCTCGGCCAGCGTGGCGACCACGTCGAGGAACAGTGGCTCGCCACTCGAGCCGGGCTCCTTGGTCCGGTCGAGCACGGCGATCCGCGCCGCGCTGGCGGGCAGTGCGTCGAGCAGTGCCCGGGCGGGGAACGGCCGGTACAGCCGGACCTGCAGTACGCCGACCCGCTCGCCCCGGCCGCACAGGTAGTCCACGGTCTCCTGGATCGTCTGGGCTGCCGAGCCCATCACCACGACGACCCGATCGGCTTCGGGGTGGCCGGCGTATTCCACGTTGTGGTAGCGGCGCCCGGTGCGCTCGGCGAGAGCCGCCATCGCCTTCTCCACCGCGTCCGGCACGGCGGCGTAGAACGGGTTCGCCGTCTCGCGTGCCTGGAAGTACACATCCGGGTTCTGCGCGGTGCCGCGGATGAACGGCCGCTCCGGTGACAGCCCGCGCTCGCGGTGCGCGCGGATCAGTTCCTCGGGCACGAGCGCCCGCAGGTCGTCGTCCGACAGCAGGTCGATCGTGTTCAGCTCGTGCGAGGTGCGGAACCCGTCGAAGAAGTGCACGAACGGCACCCGGGTCGCCAGCGTGGCGGCCTGTGCCACCAGCGCGAGATCGTGGGCCTCCTGAACAGACGCGGAGGCGAGCAGCGCGAACCCGGTCTGCCGCACCGCCATCACGTCGGAGTGGTCACCGAAGATGGACAGCCCCTGCGCGGCCAGCGACCGGGCCGCCACGTGGATCACGGCCGGAGTCAGCTCACCGGCGATCTTGTACATGTTCGGGATCATCAGCAGCAGGCCCTGCGACGCCGTGAACGTGGTGGCCAGCGCCCCGCTTTGCAGCGCACCGTGCAAGGCGCCCGCGGCCCCGCCCTCGTGCTGCATCTCCACCACGGCCGGCACGCCGCCCCACAGGTTGGGCCGTTTCTGGCTGGACCACTCGTCCGCGAGCTCGGCCATCGGCGACGACGGCGTGATCGGGTAGATGCAGCAGACTTCGTTCAGCCGGTAGGCGACCGACGCCGCGGCCTCGTTACCGTCGACCGTGGCGCGTGTCATTGGTCCTCCGGGATCATCTCTATCGAGTGCACCGGGCACTGCTCGTAACACGCGCCGCAGCCGGTGCACTTGTCGTAGTCGAACTCGTAGCGATGCCCGGGCCCCAGCTTGATCACCGCGTCCTCGGGGCAGGCGCCCAGGCAGCCGTCGCACTCGCAGCAGTTGCCGCACGACAGGCAGCGGCGTGCCTCGTACGTCGCCTCGGTCTCGGACAGGCCGCCGAGCACCTCGCCGAAATCCGCGATCCGCTCCTGCGGGGCGGCCTCCGGCTGCTGCCGGCGGGCCGCGTCGCCGAAGTACCACAAGTTCAGGTCGCCGAACGAGACCTGCTCGTGCTTGGGCACGTTCGCCGGCGCGGTTCCGCGCAGCCAGGCGTCGATGTTCTTGGCCGCTTTCTTGCCGTGCCCCACGCCCACCGTCACGGTGCGCTCGGCCGGCACCATGTCGCCTCCGGCGAACACGCCGGCGCATCCGGTCATCATGGACGTCGACACCTGCACGGTGCCGTCCCGGCTGACTTCCACTCCGGGCACCTGATGCAGGAACGCGGTGTCGCTCTCCTGGCCGAGCGCCAGGATCACGGTGTCCGCGGCCAGCGTCTCGAACCGTCCGGTCGGCTGCGGGAATCCGTGCTCATCAAGCTCCATCGCCTCGATCGTCAGCTC
>JBKQMG010000091.1:0-33257 GCA_052146815.1 Streptosporangiaceae bacterium | reverse complement strand
CTAGCGACCCTTGGTTGCTAGGACTTTGACACTTGAGCTGAGTTTTGGAGCGGCGTAGCGTCGGGGATACCCGCTCCACAACTCTGCGGGCAGTGTCCTGACCAGCCACTTTGGGTGGCACAGCCGGTCGCATCGCGGGACCGGACTTCGGCGCAGCGGGCGGCGGCGGTCGGCCGATCATGACCGCAGGTCCCAGCGGTAGCACGCCCAGATGGCGGATCGGTTCAGGGAAAGAACAGGTCAGCGGGAACCTCGGCGGTATCAGGCGGAGCCTGTCTGGACGAGTGATTCCTTATTGATCACGGGTGTGTCGCTACGTCCGGAACGTGGCGAGGGTGCCCAGGATCGGCGTTGCTACCCCAACGCCGAGCCCGGAGGCCCTCGTGGACGCTGATCTGGACACCCTCGTGACCGCACTGTACGTCAAGATCGATGACATGCTGGTGAAAGACCGCCGGCCGGGTCACCCGGTCCGGCTGAGCCGTTCCGAGCTGGTCTGCCTGGCGGTCGCGCAGGCGCTGCTGGGCTTCCACAGCGAGCACCGGTGGATCCGTTTCGCTATCTGCCGCCGTCAGCTTTACGACGCCCCGCCCGACGTCCTCCATGTCGAAGGTTACCTTCGAGCGTGGCTCGGCCCGCCAGGTCTCAGCGGTTGCTTCGTCCATGCCGACCTCGACAGCCCACCTGGGTGTGAACGAGTGCCAGGTGTAAGACAGTCGGCGGTAGACATCGGATTCGAGGATCACCTGTTCGGGGCCGCTCACGACGAGCCCGACATCTTTGTGTTCCAAGTTCCAGGTCGAGCCCATCTTCCAGTCCGAACGGAAGGTCTTCGGTCCGCCATTTGGTGCCGCCAGTAGCGCTTCGTCATGGCCGGGTCGGTGAGGCCCCGCCAGACCTGTTCGGGCGCGGCGTGGATGTAGGTCGTGTAGGTAAGTCGTCATCTGGTCAGTGCGTACAGCCATTGCCTTGTCTCCTGCGGTCGAGTTGCCAGCTGTGTGTGAAACCTTGAGGGAGACCTTCATTCCCCGACCGACTCGTATATGAGGTGGGCGAGGTCACCGACGATCTCGGTCTTGACGAGGCGGATGAGCTTTCTGTCGCTAGTCCCGCCGAAGAGGCGCTCGCCGGCGCCGAGCACGACCGGATAGACCATCAGCCGCATCTCGTCGACGAGGTCGTGTTCGATCAGGGCCCGAACGAGCTGGAAGCTGGCGGCTATAACGATTTCCCCGCTGAGCCTCTGCTTCAGCTTCGAGACCTCGGTCACGACGTCGCCCCTGAGAACCGTGGTGTTGCTCCATTTCGGATTCTCGAGCGTGGAGGACACCACGTATTTGGGCATGCTGTTGAGCCTGTCCGCCAGCTCGCCGTTCCGGAATGGCCACCGAGCGGCCAAGAACTCGTAGCTCCGCCGGCCCAGCAGCTGGGCCTCGGCAGCCAGTGCCTCATCGAGCAGGATCTTGGCCGCCTGCTCGCGACCTCGGTCGCCGACACGACCGACCCAGCCGCCGCGGCTGAAACCTTCGTCGCCGACGGGGTCCTGGATGACCCCGTCGAGCGAGACGTTCTCGCTGATGACGATCTTTCCCATCGCAGTTCTCGCTTTCGCGGGTGTACCGAATGCACTGACAGTTCCGGTTCAGGTTCCCTGTGCCGAAGGCCCCCTATTCGGTGTTGGGCTCGCCGTGGCCAGTCGTGATCAGCCGCCGGAGGCTGTTGTTGATGTAGAAGCTCCAAGCGCTCGAGCACTTGTCGTAGCACTCGAAGGCTGGGACGAGCCCCAGATGGGTGAACCGCACTTCGGTTTGCTCGCCTTGCTGCGACACCTCGAAGGTGATCTCCGAGCCCGTCCACTCCTTCGGATCTGCGGTGAAGTTGAGATAGGCGTCGAGCACTTGCCAGACAACCTTCTTGTTCGGGGCGAACTCCATGATCCGCTGCTTGCTGTAGTGGACGTCCTGGTAGCGATAGGTGAACTCGGCGCCGGGTTCGTCGGTGGATCCCTCGATCTGTCCCGACCACCAGCCCCGCACGTTGGCGATGGCGGCGAATGCCTCCTCGGGGCTCTGATCGACCAGGAAGGTGGTGCTGAAGCTCTGACTCGTCATGTCTCCGGTCCTCCGATCTGGTTGTGTCACGCAACCGGATGCAAGCTAACACAGATGGTCGCATTATGCAACCAGTTATGGTACGATTGGGCTGTGCTCGGTAATAGCTACGAGGGCCAGGTCTGCTCGGCAGCCCGCTCGCTCGAGGTAGTGGGTGAGCGCTGGAGCCTGCTGATCGTCCGGGACGCGCTGTTTGGCGGCGTGACCCGCTTCAGCGAGTTCGCCCGGCGCCTCGGCCTGGCCAGGAACATCCTTGCCGCCCGGCTCGACGGTTTCGTCGAAGCGGGGATCATGGAGCGCTTCTCCTCCGAAGGCTCGGCCTACCAGGAGTACCGCTTGACGGACAAGGGACGAGATCTCGCCCCCGTGATCATCGCCTTGACCGACTGGGGGGATCGCTGGGCGGCGCCAAATGGACGGCCGATCATCTATCGCCACGTCGATTGCGGTGGCGACGTCGAGCAGCAGCTCGTATGCAGCGAATGCCGCACGGTCATCGACCAGGACCAGGTCGGTGTTGAGCTCGGGCCTGGAATGTCCGGTGCTGCGTGATGCAATGATGCCGATGGAGTCCGGCTATCTGCCTGTAACAACCACCGGGCCGTCTCTTCAGTTTCCCTTCGCTCCAGCCGCGATGCCCTCAAGCCTGAAGGAACCATGCTGTCGTTGGCGACCACTTGGGGGCTGGTCCCGCCTTCTGATCTCGCCGCGCCAGAACGCTCCATACGCGTCACTCAGTGTGCCCCTTCCTCAACATGGCCCTTCGGCCGGGCTCGGACAAGTCCAGCGCGGCGTTCGACCGGGACGTGATAGGGAGGCGGCCCAACACGCTTTTGCGGCGTGCACCTCTCCGTTCGGTCTCATCCGCTACGCCCACGACCAGGTATAACAGCGGCGCCTGATGCCGCCAGCGGCACGCTCGCGGCCCGGGAATGAGCCCATCAAATGAGCCCACGGCACTACTTGCGCCTTCCCGGCTGTAACCCAGGACGGATGTTCCCGCAGGTCAGCGTGGCGGAGGATAGGAGATTCGAACTCCTGAGGGGTTGCCCCCAACACGCTTTCCAACAACGCTGGCCAGCGTCCGCCAGAGGCCGCCACCGTCCGTGGCCTGCCCGGATTCGTTACGGCCGGACGCTGGCGAACGGCGCCGGACGGGGGTGAATGAGCCCGGAACTGAGCCCAGGCCATGGCGCGGGGGCCTGGCGCGCTGGCCGGCTGCCGGGTGGCGGCCGGTGAGCGCCGGGGCGATCTCCTGGGCGCTCAACCTGGCCCAGATCCGGGCTTACCAGGGCGGGCAGCCTTCGAGCATATGTATCGATCTGATTATCAGATAACATGTGGGCATGCGAACGATGACCGCTACTGAGGCCTCGCGGAACTTCTCTGACTTGCTCGACGCGATCGAGCGGGGTGAGACCGTCACGATCACCCGCGGCCACCATGCGGTGGCCGAGATCATGCCTGCCCGGCGCCACACCGGGGCCGGCCTGCGGACCGCGCTCGAGCGGATCCCACCGCCTGATGACCGGTTCGCGGCGGACATCGCGGCTGCGCTGGCCCTGATCTCCAGCGAGGGGGACCCGTGGGCCGGCGCCTGATCCTGGACACCAATGTCCTGATCGCCTACGAGCGAGAGACGATTGACCGGGCCGCATTGGACGCGGACGAGCTGGCTGTCGCTGCCGTATCCATCGCCGAATACCGGGTCGGCATCGAGCTCGCCGATACTCCTGTCCGGGCCGCCGATTGCGCCAGGGCCCTGGTCGCGATCACCTCCGCTGTCGAGGTGCTCGACTACACCGAGACTACCGCCGCCTGCCACGCGAGGCTGATCGCCCATGCCCGCCGGACCGGGACGCCCCGCGGCGCGCACGACCTGATCATCGCCGCGCACGCAGTGCAGACTGACCGGACCGTCCTGACCTTCGACGCCAAGGCACGCTTCGCCGATCTTCCGGAAGTCAGCGCAACCGAGCCATGACCCCCGCGCTCCAGGCTGCCATGCCAGCACCCGGCCGCCATGCGATCTGGCGCCGACGAGCGCGAGGGCATGGCCTGCCGCAACAGCTGTGGAGGATCATGGACGGCTGACGACCCCGGCTGGCGTGCTCAGGTGCTGCCCACGACCACAATGTGATCCGGAGGCGGGTCTCAGCCGCGGCGTCCGACGCGAATATTATGGAGTTCAGGCCAGTTCCCCGGAGCGAAGCGCGGGCTGGCGAACTCCCGACTGCAGCGCCTGACACACTGCGCGCACTGCGGCGGCTCCAGCCGCCAGGCCGCCGTCCGGGTAGCGAGAATTCCAGTGAACCTTATCAGCACATTATGCGTGCCTGTCGTCCTATGCTCCTCAAGCGCGGCAGGTTGCGGCAGGTATAACCAAACCGGATACTAGGAACCCCGCGGGCGGCCGCGGGGCCGGGGGCTGCTTATTGCGCCCGTTGGCAGGGAGAATCCGTCCGCGGGCGGTGCTGAAGGCGTGGGGGGCAGCAGGTTGCCCGAGGGGAATGCCGGATTTCTGGCGCGTTATTCCGCAGGCTCGCGAGTAGCCGGTTACCGGCTGGACGAACAAATCGGCCGGGGCGGAATGGCGGTCGTCTTCCGCGCGTTCGATGACCGGCTCAGCAGGCAGGTCGCGCTCAAGATCTTGGCGCCGGCGCTCGCCGAAGATGAGGCATTCCGGCGCCGCTTCATCCGGGAGTCGCGGTCGGCGGCCGCTGTTGACGACCCGCACATTGTCCCGGTGTACGAGGCTGGCGAGGCGGACGGAGTGCTGTTTCTCGCCATGCGCTACGTCCCGGGCGGCGACGCATGCAAGCTGGTGGACCAGGCGGGGCCGCTTGCCCCGCCGCGGGCGGCCGGGATAGTGTCCGCCGTCGCCTCTGCCCTGGATGCCGCGCACGCCGCAGGCTTGGTGCATCGCGACGTCAAGCCAGCCAACATGCTGGTCGACGCGCGTCCTGGCCGTCCCGATCACGTGTACCTGTCGGACTTCGGGCTAACCCAGGGCACTCTGGCTTCGCGAAGGCTGACCGGATCTGGCCAGTTCCTCGGCACCATGGCCTACTGCGCACCCGAGCAGATCCAGGGCGAGACGGTGACTGGGCTGGCCGACCAGTACGCGCTGGCCTGCGCAGCGTTTGAACTGCTGTGCGGCGAACCGCCCTTCTCCGGCGAGGAGGGCACGGCGGTGCTGTTCGCGCACCTATCCAAGCCACCGCCCGCGCTCTCGGCGCTCCGCCCCAGTGTCCCCGCGGCGACAGATGCCGTCCTGGCCAGGGCCATGGCCAAGAATCCCGCGGACCGCTATGCGACCTGCCGGGAGTTCGCCGAGGCGCTGCGCGCCGCCTTCGGCCTGCCGTCCTATGACGCCGTACTGGCAACCAGCCGGCCGGTGCACCCGGTTACGGAGGCAGCGGAAATTGCAGGGCCGGCCGCCGCCTGGGCCGCGAACACGACCGGGCTGGACACCGTCGGCATACCGGCAGCCCAGCCACCGCCACTCCCGCCGGGCCTTATCCCGCCCGCAGGCCCGGGCACGGTGTCCGCTGATCCCCGCCGGGCGAAACGCCGAAAGATCTTCCTCGTCATCGCGGCCGGCGTGATCGTGGCGGCCGGCGGGATCACCGCCGCCATTGCCGCCACTACCGCGGGCAGCGGATCCGGCCAGGCTGCCGCAGCGGGCCGTCATACATCGGCCCTGGCAGGAACAGGTGATTCTCCGCGTCCCCGGCCGGGCCGCGGTTCCGCCTCGGCGCCCGGTCAGCCGGCCACAGTTGCGCGCGGTGAGGCTCCCACCATCCTGCACACCCTGCGCGAGCCCGCTGCCGCGGCCCATCACGTCACCTCCATCGCGTTCAGCCCGGATGGTCGGCTGATCGTCACCAGCGACAAGAACGGCAATGCTTACCTGTGGTCGGCGTCCATGGGACGGCTGGAGCGCGTCCTCCCCGGCAGCAGCGAGGTCTTCGCTGACGCGTTCAGCCCGGGTGGTGTGATCATCGCCACCGGCGCCAAGGACGGCAGTACCTACCTGTGGAACGCGGCGAGCGGGGCACTGGTACGGACCATACCCGGCACCGGGCAGGTCAACTCTCTGGCCTTCAGCCCCCGCGGCAACTTGCTGGCCGTCGGCAATTCTGACGGCACCACGTACCTGTGGCAGGTTTCGCGCGATGGCTCGGTGGTCAGTCTGGCCGGCGAGTTGCAGGACCCTGTGGGCAAGGGCATCTGGGCGGTCGCATTTAGCCCGGCCGGCACGACGCTAGCCACCGGCGACTACGTTGGCGTGGTGGACCTGTGGAACGTCCCCGGCTCGGAGGGCTCCCCGGCCCGCAGCTTCAACGTACCCGGCCAAAGCCTCGTCACCCCGGTGGCATTCAGTCCCGACGGGGCGACCCTGGCTGCTGGTAGCGGTACCGGCACCGTTTATCTGTGGAAGCTGGCTGGCGGCGGCAGCCAGATCGTAATGAATGAGCCCAGCACGAGCATATGGGGGTTGACGTTCAGCCGAACTGGGATGCTGGCCATGGCCGACAGCGATGGTAATACCTACCTCCGCGACCCGGTAACCGGGCAGCTGCGCGCGCTGGCCGATCCCGGGCGCTCGCAGCATGGGCCGCATTACCAGGGCGTGGGCGCGGTGGCGTTCAGCCCCGACGGCAGCATCCTCGCTGCAGGCGATTCTGACGGCCCGACATTCCTGTGGAATACCGGGAGCCGGTAGTCCTCAGCCCTGTGCTCAAGGTGGCGGCTGCCCGGCACTAGCGAGTTTGGCCCGGCCGGGGACGTCGCCGTCGGCCGCCATTACGGCGGCCGCCTCTGGCTTACCCAGCACATATCGGTCGAAGAAGGCCAGGGTCACCCGGGCTACCAGCCGCTCCACAGGGTCAGTCCCGAAGTATGGGATGGTGTGGCTGGCGCCGAAGAGGTCCAGGTAAAAGCGTGCCCGTGGGGAATCGGCGCGGTACAGCTGCTTACTGGTCCACGGAGGGTTGATGGTGTCCGCACTGCCCTGTACGAATATCATCGGCGGCGCCGGGCCCGCGAAGTACCGGCCGGGCATGGGCGGCCACTCGGCGCCGGAAAGGACGGCCGCGGCAACCAGCCGGTGATCGGCGCAGCAGCTCGCCGCGGCGAGAGCGGCCACGGTGTCGCCGCCGTCGGACTGCCCGGCGGCAGCCACCTGGTGACTGTTCAGCAGGCCGGAGAACAGATCGCCCGGCCTGCCGCTCATGGCCAGCAGCCTGGTGATCACGTAGGACATGTCGGCTGGCTGGTTGACCAGATCCGCCTCGTAGGCGGCCGCGCCGACATGGCAGTCAGTCCGAGGGAAACTGATCCCGGCCACTACGTAGCCCGCGCTAGCCCACGCCTGCAGAAGGTGCCCGTACGGGCCGGGGCATTCGGTGAACCCGGGAGCGAAGACGAGAAGTGGGAACCGACCGTGCGCCGGCCGGCCGGCTTGCACGGGTCGGGCGAGCGGGTAGCGGATTACGGTGGCCAGGACGCGCCGGCCAAGTTGCTCGCCGGTCGGCCCGGCATGCGGGGGCTCGATGAATGTCATCCGCCGGGTGCCGACCAGGAAGCTGCCGCGGACGCCGAGCGTGCCCGCAGCGAGCGGGGGCGAAGCGGCCGACGACGCAGCCGCAGTGGGACGCCGGGCAACGTGCGGCGCGGCTGGCGGTGCACCGCTCGTACAGGCCGCTACCCCGGCGGCGGCGCAGGCCAGGAGGATAACCGATCTCGTGGTCTTAGTCCTGGCGGCCCGCCCCCCGCAGCTCACGGAAGAACTCTAGCCGGGACCGGGCCCGGAGCCGCCAGTCTCTAAAGGCGCCGTTCGATGACCAGGCCATAGCTCATGACGCCGCTCGGGGAGGGTTGCCCGCGCTGACTGGCAACGGGCATCGGCTAATCGAAAGCGATAAGTGGCACGTCGTACAGGCCGTGATCCCGGCGACGCGTCACCCTGGGTGAGTCGATCTCGACAATGACCATCTCGGTGAGGAACTGGACCTTCGCGGCCAGCAGGTGGCTGGTATGGGCAGTTGGCGGGTGTTCGTTGAGTCCGACCGAGGTGTGGATGTGGGGCAGGATGCCGTCGCCGTCACCGCAGGCGATCGTGCCGCATCCCAGGGCCTCGACGTTGGTCAGGTGGACCTTCGACCACACCGGGGCTTGGGGGTCATCGAGCTTTTCGCAAGTTCCGACGATGTCGACTTCGGCGAATCCGGCCAGGAACATCGGGATGTAGCCCTGGCGGACCTCGTTGTCCTGGCAGAACGTGGCCAGTGATGTCATGAAGTCGTCGCCGTGGTCGAACGCGACGGCGAACGTGCGCCCGGTCTTCAGCTCGCTTGCTCTCATATCCGGTGTCCGGCTTCTGCGCGGGAGACTACACGTGCCCTGACGGAGTAACGCCGTCGGCCGAGGCGAATGTCGCCGTGATCCGGGCCATGTCGGCGCCGCCGGCGATGAGCAGGTATAGGAGCAGGCGTGCTTTGACTGGCCAACCGTCGCCCACACCTGTCCCTCCTCGTCTACGTGCAGAGACAGCTTTCCGGGCGTGAGGTCATCGGTCGATGGCACCGCGATGGCATTGCCCGAACGGAATCCGAGCTGGTCGAACGAGCGGCCGGTAAGGGCCGCTAAAGCCCGCTGGAAGGCGGGCCGCGGACGCTCAACGTCCCCGTCTTCCCACCGCGCAACCAGGCGGGCATCGCAGGCCAGGTGGTCATCGCCAAGCTCCTGGCCGATGCGGCCGGCGCGGTAGCCAGCATGGCCAGCGACAGCATCGCCGCCCGGTACCAGCATGTGACCGACACGATCCGCCTCGAGGTTGCGCGGCAAGTTGATGGCCTCGTCTGGCAGGTGCGCAGGGGAGAGGGCGCCGACGACGGCTCCGTGGTGGTTGACCGCGGTTTGCTGGCAACCATCGTGCGGCTGGCCGAGCTCGGGCTGGCCGATGCCTGCAGTGCTGAGGTGACCGGCGGGCTGGACGCGGTCGAACGGATCCGCGGTGTCCTGACCGGAGACGCTAATGACCCGCCGCAGGCCGCGGCAAGCGCGGGCGGGACGCCGCCCGCGCCACCACGAGGAGCGAAATGAGCCCAGATTTGAGCCCACTGGCTGGCCAGCGATCATGCCCTGCCGATGGCGGGCGAGTTTCCGCAGCTCAGGATGGCGGAGGATAGGAGATTCGAACTCCTGAGGGCTTGCACCCAACACGCTTTCCAAGTCTGTGGACATGTGTCCGGCTTAGGTCACCACTGTCCGTGACCTGCGACGGAGGGTACTTCACGGCCCTCAGCGGACGCTGCTGAACCCACGTGAATGAGACCAGAACTGAGACCGCGAGCGTTCCCCGGCGACCGCCAGGACGGCCAAGCTCATCCCGGCCTGCGATGTGCAGCAGCCGCAGGCCGCTGCTAGTGGTGTTCATGCGTCTCGTAGCCGTAGCAGGATTCCGCCGGTAAGCAGTGAGCCGGCTGCCCAGGCGGTCAGGACGGCGAGTCCGGCCCAGGGCGCGATGACCTGCGACTGGGGGTTGGTGGTGGCTTGGACGGCGAGGCCGGCGGTCATGGGGGCGATCTGTTCGAGGTGGCGCCGAAGCGGGTCGCTGACGGCTTCGGCGAGGAGCGGGGGCAGGTAGAGCACGGCGAGCGCGGCGCCGAGGGAGACGGCCGTATCGCGGATGGCGGTTGCGATGCCGAGGCTGAGCAGGGCAATGAGGATGAGGTAGGCGACGCTGCCGGTGGCGGCGCGTAGTGTCGGCGCGTTGCTGATGGACACGAGCGGGTATCCGTGGCCGGGGCCGAGCCCTGCTCCTGGGAGCAGGAGCCGTCCGGCGATGAGGCATCCGGCGACGGCGAGCACGCCAGTGACCAGGGTCAGCCCGGCGAGGTTGACAGCCTTGGCGCCCAGAACAACGAGGCGGCGGGGCATCGCGGACAGGGTCACCCGGATCATGCCGGTGCCGTATTCCTCGGACACGGCGAGCACGGCCAGCACGGCGATGACCGCCTGGCCGAGCGCAACGCCGAGCAGGGCCACCTTTGTCGGGTCCTGCCCTTGCCCGCCGGAGGAGATGTGGGTGGCAGCGGCGACGCCGGCGCTGACCGCGACGGTGAGTGCGATGGCCCCGGCGAGCAGCCACGCGGTAGCGGGCAGGGTGCGCAGCTTGGTCCATTCGGCGCGCAGCGCGTCGGTCATGCGTCTCTCCGGCGGAGCAGGAATGCGGCCAGGGCGAGGGCGGCGACCGCGTAAACGCAGAGGACGACCAGGCCGGCCCAGGGCGGGAGTGGGTAGTAGCCGTTTCCGAGGGTGTAGGGGTAGTTGACCAGCACCGATCGGGGCAGCGCCGCGAGGACGGAAAAGCCGGCGGCAGGGGTGACCCGGTACAGCCAGGTCGCCACGCCGCCGGAGGCGCCCGGCCCGAGGATGCCAGGGCCGATGAGGCTGGGCAAGACGAACACGACGATGCCCGCGGTGACGGCTCCGGCGCTGCGGCGCAGGATGGTCCCGAGGGCGAGTACCGCGACGGCGGTGACGGCGAGCAGGGCTCCGGTGCCCACGATGATGCGCGCGAGCGTGAACGCGGTCGCGGGGAAGATGTAGTTGCCGTTGCCGTTGAGAACGTGCTCCCCCAGCGGGATGGCCACGGCGGCGGCCGCGGCTCCGGCAACGAAGGCGACGGCACCGAGGACGATCGCTTTGGCCGCGAGCACCGATCCCCGCGCCGGGGTGGCGGTGAAGGTGGTGCGGATCAGGCCGCGGCGGTACTCGGCGGTGATGAACATGGTCGCGATCACGATCAGCACGATCAGCGCGACGATGATCCCGAACAGGAGGCTGTCGGACGCGGTGTTGCCGCCGGCCAGGGCGACGGCGGGAGCGATGTCACCGGAGCCGGTGAGCACAGCGGTGGTACCGGAACGCTGGCTATTGCCGTTTCCGAGCGTCGGGTAGTAGTCCTGCTGGCTGGTTCCGATGCTGTGGCTCTGCCACGTGCCAGTGGTGTTTCCCGTGGGGGTGACGTGGTTGAAGGTGGCGGTGGCCTGGGTGGGGGCCCCGCTGCTGGAGGCTTGGTAGGAGACGGGTGAGGTGACGAACAGCCCGATGGACACGGTGGCGGGCAGCCCGGCGAGGCGAGCGGTGCCGATCTTGTGCCAGGTCGTTCCGTCGGTCGAGTCGTAGCCGGTGAGCGTGTCGCTGGTGCGGGTCAGCCGCAGCCACCGTGGCGAGGAGTTCGTGATTGCTCCGGGCAGGCCGGCCTGGTCGTGGGTGTAGTTGTGCTGGAAGCGGACTCCGTGGCTGCCGGTGGCCATGACCGCGGCGTAGGCCGATCCCTGTTTCGCGCTCGGCGTGACCAGGATGCCTGCCTTGGTCCAGGCGGCCAGGCCCGGCCGGGTGTGGGCGAGTGAGGGTGCCCTGTTGGCCGGACCGTTCCAGATCAGGCCGGTGAGTGAGCTGATCTCGGCAGTGAGGGTGCCGTCTCCGGTGAGTGGTTGCGCGAGGTACCGGTAGCTGTCGGCGACGGCTTCGCCGTCTGGCCCAGTCGGAACGAACGGGTGCCCGGCTCCGCAGACGCCACTGCTGGTGCAGGTGCTTTCTTGGTTGCCGTTGGCGACCAGGAAGGTGAACAGCACGGCGAACAGGGCGGCTAGGAGCAGGCCGATGAGCCAGCCCCGGACGGTGCGGAACTTGATCCATTCTGCCCACAGCACAGATCGGAAATTGGCGCGCCCGGGCTTGCTGGCCGGGCGGTTCGGCGCGGTGGTGGCGGTCACCGGGACATCTGCCAGTCCGTGCCGGCCCGGAACTCGGTCTCACGGCTGGTGAGCTGGAGGTAGACGTCTTCCAGCGTCGCTCGTTGTGTCGTGATCTCCGAGAACGCGACGCTCGCCTGGGCGAGGACCTCCACCACCCGCTGCGCCGCGCACCCCGCCACGCTGACGGTGGTGGCGCCGGTGACCGTCGCGTCGGCTCCCGCGCGGTGCAGCGCCTCTGCCGCCTCGTCCGGCGTCGGCGTGCGCAGCAGCACGTGGTCGCCAGATGCGCGGGCTACCAGCTCGGCGACGCTGGCATCGGCGAGGACCTTGCCGCGGCCGATCACCACGACCCGGTCGGCGATGTCTGGCAGCTCGCTCATCAGGTGGCTCGACACCAGCACGGCGCGGCCCTTACCGGCCAGCGAGCGCAGGAAGTGGCGGATCCAGATGATGCCTTCGGGGTCCATGCCGTTGAACGGCTCGTCCAGGATGAGCACCGGGGGGTCGCCGAGCATCGCGGCGGCGATGCCGAGACGCTGGCGCATGCCCAGCGAGAACCCGCCCGCCTTGCGCCGCGCCGCGCTGGCGAGGCCGACCATCTCGATCACCTCATCCACCCGGCTCATGGCCATGTCCTGGGAGCGGGCCAGCCACGCAAGGTGGTTGCGTGCCGTCCGGCTCGGCTGCAGCGCGGCGGCATCGACCAGCGCCCCGACATGGCGGAGGGGGTGCCGCAGGTGCTGGTAGGACTGGCCGCCGACCAGGGCCCGGCCGTCATCGGGGGCGTCGAGACCGAGGATGACCCGGATGGTGGTGGTTTTCCCGGCCCCGTTCGGGCCGACGAAGCCGGTGACCTGGCCGGGTGAGACGGTGAACGTCATCCCGTCCAGGGCCAGCGTCGGCCCGAACCGCTTGCGGAGCCCGGCGACCTCGATGGTCGCATCGCTCATGGCAGTGCCCTTCGCGTCGATGAGTGCTGCGTTCGAAATTGGTTGTACGCCGGGGCCGGTTTCAGCACGGTGCCAGCGGCTGATACCTGGCTGAGACCGGCGGCCTGCCATGCTGAAAGCGCAGGTCAGCCGCTGCGGGAAGGATCATGGCAAGTCATGCGAGTGCTGGTGGTGGAGGATTACGAGCCCATGGCCCGGGCGATCGTGACCGGGCTGCGCCGGGAGGGCATGGCCGTCGATGCCGTCCACGATGGCGGCGAGGCGCTCGCCCGCCTGGCCCTGACCCGCTACGACGTCGTGGTGCTGGACCGGGATCTGCCCGTGGTGCACGGCGACGAGATCTGCCGGCGGCTGGCCGCCGGACGGGCACAGAGCCGGATCCTGATGCTGACCGCGGCGGGCAGCCTGACCGACCGGGTGGAAGGCCTCGGCATGGGCGCCGACGACTACCTGGCCAAGCCGTTCGACTTCCCCGAGCTGACCGCCCGGGTGCGCGCCCTCGGGCGCCGCGCCGCCGAGCCGCTGCCCCCGGTGCTCCAGCATGGCGACATCAGGCTCGACCCTGGCAGCCGCACGGCGTCGCGGGCCGGGCAGCGGCTCGGGCTCAGCGCCAAGGAGATCGCCGTCCTGGAGTACCTGCTCGCCCGCGCGGGCCGGGTCGTCTCCGCCGAGGAACTGCTGGAGCGGGTCTGGGACGAAGCGGCCGACCCCTTCACCACCGCGGTCAAGCAGACCATGCACCGGCTGCGGGCCAAGCTCGGCGACCCGCCCGTCATCCGCACCGTCCGCGAAGGCGGATACCAGATCGGAGAACAGTGATGCCTGCCATCCGGACGTCCCGGCCCGGCTCCCGCGGGCCCAACCTGCGGGCCCGGATGGCCCTGCTCTACGCGGCCCTCATCTGCACCTCAGGGATCACGCTGCTCGGCGTCACCTACCTCCTCGCACCAGGCCTGCTCATCCACCGGGCGTGGGCACCAGCACCGCATCAGCCAGGCGCCGTGGCTGCTGGGCATACCTCCGGTATCTTCTCGTCCTTCATCGGCTCCGAGGCGTTCCGGGCCGCCGTGGCCGCCGTGGCGATCATGGCCGTGTTCTCCCTCGCGCTCGGCTGGCTGATCGCCGGCCGGTTCGTCCGGCCGCTGCGCTCCATCATCACCACCGCCAGGGACATTTCGGCCAGCAACCTGCACCAGCGTCTGGGCCTGCGCGGCCGCGGCGACGAGTTCACCGAACTCGGCGAAACACTCGACGACCTGTTCGCGCGCCTGGAAGCATCGTTCGACTCCCAGCGGCACTTCATCGCCAACGCATCCCACGAGCTGCGCACCCCGCTCAGCGCCGGAAGGGCCCTGCTCCAGGTCGCGATCGCCGACCCCGAACCCACCGTGGAGACGCTGCGCGCAACCTGCGAAGAGCTCGTGGACATAGGCGATCAGCAAGAGCGCCTCATCGCCGCACTGCTCACCCTGGCCAACAGCCAGCGCGGGCTCGCCCAGACCGAATCCCTGGACCTCGCCGACATCGCCCGGAAGGTAATCCTGGGCCGGCAGGACGAAACTGAGCGCCACGGCATCCGCCTCAGCGCCGCGCTCGCCCCAGCCCCGGCGACAGGAGACCCAAGCCTGGCCGAAAGCCTGATCGCCAACCTCATCGACAACGCCATCCGGCACAACCTGCCCGGCGGCCAGGCAGAAATCACCACAGCCCTGACCGACCAGGGCGCCGTCATAACAGTCGGTAACACCGGCACCCTCATCCCGCCAGACGCGGTGGAATACCTATTCCAGCCATTCCGCCAGCTCGGCACCCAGCGGATCCGCCACGGCAACGGACACGGACTCGGCCTGGCCATCGTCCGCGCCATCGCATACGCCCACCACGCCACCATCACCGCCAGCCCCCGCCCCCGGGGCGGCCTCGACATAGAAGTCACCTTCCCCTAGCTAACTGGGTTCCGGGAGCCTGGTGGCCGAGGTGAAGCCACATATGCCCTGATCAGGCTATGTGAGCAGGCCAGATTCTGGACCAAAACTGAGACCAGGCACGCAGAGTTGCCGCGCTCAGGAATCAAGTGATGCAGCATCGTGCCTGATCAGGATGGCGGAGGATAAGAGATTCGAACTCTTGAGGGGTTGCCCCCAACACGCTTTCCAACAATGCTGACCAGTGTCCGCCAGAGTCCGCCACCGTTCGTGACCAGCCACGATACTTGCCGGCCGGACACTGGCGGACGCCGCCGGACAAGGGTGAATGAGACCACATTTGAGCCCAGCCGGCTGCGGCCGGCCGGGCGAGCGTCGCAGCTGGCTGTGATGACCGGTAAGCGTCGAGGCGATGTCCCGCGTGCTGAACCTGGCACCGGTTTCGTTCGACAGGAGGGTGGTCCGCGGCTGCGGGCCTGAGCACGGTGGCCTCGCTTAAGGCCGGGAGTTCTTGACGTCATACAGTGCTGGTGCGGTGGCGGGCGAAGGGAAGGCATGACACAGATGCTGGCGATACAATGATGGTATTGTATTCTTGGTAGGTCCGAGGAGGTGCGGTGGCCTACACGCTCGTGATGACGGGTCAGGTCAGGGAATGGCTCCGCGCGCTCCGCAGCGGCGACCCGGTTACCCGCCGCCTGGTCTCGCTCGCGATCGATCAACTGCTGGAGGAGGGCCCGGCTCTTGGCAGGCCGCTGGTCGACCGCATCGCTGGATCGCGGCTGCACAATCTGAAGGAGTTGCGCCCGGGGTCGAGTGGTCGCACTGAGGTGCGGATTCTGCTGATCTTTGATCCGGGTCGCAATGCGGTGCTCCTGGTGGCCGGGGACAAGTCGGGTCAGTGGGCGTCGTGGTACCGGGAGGCGATCCCGGTGGCCGAGGCGCTGTATGACGAGTATCTGAAGGGGAAACGATGAGCGAGGACGGGGAGTTCTTCACCTACACGCGGGATGAGTTCCTGGAAGAGTTCGTCCATCCCGGTGACCGGGCAGCGGTGGAGGAAGCGCGGGACAGGCGGGCGCTTCGGGTCCGCGCTGAGTACCTGGCGGAGATGCGGGGCAAGGCCGGGCTGACTCAGGCTGAGGTCGCGGAGGCCATGGGCGTCTCCCAGCAGCGCGTCTCGGCGATCGAGAACGGTGCGGTCGCCGAGCTTGCCACCCTGGGCGACTACGTCCGCGCGCTGGGCGGGGAGCTCAAGGTCATCGCCGACTTCGGTGACTCCTGGCGCCGGGTCGCCTGACGCGGCGGCTGCCCTGTTCTGCGCCTCCGGACGTAAGTCGGCATCTGACCTGAGCGGATGCAAACTGCCACCGCGGCGCCGACCGGAGCGAGCGCTGCTGGCATCAGCAGCACCTGCCCGAGGCATCGCCGACCTGGTTCCCTCCCGGTGACCTGCCCCCTGACCGCACGAACGCTACCCGCATCTCAAAGACCCGACGCCCAGCGTCGTCAGATCGCCGATTGCGGATTCCTATTAATTCAGTAGGCTTACCCGTAGGTCAGTGCCCGATCAATGGTTATGGCCGACTCGGGCAGCTAACTTCTGGCTTGCGACCAGCCGGTGTGATCAGGATGCCAGCCAGCGTGGCTGCGCTGGTGAGCGTTGCAACAGCTGTCCCGACTGCCGAATGTTGATCCTGGTCAATCTCAGTCCGTGGGCTCGTAGGAATCGTCGGCATCTGGACCATGCGAGTACGCTACCGACCCTGCAGCTCGTCGTTGCTGGCCCAGAATCTGCGGGACGCGGCAGCGGCTTAACCGATCGCCGCCGCGGGCTGCCTAGTGCGTTGCGCTGCGGCAGGTCCGGCGATCCGGTGACGGCGCCGCCGTTACTCGAACCGCACTCCGGCGGCTCCGGTGAGATGCCGCAGCAGCGGCAGCGACGTCAGGATCACGACCAGTGAGCCGGCCAGGCCCGCGGCTATCGTGGCGTAATAGACGCCGCCGGGTGCCGGTACGGGCGTCCCCGATGGTGCTATCGCCTCGACCGTGGCGGTCGCGATGACGTAGGCAACGACCCCGGCGAGAATCGTGGCAGCGACGAGCGGGAGCACCGCCTCCAGCAGCACCACCCGGTACAGCGTCGCGAGCGGGGTGCCGGTCACGCGCAGCAGAGTGAAGGGCCGCTTGCGTTCCACCAGGCTGCCGCCCACGCTGACAGCCAGGCTGCAGCCGGCCACGATCAGCGTCAGGATCACGGCCGTGTCGATCAGCCGCTGCACCGTGCTGGCAACGACAGACCTGGACTGGACGGCCTCGCCGAAGGTGCGCGCCGCGGTGCCCGACTGCGACTCTGGCGTATGGGTGACCAGGTAGGTCCTGACCTTCTCAACCGTCGCGGCGCTGTTTGCCTTGACCAGCACCGCCTGAAGGTACAGGCGGCTGAAGTTGGCCGAGGCCGCAGGGCTCGACGCGCTGGCGATCGGCTGGGTGCTGTACCGCGGGTTGTCGTCGAACATGTTCCCTGACTGGACCACCGCTGCCTTCAGGCCTGGCGCGCACTGGCCGAGGACAGCAAGCTCCCGCAGCCCGGCGCAGCTGATGATCTCGTTGCCGAATCCGCCTCCCTGCGCGTCGTTAGGCCCGGGTGCGCCGCCATTTGGCCCGCCGGTCGCATTGGCCCCGGGCCCGGAGCCAGGTGCGATGGCCTGGCCTGACCCTCCGCTGGCCGCCGGCGAGTAGACCGGGATCGTGGTGGCGCCATTGATCGTGCCCAGGCCAGCGAGCAGCGCTGCCGCGGCCTGCGGGGGCAGGCCCTGATTGGCGATCCGCTGCAGTTGCGCCGGGGATCCGGCAAGCGGGCCGCCCGCGACGCCGCCACCACCGGTGCAGTTCGCGTCGTTGCCGCAGACCGGTGCGGAGGTGAATCCGTCCAGCAGCACGTTGCTGAGTGCGGATGCCCGCGGGCTGGCGGCGGTGTACTCGACGGCGGGCAGGATGCCGGCGACCACGGTGCCGAGGAAGACCGCGAGCACCAGGCCGCTGACCGAGCGGAAGGCAAGCTTCGGATTGTCGGCCAGCCGCCGGGCGGCGAGCAGCGGCGCCGGGCCGCTGGCGAACCTGCGCAGCAGGCCCGCGGCCTGCGCGGTGATCCACGGACCGCTGACCACCAGGCCGACCATGATCACGATCAGCCCGAGCAGCAGGGACGGAGCAATGGCCTTCTGGCTCGTCGCGGCCAGCCCGACTGCGAACAGGGCGATGCCCGCCGCCAGCGGGGCGATGCGCCACGCGGTCGGCAGTGGCGGGGTGACCCGCCGGCTGACGCCGAGCGGCGAGATCCGCACCCGGCGCAGCGATAGCAGCGCCCCGATCGCCGACGCCACGGGCACGCCGACGAGGACCAGCACGTATCCGAGTGCCCCAGGGGTGACCTCGTCGGCGAAGTACCGGGCACTGGTGATGGCCGAGTCCGCCAGCGCCGGCCGCAGCGCCGCGAAGAGGCCGATGCCGAGCACCGTGCCGACTAGCCCGCTGATGGCGGCTTCCACCGAGGCGATGGTCGCGATCTGCCGGTTCGTCGCGCCCACCAGCCGCAGAGCGGCGTAGCGCTCCTCCCGCCGGGAGGCAGCCAGCCGGGTCGCGGTGCCGACGAGGATGAGAACCGGGAAGAGGAACGCGATCGCGCCGACGATGAACGCGTCGCGGAAGAACGAGGTCCATACGGTGCGCCCGGTCCCGTCGCTTATCTTGCTTGCCAGGGTCGTGGCTGGCAAGGGCGCCAGCTTTGCGGGCGCGTAGCCGACGTAGATCACCAGCTCAGTCGGGCCGGTGAGCGCGCGCTGGCCGATCGCGCCGGCGAGCCTGCCGGGGAAGCGGTCGCCCAGCTCGTCGGGCGGGGTGCTGCGGATCAGCGCGGCCAGTGCTGGCGAGGCGTAGTACTGGCCCGGGCCAGGCAGCCGGGAGATGCCGGGCGGGACTGGGGCGCCAGGCCCGAGGCCGGCGACGTCGAGCCGCTCGATGGTCTGGCCCTGGTAGATGTCGTTGCCGTAGTTCCACAGCTCGGCATTCGTCGCCGAGGCGTAGCCGGCGGTCAGGGCCTGGCCCTCGGTGTTCTCCCAGGCAGGCCGGTTGTTGGTGGTCTTGAACGCGTTGAAGTCCGCGAGCACTGCCAGCATGATCGCGACGCCGATCGCGACCGCGATGGCGGTGACGATGAGGCGGATGAGCGGCTCGCGGCCGCTGCGCAGTGTGAGATGCGCTCCGAGGCGGTACATCAGCGACCCACCTCGACTTCGGCGGTGGTCCGGTTGATGACCTTGCCATCGCGGACCATGACCTCGCGGTCGGCGTAGGCGGCCACCCGCGCGTCATGCGTCACGAGGACCACGGTGGCGCCCTCCTCGCGGGCGGTCGACACCATCAGTTCCATGACTAGCTCGCCGGTCAGCGTGTCCAGGGATCCCGTGGGCTCGTCGGCGAACAGCAGATTGGGCTTGGCCACCATCGCCCGGGCGAGCGCGACTCGCTGCGCCTGGCCGCCCGACAGTTCCCCGGTCCGCCGCCCGCCCAGGCCGTCCAGCTCAAGGCGCGGCAGCCATGCCTGTGCCGCGGCGTAGGCAGACTTGCGGTTCTGCTTGTTGAGCAGCAGCGGCAGCGCGATGTTGTCGGCCACTGTCAGCTCGGGCACGAGCTGACCGAACTGGAACACGAACCCGAACGCCGTGCGGCGCAGTTCGGTCCGCCGGGTATCACTCAGGGTGTCCAGCCGCTCACCGTCGAACCAGATCTCGCCGCCGTCGGGCGGGAAGATGCCGGCCAGGCAGTGCAGCAGAGTGGACTTGCCCGATCCGCTCGGGCCCATCACGGCCAGGATCTCGCCGCGCGGTACCGCAAGGCTCGCCCCCGCGAGGGCCTGCGTCTGGCCGAAGGAGCGGCAGACGTCCCGGGCTTCGATGAGAGTCGCCCTGCCGCCTTTGTGAGCCTGCGGCTTTGTCAGGGATGAGGTCATGTGGCACGCACCATTTCCGCCAGGGCTGCGAGCCTGGCTGATGTCACGTCGATCCATCGCAGATCGGCTTCGAGGTGGAACAGGCCGTGATCGGCCAGCAGCGCGTCCATCAAGCCGCCGGCCCGCTTGACCTCGGTCAGTTCCCGCATGCGCTGCAGGTGGGCGGCGCGCTGGGTATCCAGGTACGCTCCGGCGGGACGCCCGAGCATCAGCGCGAGCACCACCTTGGAGAACAGCACGGTCTGCAGGTGAGGCTCGGGCTCGATCGGCGCGGCCAGCCAGTCGTCGAACTCGCTGGCGCCAAGCTCGGTGATCGCGTAGCGCTTGCGATCCGGTCCGTCGCCCGGCTCAGCCTGCCCGCCGATCACCTTGCCGTCCCTGGCTAGGCGCCCAAGCGTGGCGTACACCTGGCCGAATGGCAGCGGCTTGCCGCGGCCGAAGAAGGTGTCGTAGTCGCGCTTGAGGTCGTATCCATGGCTCGACTCACGCTCGAGCAGGCCAAGGAGAGTCAGGGGAACGCTCACGCCGACGAGTATAAACGAGAAGTACACACTAAGTATATACGTGCGAGTGATACCTCGTACACGGCGCTCCTGCAAGCCGTGACCCGCGTCGTCGTCGTCGCCGTTGACAGCCGGAAGCTGACGTTCGGCTTTACGGCCACAGGCCGGTCGGGCGAGCGGCGTCGCACGGGATGACGGCGATCTAACACGGTCCTGGGCCGGAACGCCCCGGTCACTCCCGATCGGAGTGCCGGAATTGGCTAGCGACTTCAGCACGGCCGGGGTGTCCAGGTGCGGCGTCGACGCCAGCAGGTTCATCTTCCGCTCGTCCCGGCCTGCGGCCGGGAATCCACCGATCCGTGTCGATGTCGCTGCGGACCAGGTCGTCCAGGTGTCCTACAGGGCACCGAGGTCCGTGCTGGTGGCCTTATTACCACGCAAGCCGACTGTGACGGCGTACACGGCGGCTGGCGGCGGGGGTCAGTGCTCGGCCCGGATCCTGAGCAGGCATGGGGATATGCCGTGGCGCGGCCGGCCGCGCTGGTAATCGCGGCACGCCGCGGAAAGTGTCCTGGGCGACCGCCGGGCACATTGATGACAGCCGCGCAGGGTATCCACTCCGCCGTGCCCGTCCGGCCATGCTGTGCCGTCTTCGCCCGCGTCAGCTGGCCGCAGCAGCGAGAGGCGCTCGGCCGGTTCTAGCTAGTAAGGCGGCCCGAGCACGCTTTGGCGGCGTGCACATTTCTGTTCATCTCCGTCCGCGACGGACCCTGATCAGGCACGATGCCAGGCGCCGGACGGCGTGAGAGCGCCATCGGCGGGCATTCCGGGGCCCGGAACTGAGCCCGGAAATGAGACCGCACCTATACCCAGGCTGGGTACCTAGGAGCAGCCAGCCACGCGTTTCCCCAGGTCAGATGGCGGAGGATGGGGATTCGAACCCCCGAGGGCTTGCACCCAACACGCTTTCCAAGTCTGCGGACGGGCGTTCAGGGCAGGCCAGCACCGTCTGTGACCTCGGCCACGTGGCCTAGTGCGGTGTTCTGCGGACACGCCTGAACGCTGGCGAATGAGACTAGAACTGAGACTAAGAACGCGAGACGGGCTATGGACGGGGGTCGAACGCTGGCCTTCAGATCCGTAGATCAGTGCGGGGCGTCCGGCAAGTCCGCTGTAGTCCATTCCCACAGGTCAGGTCCATCGGATGTCCGGTCCAAGTGCGCTTATCCGGCGCTGTCCGGTCAGTCTGTGAGAGATGTGTGAGACGGCTGCATCTGTGCCGCTGGCCCGGAGTCCACGGATGTCCACGGCCTTGGCAGCAGGTTTGGCAGCAGTCGTCGCCGCCTGAACACTTATCTGAACAACGAGGCTCTACCTGAACACCGCCGTCCGTCGGGTCACGTTCTGTGTTCAAGATCAGGGGCAAGAGAGCCGTGGCCAGTGGTGGCCGGGTCCGCACAGTTTGCGGGACCTGGCGGGCTGTGGTCCAGTCTTCCTGGCCGGGCAGCGCGGCTCAGCTGGCCGGATGGCTTTCCCCGATCTGGGCGACAAAGGTCTTGACGGCGGAAAAGGCGAGGTCCGGGCGGTCGCGGAAGATGGTGTGACGCGCCTCGGGAAGTCGCACGAGGCGGGTGGTGCCGGCCGGCAGCCGGCTGGCTAGTTCCTCGACCACGGGCAGCGGGCAGACCGGGTCGTTCTCGCCGGCGAGGACCAGGACGGGACACCGGACGGCGCCGAGCAGGCTCCAGGGATCGAAGCTTGAGATCTCGTGGCTGTCGTAGTGCGCGGCGACGTCCGGGTTCCTGATCATCCGGGCCAGGAACCGGCTGGACTCCTCGGCCCAGCCCGGCGTGGCGCTGTAGAGCGGATAGCAGACGCGGGTGAACTCAGCCTGGAGATCCTCGGCGTTCGCGGCGTAACCGCCCCGGCGGTATGTGCGGATGCGCTCGATGATGGCGGCCGCCTCGGGGCCGCCGACGCGGCCGAACGCCTCGATGACTCGCGGGTCGTCCCAGTGGCCACCAGTCGTGTTGGCCAGGATGACGCCGCCAGGGTGATCGGGGAACAGCGCCGCGTAGGTGAGCGCGACGTCCCCGCCGAAGCTGCTGCCGAGGATGACCGGCTTGCGCAGCCCGAGCGCGTCGCACAGCCGCCGCAGGTCATCGGCCCAGGTCCGCATGTTCCAGGACTCGGCGCTGCTGCGGTCGCTGCGGCCGTGGCCGCGCAGGTCAAAGTACAGGATCTGGAAATCGGCGGCCAGCGGCTCCAGCGCGGACTTCACCGTCATGTGGTCCAGGCCGGGGCCGCCATGGACGGCCACCAGGACCGGGCGCTCCACCGTCGTGTCCCCCTGCGGGATAACTGACGGGCCGGAGACATCGAACCACAGGGACACATCGCCAAGGCTGATACGCACGCGACCTCCAGGCCTCCTTGATGGTCGTTGGTCACTGGCCGTACGGTACCGCTAGCTTCGGACGCCCGTGTCGCCTATACATCTCCCGTCTTCCTCATAGGCGCATCAACCAGGTGAGTGGCCGCCGGGTCTGGGGTAGGCGTAGCCGATCGCGTGCGACGGCCCGCAGGGCCGCCCTAGACGCGGTGGCCGCGAGCCGGACAATCGAGGCCGAGGAAGACGGGACCCGTGCCTGTCTGGATGCTGTGTGAGCTGTCCTGATCCATGGTGGCTGTTAGGTGGGCGCGCCCGTGCCGGGCGGGCGCCCCAGCGCAGAGCCCGGTGGCGGGTGCGCCGTGGTGCCGCGCAGCGCCTTGATCCAAGAACGGCTTAATTCTGCAGGTCAGCAGGCTAAAGTCTGCTGCCGCGTGGCCTGGAAATGAGACTACGAACGAATGATGGCTAGCCCCACACCAGGCTGCCATCGACGTTCACGCTGGTCAGCGTTGCGGAGGATAAGAGATTCGAACTCTTGAGGGGTTGCCCCCAACACGCTTTCCAAGTCTGCGGGCCTGCGTTCGCTAAGGCCCGCGACCGTACGTACCTGGGGAATCTCAAGCGGGCCGGTCCCCCGCGGATGGTGCTGAACGCTGGCGAATGAGACTGAAACTGAGACTGTGCGCGAGGCAAGTATGCCGAGTATTGTGCCCGGCATGGTGATGTCGTGAGTGTTTCGCACGTCCTGCTGGCGCTGCTGTCCGAGGGACCCAAGTACGGGCTGCAGCTGCGGGAAGAATTCGAGGCCGGGACCGGTGAGGTGTGGCCGCTCAACGTGGGTCAGGTGTATAAGACCCTGGGCCGCCTGGAACGCGACGGGCTGGCCGAATCCGACGGCACGGGTCAGGACGGACCGCAGAAGCGGTTCCGGATCACGCCGCGGGGCGCGGAGGCACTGGCCGCATGGCTGCGCACGCCGCCGGACCTGACCTCCCCGCCGCGCGATGAGCTGGTGATGAAGGTGCTGGTGGCGGCGCGGGTGCCCGGTACCGACGCGCATGAGGTGATCCAGGCGCACCGCCTGTACCTGCTGGAGCTGATGCAGCAGTGGACGCGGCTGAAAGAGGGCGAGGCCCGGGATGATCTGGGCCTGGCATTGGTGGTGGATGCCGAGCTGTTCCGGCTGGACGCGGTGACGCGGTGGCTGGATGCCGCCGACGCGCGGCTGCGGCGGGCCGCGGCCGCGCCGCCCCGGCCCGCTCCGGCCCCCGGCCTCGCTCCGGTTCCGCAGCTTCGCCGGCTGGGGACACGGCGGTGAGCCACCCAGGACCGGGCGGGAGCACGGTGACCGTGCTGGAGTTGCGCGGGGTGTCCAAGACCTACGGCCAGGAGCCGGCCAGGGTGCACGCGCTTGCCGGGGTGGACCTGTCGGTGCGGGCCGGGGAGATGGTGGCGGTGATGGGACCCAGCGGGTCGGGCAAGTCCACCCTGCTGACCATCGCCGGGAGCCTGGAGGAACCGACCAGCGGTGACGTACTGGTCTGCGGCATGGCGCTGGCGGGAATGTCGCGGGGCCGCCGGGCCCGGCTGCGGCGCCGGGTGATCGGGTACGTGTTCCAGGATTACAACCTGCTGCCCGAGCTGACCGCCGCCGAGAACGTCGCCTTGCCGCTGGAACTGGACGGCGTCGCGGTGCCGAAGGCACGCGCGGCCGGGATGGCCGCGCTGGAAGCGCTCGGCGTGGCCGACCGGGCCGCCCGGTTCCCCGATCAGCTGTCCGGCGGCGAGCGGCAGCGGGTCGCCTTCGCCCGGGCGATAGTAGGGGGGCGCCCCCCTACTGCTGGCCGACGAGCCGTCCGGTGCGCTGGACTCGGTGCACGCGGACGAGGTGATGCGGCTGCTGCACGAGGCCTGCCAGCGGGGCGTCGCCGCAGTGGTCGTGACCCACGACGCGCAGCTGGCCGCATGGGCCGACCGGGTTGTAGTCCTGCGCGACGGGCGGGTGGCCGGCCAGACCAGCCGGCCGCCCGGCCCCGAGTCCCTCCTCACGCCTGGGGAGATCCAGTGAGCGTCGCGCTGCGGGAGTCCGCCGACCTTTCCGCGGACACGGGCGGCCTCGTCGCCCGCCGGGCGGTGGCCCGCTGGGGCTGGCGGCTGTTCCGCCGCGAGTGGCGTCAGCAGCTGCTGGTGTTCGGCCTGCTGACCGTGGCGGTGGCCGCCATGGTTACCGGCAGTGCGGTGGCAGCGGCTGCTCCAGGCCAGCCGGGCGAGGCGACGTTCGGGACTGCTACGGCGATGATCACGCTGCCGGGTTCCGATCCGCGTCTCGCTGCCGACATCGCGGCCATCAAGCGGCGGCACGGCGCGGTTAATGTCATCGAGAACGAGAACCTCAGCACCGGGACCACGCAGAACGTGCAGCTCCGCGCGGAGGACCCGCGCGCCCCGTTCGGTTCGCCGATGCTGACCCTGGTCTCGGGGCGGTACCCGGCCGCGCCTGGCGAGGTGGCGCTGACCGGCGCTGTCGCGAACCTGTATGGGGTGAGCAGGGGCGGCTTGATCCGGCTGGCGGGACGGTCATACCGGGTGACCGGGATCGTACAGAACCCCAGCAACCTGCTGGCTGAATTCGCGCTGGTCGAGCCCGGGCAGGTAACCGAGCCCAACCAGGTGTCAATCCTGCTGGACGCCCGGCGGGGCAGCATCGCGGGCCTGCCATCCGCGGCGTCGGTGTCCTACCCGGGCGCCGGCAGTTCCGGCATCAGCCCGGCTGGGATCGCGCTCGCGGCGTCCGTGCTTGGCCTGGTGTTCATCGGCCTGGTCGCCGTCGCCGGTTTCACGGTGCTGGCGCAGCGGCGGCTGCGCGTTCTGGGCATGCTCAGCTGTCTAGATCGTTGACCGGGGTTTCGGGGCAGGTCACACGTGGTCGTAGGCGATCAGGGAACGCTTGACGGGCGCGCCGATCAGCCAGTTGAACCAGATAACGGCGTTCAGCGCGAGCAGGCGCTGCACGACGCGGGCCCGCAGGCCGGCCGGGACGCGGCCGCCGTGGTGCCCGGGGCCGAGCTGGTTCTTCAGGGTCCAGATGATCGCCTCGACCCGCTGGCGCAGCCAGTCCGGGAACGGCCGGGGAGCCTTCTCGTCCTTGCGGGCCGGGCGGAGCAAGGTCAGGCCCAGGTCCTCGCCGGTCAGGTATTCCTCCAGGTCATCGCCGGAGAAGCCCTTGTCTGTCACGACGGCGGTGCGCGGTGCCGGGCGGTTAGCTGGCTGGTCCTCCAGCATCTTGCGGGCCTGCTCCCGCTCGCCGTGCAGCTTCGGATTTGCCAGGCCGAACCCGGTCACCGTCCCGTCGCAGGTGCAGATCAGCAGCAGCTTGCTTCCCCAGTACCAGCGCGAATGGCTGGCGCAATACCCGTACCCCGCCCAGCCGGCCAGATCCGAGCGCCTGGCGGTGATCACCGAGTGCCCGCACGGGACCGGAGTGGCGTCCATCAGCCGCAGCAGCTCCGCGCTGCCCGGCGTGCAGCCAGCCAGCCAGCGCAGCGCGGCCTCCATCAGCGCCCCGGCGTTCTTCACCCGGTCGTTGTACTGCGACCGGCCCGGCAGCCGCGGGAACAAGTGGCCCGCCTGCCGCGCCGCGGCACGCAGCCAGTGCCGCTCATCGTCATAGCGCAGTAGTACCTGCGCCACCGCCAGGCACACCAGCTCGGCATCGCTCACTTCCGGCCGCTGGCCCGGCCCCGACCGGGTGAACCCAAGGGAGGGGATAATCCGGTCGGTCAGTTCCACGTAAAGTGCGGTCAGGAGAGTGTCCAGGTCGGCGATCACGGAAGGCTCCCAAGGTCAGACGTGTGCAGACACGCCGATCCTGGGCACTCTTCACCTGTCAGTCACGAATCACCTGCGGTGTGTCGCCGCAAATGCCGCCGACCTGCCCGGAATCCCCGGTCAACGATCTAGGTGCCACCGACCGCAACGTCCAGCTGGTCATGGTCGCCAATGGCGTAGCCGTCGGGATGGCGGCCGTGATCGTCGGAGGGACAGTCGGCTTCGGCGTCTGGCTCGCGTATGTTCCGCACTTGCAGGCGGCCACTGGCCACGTGGTCGACCCGCTGGGGCTGCCCTGGTGGGTGATCATCACCGGGATGGCGCTGGCGGTTATCACCGCGATGCTGGCGGCACGCCAGCCAGCGCGCATGGTCGCGCGGGTTCCCGTGGTCGCCGCGCTATCGGGCCGTCCGCCGCGGCTGGCCGCCGTGCACCGGTCGGCGGCAGCGGGCCTCACTACGCTCGCCGCTGGGCTGGCCCTCCTGCTGTTGTCCGGCGGCGCTCCCACCGGCGGGTCCTTGCTGGCCGGCCTGATCGTCACGTCGGTCGGGATGTTCCTGCTCGCGGGCGTCTGCGTGACGGTCCTGGCCGGGGCGGCCGGGCCGCGGTCGCCGGTCGCGGTGCGCATCGCGCTGCGCGACCTGGCGCGCTATCGGACCCGCTCGGCTGCCGCGCTGGCGGCGGTGAGCTTCGCCGTGTTCCTGGCCATGGTGACCACGCTGGGCGCGAGCTTCCGGTTCTCTATGGCGCTGGACTGGACCGGGGAGAACCTGACCCCCAGCCAGCTCATTGTCTACACCAACGCGCAGGCCGGCGCGGCGAACCCCGGACCCGCCGGGGGCCCGCCGGGGCAGACGGCACCCAACCAGCCGCCGACTGGAGTGCGGGCGCTGCACGCTGAGGTGACCACGCTCGCGTCCCAGCTGCGCGCCAAGCCGGTGCTGGCCCTGTACACCGCGGTATCCGCCCACCAGGATCGGGGGCCGGAGGCATCTGCCACGCTCGCGCAGCTTGACAACCTGAGGAACAACTTCAGCGGCACCGTGTACGTGGCGACCCCGGCATTGCTCGCCCGGTTCGGAATCAAGCAGAACGAGATCGGTGCCAGCACGGACATCCTGACCATGCGCCCGGGCCTGGCCTCGGAGCCGGACATGCAGTTGTGCTTCTTGCCCCCAGTCAACATCTACGCGTGCCCGGCGGCAGCGTCCGTCAACTTTCCGGTTATCCAGACCTTCAGCTCCCTGCCCGACGGGACTTCGGCGCCGAACACAATCATCACCATGCACGGCGTCCAGGTCCTGCACGCGAAGATGATGCTGGCCGGATGGCTGGTGCAAACCCCGAAGCCGCTGACCGCGGTCCAGATCAGCTCGGCACGTTCGGTGGTCGCAGGGGCAGGCGGGACGCTGGAGATCAAGTCCGGTCAGCTCGGGCTCTCACAGATCGCCAACGGGGCGACTGCCGCCGGGATCCTCATCGCGCTCGGCGTGCTTGCGCTGTCAGTGGGTCTTATCCGCAGTGAGAGCGCCGGTGATCTGCGAACGCTGGCCGCCGTCGGCGCGTCGGGGCTCACGCGGCGCGCGATTATCCAGCGTGACCGCGGGCGCGCTCGCGCTCCTCGGAGCCGTGCTCGGCTCGGCGGTGGCCTTCGCCGCGGTCGTGGCCTGGGCACCGGGCAGCCTCGCCGCCACGCTCGCGCACGTGCCCTGGGTCGATGTCCAGATGATCCTGGCCGGCCTGCCCGTGATAGCGGCCGTGGTCGGATGGCTGTTCGCGGGCCGCCAGCCCTCGGTCCTCTCGCGGCAGCCACTGGAGTAAGCGAGCCAGCGCACAATCACCGGCAAGGGCCCGCGCCTCGCATGCTACGGATCTGGTGACCTGGGAGTTTGCCCGGCGCCGCCGGTAATCAGGTCGCTGCGCTTGGAAGAATCCCGAGTTAGTGCTGGTCAGCGCCTGTGCCCAGGCTGGAACGTGGCCTGAAACTGAGACTGGCGCCTAGCATCGCCAGCGCTGACGGCCAGGGCGCTGACGACGTATTACCAGTTCAACGCTGGCGGAGGATAAGAGATTCGAACTCTTGAGGGGTTGCCCCCAACACGCTTTCCAACAATGCTGCCCGGCGTTCACCAGCGTCCGCCACAGTCCGTCACCGGCCACGATGCCGATGCTGTGAACGGTGGTGAACGATCGCGGCCATTGGCGAATGAGACACGAACTGAGACACGACACCCGGTCTGCTACCGCGCCGTGGCGTTTAGAGCTGCCAGATGGCGCTGACCGGAACGGCGCGCAGCTTTGGTCCGAACGGCAGTGTCGCGTTGCCGGTGTAGAGGACAAAGCCTGCTACGAAGTCGTCACTGAGCTTGGCGGCAAGCTGCCTCAGGCCACCGAAATCCTCGGACCTCACCGTGGACGCGGCCTTGATCTCGATCCCGATGACCTGACCCCGGCGGTTCTCCAGGACGCCATCCACTTCCACCTTGTTGTGGTCGCGGTAGTGGTAAAGGTCCGCAAGCTCGTGTGACCAGGTCAGCTGCCGCGCAAGCTCGGACAGGACGAAGCCTTCGAGCAATGGGCCGAACGGCGCGCAGGGCGTGAGAGTCGAGCGCTAGCAGGCGCGCGGCGATCCCGGAATCGACGAAGGCGAGCTTTGGCGCAGCGGTGACGCGGGTGCCGAGATTCCGTGACCAGCCCGGGATGCGCTTGATAAGGAAGACCTCCTCCAGCAGGCGCATATAGCGGGCGACGGTGGGCCGCGATATCTGCAGTTCGGACTCAAGGCTGCCTGGAGCGACCAGAAGTCCGGAGCGGGTAGCCAGGAGGCGGATAAGCGCGGTCAGCTGCGGGGCGCGCTCGATTTCTGTCAGCTGCCTGACATCGCGGTCGATCAGGTCATGCACGTAGGCGTCATGGAACTTGCCCCGTCGGCACTCGCTCTGCGCCGGCACCCTGGCGATCACCTTGGGTGCAACGAGCGGACCAGGCGGCGGCAGGATTCAGATGGAGCCGATGCCGGGCGCTGCCAGGCACGCCACCCGCTGGTCGTCGGCCTGGCTGGCTCGTCCCATGTTCTTTCTAGGGCAGCCAGGCGTTCAGGTGCGGGATCCGGTCAGTCCAGGGGATCCGGGTGTGGCTGTGTTTCCGGCGAGCGTCCAGCCGACGAGTGCGTTGGCGTGACCATGCCCCATCTCGAAGTCGGACTTGAGGTATTCGACGATTGCCATGTGCTTCTGGAAGCCGCAGCCGGCGATGATCTCCTGCCACTGCGCGATCGAGCGGCCGTACTTCTTCTCAATTGACGGGAAATAAGACGCGGGTCCTTGCTTGGGCCACGGCCCATGGTGATCGGCCATAATCCGTCCTCCCGGAGTCTGGGCGCCTCTGCCTCATCGATGGGCATCGTGAAGTCCTGCGTTCAGCTCGCCGTGATGTTGACCTGCCAGCCGATGCCGAACTTGTCGATGAGGGCGCCGAAGATGTCGCCCCAGAACATCTTCTCCAGGGCCGCCTTGACCGTCCCGCCGTCACTCAGAGCGTCGAAGATCCGGCGCAGTTCGTCCTTATCGGTGCCGGAGAGGGTCAGCTCGATCCTGGTCTGAACGTCGATCGTCGCGTCAGCGCGGTCACTTGCGCGCAGCGTGAACAGGCCGCTGTCGAGCGCCGCGTTGATGACGAGATTCTTCTCGCCCTGCGGCGCCGTCGGATCGACATCGCCGCGCCGGGTGATCGCGAGCTCGCCGCCGAGTATGCCTTGGTAGAAGGTCATTGCTTCCGCGGTGTTGCCTGGAAAGAACAGGTATGCCTCCAGCTTCATGGCTGGCCTCCTGGGATCGTCGTCACTGGAACTAGACGGTATAGTACGGACTGGGAACTGGTCTGTCTAGTACTCTAGGAGGGTGACAGTGATGCCCCCTGCCGGACAGCCTGAGCGAAGCTCGGATCGACGCCACCGGGAGATTCGTGAGGCAGCCATCGGGATCTTCCTCGCCAGTGGCTATGAGGGCGCCACGATGGAGGAAATTGCCGTGCGCGCCGGGGTCTCCAAGCAGACCGTGTACAAGCATTTCACCGATAAGCAAAGCCTCTTTGCCGACATCATCTTGTCGACCACGGACGACATGAACGCCCTTGTCGGTCTCATAGCCGACAGCCTGACCGATACCTCCGATCTGGCCGGAGACCTGGAGCACCTTGCCGAAAGGTTCCTGGTCGCGCTCATGCAGCCACGCGTCCTGCGGCTCCGTCGTCTGGTGATCTCCTCTGCGGACCGGTTTCCCGAGATTGCCACCGCATGGTACGAGAAAGGCTTCGGGCGGGCGCTCGCAGCGCTGTCGAAGAGCTTCCGAGCGCTCGCTGACCGACGCCTGCTCGCAGTCGACGACGCGACAGCGGCGGCCGAGCATTTCGTCGGCATGCTGTTCTGGATCCCGGTGAACAAGGCCATGTTCACCGGTGACGACGACTACGCGGCGACCCACGACCTCGCCCCTGTCGCGCAGTCGGCGGCTAGAGCCTTCATGAATGCTTACGGCGCTCGCCGACTCAAGGAGCGGCGCGATGATGACGATGCCACGCGACGATGAACCGCATGTGATCTGCGCTATCGGCGGCCAGCGTGGCTCCGCTGCGCTCCGCCGGGTGCTGCTGCGCGCCAAGCTGAGCACCGATCTTCGATTCAGTGCGCACCATGTCCGGAGTTGTTGATCTTGGTTATGGCTGCGCGGAGGTCCTCGGGTATGGGGTCGGCTGCGCTTCGATCGAGTCCCTGGTGCGGTGGTGTAATGGAAGTAGATCGTCTGGTCGCGGCGGGCCGCTGCACCCCGCGAAAGGTACGGGGTGCAGCGTCAGCCAAGGGCCTCCATGAATTCGCTTGATGTCATGGGCTTGGAGAACATCGGGTAGTCGTATCGCAGGGCGTTGTCGTGTTCCTCGGCCGAGGTCGCGGCGACGCAGTCGCTCAGGGTGATCACCTGATATCCGTTCTCGTAGCGGCTGCGCATCGTCGATTCGACGCAGCAGTTAGCCTGATCTGGTGCCTCGCTGCGGGCCAGTGCCGTTCGCTCAACGGCTGACGGCCCCTACATGCCCAGCAGCGGGCCGATCCAGCGTTCACTCGAGCGCAGTCCTTGGGGGTTGTCCCTGAGTATGGCCTCGATCGCACGGGCGATGGCTGCGATCGCGTCCCGGGAGCGCGTCCGTGCGGAGGGGAGCAAGATCAGGCCGGCGTGGCTCCTTCCCTGAGCCAGGAACTCAGCCGCGAGCGGCCGGAAGTCCTTGATGTTGTTGGTGACGACGGCACGTCCCTCGCCGCAGGCGACCTCGAAGACGATGCGGTCGCTGCGCCCGATGAGGTCATCGCGATCCAGGACGGCCTCGACGTCGTAGCCAGACTTGCGCAATACCTCGGCTATCTGCGGTGACAGTTGCTCGTCCAGGAGAGCTTTCACGGGCGTAGTGCCTGCTCCCCGGCGGTGGCGGCGGCCCGGCCGCGCTCGTACTCCGCCTCGTTAAGCTCGATCTCCCGATCGATCTCGCCACGGTGCTCGCCGTAGTACGACACGGCGGCCTCGACAAGCCCGGCCGGGACCTCCAGGTACTCAGCTGCCTCGGCGGCAGACCCGTGGTTGTCGCGCACTGTGGCGATCACTTCCCAGACATCCAGCCCTCGCCCGACAAGGCTCGCGCGGCGGCCGCTCGGCCCGTCGATGAACTGGATCAGCGGGTGCGCGTCGTGGCGCAGTCCTTCCTCGACGTATCGCTGTGCCAGGGTGCGCTCCGCCAGGCCCGCCCGGCGCGCTCGCTCCGCCAGTCGCTGCCGGAGGCCCGGCGCAAGCCGCAGCGTGTAGTGATCAGCCATGCGGCCAGTGTACCGCGCAGTGTCACCATGTGGCACTACGCGGTACACTGGCCGCGATGGCGCTGATGTGAACGCTGGTGAACAGTCCTGGCCTGTAGCGAACGAGGCGCAAACTGAGATACCAACCCGGCGCCTCCTGGACCTGACTGCTGTTGCTCGTGGGCGGCGTCGAGGCGATCTCCCAAGCGCTCAATCTGGCCCGGTCCCGGCTGACCGCGCCGGGACCCGGGGTCGGCGGCAGACCGCCGTTCTCCTCCCGCCAAGCAAGCCCTCTATGCCGTGCTGGGCCTGGCCGATGACGTGACCGGGGGGCAGATCTGACCAGTGGTTGATCTGCCGAGCGAGTTGTGGTTGATCTGCCGAACGTTGCGTGGTGGATCTGCCGAGACACTGCTGCTTGATCTGCCGACAGTGACCCCTGCCATGCAGCCCGGTGATCAGCCAGGCGTAACCGAAATCGGCGAGTCCGTCCAGAAGAGCCATGCAACCGCGGCTACAGGCAAGATATGGCCTGACCGTCAGCACGCTTGGCGGCGTGCTGACCTCCTCAAATCGCCGCGCCGTGGCGGACTCGGCGGGAAGCCTGTGAGCGGAACCGCAGGTCAGCGCAGTGGTCTCCGGATGCGGCACCACGCCAACATTGGCCTCGGAGGCGAGATCGTGGCCAGATTCGCTGGCCAACTGGGACAAATGCTGGCCACAAGCTCTCGGCGCCCAGCGAGCGCCGGGCGTGTTTCTGCAAGTCAGGATGGCGGAGGATGCGAGATTCGAACTCGCGAGGGGTTGCCCCCAACACGCTTTCCAAGCGTGCGCCCTAGGCCACTAGGCGAATCCTCCGTCGGCAAGCCTACCGACTCTGCGCATGCGTCTTCGCCAGGACCGGTGCGAAGGAAACTCCCGGCCG
>JBKQMG010000090.1:0-5148 GCA_052146815.1 Streptosporangiaceae bacterium | reverse complement strand
TGCCATGCACGCGCGGCACCGGGCCGGGTATATGGCCAACCCCCAGCGGCGGCCGATGGGGCCGGGGATGCAGCTGTCCGGGCGCCGCCGGGACGGCAGCACGTTCCCCGCGGAGATCTCCCTGTCCGTCATCGACACCGACGAAGGGGTCCTGATCGCCGCCGCGGTCCGGGACATGACCGAGCGCCTGGAGGCCCAGGCGGAGCGAGAACGGCTCAGGTCCCAGGCTGGGCGGGATAGGTCGGAGTCACAGGTGCAGCAGGCCCAGCGCCTGGAAAACCTCGGCCAGCTCGCCGGCGGGGTCGCACACGACTTCAACAACCTGCTTGCCGTGATCCTCAACTACGTATCCTTCGTCTCCGAGGAACTCGCCGCCGCCACCGAATCGGACTGGGCTCTGCACCGGGATACGGCCCTCAGTGACCTCGGGCAGATCGAACGGGCTGGCGAACGGGCGGCCAGCCTCACCCGCCAGCTGCTCGCCTTCGCCCGCCGGGAGGTGGTGCGGCCGCAGGTCCTTAACATGGACAACGTCATCACCTCGGTAGGGGAAATGCTGCGCCGCACGCTCGGCGAGCACATCGAGCTGGTCACCTCGCTCGGCGGTGATCTGTGGCCGGTCCTGGCCGACCCGGGCCAGCTGGAGCAGCTGCTGGTCAATCTCGCGGTCAACGCCCGCGACGCCATGCCCTCCGGCGGCACGCTGACCGTCGATACCTGCAACATCACCGTGGACGACGACTCAGTCGCCGGGGGATCGAAGTCGCGGCAGGGAAAGAACGTGCGGCTGCGGGTCAGCGACACCGGCACCGGGATGACCGCCGACGTTACCGAGCATGTCTTCGAGCCGTTCTTCACCACCAAAGGAGAGGGCGCTGGGACCGGGCTCGGGCTGGCCACCGTCTACGGGATCCTCGCCCAGGCCGAGGGCCAGATCAAGATCTACTCCGAACCCGGCGCGGGCACCACTTTCACCATCACACTGCCGGTTACCACCGAGTCACCCGTCCCGCTAGTGGAACCCGTGCCCTACCAGCGGACGCCCAAGGGAGAGACCGTCCTGGTCGTCGAGGACGAAGCAGCCCTGCGGGAGGTAACAAAGCGGATCTTCACCCGCAATGGCTACCGCGTGATCACCGCCGCAAATGGCCCGGAGGCTCTCGACATTGCCCGCGACCACCCGGGCGACGTCCACCTGCTCGTCACCGACGTCGTCATGCCGCACATGCTCGGCAAGGAAGTCGCGGAGAAAATGCAGGCGGTCAAGCCCGGCATCGCAGTCCTCTACATGTCCGGCTACGCCCGGCCCGTCCTCGCCTCCCAGGGCAGGCTCGACGCCGGCGTGGCACTCGTGGAGAAGCCGTTCTCCGCGGCCGACCTGCTGGCCAAGGCCTCCGAGGTACTCAACGGCCAGTTCCTGGGCTTTGAGAACGTCAGGGACGCCCCCGCCTGACCCGCCTGCGGCATCGCGGCCAATCTCATTACTCCATGGCGATGCCCATCCGGGTTCACCGATCCCTGAGCCGATGATGACTATGAGGAGGTCGCTGCCCGGCTGACCGAGACGCCGACCTCGCGGCGGTGCCGGGACGATTCGTGAGGCGTGCCGACGTCGGGCGGGATCACCCGGGGCCCGCCGGCGGCTGGGTCCTGAGCCGCTGGCGGAAGCTGTTTCCGAGGTGGCGGTTCCCGCGCCGGCCCTTGTGCCGGCACGATCCCGGCGTGCCGTAGCCCGGACGAGTACCACGGCCCGTTCGTCCCGTGCCTGAAGCTCAGCGTGACCGGGCGCCGGTGGGTGCGGACTGAATTACCGCCGGGTACGACTCGTAGTGCCCGGCGGCGATTGCGGCGAGGCAGATGCGATTGGGGTTGAATCTCTACCAGCGGCAGCGTACCGTGCCTCGCCGCGTGAGCGCCGGGGCCAACTTGGAAAAGAAGATCTCGGGTACGAGCGGGATGGCCGTCGCCGGGAAACACCGCGCCGGCCTGTGCCTTGTCCCGTGCGCGGCATATCCGGGGCGCGGGAAAATCCGTAGCGGGCAGCGGTAAACATTCATCCCGCTTGCGCTGGGTGACGCTCGCTGGTTGTGATCAGGTGGGCGCCGGCAGCGGTGGCCGCCACGGCGCCCCGGTCATGGCGCTGCGCAGGACGTCCATGACGTTTTGGCCGTGCTTGCGGGCGGTGTCGATGTAGCTGCGGATGTCGGGGCGGTCCTGGGTGGTGTCCTCGCTGGTGAGCCTCCCGGAGATCTTCTGCTGGGTCTTGACGGGGCGGGCGGCGCGCTCGCTGATGTTGCTGGCCGGCCAGATCCTGGTGTCGCGGGTGAACCGCAGGACGTCATCTTGGGGGCTGGAGCAGAATTCCAGCAGGTCCCGGCCGGGGTGCTGGGCGGTGGAGGACTTGGGCCGGGGACGCGGGGCACGTCAGAGAGCCCGGCCAGCACGGCGTGGCGGAACTCGTGGATGAGCGGGCCGGCGATGTGCGGGGGGATTTCAGGCTGGCCGTCGTCACGGGCAGCGCGCCAGGCGCGGATCAGGGCGCGCAGCGCCCGCTGCGCTTGCACCGGCCAGATGGCGTTCGGGTAGCACTCGGCCGCGTCCTCATGGTCCCTGATCAAGTGGGCCAGACAGGCCTGATTTCCGGCGATGTGCTCCCAGCCGTGGCGGAAGCAGCTCGCATACCGGTCAGAGACCACGATGCCGGTGAACGCGGGCAGGACCCCGAACTCGCGGAAGGATTCCAGGGTGCGCCGTCCCGGGAAGAACACCGAGTGCCGCTCGGTGACGGCGGCCAGCACGTACTTCCTGGTCCCGGCGGGCCCGCACCGCAGCGTGATCTCATCGAATCCGGCCACGCGGGCGGCGGTGATCAGCGTCTTGATCAGTTTGACCACATCCGCGATCACGGCGGCTGCCCTGGCCAGGCAGGAGCGGACGAAGCCCACCGAGACCCGGGCCCCGGTGACGTCGGCGATCAGCTGGGCGCATCGCTCGGCGGGCACGTGCCGGAACACCGTGAGATACACCGCCAGGGCGCGCAGGCTCGGGCCGATGCTCACCGCCGATCCGCCTGCCCCTTCCGGGCAGGCCGCCACATGCACGTCGCCGCACTGGCAGCGGGCCTGGCGGAGGTCATGCTGGACGCGGCGTGCTGTCATCAGCGGCACCTCCAGCTGCCGGAACGACCGGACGACACCCAGGTCCGCCGCGCCGGCCAGGTCCGCCCCGCACCCGCACGCGCCAGCAGGGCGGTGATCGATCACCTCATCGGGTTCCGCCTGCGCCATCGACGCGCCCGGCGCCCCCGGCTGCTTCCCGCGTCCGCGCTTGCTGCCCCCGCCGCGCCGCTCCCGCCCGGGCGGCGCCCGTCCCGGCAGGTCATCTGCCGACGGCGGCATCGAGGAGCTGCCGCTGTGACGGCCCAGCCGGCGCCTCAGCTCCGCGACCTGGGCCCGCAGCTCCCCGACCGCCCGCGCCAGCTCACCGATCAGCTCATCCCGCGCCGCGCATGAGCCGCGCCCAGCAGCAGGCGGCGGCAGGCCGGTCACAGGCCACCATGATCAGGACATCCCAGCAGTGATCAAGCCGGCACGCTGAGCCGATTCCGGAAGATCCCCCGCACCCACGCCGGCGGACCGTGGAACCTGCCCGGATGGCGGGAGACACCAGCCTGGCCGGCGGGGCTGATACGAATGGGGCATGACCGCCCGGCTGCTGCTCGTCCATAGCCCGCTGGTCGGGTGCGCAACCTGGGATCTGGTCGCGGCTGACCTGGCCGGGCGCGGCTGCCAGGCGGGCGTCCCCGACCTTACCGGCACTGTGACCGCAGGGCCGCCGTACTGCCTGCGCCAGGCCCGGGTGATAGCCCGCAGCGCGTCCGGCCGGCCCGCGATCCTCATCGGTCATAGCGGGGCCGGGCCGCTGCTGGCCGCGGCGGGCGCCATCATCGGTCAGGTCCGGGGTTACATCTTCGTCGACGCTGGCCTGCCGACGCCGGGGCAGACCTGGATGGAAACCGCGCCGCCCGATCTGGCGGCCCAGCTGCGGGAGATGGCTGATGCCCGGGGCTGGCTGCCGCCCTGGCCGCAATGGTGGGGCGATGAGGCCCTGGCTGAGCTCATTCCCGATCCAGATACCCGGCAGCACTTCGCGGCGGGCTGCCCCCGGCTGCCGCTGGCCATGTTCGAGGAAATCCACCCGCCGGCGCCGCAGTGGCCCGATGCCCCCGCCGGTTACCTGCAGCTGAGCGAGGCATACCAGGACCAGGCGGCCAACGCGCGGGAACTTGGCTGGCCCGTGACAGAACAGATGAGCCACCACCTCGCGCTGCTGACACAGCCCGGCCAGGTCGCCGAATCGCTGCGCGGGCTGATCGGCCAGCTTCGCCAGCAGCAGGCCTGCCCGAAGCAGAAGCCAGGGCATAAGCGCAGACACCACGAAACGGACCTGGCCGCCAGTCACCCACAGCCGGCAAAGAACTCGCAGCGCAGCAACCAGGGAACCCGCCCGCTCACCGGTAATGAGCGCCATGCCATCTTCGTGACCGCCAGCAGGGGAAACCCGACAGCCACCCACACTCGAAGCCGTCACGCAGAGCGCGCGACGTGAATACTTACGGGCAGCGGTGCCCCTGATATCGGGAAGCTCGTGATGGATTGACCCGGTGCAATAGGGGTCCTGTCGCGTTATCGCCCGGCCACGCCGGCCACAGTCCGCTTGATTTGATCCCGGAATGCCTAAGTACGTGGCACTGGATCGCGGCGGACCCGGGCAGTAAAGCATTACCTGCAGTCCGTCAGCCTCGTGCGCACTAAGCGCATCCCTCACATCAGGGGCAGTTCGAAGTCGCACGGCCTGAGATTTCCAGCGGACTCGCCCTGAGACGTGGTACGGTGCGACGCGGCAGGAATGGTATTTATCATGCGGGGGCGTGCCGGTAAATTTCAGGGGGGCGAATTTGTCCGAGTCCGTTGACTTCCGGGCGGAATTCAGCTGTCCGCAATGCTCCGCCACGAACGGCTTTCGAGGCCACGGCGCCGTCGATATCAGTGTTGTCATGCCCTGCCTCAACGAAGAAGAGAGCGTCGGGCTATGTGTCAGCAAGGCCTGGCAAGGCATACGGAAGACAGGTCTCCGAGGTGAGGTGAT
>JBKQMG010000089.1:0-6954 GCA_052146815.1 Streptosporangiaceae bacterium | reverse complement strand
CCGACGCACTTCGCGGCGGCCACTTGCTCGGCCCGGCGCACGGCCGGCATCTCGGACCGGGGGAAGTCCTCGTCGAAGCCGCCGGCGTCGCCGTCGGTCACCACGCAGTAGACCACCTCGATCCCTGCTTCCGTCCAGTGCGCGATGGTTCCCGCCGCACTGAAGTCCACATCGTCGGGGTGGGCCATGATGGAAAGCACGCGGCCGATCTGGGCGTCATCGAGCACGCCCGCCATCCTAACCGGGGCCGATGTCCACCGCGGCTCAGCACGCCGCCTGGCAGGGTCGGCCGGCCCCGGCCGGGTCAGCTATTCGTCGGGGACCAAGGTCGGGGTACCCCTGGTGAGGGTCTGCTTCTTGAAGAAGGCGGGCGCGGTCACCCGCATGAGGATGAATCCGAGCACGCCGACCAGCGCGGCCCCGGCGGCGATCAGGAAGATCCCGCCGATCTCCCAGTGCAGGCCCGGCACGGTCCAGCTGGTGAGGCTGTTGGTCGCCACCCAGTCGCTCTGCAGGCTGTAGATGCCCGCCGCCCACATGATCAGCCAGCCCAGCGCCGGCAGGATGCCTTGCATCCACAGGTTCCGGGCGCTGCTGGTCAACGTCTTGCGGTAATACCAGACACAGGACAAGGCGGTCAGCCCGTAGTAGAAGGCGATGTAGAGCCCGATGGCCGTGACCGCGTCGCCGATCGGGTTGCCCCCGGCTATGTAGTTGAACGGGATGTAAAGGGCGATCGAGACGAGGCCCATGACGATGGTGGAGACGGTCGGCGTCAGGTACCGGGGGTGGATCTTGGCGAAGGCCGCGGGGATGGCCTTGTAAGCGGCCATCGACAGGGTGGTGCGGGCGGTCGGCAGGATTGTCGTCTGCGTCGAGGCAGAAGCCGAGGTGAGCACCATCAGGATGAGCAGCCGGGACAGGAACGTGCCGAACCCGCTGCTGCCGAAGATCGCCGAGCCCGTGACCGACAGCACGTCGAACTCGTGCGCGGAGTTGGCCAGCCCGATGCCCTTGGTGCCGACCCCGGCGAACGCCTGTATGCCGAAGATGACGATGGCGTAGGTGATGAGCAGGATCACGGTGGAGATGATCGCGGCCCGGCCCGGCGTCTTGGCCTTGTCCTTCGTCTCCTCGTTGATCGAGACGGCGGTATCCCAGCCCCAGTAGATGAACAGCATGAGGATGAGCCCGGTGATGAAGGCGGACAAGCCCAGGTGGGTCGGCAGCAGCCAGCTGAAGCTCGGCGTGACCGATCCGGCGGGGTGGTGTCCGGTCCACACCCTGACCAGCGCGGTCACCGCAAGCACGAGGAGCATGATGATCTCGATGGTCAGCAGGATGCGCTGGAACCACGCGGAGACCTCAATGCCCCGGTAGCAGATATAGCTCATCGCGACAATCCACAGGATCCCGGTGAGCAGCACCCAGCCGCTGGTGGGGTTCGTGCCGATGCCATCCGCGCCGAAGAGCAGGAACACGTACTGCCCGGCCACCTGGGCCAGGCTGGCCATGACCAGGATGTCGGCGGCCACGATCGCCCAGCCGCCGGCCCAGCCGGTCTTAGGGCCGAACGCCCGCGTCGCCCAGGTGAACGTGGTCCCGCAGTCAGGGTCGGCCTTGTTCATCTCGCTGTAGCCGATCGAGCAGAGCAGCATGGGAATGAAGGCCAGCACGGCGACTGACGGCGACTTCAGGCCCACGAAGGCCACCACGAAGAACAGCGTCGCCGCCAGGCTGTAGGCGGGGGCGGTGCTAGCGACGCCCATGACGACGCTGGAGGCCAGCCCGAGAGCGCCCTGCTTCAGGCCCTTGTCCCTGTATTCCTCTACTGACTGCAGGTCTGACGTCGAGGTGGCCATGAATTACCCCTCCTGGCAGCTACCCGAGTGGCTCGGGCAGGGCGCTACGTGTGCGGCAGCACCGACACGGTACGGCGGATTCCGGGTAGCAAGGTGCGGCTTCTTAGACACACCCAGGTGCGACGGTTCTAGCATGAATTGCAAGTTCGGGCAACGATTTCCGTTGTAACAGCTAGGTATCACGACTGGTCCCGTGTATCTGCGGGGCACTGAGGGCTAGGATCCCCGGTATGCGCATACTCCTCGTGGGGGCCGGCGGAGTAGGCACCGCGTTTGCCCGGATCGCCGCCCGCCGCCCGTTCGCCGAACTCGTCATCGCCGACTATGACCTGGCCAGGGCGCAGCACGCGGCCGCGGCCAAGGACGCCTACCGAGCCGTGCAACTGGACGCCCGCGACGAGGCGGCGACGGCCGCCCTCCTGACCGAGTACTCCTGCGACGTGCTGATGAACGCGACGGACCCGCGTTTCGTCATGCCGCTGTACTCCGGGGCGCTGGCCGCCGGCACGCATTATCTGGACATGGCGATGTCTTTGTCTCATCCACACCAGGATGTGCCATATAGCAACACAGGTGTCAAGCTTGGCGACGACCAGTTCGCGCTCGCTGACCAGTGGGAACACGCCGGAAAGCTGGCGCTGGTGGGCATCGGGGTCGAGCCGGGGCTGTCTGATGTCTTCGCGCGGCACGCGGCCGATGAGCTGTTCAGCGAGATCGACCAGCTCGGCGTGCGCGACGGCGCCAACCTCGAGGTGGCCGGGTACGACTTCGCCCCGACCTTCTCGATCTGGACCACCATCGAGGAGTGCCTAAACCCGCCGGTGATCTGGGAAGCCGACCGGGGCTGGTTCACCACCCCGCCGTTCAGCGAGCCCGAGGTGTTCACGTTCCCGGCCGGCATCGGCCCGGTTGAGTGCGTGAACGTGGAGCACGAGGAAGTGCTGCTGATGCCCCGCTGGGTCAAGGCGCGGCGGGTGACGTTCAAGTACGGCCTCGGCGCCGAGTTCATCGGCGTCCTGCAGACCCTGCACAAGGTGGGCCTGGACGCGACTGACCCGGTCAGCGTCGGCTCCGCGTCGGTGTCGCCGCGCGACGTGGTCGCCGCGTGCCTGCCCGATCCCGCCACTCTCGGGGACAAGATGACCGGCCTGACCTGCGCGGGCACCTGGGTGACCGGGACCGGCAAAGACGGGGCGCCGCGCGAGGTCTACCTGCACCACGTCGTCGACAACGCCTGGTCGATGGCAGAGTACGGCTCGCAGGCGGTGGTGTGGCAGACGGCCGTCAACCCGGTCGTGGCCCTCGAGCTGCTCGATTCGGGCGCCTGGTCGGGCACGGGGGTGCTGGGTCCCGAGGCGCTGCCCGCGCGGCCGTTCCTCGACCTGCTCACCGAGTACGGCTCGCCATGGGCTTGCGAGGAACGGACGCCGCCCGGAACCTAAGAACAGCACTTTTCCGAAACGGAGGCCTCAGGGTGGATGATCTACGCAACTTCATCGGCGGGCAGTACACCGATATCTCCTTCGACCGCCGCGCCGAGCTGATCGACCCCAGCACCGGGGAGGTTTTCGCCACCGCGCCGGTCTCGAGCGAGACTGAGGTCGACGCGGCCTTCTCCTCCGCCGCTGAGGCATTCGAGGGCTGGCGCGACGCCACTCCCGCCGAGCGCAGCCTGGCGCTGCTGCGGATCGCCGACTCGATCGAGGCCAAGGCCGAGCAGCTGGTCGCGGCCGAGTCGCAGAACACCGGCAAGCCGATCGCGCTGACGCTTTCCGAAGAGATCCCGCCGATGGCGGACCAGATCCGGTTCTTCGCCGGCGCGGCGCGGATGCTGGAGGGCCGCTCGGCCGGGGAGTACCTGGAGGGGTACACCTCGTTCATCCGCCGTGAGCCGATCGGCGTCTGCGCCGCGGTGACGCCGTGGAACTACCCGATGATGATGGCGGTCTGGAAGTGGGCGCCGGCCCTCGCGGCCGGCAACACGATGGTGCTGAAGCCGTCAGACACCACGCCGGCCAGCACGCTGCTGATGGCCGAGCTGATGAGCGAGCACCTGCCGCCGGGCGTGTTCAACGTCATCTGCGGAGACCGGGACACCGGCCGCGCGCTGGTCTCTCATCCGGTTCCGCAGATGGTGTCGATCACCGGCAGTGTCCGGGCCGGCAAGGAAGTGGCCACGGCCGCGGCCGCCGGCCTCAAGCGCGTGCACCTGGAACTCGGCGGCAAGGCGCCGGTGGTGATCTTCGACGATGCCGACCCGGCCAAGGTCGCCGAGGCGATCGCCATCGCCGGGTACTTCAATGCCGGCCAGGACTGCACGGCCGCGACCAGGGTGCTGGCCGCGCCGGGGATTCACGACGACTTCGTGGCCGCGCTCGCCGAGCAGGCCAAGGGCCAGACGGTAGGCGGCCCCGACGTGACCGACGCCGACTTCGGGCCGCTGAACAACGCCAGCCAGCTGGAGCGGGTGGCCGGGTTCATCGGCAGGCTGCCCGACCACGCGCGCGTGGTCACCGGCGGCCGGCAGACCGGGTCGCGCGGCTACTTCTTCGAGGCCAGCGTGGTCGACGGGCTGCACCAGGACGACGAGATCATCCAGAACGAGGTATTCGGCCCGGTCATCACCGTCCAGCAGTTCAGCGACGAGGACGAGGCCGTCCGGTGGGCCAACGGCACCGACTACGGGCTGGCCTCGTCGGTGTGGACCTCCAACCACGGGCGGGCCATGCGGATGTCACGCCGGCTGGACTTCGGCTGCGTGTGGATCAACACCCACATCCCGCTGGTGGCCGAGATGCCGCACGGCGGCTTCAAGAACTCCGGCTACGGCAAGGACCTGTCGATGTACGGGTTCGAGGACTACACCCGCATCAAGCACGTGATGTCGTCCCTGGACTGAGCGCGCCGCGCCCCGGCCGGGCACCCCTCGTCGGCGGTACCCGGCCGGGGCGCGAGCCCTGCCCGTAAGATCGTGCTCGTGCTTGCAGACGACGAGATCAGCCGCATCCTGGCCATCACCGCTCATCCGGATGACGTCGACTTCGGCGCCGCGGGCACCATCGCCCGCTGGACTGACGCGGGCCTCGAGGTGATCTACTGCATCGTCACCGACGGCAACGCCGGCGGCAGCGACCGGTCGGTCTCGCGCGCGGACATGGCAACCCTGCGCCGCGCGGAGCAGACCGCCGCGGCCAAGCAGGTGGGCGTGCACGACCTGCGGTTCCTTGGCTACCAGGACGGCCAGGTCGAGGCCACTCTTGCGCTGCGCCGGGACCTGGCCAGAGTCATCCGGCAGGTCCGGCCGGACCGCGTGGTCAGCCAGTCCCCCGAACGCAACTACGCCCGGCCGGGCGCCAGCCATCCCGACCACCGGGCCGTCGGGTCGGCGACGCTGGACGCCGTCTACCCCGACGCGAGGAACCCGTTCGCGTTCCCCGAACTGCTGGCCGCCGAGGGGCTCGAGCCCTGGACCGTCCGCGAGGTATGGATCTCCGGAACCCCGCAAGCGGGCCACTACGTGGACGTCGCCGATACCTTCCCGCGCAAGATGGCGGCCCTGCGCGCCCACGGGAGCCAGATCAGCGACCCCGGTCAGCTGGAAGAGCGGCTGCGTGGCTGGCTCGCCCGCAACGCCGCCGAGGGCGGCCTGCCGGACGGCCGCCTCGCCGAAGCCTTCCAGGTTCTCGACACCGGCTGACAGAACTCGCGACTGGCGGTCGGGTTCGTCAGCCGCTTCGTGAGCCAGGCTGGCCTTTGCCCAGGCTTATCGGCGCATTTTATGTATTTTGTCTGCAGGCCAATTAATGACAAGCAATTGCCCGTTTACTGACTGCGCCTTAACCATACGCATGCCCCCAAGCTGCTGCTTCATCGGACAGATGCCTGTAGTTAAGCCAGACATCAGTTATCTGCCTTTTTATGTTCCCTTGTGGGGGATTGGCGGTCACGGAAAGCTGAGCCCGTCGGCCATCGGGCCGATCGCTGCGTTCTCGGAGCACCGTGCATTTGTGGGCGCTTTTTCGCCTGCAGGAGGAGCGGAAACATGCGCATGCTCAGCAAGCTGATCGCGGGAGCCGCCGTGCTCGCCACCGCGACAGCCCTGACCGCCAGGACCAAGGGCTGGTTCTGCTCCACCAGGACCGCGCACGCCGCACTGATCAACTACGGATTCCTGCCCACGCCGCTGTGCGGCCTGGGCTTCTGATCCACCGCTCAGATCACCGGACAACGCGTGGTGCTGCGGCTGGCCTATCCGGAACTGCTGGTCGATGTCGGCGGCCTGGACGAGCTGCGCACGGTGACCGACACAGGCGACGCGCTGCTGATCGGCGCCCGCACGACTCACTACCAGCTGATACACGATCCGCTGGTGACCGAGCACTGCGGGCTCCTGGCGCAGGCGGCGGCCACGGTCGCCGACCCGGCCGTGCGGCACCGCGGCACCCTCGGCGGCGCGCTGGCGCACGCCGACCCGGCGGGCGACCTGCCCGCGGTCGCGCTGGCGCTGGAGACCACCCTGATCGCCACCGGGCCCGGCGGCAGCCGGGACATCGCGGCCGCGGGTTTCTTCGTCGACTACCTGACTACGGCGCTGGCGCCCGATGAGATCCTGACCGGCATCCGGGTGCCCAAGATCGGCCCCGGCTGGGGCTACCGGTATGAGAAATTCCACCGGACCGCGCAGTCCTGGGCGACCGTCGGCGTCGCTGCTTTGGCCCGCCGCGCCAACGGCTCCGTCGCGGAGGCTAGGATCGGTCTCACCAACATGGGCCCCGTACCCATCAGGGCCATGGCCGCCGAGAGTGCCGCAGCCGGAGCACAGGCCAGCCGCGACGCGCTGCGGGCGGCTGCGGCCAGTGCGGACGAGGGCACGGAACCGCCGGCCGACCTGCACGGAGCGCCCGATTACCGGCGTCATCTGGCCAGGGTGCTGACCGGCCGGGCACTAGCGGCAGCGGCAGGAGTCTGACAGATGGATCTAGAGCACTCATTCACCGTCCCGGTCCCCGAGGAGCGGGCGTGGAATGTGCTGCTGGACGTGGAGCGGGTGGCGCCCTGCATGCCGGGCGCCCCCCACGACTCCGTGGACGGC
>JBKQMG010000088.1:0-21416 GCA_052146815.1 Streptosporangiaceae bacterium | reverse complement strand
GAGATCGTTGACGGTGCCGTTGACAGCCAGGTCGCCGATGTTGCCGCCGGGAAAGAACAGCGGCCGGACCACGAACGTGTCAGTTGAGAACGCGAGGCGGTTGGCGGCGCCGATGTCGATCACCGCCGCATCGGTCGGCGTTGCGTTGCGGGCGGCGGCGCCGAACGCCGGCAGGATCACGTGCTCGATCAGCTCCGCCGACAGCGTCCCGCCTCCGCCATGCCCGAGCACGACGCGGTCGTGATCGCGCAGCGGCGCCGGACACCGCGAGGTCGTTGACGGTGCCGTTGACGGCGAGGTCGCCGATGTCGCCGCCGGGGAAGAACAGCGGCGAGACGACGTAGGAGTCGGTGGTCAGCGCCAGCCGGGAGCTGCCTACCCGCAGCTGCGCGGCGTCCTCCAGCGGCTCGAGCAGCGGATTGCGGAACGCGTCGAGGAACACCGCCTCGATCAGGGTCTGGGTGGCCTTGCCGCCGGCTCCGTGCGACATCGTGATCCGGTCTTCGCGGACCCGGGGGCGGCTGCGCCGGGCCCGGTCAATGCGCTCGAGCACGAGCTCCTCGCGCACGGTCCCCGGCAGCGGCTGCGGGGAGCCCCGGCGGACCTGGTCGCCGGCCGGGGCGCTGCCTGCGGCCGGCGTCATGACCGGCTCGCCTCCGCCACCCGGGTACGGGTCAGGCGGCCGTAGTTGTAGTAGGCGGCGCAGGCGCCCTCCGGGGACACCATGCAGGTCCCGATCGGCGTCTCGGGGGTGCACGCGGTGCCGAACACCTTGCACTCCCAGGGCTTGAGCACGCCCTTCAGCACCTCGCCGCACTGGCACGCTTTGGGGTCGGCGACCCTGACCCCGGGCACTGAGAACAGCAGCTCGGCGTCGAAGCTCGCGTAGTCCTCCCGGACCTTCAGCGCCGAGTGCGAGATGAAGCCCAGACCGCGCCATTCGAAGTACGGCCGCAGCTCCATGGTCTGGCCGATCACCTTCAGGGCCATCGCGTTCCCGTCCCAGGGCACGACCCGGGAGTACTGGTTCTCCACCAGCGACTGCCCGCGGGAGAGCTGCAGCATCAGCTGGTAGATGGACTGCAGGATGTCGAGCGGCTCGAACCCGGCGACCACCACCGGCTTGCCGTAGTCACGCGCGATGAACTCGTACGGCCGGCACCCGATCACCGTCGAGACATGCCCCGGGCCGATGAAGCCATCCAGGCGCAGGTCCGGCGAGTCGAGGATCGCCTTGATGGCCGGGATGATCGTCACGTGGTTGTTGAAGATCGAGAAGTTGGTCAGCCCCTCGGCCGCCGCGCGCAGCACCGTCATCGCCGTGGACGGCGCGGTGGTCTCGAATCCGATGGCCATGAAGACCACGCGCCGGGAAGGGTTCTGCCGCGCGATCTTCAGCGAATCCAGCGGCGAGTACACCATCCGGATGTCGGTGCCGCGGGCCTTGGCGTCCAGGAACGATCCGTTGCTGCCCGGCACCCGCATCATGTCGCCGAACGACGTCATGATGACGTCCGGCTCGGCCGCCAGCGCCATGGCGTCGTCGACCCGGCCCATCGGGATCACGCAGACCGGACAGCCGGGACCGTGCACCAGGGTGATCTGCTCGGGCAGGTAATCCTCCAGCCCGTGCTTGTAGATCGTGTGGGTGTGCCCGCCGCACACCTCCATCAGCTTGTACTGCCGCCCCGGCTCGCACAGGCCAGCGATCTTGGCCGCCAGCGCGTGCGCCTTATCGGCGTCCCGGAACTCATCGACGAACCGCATCTTCGCCCGCCCTCCTATTCGATCCGGGATTCCTGCAGGGCAGCAATCTCGTCCTCGTAGGCCTGCCCGATGCTCTCCAGGAAGGCCAGCGCCGCGGCAGCCTCGTCCTCGTCGATCTTCGACAGGGCGAAGCCCACGTGTATGAGCACCCATTCGCCGGGCTTGGGCGGGTCGTCGACCAGGAGGCCGACGTTGATGACCCGCTTGACCCCGCTCACATCGACCCGGGCCAGGTCAGGCTGATCGGGGAGGAACTCGATCACCTCGCCGGGTATGCCGAGGCACATAGGACCACCCCTTCGTCAGTTATCGGCCGCGGCCGGCGGCCGGATGCCGCTGGTTCGCGGGCCCGCCTGGCTCAGCGGCGGGTCCCGCGCTGCTGGCGGGCGTCTGCGCGCTCTCGCCGGTGACCAGCCCGAGCACCATCCGCACGGCCTCGTCGACCGCCGCCGCGACCGGCTCCGACAGCCCCATGCCCTCGGCCACGCTGGCCGGCTCGCAGCCGACGATCAGTATCTTGCGAGCCTGCGCGCCGAGCATCGTGAGCATGCCGAAGATGACATCCGGCTGCATTCCGTGCGCGTTGAAGAGCGGATTCGCGGTGAGTGCGGCGTCAGCCCCGGCCTGCTGCGTCAGGTCGGGCTCGATCAGATAGAGGGTGCCCGGTTCGCCGCCCCGCGGCGTCGCGTCGATCAGGATCGCGCAGTCGTAGCCGTTCGCGAGGTCGTAGGCCAGGTGCATGCCGCGGATGCCGTAATCCACGACCCGCGCCGAGCTCGGCAGGTCACGGTCCGCCAGGCGGTGGGCCACCTCGACGCCGAAGCCGTCATCGCCGAGGAAGATGTTCCCGACCCCGGCGATCAGCGTCTGCTCGCTCACCCCGTCACCTGCTCCCGGCCGAGCAGTGCGAGCGTGAGCTCCCACACGGCGTGGTACACCGTCGTCTGCGCTTCCTGGATCCGGTGGACCGAGGCTGACGGCGCGACAAACAGGTAGTCGATCGTGTCCAGTTCGGCCATCTTCCCGCCGCGATAGCCGGCGATGCCGATGGTCAGCATGCCGCGCCGGGCCGCCTCGTCGAAGGCCCGCAGCAGGTTCTCGGAGTTGCCGCTGGTCGACAGGCCCACGGCGATGTCATTCTTGCGGCCGAAGGCACCGATCTGGCGGGCGAACACCACGTCGACGCCGACGTCATTGCTGAGGGCAGTGATCACTGAGTTGTCACTGGCCAGGCTCAGCGCCGGGAGCGGGCGCAGCTCGCCGCCAGGATGCAGGAACAAGGTGGCGATCTGCTGCGCGTCGGTCGCGCTGCCGCCGTTGCCGAACGCCAGCAGGCGGCCGCCGCCGGCGAACCGGGCGGCCATCTCGCTGGCGCAGGCCATCAGCCGCGCGCCGTCCCGGTCGAGGACGGCCTGTCGCAGCTCGAGTATCTCGCGGGCCTTCGCGGCAGTGGACTGCCGGACCTGCTCGAGCACGGCAGCCTCATCCGTGCGGCCCGCATACAGGAACGGGTAGAGCGACTCCATCGACCCGGCCTCGGCAGCGCCCTGGCCTGCCGCAGGCTGGCCGCCCCGGCTGACGGGGCTCGCGGCGGTCATGGCGCGACCACCGCGATGGCTTCCCTGGCGTGCACCAGGATGGTGTCACCGACGCCCGCGGTCACGAGCGCGACGCTGACTTCCTCGGTTCCCGCCCCGGTATCCACCACGGCCAGGCCGTCGTCCAGCAGGGCCACGATGGTTACCGCGACGGCCGTGTCGGAGCAGGTGATGCAGACATCGTCGTGGCACTGCGGGATGGCCGGGCGGTGACCGGCGGCGGGCAGGCCGCGGCCGGGCTCGCCGGGGGCGGTCATGCGACTACCCCGGGTCCGAGGACCCCCGGCTGCTCGAGGAAGACATGCACCAGCTCCCAGAGCACGTGGTAAGTCGTCACGTGCATTTCCTTGACGACCCGCGGATCAGCCGACCGGGTGATCAGCGGATGGTCGGCGGCGGCGCTGCCCGCGATCGCGCCGCCGCCGGCCCCGGCCAGCGCGATGGTCAGCATGCCCAGTTCCCGTGCCGCCCGCAGGCCCGCCAGGACGCTGGCGCAGTCTCCGTCGGCAGAGATGCCGAGCGCGATGTCGTCCGGCTCGGCCAGGTAGCGGAGCTGGTGGGAGAAGATGCTCGCCATGCCCTCCTGCGCGGCCACCCCGGTGACCGTGGCGATGTCGGAGGTGAGCGAGATGGCCGGGAGCGCCCGCTTGCCCACGATGACGGGATGGACGAACTCCACGGCCACGTGCGCGGCATCGGTGCTGGCCCCGCCGGCGCCGAAGACCACCAGCTTGCCGCCTTGGTGGAACCGGACCGCCATGTCGTGACAGGCGGCGGCTACCTCCCCGGCCTGCTCGGCGAAGTCCATTACCGGCTGCACGCGGCGTCCGAACAGCGCGCTGACCTCGTCGCCGGGGCCAGCCGGCGGCGACGGGGTCAGGTCCGTTCCGGAGGTCACTCTTACGTCGCCGCCGGCCCTGGGAAGCCGATGGTGACCTCCACGTCGACGGCGTCCCGGACCTTCAGCGCGCCGAGGAATCCGCTGTAGGGCTTGATGCCGAACTGGCTCTGCGCCACCGACGTGGTGGCCCGGTAGGCGTCCGGCCCGGTCTTGCTGACCTGCAGCTCCAGCGGCCGCGTCGTTCCGGCCAGGGTGAGAGCGCCGCCGATCACGCCGCCGCCATCCGGCCCGGGCGTGAATTGCGAGGCAGAAAAGGTCGCCTGGGGATTGCGGTCGGCCCGCAGGACCTTGCGCGCGTTCGACGCGATCTCGCGCTTGTCCCGGTCCGACAGCGGCTTCAGGCCGCCGGTTCCGTCGCGGACCACGAGCGAGCCCATGTCAAGCTGCACCTCCAGGCCGGCCGGCGACGAGTCATCGGTCACGGTCAGCTCGCCGGACCACTGCGCGATCTCGATGGTCAGGTCATGACCAGCGGTGGCGGCCAGCCCTTCGCGCGCGGTACGCAGCAGAACATGACCGCGGTCGGCGCCGAAGGAATGACGTCCTGGCCTCATCGCCATGCCAGCACCGTAGGACACAAGTGGGGGGACGTCCAGTGGGCCGGCCGCCGGCGTGCGCACGTCCGGCCCGGCGCTACGGAAACGGTACGTCGCCGAAGATCTCGCGGATTCGCCGCAGATCGCGCATCCGGGGCTCGGTCGCGCCGCCGACCCAGCGGCTGACGGTCTTGACCGACACCCCGAGCTGGCGGGCCGCGGCCTCCTGCGTCAGCCCCTCCCGCCGCAGGGCGCTCGCCATCCATTCTGCGAACGAGGCGGACAGGCCAGCCTGATCGCCGGCCGCCGGCGCCTCCTGCGCAGTGGCGGGATCGGGCGCCGGCACGGCAGGCTCCGGCGCTGGCAGCGCGGCTGAGCCGGGCGCTGGCGGGGCGGGCTCGCCCCCGGTCCGTGGCTGAGCGCCGGAGGGCCGGGCGGACTCGGAGCCCGGCGGCACGGCGGCCCGGCCAGGCGGCGCGCCCGCGGCGGGAGCAGGCCGGCCCGCTGCTGCATACTGCTGGCCTGGCAGCTGGCCGGCCGCCGGGCGGCCGAGCGCTGTGCTGCTGACCGGCGGACCCGGCGTGAGAGGCGACGGGATGGCCGAGTCCGAGCGCAGCACGTCGACCTCGACGTGCTCGGGAAAGATGCGGAACGCCACCTGGATGGAGCCCGCAGGGCCGGCCGCGTCGAGCAGCGCGCGGAATACCGTCTCGCCGACCTCCCGGATGCCCTGCTCAGTCAGTGGCGACTCCGCCAGGCAGCGGCGCACGAAGTCCCGGATGTCGGGGATCGACGACGGGCGAGCGGTGAAGACCTGCGACAAGACGACGACCGGCACGACCTCGATCCGATCTTCCCCAGGACGTTCGCTGGGTTCCGCCACCGCTGTGTCTCCCTTGAGCCCGCATCCCCGCTGGCGCCTGCCGGGGATGCGGGGCGCTTAACGGGGTGAGGCCAGGGTATGTGCCAGCCCCGGCGACGGGCACCCCCGGGCAGCCCGGCCGGCGGCTTCACCGGCCGGCCGGACAGTTCTGTCTGGTAACCGACTGTTCAGTCTTGTAGTCGGCGAATGACAGGTTTAACATCGCTGCAACTGCGCTTCACGAAGCCGCGAATCCGCGGTGCTTGTGAGCTCCTGCAGCGAGGAGGTGGCCTCGCGATGGCCGCTGAACCTTCGACCACTACGCCTGCCCAGAACGGTGCTGCCGCAGAGCCGGTCGTTCACATTCTCTGGATGAACGGCGGCCTGGGCTGCGACGGGGATTCGGTAGCCCTCACCGCGGCTACCCAGCCGAGCATAGAGGAGATCGCGCTCGGGGCGCTGCCCGGCCTGCCGCAGGTGGCCGTGCACTGGCCGCTGATCGACTTCGAGTGCGGCCCGGAGACCGGCGCCGACAATTTCATCGAGTGGTGGCACAAGGCCGACCGCGGTGAGCTCGATCCCTTCGTGCTCGTCGTGGAGGGCTCCATCCCGAACGAGGCGATCAAGGAAGAGGGCTACTGGTGCGGCTTCGGCAATAACCCGGCCACGGGGCAGCCGATGACGACCAACGAGTGGCTTGACCGGCTCGCGCCCAAGGCGACCGCGATCCTGGCGGCCGGCACCTGCGCGACCTACGGCGGCATCCACGCCATGGCGGGCAACCCAACCGGCGCGATGGGAGTGCCCGACTATCTCGGCTGGGACTGGCGGTCGAAGGCCGGACTGCCGATTGTCTGCGTGCCGGGCTGCCCGACCCACCCGGACAATCTCTCGGAGACCATCCTCTACCTGCTCTACCAGGTGGCAGGACAGGCGCCGATGATCCCGCTGGATGAGGCCCTGCGGCCGACCTGGCTGTTCGGCGCTACCGTGCACGAAGGCTGCGACCGGGCCGGCTACTACGAGCAGGGTGACTTCGCCGACGAGTACGGCTCGCCGAAATGCCTGGTGAAGCTCGGCTGCTGGGGACCGGTGGTCAAGTGCAACGTGCCCAAGCGCGGCTGGATCAACGGCGTGGGCGGCTGCCCCAACGTGGGCGGCATCTGCATCGCCTGCACGATGCCGGGCTTCCCCGACAAGTTCATGCCGTTCATGGACGAGCCGCCGGGCGCCCGGGTCTCTACCGCGGCCAGCAGCCTCTACGGCACGGTGATCCGCACCCTGCGCGGCTTTACGGCGCGCACCGCCGACCATGAGCCGAAGTGGCGCAAAAAAGGCGACGAGCTGCTGACCGGATATCAGAAGACCTGGTGACATCGACCGGCGCAGGCGTCCGGCGGGGCATCAGCCTCCAGCAGCCGGCGCGCCCCACGCCCTGGCAGGGAGAGGGACGAGCAATGACGACGGCCGAAGACGCTGGCATCGTGGAGATGGCCTGGGACCCGATCACTAGGATCGTGGGCAGCCTCGGCATCTACACCAAGATCGACTTCAAGCAGAAGAGGGTCGTCGAGTGCCACAGCACTTCGTCGATCTTCCGCGGCTACAGCATCTTCATGAAGGGCAAGGACCCGCGGGACGCGCACTTCATCACCAGCCGGATCTGCGGCATCTGCGGGGACAACCACGCGACCTGCTCGGTCTACAACCAGAACATGGCCTACGGCGTCCGGCCGCCGCACCTCGCCGAGTGGATCATCAATCTCGGCGAGGCCGCCGAGTACATGTTCGACCACAACATCTTCCAGGAGAACCTGGTCGGGGTGGACTTCTGCGAGCGGATGGTCGGTGAGACCAACCCCGGCGTGCTCGAGCAGGCCAACCGCACCGAGGCGCCGCACGCCGGCGAGCACGGCTACAAGACGATCGGCGACATCATGCGGTCGCTGAACCCGCTCGAAGGCGAGTTCTACCGGGAGGCGCTGCAGGTCTCGCGTTCGACGCGGGAGATGTTCTGCCTGATGGAGGGGCGGCACGTGCACCCCTCGACGCTGTATCCGGGCGGTGTCGGCACGACTCCGACCGTGCAGCTGTTTACCGATTACCTCACCCGGCTGATGCGCTACGTCGAGTTCATGAAGCGCGTCGTGCCGATGCACGATGACCTCTTCGACTTCTTCTACGAGGCCCTGCCCGGCTACGAGGAAGTCGGCCGGCGCCGCGCCGACATGGTCTGCTGGGGAAGCCTCAACGACCCCGAGCACTGCGATTTCCGCTACGACCACATGACCGACTGGGGCCGGAAGATGTTCGTCAGCCCCGGCGTGATCCGGGACGGCCAGCTGATCACCAACGACCTGGTCGAGATCAACCTCGGGATCAGGATCCTGCTCGGCAGTTCCTATTACGAGGACTGGGAAGACCAGGAGATGTTCGTGACCCGCGACCCGCTGGGCAACCCGGTGGATCGCCGTCACCCGTGGAACCAGCACACGATCCCGCGGCCGGCCAAGCGCGATTTCGACAGCAAGTACAGCTGGGTGATGTCGCCGCGCTGGTTCGACGGCAAGGACTACCTGGCTGCCGACACCGGCGGCGGCCCGATCGCGCGGCTGTGGGCCACCGCGCAGGGCGGCCTCGTGGACTTCGGCTACGTCAAGTCCACCGGCAGCAGCGTGCTGATCAACCTGCCCCGCACGGTGACCAGGCCGGCGGTCACGTTCGAGTGGAAGATCCCCAGGGACTCCGAGGGACGGCCGCTGTCCAACGCGATCGAGCGGGACCGGGCTCGGACGTACTTCCAGGCCTACGCGGCGGCCTGCGCGCTGCACTTCATGGAGCAGGGGCTCGCCGAGATCCGGGCCGGGCGGACGAAGACCTGGGAGCCGTTCTCGGTGCCGGACGAGGCGAACAGCTGCGGTTTCACCGAGGCCGTCCGCGGCGTGCTGTCGCATCACATGGTCATCCGCGGCGGGAAGATTGCCAACTACCACCCCTATCCGCCGACCCCGTGGAACGCCAGCGTCCGCGACAGCTACGGGACGCCCGGCCCCTACGAGGACGCGGTGCAGAACACGCCGATCTTCGAGGAGAACCCGCCGGACTCGTTCAAGGGCATCGACATCATGCGGGCCGTGCGCAGCTTTGACCCGTGCCTGCCCTGCGGCGTGCACATGTACCTGGGCCAGGGCAAGGTGCTGGACAAGGTGCACTCGCCGATGACGGTGACCTTGTCCACCTGAGGGGCGTCCGGGCCGGCCGGCGTACCCACGGTGCCGGGCTGGCCCAGACCCCGCCCCCGCTGATCAGCGGGCGGGTTCAGCAACCGGCTGGGCGGCGATGCGCCCGGCTGACGGAGGCGAGGCGCGATGACCGGCGTACGACATGTCGGCGAGCGGGTGGAGGAGCTGCTCACTGAGCTGAGGTCTGGCGGCCTGCGCGAGGCCGCGCCCGCGGCTGAGGAACTGGTGGGCCTGCTCGTCGGCCTCTACGGTGACGGGCTGCAGCGCATAGTGGCGATCGTGGCGGAGCACGGCGAGGCGGGCGAGCAGATCCTGGCTCAGCTGGCTGACGAGCCGCTGGTGGAAAGCCTGCTGCTGCTGCACGACCTGCACCCGCTCGATGTCGACGCGCGCATCCAGCGCGCCCTGGACCGGGTGCGGCCTTACCTCGGCTCGCACGCGGGGGGAGTGGAGTACCTCGGCGTGTCCGACGGCGTGGCCCGGCTGCGCCTGGAGGGCAGCTGTCACGGCTGCCCGTCCTCCACCGTCACCGTGCAGCTGGCCATCACCGGCGCTGTCGAGGAGGCGGCGCCGGAGGTCACCGAGGTGGTGGTGGAAGGCATGACCGCGCCTGAGCCGGCGCTGCTGCAGATCGGCCGCCAGCCACCGGCCGGAGCCGGCGCGGGCCTGCCTGGCAGGGGCTCGGCGGCCGCGCCGGGAAGCGAGGGCACGGCCGGGAGCGAGGCGGCCGCCGGGCATGCCGCGGTGACCTGGGTGGCGCTGCCCGACATAGGACCGCCGAGCTCGCGCCCGGTCAGCGCGTCCGCAGACGGCAGGCCGGTCGTCGTGTGCTCAGTGCGCGGCACGCTCTACGCCTACGCCGACGCCTGCGCCGCGTGCGGGGCATCGCTCGCGTCCGGGCGGCTTGACCGGGAGCAGCTCACCTGCCCGGCCTGCGGCGCCCGCTACGACGTCCGGCTGGCAGGCCGGTCGCTCGATGATCCCGCGCTGCACCTTGATCCGCTCCCGTTGCTCGCCGACAGTCAGGGCGTCCGGGTGGCGATGCCCGAGCCGGCCAGGGCATGACCCGCAGCGCCGGCCTGCGCCGGTTCGTCCCGGCCAGCCCGCCTGCTCAGTCCGGATCACCGCCCGGCGGCGCCAGCCCGGTCCCGGCGCCGTCCGCGCCCGCGGCAGATGCGGCGGCGCCTGCGCCGACGTCTGCGCCGGCCGCCCGGCCCGCGCCGCCCGCTGGACCCGGCCAAGAGTCGTCCGGACAGGCCAGCCCCGGCCGGCCAGACGCGCGGGAAGCGCACGCGGCAGCGGGCACGGCCGCCCCGCGGCTCGCCGTGGCGGAATCCGCCGCGGCCGTGCCCGGAAGCGCGCGTCAGCCGGCATCGCCGCTCGGGCCGCCGCAGGAGAAATGCGAGCTGTGCGCGACCGGCGTACCCGCCTGGCACGGTCATGTGGCCGACCTGGATTCGGCGACCCTGATCTGCGCCTGCCGGGCCTGCTATCTGCTGTTCACCCGCGCCGAGGCCGGCCGCGGCCGGTACCGGGCGGTGCCCGACCGTTACCTGCGCGATCCGGCGCGCCCGCTCAGCGCCGCGCAGTGGGATCAGTTCGATATCCCGGTCGGGCTGGCGTTCTTCCTGCGCAGCTCGCGGCGCGGTGAGGTAACCGGCTTCTATCCCAGCCCGGCCGGCGCGACCGAGTGCATCCTTGACCTGACGGCATGGGACCGGCTGGCGGCCGAATACCCCCTGCTCGGGGCGCCGGAGCCGGACGTGGAAGCCGCCCTCATCTGCCGCACCGGCGGCGGCGTCGAGTACTTCCTGGTGCCCATCGACGCCTGCTACGAGCTCGCCGGCCGGATGCGGCTGCACTGGCGGGGTTTCGACGGGGGCGCTGAGGCGCGCGCGAGCATCGAGGAATTCCTTGACGACGTCCGGTCGCGGGCCCGCGTCGTCAGCGAGGGGGCCTGACCGTGGCCGAGCTGGCCTTTGACTGCACCGGAGCCCGTGCCGACCGCTATGCGGTCACGCCCTCGATGTCGCTGGCGCTGCGGATCAGCGAGACGAGCGGGGTCCGGGTCGAGGCGATCGCGCTGCGCTGCCAGATCAGGATCGAGCCCGCCCGGCGCCGGTACACCGCCGCTGAGGCCGAGCGCCTGAACGACCTGTTCGGGGAGACCCAGCGCTGGGCGGACACGCTCAGGCCGGTGCAGTTCGCCCATGTGTCGATCATGGTGCCGCGCTTCACCGGCAGCACGGACATCGACCTGCCGGTGCCGCTCAGCTACGACCTTGAGATCGGCTCGACCCGGTACTTCGCGGGCCTGGAAAGCGGCGAGGTCCCGCTGCTGCTGCTGTTCAGCGGAACCGTCTTCACGACTGCGGCGGGCCGTCTGTCGGTCCAGCAGGTGCCATGGAGCAAGGAAGCGTCCTACCGCCTGCCCATCGGGCTGTGGCGGGAGTCGATCGACGCGCATTTTCCTAACAGCGCCTGGATCAGGATGAGCGTGCAGACCCTGGACGAGCTGCAGCGCTTCAAGGCGCGGCTGGCGCTGCCCACGTGGGAGGCGACGATACTGGCGCTGCTTGACCGGGCCGCGGCCGATCAGCCGGAGCCCCGGCCATGACGCTCGACCCGGCGCACATCGAGCACGCGCGCAAGGTGGCCGACGCCATCCTCTACGAGGGCTACCTGCTGTATCCCTACTACCAGTCTGCGCAGAAGAACCAGCACAGGTTCCAGTTCGGCGTGCTCATGCCGCCCGGCTACGCGGCCGTCGATCCGCAGGAGCCGACGGCCAGCCAGACCGAGTGCCTGCTGGAATGCCCGGACGAAACCGAGCTGCGCATTCTGGTCCGGTTCCTGCACCTGCGGCGCCGGATCGCGGTCGAGTTCGAGGCGGGCACCGGTGAGCCGCGGGAAGTGGACGCGCTGCAGGTCGACGGGACGCAGTACACCTCCTTCGACGAGGCTGCCGAGCGCGAGCAGCCGGCCATGGCGCCCGTGGCGGACCTGCTGGCCCATGATCAGCAGCTGGAGTTTCATTTCGGCGGCGGTGAGTCGGCCGAGGACCTGCGGGACGCCAGCGGGCAGGTAGCCGGCCGGCTCGTGCGCCGGTGGAACGCGGTGGACGGGCTCATCGGCGTGCACGCCGAGCGGGTCGCCGGGCCCTACGGGGTCCTGCGGCTGCGCGTGCGGATCGAGAACCGCACCGTCGCGGACACCGTGCCGCGCACCAGGCAGGAGGGCCTGGCCCACGCGCTCATCGCGGCCCATGTGCTGATCGCCGCGCCAGGCGGCCGGTTCCTGTCGATGACCGATCCGCCCGAATGGGCGGCGGGTGCGGTGGCGGGCTGCGAGAACACCGGCACGTGGCCGGTGCGGGCAGGGCCGCCGGAATGCCAGGAACTGGTGCTGTCCTCGCCCGTCATCCTCTACGACCATCCCGAGATCGCGGCGGAGAGCCCAGGCGACCTTTTTGACGCCACGGAGATTGACGAGATTCTCACCCTGCGGACACTGGCGCTGACCGACACCGAGAAGCAGCAGGCCAGGGCCACCGATCCGCGTGCGGCCGGGCTGATGGACCGGCTGGATGACATGCCGCCGGAAATGCTCGAGCGCATGCACGGGGCGATCCGCTACCTGAAGTCGGGCCCGGCCCGGCCCCAGGCCGGGCCTGATGCGGCGGGGCAGGCGGCAGAGGCGTCCTGGCCCGCGGCGCCGGGCACCGAGGTGCCGGCTACGCCCTGGTGGGATCCGGGATCTGACGCTTCGGTCTCGCCGGAAACTGACCACGTCGTAATCGGCGGCGCCGCCGTGCGCCGCGGCAGCCGGGTGCGCATGCGGCCCGGCAGCCGGCGCGCGGACGCGCAGGACCTGTTCCTGGCCGGCCGCCTGGCAGTCGTCGAGGCCGTCCTGCATGACGTCGACGGCCAGGTCCACCTGGCCGTGACACCCGAGGATGACCCGGCCGCGGACTTGCAGCGCAGCCACGGCAGGTTCTTGTACTTCGCGCCTGACGAGCTTGAGCTGCTGGACTCCGCCGCCGCGCCGCCGCAGGCAGGAGGCCAGTCACCCGCGCAGAACCAGGCACTGGACAAGCAGGCGCCGGGGGAGCACCAGGCACCAGCAGGACGCCAGGCACGGCGAGAGGGAGGAGAGAAATGATCGGCAGGCTGGTCAAAGTGGCGCTGCTGGCTGCGGTGGTCGCCGCGGCCGCGCTGTCGCTGCCCGACATCAAGCGCTATCTGGAGCTTCGCGACATGTGACCCCGTACGCCGGTAGCGCGCGCGGCCGGCCATGCACTGCGGCGAGGGTCCCCGCGCGGCGACGGCGCCGCGCGGGGACGGTGCAGTGCGAAGCACGGTGCCGGGCCTTGCGGCGACCGACGGTGCAGTGTCTGGCGTGCGGTGCGTCGTTACCCGGCTGACGGCGCGAGCTGCGGTTTCTCGTCGCGGGAGTCCGCGGCGGACTGGCGTCCCCAGCGAGCGCGTCCGTAGCGGAACAGCGCCGCTGCGCCGAGAGCGCCGGCCGGGATCAGCGTCACCGTGGCGGGCAGCTGGTAGCGCCAGGAGAACTCGAACAGGTCCGACATGAGCAGGTCGGCCACACCGGCCACCCAGAACAGCAGGCACGCCAGCGTCAGCTGCCGGTCCGCCGCGCTGGCGCGGCGGCGGACCAGGCCGAGCACCGAGCCTGCCAGTCCCAGCAGGGCGGCCAGCAGGAGAATCGGGCCCGGGGTGTAGCCGCCATCGAGCTGGTAGGAGCGCAGGAACGCGGCGATCGGCTTATTGACCCCGACCCGGCCGCCGTACGCCGGGTTCAGCGGCGTGTAGAGGATGGGGCCGCCCACCTGCTTGAGGCCGAGGATCACGACGCCGGCGTGGCCCACCGTGATGTCCTGGTAGCTGGGGTAGGTCTTCTGGAACTGCCACCGGCTGATCGGGGTGTCGCCGGGGCTGGTCACGCGGACGACAGCGAACAGTTTCAGGGCGTCCCGGCCGATCGCCTCGGCCACGCGCAGCGGCTGCTGCTTGAGCACCGCATCGTCGAACTTGCCGGTGGCGACGTTCCGTGACATCCCGGCCGGCGGGGTGAACAGCTTCACCGGGGAGTTGGCATCGTGATCGAGCCGGTCCGGGCCGACCGTCTGCTCCCCGGCGGACGGGCACAGCGAGGCCAGGCCGGCCGGCGGCTTCAGGGTGGCGCAGTCGGCCGCGGCGGCCATCCGGCCGTAGGTGGCGGCGACGCCGCTGCGCGACAGCGAGAACTGGCCGCTGAGGTCGTAGGAGGCCGCGCAGTAGAACAGGATGGGCACGGCGAAGGCGACGCACAGGGCGAGGCACTTGCGGATGGCGGGCCGCCAGCCGCCCGCGGCCACGGCGACGAAGATCACCGCGGGCACGATCAGGATCTCGCCGACCTGGCGGATGGTGGCCGAGGCGCCGAGGATGACGCCGCCGAGCACGACGGCGCCCGTGGTCAGCTCGGGCCGCCAGGCGAGGACGACCAGGCCGGCAACGATCAGGGCCTCGAACCAGACGTCGGGCATGATCGTCTGTTCCATCTGGAGCTGGTAGGCGTCCAGGAGGACCGGGGCGATGGCGAGTGCGGCGAGCCACCGGGCCGTGCCGCGGCGGATGAGCACCGCGTACAGGGCGACGGCCATGGCGAGGCCGAGCAGATGCTGCACGCCGACCACTGTGGTCAGGTTCCCGACCGCCAGGATGATCTTCAGCGGGACCTTATAGCCGACCGGATCTGATCCGGCCCAGGCGTGGTACAGGTACTTGAGGGTGTCCACGTACAGGAGCGCGGGCCGGTAGGCGACCATGGCGAGGATCCGCAGCACAAGTCCCGCGGTCAGCAGCAGCGCCGCGATCCAGTGCTTGCGGGCCAGGACAGGCAGCCGGGCCAGCATCTGGCCGGGACTGAGCCGCCGCCCGCGAGGTGACGTCTCGCTGGCCGCCGTGGCGTGCTCAGCCGCGCTCCCGTTCGCCGTCACTTCTCCCGTGGCAGGGCGGCCCGACTCCGCAGCGGCAGGACCGTGGGCCGCGGTGTCAGCCGCGGTGTCGTGGGCCGCGGAGCCGCTAGCCGTTTCCTCCTGCGTACCAGAGCCGTTGGCCGCCGCTTCCCGCGCCGCAGAGCCATTGGCCCATTCCCCCGCCTCCGCCGGACCCGAAGATGGCTGTCCGGCGGATGTCCCTGGCATTCGCATTACAGTCGTCCCGATGTGAACTCGATGGAACTCGGCCCCCGCCCTAGTCCGCTGGCGCCTTGCGGCAGGCACATCATGCTGCTCAAGCAGACTCTGCTGCTCAGGCCCAACTCCTGCTGCCACGGCCTAGAGTTCATCGTCTCCCGACCGGAGACCATGAAACGCCCGAACTGAACTGGCGGAGCCCTCGGCGGGCTGTGAGCAAGACTATCGCCCTGCCCGCACTGCCTCGCCTGGCATGACGAAATTCGGCAAAACGTCGGTAGTCAGCCATAATCTCGCCCCTGTGCACCCGGATACCTTCGCCGCCGGGTCTGCGTGGGGCCAGCTCCGGGCGCTTTCGGCAGGTCAGGTCCGGCTGCTCGGCGGGCCGGCGCCAGCGGCCCGCGGCCTTTGCGGTGTCTGCCGGGGGCCAGTCCGGACCGGGAGCGCGCGCTGCTATCAGTGCCAGCTGCAGGCCGAGTGCGCCCCTGACGGGCTCGCTGACCTCGTCGTCCCGGTGGCCTACGCGCCCAAGGGCGGGCAGCACGCCCAGCGGCTGTGGCGGTACAAGTCGGGCCGGGAGGGCGCCGGGGACGCCGCCGCCGCGCTGCGGCTCCTGCTGCTGGCTTTCCTGGGCGAGCACGGCTCCTGCCTCTGGCGGGAGGCGGGCGTGGCCGGCCCCAGCCACCTGGCGGTCGTGCCGAGCGGCCGGGGCCGCCAGGGTCCCCATCCGCTGCGCGCGCTCGTCGGCCCCTACCTGTCAGCCCCCTGGGCGCCGATGACGGCGAGGCCCGGCGCCGGCCCGTCGCGCGACCTGGATCCCGGCCGCTTCCAGGCGAAGCCTGCGCCGGGCGCGACGGTGCTGCTGCTGGACGACACCTGGACCTCGGGTGCGAGCGCCCAGTCAGCGGCGATGGCGCTGCGGCAGGCCGGCGCCCGGGCGGTGATCGTGGTCGTCCTCGGCCGGCACCTGACACCCGCCGGGCCCGGCGAGCCCCGGCTGCCCCCGGCCGCCCTGCGGCTGCGCCAGGACCTGTGCGCAGTGCATGACGTGCGGCCGCCGGCCCGCCCGGCACCAGCGGGAACTGTGCTGGCCGTGGCCCGCCGCGCATCCGCCGCTACATAGGCTGTGTCTCGTGCCGACCAACCCGCCGTCCAGGACCGCGCTCGTCCGCCGCGCGCGCCGGATTAACCGGGAACTTGCCGCGCTGTACCCGGATGCGCACACCGAGCTCCATTTCAGCACCCCTCTTGAGCTCCTGGTCGCCACGATCCTGTCCGCCCAGTGCACCGACCGCCGGGTCAATCTCGTCACCCCGGTGCTGTTCTCCCGGTACCGGACCGCAGCGGACTACGCGGCCGCGGATCGCGACGAGGTAGAGAAGATCATCCAGTCGACCGGCTTCTTCCGGGCCAAGACCACCAGCATCATCGGCCTCGGCCAGGCGCTGTGCGAGCGGTTCGGCGGCGAGGTGCCCGCCCGCCTCGCGGAGCTGGTGACGCTGCCCGGAGTGGGCAGGAAGACCGCCAACGTGGTCCTCGGCAACGCCTTCGGGATCCCCGGAATCACCGTGGACACGCACTTCGCCCGCCTGTCGCGCCGGTTCGGCTGGACCGCCGAGAGCGATCCGGAGAAGATCGAGCAGGAGGTCGGCTCGCTCTTCCCGCGGTTGGAATGGACCATGCTGTCGCACCGCCTGATCTGGCACGGCCGCCGGGTGTGCCAGGCGCGTAAGCCCGCATGCGGCGCGTGCGCGGTGGCCAGTCTCTGCCCGTCGTTCGGGGAGGGCCCGACGGACGAGGCGACGGCGGCCAAGCTCATCAAGGCGGGGCCGTTCTCATGACGGCCGCACGCGAGCCGGCCCCGGCGGAGCCCGGCGGCGAGCCGCCGGCCTGGCTGGCGGCACTAGCTCGCTCCGCCGTCCGGCTATCAGTCCCGCCGGGCCTGCGGCCGCCGCCGGGCGGGGGCCGCCCATCGGCGGTGCTGATCCTGTTCGGCGACGGGCCGGCCGGACCTGACCTGCTGCTCGTGCAGCGCAGCGACACGCTCCGCCGCCATGCGGGGCAGGCCGCGTTTCCCGGCGGGGTGATCGATGACGCCGACGCCGGGCCGGCCGCGGCGGCGCTGCGGGAAGCGGCGGAAGAGGCGCGCGTCGATCCTTCGGGCGTGCAGGTCCTCGGCGTGCTGCCGGAACTGCACATTGCCCGCAGCGGCTTCTCGGTGACGCCCGTGCTCGCCTGGTGGCGGCGTCCCGTGCCCGCGGCGCCGGGAGACCCTGCAGAGGTCGCCGCGGTCGCCAGGATCACGGTGGCCGAGCTGGCCGATCCGGCTCACCGGCTGACAATCCACTATCCGAACGGGCACTCCGGGCCCGCTTTCCGGGCGGGCGGCATGCTGATCTGGGGTTTCACCGCCCAGGTCGTCGACCGGCTGCTGGCCGTGGGCGGGTGGGAAGAGCCCTGGGACGCCGCCCGCGTCGAGGGGCTGCCGCCCGAGGCGTACGCGCGAGCCGTCGGCGAGGGCGAGCCGCCGGGCTGAGGCCTGCGGCCGGGATGACCGCCCGCGGCCGGCCCTGCGCTCCGCGTCCCGATGCCGGACAGGCCGCTGCCGTCTGCGCTGGCGATACGGTTGGTCACGTGCGGGGTGACGTGCTGGATCTGATCCTGATCGTGCTGGCGGCGGCCTTTGCTGTCGCCGGTTACCGTCAGGGTTTCATCATCGGCGTGCTGAGCTTCGCAGGCTTTATCGGCGGCGTGGCGCTCGGGGCCGCGTTCGCTCCCCGCATCTCCCGCGCGCTGGCGACAAGCCTGAACGTGCAGGCCTTCCTGGCCATCCTGGTGGTGTTCATCGCGGCCATGGCCGGGATGCTGCTCACCTCCGGCGTCGGCGTGGCCGTGCGGTCGCGGGTGCGCGGGCGCCCGGCGACGATCCTGGACTCGATCGGCGGCGCTGCCGTCAATGTCGTCGCGGTCCTGCTGGTGGCCTGGATCATCGGCTCTTTCGTCGTCAACTCGCCGTTCACGATGATCGACCGCCAGGTCAACAACTCGCTCGTGCTGCGCACGGTGGACCGGATCGTCCCCCAGGCGGGCCTGGGCGGGGATTTCTCGCCGCTGCGCAGCCTGCTCAACAGCGGCCCTTACACCCAGGTCTTCGGCGCGATCGGGGCGGAAAGCCCGCTGGCCGTCGCGAAGCCCGACGCCAGTCTGGTCAGCTCGCCCGGGCTGGTCTTCGCGCGCAACAGCATCGTCAAGATCCAGGGCATCGCGCCAAGCTGCTCACGACGGCTGGAAGGATCAGGTTTCCTCATCGCCCCCGACCGGGTCATCACCAATGCGCATGTGGTGGCCGGGGTGACCACCGGGCAGCGGGTCATCACCCGCAGCGGCGCCAGGTTCGCCGCCCGGGTGGTTCTCTACGACCCTCGCCGGGATGTGGCCGTGCTCGACGTGCCCGGCCTGGATGCCCCCACCCCTCTGCAGTTCGCCGGCACGGCGAGCGTCGGCGCGAATGCGATCGTCGTCGGCTACCCGCTGAACGGGCAATTCTCCGCCGTGCCCGCCCGGGTCGGAGCGATCGAGCAGGCCAGCGGACCGGATATCTACCAGACCGCCCAGGTAACCAGGGCCATTTACCCGGTCAGGGCAATCGTGAAGCCCGGCAATTCCGGCGGCCCGCTGCTGGCCCCCGATGGCAAGGTCTACGGCATGGTCTTCGCCGCTGCCACCGCAGTACCCGACACCGGGTACGCCCTGGCCGCCGCCGAGATCTCCGCCGATGCCCGCAAGGGCGAGGAGGCGGCAGCCCCCGTCTCCACCGAGCGCTGCCAGTAGCACGCCGCCGGAGCGACAAGGCTGCCCGCTGCGGCCAGCACGACGCCGGAGGGCGCCGCTGCTGCCAGCAGGCAGGAGACAGCATCCCGGCGGGCGCCCGGCTGACCAGCCGCTGACCAGCTAGCCGCGCAGCCGGATCTGCGCCCTGTCCGCCGCGCCCGGCCCCGCGCCGCCGGCGGTGACCGCGTCCGCCAGCGCGCTCGCCGCGCCTGCCACAGCCGCCGCGTCGATCCCGTACCGGGCCGCGCGGGAACTGCCGCCGGCCCCGGCCGCCCCCCGGCGCAGCAAGGCAGCCGCGCCCGGGGCGTTGCCCCGCCGGGCGTGCGTCAGGCCCACCGCGATCTGAGCCAGGCCGCGCCAGAGGTCACGCTCGTCGGCCGGCGCAGCACGCCAGGCGGCCTCGAGCACTTCGTGCGCATGAAACGGGCGCCCGGCATCGATGAGCTCCTGCGCCCGGTCCAGCGCCGCGTCGGGCGTCAGGTCCAGATCCTCGGGCATCGTCGGCTCGCCGGCGGCGCCGCGGTCCAGCGGCCGCCCGAGCCCGTCCCTGGGGCGGCCGTTGCGGGCCCGGCCCGCCGCATCCCGGTCCCGCGGGAGCGGCGCCCCGCGCGCGGTCATCGTTCCGGCTCAGGGTCCGCCAGCCACGAGCGCAGCTCCGCGTCGAAACGGCCGGGCTGCTCCTCATGCGGGAAATGCCCGGCGCCGTCGAGCAGGCGCCACCGGTAGGGGGCCTCCACGTGCCGCCCCGATCCCATGGCCGCGCCGGGCAGCACGCAGCTGTCCAGCGAGCCGTGCAGGTGCAGGGTGGGCGCCTGGATCGGGGCGCGCATGGCCCGTGCGTAGCGCAGCCCGTCCGGCCGCAGCCGTGACCGGACAAACCAGCGGTGATACTCCAGCGCCGAGTGGGCCACTGACGGGATCGACATCGCGGCCCGGTAGCGCCGCTCGGTCTCCTCATCGGGCCAGCCGGGCCCCGACCACATGCTGAGCATTTTCCCGACCCGGCGGGCGCCGTCCTGGCGGAGCCGCCGTTCGGGCAGCATCGGCAGCTGGAATCCCAGCGCGTAGCCGCTGCTCTTGCCCTGGCCGAACGGGTCCGCCAGCACGGCAGTGCGTATCTGCAGCGGATGGGGGACGGACACGACCGCGAGCCGCCGGACCACCTTCGGGAAATAGGCGGCCATCGTCCAGGCGATCAGGCCGCCCCAGTCATGGCCGACCACGACCGCGTTGGCCTCCCCCAGCGACCGGATCAGCCCGGCCGCATCGGAAGCGCCCGTGACGAGGTCATAGCCCCGCGGCGGCTTATCGCTGCCGCCGAAGCCGCGCAGGTCAACCGCGGCGGCGCGAAAGCCGGCCTGGCTGAGCGAGATCAGCTGCTCGCGCCAGGTCCACCAGAACTCGGGGAAGCCGTGCAGCAGCAGGACGAGCGGCCCGGCGCCGCATTCCGCGATGTGAAAGCGGGTGCCGTTCGCGCTGACCGACCGGTGGGACCAGGGGCCCTCCGGGTAGATCGCCGCATCACCGCGCTCGGTCACTGTCAGCCGGCTCCGGCCGACGGCGCCACCGCGGCACTGTCGTCCCGCCGGATCAGGGCGATGTCATCCTGAACCGTCTGCCGGGTCTGGCGCAGCCCGGTGAGCTTGCGCACCTTGGTGTAGGCGATCAGCACCGCGACTGCGGCCAGCAGCACGCAGGTGCCCGCGACGATCAGGAAGGCCGCCCATTCCCAGACGCCGGCCGCCACCAGCCCGTAGGCGAAGGCGAAGCACAGCAGCATGAGCACAAGGCAGCCGACGAATGCGGCGATACCGACCAGCGCACCGCCGATGCCCAGGCGCCGGACATCCTCCTTGAGCTCCATCTTGGCCAGGTCGAGCTCGCACCTGACCAGCTGAGTCATGTCCTTGACGGCCAGTGAAACCAGGCTGCCCAGGGACTGATCGTCGACGCTGCCGGCCGGTTGGCGGGCCGCGGGTTCGGCCATCGGTGCTCACCCCTTCTCGTGCTTTCGCGTCAAGTCTTGCTCATACCCTCTCGCGGCATTCGCACGGCGCGCCAATCCGAGAGATCGCTAGGGCATTGCCGGCTCGTTGCCGAGCTGGGGGGCGCGGGCTGCGTCACCGCCGTCTGGGCCGGAAACCCCGCCGGATGAGCACTGGCCCGGACAGCGAACGGCGCCCCGCGGTGGGGGCGCCGTCGCCGTGTCACGTCAGATCCGGGTTACCAAGCGTGCACCTGTACTGCCGGGTAGGCCGCCTGACTGCTGCGCCTGCTGGCGCCGCAGTCCCGCCGCCTGCCTCGGCACGCCTCCCGCGGCTGGTCGCGCGTGGGTGCCCGGCTGCCGTGCCCGGACGTGTTGCGTCCGTGAAACCTTTGTACGACGGATCGGCGTCCCAGGGAAGCCCCGGGGCGTAATCAATTCGTGATCTCGATCGATCGGCCTGCTCCTATGCGTCCGGCAGGCGGCTCCGGCGGCCGGG
>JBKQMG010000087.1:0-5140 GCA_052146815.1 Streptosporangiaceae bacterium | reverse complement strand
CTTCGCAGTAGCCGACGGTTGCCGCCGACGGTCCCTCGGCTTGCCGGGCATCCCCAAGACCGGCAAGGACGTTACCGGAGCGCGAGCGGACGGGACCCGCATCGCGCGCCGCGGGCGCGGTTGTGCTTGAGGTCGGGTTCAGGTGCCCGGCAAGTCCCGGGCGGCGCGGACGAGCAGCGCGACCTTGGCGCGCTGCGCCTCTGCAGTGATGGCGTTGCCAACCACCGAGGTGGCGAAGCCACACTGCGGGCTCAGCGCGAGCCGGTCAGCATCGACCACGGATCGTGCCGGGCCGAGCCGGGCCTTGATCTGGTCCAGCGAATCGAGCCGTGTGGTCTTCGTCGCATCCAGCTGAATGTCGGTACAGCCCAGCTGCGGGCCTTCCGTCCCCTGGTCAGCCAGCACGGCTGTGATTACCCACCCGCTCGATCCGCTGGCCAACCTCCGGCTGTCGATCGACGCTCAGCGCGTCGCGGGCGCTGCGATCCACCGGCTGGCCTATGAGGTGGTCGGCGACCGCAGGCTGCTGACGGGGGATTCAGCTCGTACGCCTTTGGCGGCAGACCCGGGCGTGGGCCGGTTATGACTGCCCGGATGGGATTACCGCGGCATGCAGCCGTGTCTTCCCGTCGCGCTTTCGCTGGCCGCCATCGTGTCCGCGGGCAGGCGCATTCGATGCGCAGGCCAGGGTCTGTCGCCGCCGGGCGCTGTGGTTTAGGTTCGGATCATGCCCACCGAACACGGACTGCGGGTCAGACGGCCGGGTAACACGCTGGCCGAGTTCGAGCACGACCTTGCCGACAACCTGTGTTACGAGCGGGGCACGACGGCCGAGTCGGCGAGTTTGCAGGATGCCTACTGGACGCTGGCCGTCACCATCCGCGACCGCCTAGCTCATCGCCGGGCCAGGACGGCCCGGGCAAACTATATGGCCAACCCGAAGTTCGTCTATTACCTGTCGGCGGAGTACATGCTGGGCCGCCAGCTGCGCCAGAACGCGCTGTACACCGGCACCGCCGACCTCGCCCGCCAGGGCCTCGCCGCGGCCGGCTTCTCTGTGGAGGACCTGGAGGTCCTCGACGTGGAGCCCGGCCTGGGGAATGGGGGCCTGGGCCGTCTGGCTGCCTGCGTGCTCGACTCCCTGGCCACCCTGGACATGCCGGCCGTGGGCTATGGCATCCGGTATGAGTTCGGGATCTTCAAGCAGGCCTTCGAGGATGGTCATCAGGTCGAGCGCCCCGATGACTGGACCTTCTATGGCAACCCGTGGGAGTTCCCAGCCCCCGACGACCGCCAGGCCGTCGGGTTCTATGGCCACACCGAGGCCGTTGAGGACGATCAGGGCGGGCTGCGGGCCCGCTGGGTGCCGGACGAGACGGTGCGAGCCGAGCCGAGCCACATGCTGGTCCCGGGGTACGGCACCGAGACGGTCAACATCATCCGGCTGTGGCGCGCCCAGGCCGGGCAGGAGTCGTTCGACCTGGGCCTGTTCAACGCCGGCCGGTACGCCGAGGCCGTCGAGGCGCAGATGCGCTGCGAGAACCTGACCAAGGTGCTCTACCCCAGCGACAGCACCGAGGCGGGCCGCGAGCTGCGGCTCAAGCAGCAGTATTTCCTGGTCTCCTGCTCGCTGCGGGACATCATCCGCCGCTTCCGGTTCCGCAACAACGACTGGGAGGCGTTCCCCGACAAGGTCGTAATCCAGCTCAACGACACTCACCCGGTGCTAGCGGTACCCGAGCTGATGCGGCTGCTCGTCGACGAGAACGGGGTCGGCTGGGAGCGGGCCTGGTCGATCACCCGCCGCACCTTCGCCTACACCTGCCACACCCTGCTGCCCGAGGCCCTGGAGACCTGGCCGGTGCCTGTGTTCGGGCGGCTACTGCCCCGCCACCTGGAAATTATCTACGCCCTCAATCACTTCTTCCTCCAGGACGTGCGAGCCCGGCATCCGGGTGACGAGGAGCGCGTCGCCCGGGTGTCGCTGATCCAGGAGGATCCCGAGCGCCGGGTGCGGATGGCCAACCTGGCGGTCGTGGGCAGCTTCGCGGTCAACGGCGTGGCCGAGCTGCAGTCGCGGCTGCTGGCCCAGGCCACGCTGCGCGACTTCGCGGACCTGTGGCCGGAGAAGTTCCTGAACGTGACGAACGGCGTCAGCCCGCGCCGGTTCCTGCGCCTGGCCAACCCGCGCATGTCCGCCCTGATCACGGCCCGGCTGGGAGACGAGCGATGGCTGACCGACCTGGAACGGCTGCGCGAGCTCGAGGCCTTCGCCGACGACGCGGAGTTCCGGGCGCAGTGGCGCGAGGTGAAGCAGCTGAACAAGCTCGACCTGGCCGCCCATGCCCTGGCCACCGTCGGCGTGACCATCGACCCCACGTCACTCTTTGACGTCATGGTCAAGCGGCTGCACGAGTACAAGCGCCAGATTCTCAAGCTGCTCCACGTCGTCACCGTGTACAACCGGATCAAGGCGGACCCGTCCGCCGCCGTGCCGCCCTGCACGGTCATCTTCGGCGCGAAAGCCGCGCCCGGCTACTACGAGGCCAAGCGCATCATCAAGCTGATCAACTCGGTCGCGGCCGTGGTCAACGCCGACCCCGACGTCGCTGACCGGATCAAGGTGGTGTTCCTGCCCGACTACAACGTCTCGGTCGCCGAGCTCGTGGTGGCCGCCGGGAATGTCTCGGAGCAGATCTCGCTGGCCGGCAAGGAGGCCTCCGGCACCGGCAACATGAAACTGGCCCTCAACGGAGCCGTCACCGTCGGCACGCTCGACGGGGCCAACATCGAGATCCGCGACCGGGTCGGCGCCGGAAACTTCTTCCTGTTCGGGGTGACCGCCGACCAGGCCGCCGCCATCAGGCACGGCGGTTACTTCCCCCGCGCCTATTACGACGGCGACGCTGAGCTCAAGGCCGCCGTCGACGCCCTCGCCTCGGGTGCCTTCTCCGGCGGGGACCGGAGGGCCTTCGAGCAGGTGACCTCCTCGATCCTGGGCTGGGACGAGTACCTGGTCCTAGCCGACTACCGGTCCTACATCGACTGCCACGACAAGGCCGTCGGGCCGGCCTGGGCCGATGAAGACCGGTGGACCCGGATGTCGATCCTGAACACGGCGCGCTCGGGTTTCTTCTCCTCCGACCGGACAGTCCGCGACTACTGCCGCGACATCTGGCACGCCGAGCCCGTGCCCGTGCCCCCGCACCTCGCTGACGACCGCGACGTTCCCCCGCCAGGTTCCTGACTGGCGTTCGTGCCGGCGGCGCCAGGGAAGCGGGGACCAGCCAACGTCAGGAGCCGAGCAGACCCCCGGTGACGACGCGGACCGCTCCAGCGCGCACTAGCGATCGGGAATGTGGCCCAGGATTGCATGCGCACGCCAGGTCCGACACGTCATCCCTTATGGCGCCGGTCAGTATGTTGTGCTTGCGGACGCGCGGCCAGCTCCTCCGGGCCGGTCAGGGCACGCGCCTCCCGCGGCTCCCGCACCACCGCCAGCGTCAGCCCAAGCCTCCCGCCTTCACCGGCGCGCCGGTGGCCGACCAGCACTTCTGAGTCACCCGTCCTGATCCGGACGATCTGCGCGCCAGAGCAACCGCGATCACTGCGGCTGTCATCCGCGCAAATTCGGCGCTCGGGTGCCGTGAGCTGACTGCTGCGGCACGCCGGAGAGGTGGCCTGGTGTTACTGCTCGCCGTGGGGGCTCACAAGGGCGGGCCGGCGCGGCGGCTAGCCTTATCGGACAATGCGCAGCGCGAGCTTGCGGTTGCCGCCGTTCTGCCTGACCAGCGCGAACCACAGCGGCAGCAGGGCGTCGACGGTCGCCGTCGCGCTCGCGTCGCCGACGAAGGCCGGCTCGAGCCCGACGGCGCTGATGAGTTCCCCGGCCGGCGCCCGCGCCTCGGGATCGGCGGCGAAGAACAGGCTCGCGCCGGGCACCGGATCGGCGAAGTTCTCCCAGCCCAGCGTGTTGAACGCGCGCACATACCGGGCCAGCGGCGCGGCGTCCGCGATCAATGCCCGGCTGTCGAACTCCGCCGCGCCCATCCGGTTCACCGCATCGATCACCACTTTGCCCGCAAGCGCCGCGCCCTGCTCGGCCACGACATCCGGCACGGCCTGACCGGGGACGGCCAGCAATACCACCTCGGCGTCTTTCAGCGCCTCGCTGATGCTGCGCACCGGTGCCCCGCCCGGGCCTTCGCCGGAGCCGTCCCGGGCTCCGTAGACCACGTCGTGCCCGGCAGCGCGCCACCTGGTCCCGAGCGTTCCGCCGATGTTGCCCTTGCCGATCACCGCTATCCTCATGCCCGCCCGCAACCAGCGTGACGCCCGTCTCATTCCCATGCCGCGCCACGGCGGCGAGCCGGACGCTCGCCTGCCGGGCCCAGCGGCACCGGAGAAAGCGCTCCGCTAACCGCCGATCTGTACGCCGAGAGCGAGAATCGTTCGGCTGGTTAGGACCGTCCATAAAGAACATTCGGTGCGTTCATGAGCCGACGGCAACCAGTCGTCCGAAGGTTTATCTAGTGGCCCGTAAGAGCGCTTGTTTTAGTCCTGGCTCGTTTGATGCTGCCGAAGATCTGATCGGCGTCCTTGGCCCGCAGGCGAACGGCGTGCGCACGCGATGCTGCACCGGCTGCGCTCGGTGCTGGTGCGCCCGGGCCGGGACCGGCTGTCCGGCACGGTCGAGGTGGATGAGACCTTCGTCGGCGGCGAGGAGGCGGGGCTGCACGGAGGCCGGGCCCGGGGCAAGAAGTCCCTGGTCGGCGTGGCCGTCGAGGTCAGGCAGCCACGAGGGTACGGGCGCTGCCGGATGGAGATCTTGCCCGACGCCTCGGCCGGCTCGCTGCACCCCTTCCTCACCCGCCACGTCGAGCCAGGGGCGACGGTGATCACCGACGGCTGGATGGGCTACCACGGGATCGCCGGGCTCGGTTATGCCCATGTCCGGCGCAGCCAGCGGGCCGCCCGCGTGTCCCGCGACCCTGGGAATGAGGACGTAGAGGCGAGCTAGTGCCGTGTCAGGCTACGTTTGCCCGGTTGATGATGCGGCGGAGCCGTTCGTCGTGGGCGTGGGTGTTGCGCCAGATGATGTACCGGCGGATCATGCTGCCCTGCTCCTTGTGGGTGGCGT
>JBKQMG010000086.1:0-15743 GCA_052146815.1 Streptosporangiaceae bacterium | reverse complement strand
GGGCGTGGGGGCTGCCGCCGCCAGCGCCGCGGCGGCCAGGTACACCGCGCCGAGCACGATCAGGCCAGGGCCCCCGCCGAACGCCTGGACCGAGGCGTCCAGCCCGGCGATGTAGGCCAGGGTGATCAGGGCCGAGCCGCCGAACAGCAGGCCCAGCTTGACCGGGCTGGCGGCGGCCTGCCGCAGGCTGCCGGCCGCGGACCGGACACCGGGGATCAGCTGCTTGCGGGTCCACCGGCGGCCCGGCCGGGTCGCCAGGATTACCCCGATGACCGCGATGATCACCGCCAGGGCGAGCAGGATCTTGCTGCCGGACGGCAGCTTGAACGCTTTGGTGAGGTCGTGGCCGGCCAGCGCGAAGAACACCACGATCAGCACCAGGTGCATGACGGCGCCCGCGAGGGCGTTCACCCCGACCGCCGCCACGCTGGCCGGGGTGCCGGTTCCGGTCTTCTGCAGGAACCGGGCGTTCAGCGCCATCCCGCCCACGTTGGCGGGCGACACCCGGTTGATGAACGACGAGGCGCCCTGCGCCAGCACGGCGGGGCCGAACGGGACATGCCCGGGCACTGAGCCGATGAGCGCTATCGCGCTGGCCACATAGGTGAGGGCCGACAGGGCGATGATGACAGGCAGCCAGGCCCAGTCAGCGCTTTGCAGCGCGTGCCAGCTGCTGCTGACCTGGGCGATCTGCGGCAGCAGGAAGTAAAAGGCGCCGGCCAGCGCGGCGATTGCCAGCAGCGTGCGCGGCCGCACCCGCTGCAGCCGGGCAAGATCCTGGTCTGCCTCGTCGCCGGAGGCCGCGATCGCGGCCGCGCGCGTCTTCTTCAGCAGCCCGTCGCGGCCCTTGATCGCCCGCCGGGTGCCGGCCGACAGGGCAAGCGGCTGCAGCAGCGGCACGGCGGCGCCGACGCCGCCGGCGCCGATCGCGGCCGCTGCGGTTGCGACGGCCCGGTCCGGGCCGATCCGGCCGGCCAGCGAGGTGAGCAGCTCGGCCACGTCGATGGCTCGCTGACGGCTGGTCGCGGCGAGCTCGGCGAAGCTGAAGTCGACCAGCAGGGGACAGCCGTCCTGGCTGATCATGATGTTGGCGCCGCGCAGTGACCGGTGCGCGATCCTGGCCTGGTGCAGCCTGCCGACCTCGCGCCACAGGTCCCCGGCCAGCTGATCGGTGATGCGGCCGTCCGGGACCTCGTCCAGGGACTGGCCGGCTACCAGTTCCATGGTCAGCAGCACGGACCCGTCCGCCGCCCTGATGACCTGGCCGACGTGCGGCACCGCGACGCCGGCCCGCTCGGCCATCACGGCCAGCAGCGCCTCATGCTCGACGGCCTTGAACAGCGAGGCTGCGGGCCTGGTGTCGCCGACGCCGCGCAGCCGGATGCCGCGCCAGGCCCGGTACAGCAGGTCGGCGTCCCGCTGGTCCGAGCCGAGGACCTTCACGAAGATGGCCTGCCCGTCGCCGGTCAGCGCCTGGAACGGCCGCGATCCTTTCGCGTGGCGCAGCGGTCCGGTCACCTGGCTGACCGGCACGCCGCCCGCGCGCAGCGCCGCTGCCAAGCCCGCTGGGCCCATCCGCCGGTCCGGCACCCCGAACGCCACCAGCAGGGCCGCCCCCACGGTCACACCCGTGGCCAGCGCCAGCACCAGCTGCATCGGCAGCAGCCCGCCAGTGATCAGCCGGGCCGCGCCGATCAGCAGCAGCCCCGCCCAGGCCGCCCGGCGCCACGGCCGGCTCAGCCACGGCGCCGCGGCCACCGCGACAGCCGCCAGCCCCGCCAGGACGGCCGGATCGGGGAACCCGGCGCCGGTCAGCCAGGAACCCTGACGCAGCCCTGCGGGCAGCCTGGCCGAGCCGCCCGGCCCGGCCAGGTAGGTGATTCCGGCCATCAGCGCCGCCGCAGCCGCGAACCCGCCCGCCACCGTCACGAGGACACGGAACCGGCGGTACCGCAGCGCGGCGACCAGCAGCACCAGCGCCGCGGCCGCGATCGCCACCTGGACCAGGCCAGTCAGCACCTGCCCGGCCGCGGTCGCGGGCCCGACCGCGGTGATCGCGGCCGCAGCCGGCCGGAGCAGGGCAGGGAACAGCGCAGCGACCACCGCCGCGACGGCCAGCACCAGGGCCGCGGCAATCAGGCGGATCACGTCGCCCGGATGCCGGTACCGCGTCGGCGGCAGTATCCGGCCACCACGCGGCGGCATCTTCGGCTCCCCGGCGGCCAGCTGTATCCTGGGCGAATCTGTCATGGGCAGTAACCGCTGGCCACGGTCATGTGGATTGTCCGGGCGGCGATTGCGGCCGCGCTGGCGATCTGGCGGCGCTGGCGGGCGCTGGCGGCGGTGACGGGCGTCACGCTGGCGCTCATCCTGACCCGGCCCGGCAGATCCCGGCTGCTGGCCCTCGCGGGGTCGTGCCCCGCGCCGAACAGCAGCGGGCCGTCACCATGGTGGACCAAATAGGCGATGCTGGGCCGGGGCCCGGCCCAGCGCCGGGAGGCAGGCAGCCGCCAGATGCCCCGGCGCCAGCTTGACGCCTCGCGGCCGGGGCGGATCTGTACCCGGGCCGTGCGCACCACCGGCACCTGACGGATCGGGGCGCTGAGGCGGGGGCCCCCGCCAGTGCGCTCTGCCGGGCAGCCGCATCGTGGCGGCCGTCCCGAGGTCCCGGCTATGGAAGGCCTAGCGGGCTTCGGGTGGTCCGTCTGGGTGGTCACGGTCTGCCTCCGGCCGGCCGAGCTGGCCAAGGTGGGTGTGCTGGAAGTTGTCGCCGTATTTCAGGCCGTGACCCAGCAGCCGGTCCGCGCCGATGTGCGCGAGCCACACCGGGCCCAGGGCCACGACCATGGGCCTGCCACCAGCCCAGCCCCACCACTGCGGCCGGCTGGGCGGTGCTGTGCGCGACATTGTACAAATGCGCGCCCAGCCGGGTGCCGCCGAGGCAGCCCGCCGCGAGCAGGTCGGGCACCAGGATGGTGACGAGACCAGCCACCACGGCTGGCCGGTGCCGAGTAGGCGATCAGGGAGCCGGCCAGCAGCACACCGGCTTCCAGCTGGAGCCGGCGGCGCGCCACTCCGGTCACCGTGCCGCTGGTACGGGCAGCCGCGGGAGCGACGCTGGCGGCCGCGGTCACTGCCGGCTCCGCGACAGGGTTACCTCGCCGGTGATCCGCCCGGCCTCCTCGAACATGCTGGCCTGGATGAGGAGCCCTGCCCTAGGCACGGCCGCTGACCGATTCCAGGAAACGCAGGACTGCGCCGGTGGTGATGTCTCTTCAAGCCGGTTTTCGCGGATCTGGCGCAGCTCTACCAGGACGAGCCTGGGGCTAACGATGCTTCCGGCCATGGCGCTGCCCACAGGCTCACCTCCGTCGCCTACCTGGCCCCCGCCGGGACCGGAGCCACGAACCCAGGGTCCGGAGGGTCCGGCTGCCTCTCGTCACGCTACGACTGCAACCAGGAACAAGCAATGACGTTCTATGGCGATCACGCCCCATCGAGCATGATTCCCAGGCGGCCGCTTCCTGTCAGGGGGCCGTACGCTCCAGCCGCCCGTCGCCCATTGCGGTCAGATCCACCTGGTCGAGCGTCGTGACGATGATGTCGGCCCCTGCCTCGGCCAGCAGGTCCGCGTCGCTGGCCCGCGCGATCCCGATCGCGGCCATGTCGCCGGCTTTGGCGGCCTCCACGCCAGCGGCGGCGTCCTCGATGACCATCGCACGCTCCGGCGCGACCCCGAGTTCCCGGGCCGCGGTCAGGAACATCTCGGGGTCCGGCTTTCCGCGGGCGAAGTCCCGGCCCGAGACGTCGGCGTCGAAGAAGTCCTGCAGCGTCAGGCCCGGCCGCAGCGACGCCGATGTGATCCCCTGCTCCCGGGCGAACGTGTCGAGCCGGATCTTGCGCAGCAGCAGCTTCGCGTTCCTCGACGACGACGCCGCCGCGACCCGGATGCCGGCGTCCTTGACGGCGATGATGAACCGCAGCGCGTCGGGGTACGCGGTGAAGTCCCCGGCCTCGATGAGCCGCACCACCATCTCCTGCTTGCGCGCGGCGTACACCGAGAGGTGCGCGTCGTCGTCGGGGACCCCGAAGTATGCCAGTGCCGCGCGCGCGCCGCTCAGCCGCGGCTTGCCCGACATCTGCACCTGATAGACCTGGGACGTGAACGCCTCCGGCGACCAGGTCGTCCGGTCCCGGATGTCGCTCCACTCCCCGTCCATCAGCTCCCGCAGCGACTCGCGCCACGCCTTCTCGTGCGGCGAGTCGACAAGCACGCCGTCGACATCGAAGATCGCTCCCTGGAACGTCGGCACGCGTCCTCCCGTCAGTGATGACCGTGCTGGTGCTAGACGTGCGCGGTCGGCCCGAGCTCGAACGTGCACTGCTCACCGGCGCGCAGTTCGCGGACCTCGTCGCCGACCCCAACGCTGATCGGCCGTCGCACGCCCTCCCGGTGGGCGGCTAGCGTCAGCCTCCCGCCGGCTAGCGTCACCCGGATCGGCGTCCCCCGGAACTGCATCGCGAACGACAGCCCCTCTAGCCGCGCTGGCAGCCGGGGGTCGAAGTACAGGACGCCGTCGCGGATCTCCGTGCCGGCGTAGTTGCGCTGGACGAGATCGAGCGTCCCAGATATCACGCCCATGTGGATGCCCTCCTTCGTGGTGCCGCCCTGGACGTCGCCGACGTCGCTCTCCAGCGCGACCAGGAACCGCTCCCACGAGTCCTCGACGTTCAGCCGCGCGAGCACGCCGCCGTGTGCGACAAAGCTCAGCGTGGAGCCGTGCGACGTTCGCTCGTCGTAGTAGGCGATGTTCTTGCGCACGGTGTCCGGCCCGTAGTCGTAGCCCAGCCGCTCGAATAGCCGGCGCAGCTCCTCGCGCGAGAACAGGAAGAACAGCATCACCGTGTCGGCCTGCTTGGCGAGCTTGTAGCGGTCCGGGTCATCGCCCTCGGCACGCAGGATCCGGTCGAGCCGCTGGATGTTCCCGTACTTGGCGCGGTAGGCGTCCCAGTCCAGCTCCTCGAGATCCTCGTATCCCTCGAACTGGCTGATGATGCCGTCACCGTGGAAGGGAACGAACATCCGGCGGCTCATGTCCGCCCACGTGCGCAGCTCTTCATCGCCGAGGCCTAGCTTCCCGCGCAGCGCGTCGGCCCGCGTCGTGGGCAGGAGCGAGAGGACCTCCTGCGCGACGTCACACAGCCACGCCACCATGACGTTGGTGTAGGCGTTGTTGCGCAGGCCGCCCTCAGCGGCATCCGCGTACTTCTCGTGGAACTCGTCCGGCCCCATCACGCCGTGGATCTCGTAGCGCTCGCGCTCGGGATTGAAGTGGGCGATCGAGGCCCAGAAGCGCGCGATCTCCAGCATCATCTCCGCGCCGTAGTCGCGCAGGAAGGCCAGGTCCTCGGTGGTCTGGAAGTAGTGCCAGATGTTGTAGAAGATCGCCGCGTTGACGTGCCGCTGGTTGTGGCTCAGATCGCGCTGCCAGCGGCCCGACAGCGGGTTGAGATGCACGCGCTGGGTCTCCTCCTTGCCCTCGCTGCCGCTCTGCCACGGGAACATGGCGCCGCGGATCCCCGCCTCGCGGGCCGCCGCGCGCGCCTCGCCCAGGCGCCGGTAGCGGTACATCAGCAGCCCGCGCGTGACCTCCGGCATGCGGAAGTTCAGGAACGGGTACACGAACAGCTCGTCCCAGAACACGTGCCCCCGGTAGGCCTCGCCATTAAGGCCGCGGGCCGGCACCCCGGCGTCCAGGTCGGCCGTGTGATGCGAGCACACCTGGACGATCTGGCAGATGTACAGCCGCAGCAGCAGCTGGACGCGGTCGTCGCCCGGCACGCGGACGTCGCACACCCGCCACAGCTCGTCCCAGGCCGACTCGTGCCGCGCGAACGCTTCCCCGAAGCCGGTATAGCGCAGCGCCGACGTCCCGGCCTTCGCCAGCGTGTCGCTGACCGCGGGGTCACGCGAGGTGAAGAAGGCCACCATCTTCTCGACCCGCACCGTGGCGCCCTCCCGGACGTCGAACGCGAGCACCTGCTGGATGTAGTCCTCCATCTGGTAGAGGCTGCGGTCAACGGCGAGCGGCTCGCCGCGGTCGCCGAGGATGCGCGTGCGGGCCGCCTCGCTGATGTACAGGTTCGACTGGCGCGTCTGCACCTTCAGTGCGATCACCTCGGGCCCGAACGTCCTCGGTGATACCGGGTCGAGGTGGCGGCCCTCGAGCTGCTGGTAGCGCGCGACGCCATTGTTGGTCACGCGCCCGTCGAGGCCGGATACCACCTCCACACGCCCTGACCAGTTCTCGGGTGTGAGCGTCCACTCGATGCCCGCGTGATGGACGTCGGCCATGCTCACGAACCGGCGGCTGCGCAGCGCCGTCTCACGGCCGGCGCGGTCGCGGAAACGCAGCTCGCGGACCACGGTCGCGGTGCGGATCTCGAGCTCGTGCCGGTAGCCGAGCAGCTCGACGTCGGCGAGCCGGATCGGATCCTCGTCCTCGATGCGCAGCTTGAGCACCAGCCAGTTGGGCAGGTTGACGAGATCCTCGTTGAGCACGGGCACGCCGCCGAGAATCGTCGTCTCGCGGTTGTAAACGCCGTGCCCGTACGTGCCCGGGTAATGGACGCCGTCGGCGTCCTCCCACTCCGCCGTGCCGCGCGTGCACAGGTAGCCGTTGCCTGTCGAGGTCAGCGCCTCGCGAAGCCCCTCCCCGGCAGGATCGAACCCCACGTAAGTGAGCGAGAAGCCGTTCACCGGGTTGCTCTGAGCAGGCCCTCGAGCACGCGCGCGAAGCCCTCCGCGCCGCCGGCCCGCATGACCATGTCCCGCGGCCCCTCCGCGGAACGCACGCCCACCCGCATCGCGCTGCCGGGACGGCCATCCGCCACTGGCGCGTCAAGGACGTCGAACACATCAAGGCGGGTCACGTCGCTGCCGCCGAAGAACGCCACGTGCGGACGGCTCGCCCCGACCAGGTCGCCCACCGACTGCCCCTTTCCGATCGGCACGGGCCGCACCTCCAGCACCTTGCGCCCCCACTGGACGGGAGCCCCGCTCCCTCCGCGACGCCCTGCAGATGGGCCAGCAAAGCGTCATCGCCGGGCACACTCCGCCAGCGGAAAGCCGCGATCGGGCCGTTGTCCCCGATCCGTATTCGCAGCATCCGCAGCTCCCTCCTGTCCCCGGCGGCGAACCGGCGTACCGTGCCTCGCCACTGCCCGAGCGCGGCGGTCAGGCGCGGACTGCCCGAGAGGCGGGCGACGCAGGCGTAGCGGCGGCCGAGCGCACCCGGGAGCCGCGAGTTGGCCCTGGGCGCCTGTGCGTCATCGGCCCGGTCGACGACCGGGGCGAGCGTACCATCGATGTCACACAACACCGCCGCGCCCGCCGGACCACGCGTCGGCACACGCAGACCCTCGGCCAGCGCCTCTACGGCGAAGAGGGACACCCCCCCAGTATGCCCGCCCGCGTCGTCCCAGCGCTCGCGGGCGTGACGATCCCACTCGGCCCGACAGCCACCGGCAAGAATCGCCCCGATCGGCGAGCCGCACCCACCGCTGAGTGCGCGCCCGATTATCCGTTATACGGGTGATCGAAGATCATCGAGCCCTCCGGGCTGTATAACGCCTGATACACGGGTGATCATTACTCTGTCGTTGGGATGAAGAGCGGCAATAGCGCACTAGCATTTGCGCCCTGGCGCCGGGTGAGGGATCAGGGGGCGCTGACCGTTAGAACGTGGCCGCGGGCCCGGTCGCCAAGCCAGTGGTGGATGGGGCGCAGGTCCAGGTCGTCGGCTTTGAGGTGGCGGACGTCGCGTTCGGCGAAGGCCAGGTTCTTGTACGCGGCGACGGCGGTGGGGGCGTCCAGGGCGGTGGCGGGAACGGGGGTGCGGATGATGTAGATCCCGTCCAGGGCAGACTCGGCGTTGATGGCAGCCTGGTCGCGGTGCCAGCCGGGGCGGTCATCGGCGATGCCGGGGATGAAGTGCCTGGCGACCTTGTACCGGTTGATGACCTTCCCCGCGCGGACGACGATCTTGTCCGCCCCGCGGAGGCGCCCGGCGGTCACCCAGCATCCGCTGCGTGACCGACGCCAATCCCGTCTCCGCCGGCCGCCACTGCCCGGCGGTGATCCCGCGGGCCACACCCGCGGCGGTGGTGGAGCTCAGCCCCGGCACCGGCGTGATCTGCTGCCCGGCCGCATGCGCGCGCTGCCGGTCCAGCCCCGCCAGGAAGTCCTCCCCGGCCAGTTGCGCCGACGCGATCCCGGTCAGCAGCTGCCCGGGCCCGAAGCCGCGATCCCGCTGCTTAACCGGGCCCACTGCCGCGTCGAGTGCCCCGATCACGCCGAGCCGGTCACACAGTTCGCTGACCGCGGCCAGCCCTGCGCTCGGGGTCAGCGCCGCATCCGGCGCGCCGATCCGCGCCTGCCGGCGCTTCCGCCTCCTGCCGCGTATCCTGGCCACCATATAGGTGCCTTCCTCGCTGAGATGATCGTCACGTCGCAATGATCATCATCCCAGTTCAGGGCGGCACCTATCGGCATTCGCGGGGCCGTGTCACCCACTTACTCGCGGAATCGGGTCAGATGAGTCATGAGAAAAGACACAGTCTCTCGGAGGGACGCGTCCGGGACACCAACACCTGAGTGCTTGAGTGCTAGCCGAAACGCCGTATTTCGATACCGCTTGCCTTCCATCACTACGACTTTCGAGTGCGCGCGGGCAACAAAGTCAACTAGCGGGAAGACTGGATCCGCGACGTTGCACAGTCTCTTCATTTCGCGCGAGAACTTCTCCAGATCAACGTATCGGAACAGAATTCCGTAGTCCTTGCTGATTTGAGTGGTCAGGTCGACCATGTTGAAGTACTCGTCGATTGTCACATGAAGAACTGGCTCATGAGGCTCGGTGGAGGAGGTCATAACAGCGGCGATATTGTGGGCGGCAATGTCGACAGGCATGAAGCTGAGTTGAATGTCGGCGTTCGGAGCCACGCCGTACTTAATCATGAACGAAAGCAAGCGTACTACGATGTCCGTGGAATGTCCGAGTCCTGCGGTGGACGCTGTGAGAAAGGCCGGTCGATATATTCTGGCATCAATGCCCTGTTCACGAGCTTGGAGTACAAGTTGTTCTGAGACCCACTTCGTCTGCGCGTAACCGAAGTCGAGCCCGGACATTTCGGGGTTGGAGTCTCGTTCGAGAAGATTCCGCTTTCCGGTCCACCCGAAGATTGTCGTGCTTGAAACGAGGTGAAATTGCTTGCGGCGCGAGGCGTACGCCAATCTAAGAAGCTCTCTAGTGCCTTCGACGTTTGATGGCCGGAGTGTGTCATAGTCGAGGATGTAATCAACCCGGGCCGCATTATGAACGATGGTGTCGATCGTTTCCGTCAACTGCAGCCAGACGCGATCTGAAAGCCCCAGCAGCGGGCTCGCCAGGTCACCGCATATCACACGTACTCGGGCGTCGAAGACCTCCGCAGTGCGCAGGTCGTAAAGACCTGCCGCCTCGAGGTCAGTTTTCAGTCGTTCGCGTGCCGCCGATGGGTCGGTTGCTCGCACGAGAACTGTATAGGCCGCACTGGTCTGGTCTAGCAGGCTTCGGAGGAGAAATGGCCCCAGAAATCCGGTGGCGCCAGTCAGGAGCACGTGATTGAAGGTGCAGTCTGCTCGTGGCACGGCACCGACACTTTGCGGATCGAGTAGTGCGTCCTTTCGCATTGCCGCCGCTTCGCTTTCATCACGTTCCCGCTTCATTTCATCGAGTTCCGCGTGCAGGTTGATGGCCCAGTCAGTAGAGCCTTCCTGGAACCCGCGGACCAGAGCGGATATTTCGCACACGGTCAAACGTTGCAGGAGTGGGATATGCAGTGCCTCTTGCAGGCCGGGAGCGCCAGCCTGAACAACCGCTCTCTCAAGGATCACCAAAAGCTCGGCTATGGCAAGAGAATCGAGGCCGACCTCGCCTGGCCGGGCGTTCTCATCCCCGCTTAGCGCGTACGTTTCCAGGAAACGCCCGTAGTGGGACTGAACGTCCAGGGTGTGCGTCCAGTTCAGTCCCGTTCCATCGCCGTCACGCATATGGGTCTCGATCGTGCGCAGGCCACCGTCTAGCCACTTGTCGCGAGTAAGGCTTCTGGCCACCTTCCCAGAGGTCGTTCTCTTGATGGCCTGGCGTCGAACGAACACGATCGTATGTGGCCCGGCGTAGCCGTGCGCGCGGAGCGAGCGAGAAATCTCATCGGGGTGTGGTGGGTCGCCCGGATTTCGGAGGCCGACGACCACAATGAGTCTCTCTTCCCCATCGGGGCCCCGGAACGCGGCCACGCTTCCGGTCTGTATTTTCTCGGAGCTCTTCTCGGCGGCAGCCTCAAGGTCCTCAGGGTAGTAGTTCTGGCCTCTAAGAATAATGATATCTTTCAGTCGGCCACAGACGAACAGCTCCCCTTCCGCGAGGAATCCGAGATCTCCCGTGCGAAGGTACGAATACGCGTCGTTGGAATCGTCTGCGATCGAGTTGTCAAACACGTGCTCCGAAAGCTCAGGTTTGTTCCAGTACCCCTGACACGTGCTCTGACCAGCAACCCATATCTCCCCGATTCCGCCGCCTCCGACTGCAGCCCTGGTGCCTGGGTCGACGATCCGCACGTGGATCCCATCCAGAGGCTTACCGCAGCTGACCAGCTCTAGCTGTTCGTCGGGAGGCGTGTCCTCGGCAGCCATCACAACGGTGCGCGCGTGAAGCGACCTTCGGCTGATCGTGACGGACCGTCGTCCCGAGCTGGCGACCGCCAATGTGTTCTCCGCGAGCCCGTAAGCTGCAACGTGCGCCGCTGGACGCAGACCGTACTTCGCGAACCGTTCCAAGAAGCCTCGGTACGTGCTGGGCCTAACTGGCTCAGCCGCATTCATAAAGACTTGCACAGAACTTAGGTCCAGACCCTCTAGCAGATCGTCCGGAACCCGCTCAGGAGAGAGGCAGTATTCGAAGCCGAAATTTGGAGATGAGGTATAGGTCGCCTTGTACCGGCTGAGCGTCTCCAGCCAGAGAGCGGGTCGCCGCAGAAAGTCGAGCGGCGAAATTCCATATGTCGTGCCGCCGGTGACGACCTGGAAAAGATAGTATCCGATCAAGCCCAGGTCGTGAAATTGCGGCAACCATGAAACCCCGATTGCTTGGTGGTCGATCGTTGAACGGCAGTTATGTATAATGTTCTGGTGCGATACGACCACGCCCTTAGGCGCTCCGGTGGACCCGGACGTGTATTGCAAGAAAAGGGTCTGGGCTGGATTATCGATTATGCCCCCCCGCGCGGCGCCCCGCAGCCGATCGGTGGCGAGCCACTTAATGCCGAGGGGAGCGAGAGGGTCTTCCGAGTCAGCATGGTCGCCGACCTCACCAGTGCCACGTGGCGCTGATCCAAGCGATGAGTCCGTCAGGGCGAGCGCAGCCCCGCTGTCCAGCATCACCGACCTGAGTCGTGCCGCCCCCCCTTTTGCGACTGACGTGACCGGAGGAACGGGAACGGGAATGACCCCTATTCGGGCACAAGCGACGAACGAGGCTACCATCTCCAGTCCCGGCGGATATACCAGCGCCACGCGATCGCCGCGCTGAAGGGCCGTTTCATCGTGAATATACTCGCCGAGGAAACGAGTCCTGGCCTCGAAAGACTGATACGTGTACGTTTCGCGCGGCTTGCCGTGGCGATCGAGAAACATACCGAAACACTTTTCCGGTTGAACCGCTGCCCAGTGATCCATGTAGTCGAGGATCGTGTCCAACTGCCACCCCTTTTGCGCGACGGATTGTTCTCTTCCGCTCGGTACGGCGATGCCGGATGCTTGCCAGCATGGTATCGTAAGAACGAATAGTGCTAGTTCGCATCGAGAGGATCACTGACGGTCCGATGCTGTGGCCTGTACAATCGACCTGACCTGCGGGGCGAACACCCACGAACTTTGAAGAACCCGCCCTGGTCAAGCTCTTAATCCGCGGCTTCAAGCCGCACAGCCTTACCGCCCGGACCGGAAGCCTGCGTTTGGACCGCTGTCGGTCACTGACCTGCTGCAACGACCACCATAGAGCAGCCTGGCGCTAGTTCGCATCGAGGGGATCGCGTTCGTCTCCCACGCGTTGGACTGGGATCATGCAGGGACCACGCCGCATGGCGAGCCAGGGTCATCCAGATCCAGTGCGGGTCGTTCCTCCCAGACGGCCGTACAGCACCCGAATACGGCAACGCCATCGGCTGCGAGCGGCATCGCCGACTAACCGTTGACGCAACTGAACGATTGCCATAGTATGGCAATCGTTCAGTTGCTACTTGCTGGGGGCGTCATGGGTTTTCCTGATCGCATCGAGCGGGCCGTGGAGCTCGCGCACCCGCCAGCCGCGGTGTGGGCGGCGCTCACCACGGCCGAGGGGCTGGGCGCCTGGTTCGGCAACGAGGCGACGATCGACTTGCGCCCGGGCGGGGCGGCCCGGATGACGTGGACCGACGGAACCACGGTTGACATGCGCGTGGAACGGGTGGAGGAGCCGACGGTGTTCGGGTTCACCTGGCAGCTCCACGAACTGCCCGAGGACGATCCGCGCCGTACCTATGTCGAGTTCACCCTCGAGCCGGTCGGCACGGGCACACGGCTGACGGTGGTCGAGACCGGGTTCGCCCAGCTGCCCGAGGACTTCTACCGGAAGGCGTACGACGGTCATACCCAGGGCTGGGCGAGCGAACTGGGCGAACTGGCCGACTACCTCGATGCCGCCTGACATTGAGGCCATCGCCGAGCAGGTCTTCACCGCCCTGGCCGACCCTACCCGGCGCGCCATCCTGGCCACACTGGCCGCAGATGGTCCGGCCACCGCCACGGACCTGGCCGGCCGTCTGCCGATCACGCGGCAGGCGATCGCCAGGCACCTGGCCCTGCTGGCCGAGGCCGGTCTGGTAACGGCCGAGCCAGGCGAACGGCGCCGGGTGCGCTACCGGCTCCGCTCCGCGCCGATGCGGGTGGCGCAGCAGTTCCTGACTGCGCTGGCCCGTGACTGGGACGGTCCGCTCGAGGCGTTGAAGGACCACCTCGACCGGTCTGCTTAACAGCGGCCACAACAACCGCGCTCCACGAAAATCCGAGGACATCATGGCCGATCCGAACTGGAAGGTGGATAGCACAATGAAGACTCCCCCGATCGTCACGCAGCAGGAGTGGGAGGCCGCGCGCCAGCGGCTGCTGGTGAAGGAGAAGGAGCTGACCCGTACCCGGGACGCGCTGGCGGCCGAGCGTCGGCGGATGCCGTGGCTGGCCGTGGAAAAGCAGTACGAGTTCGACGGCCCCCAAGGCAAAGTGAGCCTGCTCGACCTGTTCGAGGGCCGTCGTCAGCTGATCATCTACCGCGCTTTCTTCGAGCCCGGCGTGATCGGCTGGCCCGGCCACGCGTGCCATGGCTGTTCCATGATGGCCGATCAGGTCGCCCACCTCACCCACCTGAACGCCCGTGACACCACGTTCGCCTACGCCTCGCGCGCGCCGCAGCCCGACATCGCGCGGCTGAAGGCGCGGATGGGCTGGACGATGCCCTGGTACACCATCACCGACGAGTTCGACACCGACTTCGGCGTGGACGAGTGGCACGGCACGAACGCGTTCTTCCGCGGCGGCGACCGCGTGTTCCGCACCTACTTCATCAGCAACCGCGGCGACGAGGCGCTCGGGAGCACCTGGAGTTACCTGGACATGAGCGCGCTCGGGCGGCAGGAGACCTGGGAGGACTCGCCCGAGGGCTATCCCCAGACCGCGCCGTACGACTGGTGGAACTGGCATGACGAATACGACCATCCCGAGCTGGCGCAGGGACCGATGCGCCAGCGCGCCGCAGCCGCGGCCTCCACTGGCGCCGGCACGCGCCAGGGAGAATGATCATGGATAAACCGCCGGCGGCTGCCGATGGCTGGCGCGGCAGCCTGGCCAGGGGATGCTGGTACTCGCCGGCGTAGGCATCCAGCGGTCTGGGCAGCCGGGCGCCGGGGACGACGCGACGGGCACCGCGGGCCTCCCGGATCCCGGCCGTGGCCGCGTCGTACCGGGCTTTTCGTGTCGGGTGACATGACGGTCTTGCCGTCCGCCTGCCCTCCGCCCAGCTGGGCCACCAGCCACCGGGCCATGTCGGCGGCACACGAGTTGACCGCGCCGGCCGGCGCCATTGCCGTCACCGGCCGCGGCGGCACGGGCACGACGACGCCCTGGCGGCGCTCGTATCGCGGAGCGGACGCTCCCGCTCAAGGAGGCCGTCATCAAACGAGGGCACCGACCGTCGCCACCGTGAACGCCTTCGTGGTCGACCCGATGGCAAACAACGTGTCCGAGGTGACCGGCAGTTCCGTCCCCAGGTCGCGCCGGCCCGACCCTGCTGCCAGGACGACATCCCCATCCCGGACTTCGACGCTCTCCATGTCGCGTCTCCGAAGATCGCCTCGCGGGACTTTAGTGCTACATGAGCCAGACTCAGAATGCCCGATATGGATCTCCGATGCCCGTCGACGGTGCCGCGTCCGGATCCGTCCAGAACGGCGGGATGTGCGTCTTATGCAAGGCGACGGTCGATAACGCAGCGTGACCGAGGTGAGACGGCCCCAGGGATCCCGAGCGCCGACTGTGAGCTACCCCGAGATTCCATGTCTGGCTGGTTGTCGACAGCTGGTCGCACACGTGCCGAATATCCAGTTCTGTAGCTGGACGAGCTTCTTGGCGGTGGGAGCTGGGCGTCAAAGAGCTGATTGTAGATTGGTAGGAACAAAAGGCCATTGAATCGGCGGTGATCAACGCGTGATCCGGCCGCGGGCGGCCCTGAAGCGCACGGGAGGGGGGAGCGCATGACGGCGTCGATGGACGATGAGCGGGCAACCGTCCCCTCGTCACCACCCACCGCGCATGAGGAAACCGGCGACTCGGCCTGCTGGGCGCACCGCGTCTGCCCGGAATGCGGTCGGCTCAACCAGGCGGAGCACCCGGACGCGTGCGAAGCATGCGGGGCGGCCTTTCCCGCTCACTAGGCGCGAGGTGCCGGCCTTCGAAAACAGGCGCAGCCGGAGTTGGCGGCGAGTCAGCCATCGGCTGGAGCCACATGGGCGCGGTGCCAGTGTCGCCGGCGGGTGAATCCTGACCCGGTGCCGGCGGAATCCTGACACTTCAAGATCCGCAGATTAACGAGTTCTGTCTCCCGCCTCAGGCATGACCAGCCGTTCTCGACGAGTTGCAGGAGCCGTCTGGCTGGCAGCCTTGGCTGGCCACCAAGGAGTCCCGCGAGTCACGGGTCCGCGCGGGCAGTTCGGTCCGGTATAACCGCTATCCGCCATATGCCGGCCGTCTCTCGGCCCGCAGGACATCGTGGCGCGCCCGATCGGCCTGATGTGCGCGCCCCAGCCGATCATGTGAAGGAGCCGCCGGCCGTACAGAGCGAGTCCTCTTTGCGGCTGCTGTCAAGTGGTTGTCAGGGTTTTCCTTGAAGCCGGCTTCGACGATGAGGGTGTGGCTGTGCCCCGGTGCCGGGCCGTATCGTGGTGCCGGGTCCGGGAGTGGCTTGTCCGAAGAGCCGGTTTTCGGGGTGTGAGCCGGCCGCGCTGGCGACAGAGTCGTTCCCCGGTTGCCCTCCCGGGCCCTTCGCGGCTGCCGTGGTTGTGGCCTGCCGCGCGTCGGCCTGGAGGCGGGCGAAGACGGCGTCGCTGATCCGCCG
>JBKQMG010000085.1:0-5884 GCA_052146815.1 Streptosporangiaceae bacterium | reverse complement strand
CTCGGTTCCTCGAGCGCTGTAGGCGTCCACCTAACCGGCTTCTCCTTGCCTCCTGGGCTGAGGGCGAACGCGTAGAACCTCCCGCCAGCACCGGCGCAAGTGGTGCGGACCTGGATGCTGGTGCCGTCTGACAGGCTGAACCGAGCAAAAGCGACATTACCGCGGCCCCGAGGTAGTACCACGGCCCTGCGCTCCGGCCAAGCACTCACCCCAGGGCCCCACCTAGAGCCGCTGAGACCAGGCGGTGCCATTTATGCTCCCTGAGCCGAGCAGATAGGTCACGCGGCCATGCGCGGGCTGATCAGGATGGAGCCAGCGGCCGAACGTAGTGGTCTGGCCTTGCACCAACGGGACGGCCCGGCCAAGGTCGCCTGGCCGCGAGAAGGCCACCGCCTCAGTGACGCGCAGGGCGGTCGGCAGCAGGACCGCGACCCACCGCTCGCCTTGCCAGGCGACGGGCCTGAGATTAACGACGCTGCCGCCGGCCAGGCTGATAGTGACGCGGGTCACTTTGCGCGCCACCGGTCCCTCCAGCACCTGCTGGACGTCGTCAGAGCCGGCGGACAAAGTGACCGGAGTCCCGCCAGGGTGGTCACGAGGCCCGCAGGAAAACGCGTACCCGAACGCCACGACGCATGTGTTATGTGCGGTCCGCGGAGACTGATACTCCAGGGCACCCGGTCGATGGTGCCCGAGCCGATCAGGCCGGCGGGCCAGTGCGGGCCGGGGAAGTTCACGGTAATGGAACGGTAGAAGTTCATGGAGTAGTGCGGCGCGATTGGCGGCGAGGATGTCACCTGCCGGCTCAGCAGCCGGGGCAGCCCGATGCCCAGCGCGACCAGCACCACCACGCTGACCGCGACGGTGATCCGGCGCCGGATCCTGATCAGGCGGCCCTTGCCGATGACCGCGGAGACCGGAGCGGGCGGGGTCTCCAGGGCACCGAGCGCGCCGCGGAGCCGGTCGCGAGCTCCTGCTCGTCGTGGATGCTCATTGTGCTCCCCGCCCACCAGCTGAGCGCTGAGCCGGAGGCGGTGACGTCGGCGGCGGCGGCGGCCGCCCCCGCCTCGGGTAAGGCATCGGTCAGGCGCTCGGCCACCCGCCGCTTGCGGAACCGGCTGCGATTGGCGTTCAGCATGATCCGGCGCACGTACGCGTCCGGGTCGTCGTTCCGGCGCACCCGCGACCAGGAGGCGTATGCCCTGGCCAGCGCGGTCTGCGCGAGATCCCCGGCCAGACCGGCGTCCCCGGTCAGGCCGTAGCCGAGGCGCACCAGCGCGGCCCAGCGGCCATGCATGAACTCGCTGAACTCAGCATCGGCCTGAGCGGCCACGGCCACCTCCTTCTTCCCCTTCAGACCCCGGTCGCGCGGTTAACGGTTCCACCAAGCCGCTGGACACGGTCGGCACCCGCAGGCATACACTCGGCAATGCTCATGATCAAGACCAAACTCGCAAAACTGGGACGCTGAACGTGGTGATGACGAGACTCGGACCGACGGGAAGAGGGCTGCGCCGTGCGGCCATCGCCGCGCTGGCGGTGGCCGGCCTGGCCGGATCGGCGCTCGCCGGACCGGCGCAGGCGGCCCCGCGCGCCCCAGCGACCACCTCCGTCTGCACGTCCCCGGCACCCCTGCGCTGACCACCGGCCCCGGCACCGGGGTACAGCAGGTCCGCCAGATCGTGCAGTGCGGCAACACGATGTACGCCGTCGGCAACTTCGCCAGCATCACCGGCTATGACGCCAGCACTCGGTCTGTGGCCACCTTCCAGCGCCACAACGCTTTCAGCTTCGCCGCAACGGCGCCGTTCGCCGTGTCGAGCTGGAATCCCGACGTCAACGGCCAGGTGAACTCGGTCGCCATGGGCGGCGGCCACTGCTCGACGGCCTACCTCGGCGGCTCCTTCAGCACGGTGCGCGGGGTGGCGGCCCGCGACATCGCGGCGGTGACGGCCACCGGCGGCCGCCTGGACCGGCGATTTGGCCGCAACGCCAACCACACGGTCGAGACCCTCGTGCTGCACGGCAGCGACCTGCTGACCGGCGGCTTCTTCACGAGCATCAACGGGACGACCCGTAACTACTACGCCAGCCTGAACGACGTCACCGGCGCCGTCGACGGCTACCTGCACCTGCACATCTCGGGCCACTACCAGTACCGCGGGGTGAACCGAAACGGCACCCGGATCTATGACCAGCAGCTGAGCCCGCGAGGCGGCCGGCTGCTGGCCGAAGGAGACTTCACCTCGGTCGGCGGCAAGAGCAGGCAGCAGATCTTCATGCTCGCGCTCGGCCGCCGGCATGCCACGGTGACCTCGTGGCGGTCCGCCGAGTTCCTCGGCCACTGCATGATCCGCGAGCCCTTCTACATCCGGGCCGCCGCCTGGTCCCCGTCGGGCAGCACCGTCTACATCGCCGCCACGGACTACCACGGCTTCAACGAGCCTGCCGGAGCCAACCCGCGCACCGGCCTGTGCGACGCCGCGTCGGCCTTCCCGGCCGCGAACCGGGAGGTCCGGCACTACTGGGTCAATTACACCGGCTGCGACTCGATGTACTCGGCCGCCGCGGGCCCCGGCATCGCCTACTTCGGCGGCCACGAGCGCTGGGCGGACAACCCTGACAACTGTGACGCCGCGGGCGCTACCGCCGTCCCGGCGCCGGGCATGGTGGGCCTGTCCGCAGCGGACGGCTCGGTCGCCTTCAATCCGACCCGGTCGCGCGGCCTCGGCGCGGACGACATGCTCCTGACGAAGGCCGGGCTGTGGATAGCCAGCGACACCTACGACGACCAGGTCGCGGCCAATCAGTGGTGCGGCACCACGAACGGCCAGCGTGACCTCGGCCACGCCGGTCTCTGCCTGCTGCCTTACTGAGCTCATCGGCAGCCGTCCCGCCGCAGGGCGCCTCCCGCCGCGGGGGCGCCCGCAGTCAGCCTGACCCGGTGAGGGCCAGGGCCCCGAGCGCCACGGCCATCGACAGCGGCACCGCGATCACGCCGATCCTGCTGGCCTGGCGCAGCGACGGCCGCGCGCCCGCGCCGGCCGCCGCGCGCTGCCACAGCAGCCAGGCCAGCGAGCCGGTGACGCACAAGTTCGGCCCGAGATTAAGCCCGACGAGCAGCGAAAACGGGTGCACCGGCGTCCTCGCGGCCAGCAGCGACGCGGCCGGCAGGTTGTTGACGACCACCGTCGTGGCCGCGGCGACCGCGGCTGTGCCCCAGCTGTCCAGGTGCGCCAGCAGCGTCGCCGGGCCGGCCCAGGCCCGGCCGAGGGTGCCCAGTGCGACTGCGACCCCGAACAGCCCCACGAGAACCGGGATGCCCAGGACCTCAGCGACCCGGCGCGGCTGCTCCCGGCGCCGGGCCAGCCGGATGCCGATGGCCGCCGCGCCTACGGCGGCGACCGGTATCGCGGGGGTGCGCAGTACCACCACGAGCACGGTGGCGGCCGTGACCGCGGCCAGGCCGAGGCCAATGCGCGGCCGCGGGGGCTCGCCCGGCTGGGCGGCACTGTCGCGCAGCGACCGGCGCTCGCAGAAGGCGACGACGACGGCGGTGACCGCGAGCGAGGCCAGCCAGGGCAGCCACATCCGGGCCAGGAACTGGCCGCCGGTCAGATGCAGCTGGCCGAGCACGATGAGGTTGGTCAGGTTCGAGCCGGGCAGCAGCAGCGAACCCGCGTTCGACAGGAGCAGGCATCCGTACAGCAGCGCTGGGCCGCCGGCACCGCGGCTGCGCGCGGTATAGACGAGCACCGGCGTCAGGAAGGCGACGGAGGTGTCCAGGTTCAGCGCCGCCGTGACCACGCCGATGATCGCCGTGGCGCCGACGAAGAGCATGGCGGGATTGCGGGCCGCCCTCGCCAGCCAGTAGCCCGCCGCGGCAAACAGGCCGTCGTCGTCGGCCACCAGGCCAATGACCAGCAGGCCGGCGACCAGGACGAACGGCGACCAGTCCTGCGCGGCGGCGAGCCGCGCATCCGCCGGCCGGGCCGCGACCGCTACCGCAGCTCCGGCTACTCCGGTGGCAGCCAGCAGCCAGCCCAGCCGCTGGCCGCCCGAAGACGCTCCGCTGGAGCGCTGCTGGCCGGCCGCGGGCTCGTTATCTGCCTCGTCAGTGGTGTGCATGTCCCGCCAGGATGCCCGACCGGTTCTGGCCGCTGTACAGCACCTGGCCGGTCAGCGCCGCCGGCCCGGCCGGTGCAGTCCGCCGAGGAGGACCAGGGGGACCACGGCGAGCGCGCCGAGGGCGGCGGCGAGCCCGGCCCGCTCGGCGGCGAACCCGACGGCGAGCGGCCCGAGGCCGCCCGCCAGGGTCGCCGCCGTGGACAGCGTGACCGCGATGTCACTGCGGCCGGGCAGGCTGCGGTACAACTCAGACTGCAGTACCGGGTACCAGGGAGCCGTCGCGGCGCTCACAGCGGCGAGAATCACGATCTTGGGCCCGTAGCCCGGCACCAGCAGGAACGCCGGGTACGCCGCGGCCGCCGCGATCGCGCTGACCCGCAGCACGCGCAGTGCGCTGGTGCGCTCGAGCACCCGGACCACCGCGGCGTCAGCCGCCAGCCCCGCGCCCAGCCGGACGGCGACCGCGACGGCGGCCTGCGCGGGGCTGGCGTGCACGACGTCGACGAAGTACAGCGCCACGAAGCCGGTGAGCACGTCGAGCAGCAGGTTAGCCAGCTCGGCCAGCAGCCCCCAGCGCATCGCCTCCCCGCGCCGGAGCACCCGCAGCACCTCGCGGACCGCGCCCGGCCGCCTGCCGCGAGCCGGCTCCTGCGCATCGCCGGCCTCATGACCTGTGCCGGGCGGATCAGCCTGGCGGGTGACGGCAGATCCGAGCCACGCCCCGGCCGCGCATCCGGCCAGGACGGCAAAGCCAGTCCGCCAGGTGCCGCCCGCGGCCAGCACGACGGCGAGCAGCAGCGGTCCGGTGACCGCCCCGGCCGACCCGGCCAGGTTCCAGCGGGCCATGTGCTGCGCCTGGCGGCCAGGGCTGGCATCCATCAGCGCCGACTGCGTCAGGCTGACGAAAGCGCCCGAGGCGGGAAAGAAAATCACGAAGGCGGCGAGCAGGCCGCCGAATGAGCGGGCCGCCGCGGCACCCAGCAGCGCCCCGATGAATGCCAGGCCACCGCCGAGTATGGCCCGCCGTCGCCGGGTTCCCTGCCCGGCCGCGAGTCCCAGCGGGAGCTCCAGGACGCCGCCGGCCAGCAGCGGGACAGCGGTCAGCAGCCCGATCTGGGCGTAGCTCAGCGTCAGGGTGTGCTGGACGAGCGGCAGCGCGGCGCTCTTGGTTCCGTCGACGAGCTCATCGACAAGCTCGACGGCAAGTGCTGCGGTCAGGGCGGATGCTGCCACCATCCGCCGCCGCCCCGGTCGCTCTGGTCGCACGGGTCATCCTTCCTCGTCTGTCCGGCCTGGTCAGACAAGGAAGGCGGCGCGCGGGCCGCGGGGCTAGGTCACAGTCAAAGGAATCCCATGCCGAGATTGTACGGCGATGAGCGTGGGCGCCAGCAACGACAGGCCCGGGTCAGGCCGATGCCGTGCACGACCGCCGCGGCAACGCGGCTGGAGACGAATTCGGCGACCCGCATCGGCGCGAAATAGCCGGGCCGGCAAGATCAGCCGGGACCGGCCGGGCTGCCTCAATCGCCTTGGCAGAGGTCTCGCTGAGAACGCCGGGCATATCGGCGGGCTCTTTGCCGTCGATCATCGTGCAGGCGTACTGGTCGCCCTGACGATGGCGTTCCGGCGCTGGCGGCACCTGCTGGTGTTCTTGGGCAGCGTGTTGTTCCTGGAGCTTGCCGGGACATCGATCTACTTCGGGCTGTCGCGGCCGCGCCCGTACGGCGTGCCGATCATCGGCAGCTGGGGCGGGTAC
>JBKQMG010000084.1:0-7078 GCA_052146815.1 Streptosporangiaceae bacterium | reverse complement strand
TATCCACGCCGTGGCGGTGGCGATCCATGAGCACGCGAGGGCCGGCAGCATGACCGGCAGGGAGATGCTGCCGATGAGGATCTCGGCAGTGAACAGGGCGCCGGCAAGCGGGACGTTGTAGACCGCAGCGAGCCCGGCTCCGCCGCCGCAGGCTACCAGCAGCCGTCGCTGCTGGGTGCTCAGCCCGCCCCAGCCGGCCAGAACGCTTGCCGATGCTCCGCCGAGCAGTTTAGGCGCGGCCTCGCGCCCGATCGAGGCGCCCATGCCGATGACGATCTCGGAAATCACCGACGTGCCCAGGCAGCGACGGAACGACAGCCGCCCGTCGCCGTTCCAGATCGTCTCATCGATCTCCGATGGCTCACCCTTGGTGTAGCGGCGCAGGAGGAACCACGCGACGCCGCCGAACGCGCCAGCGATCAGCAGCGAGCCGACGCGGCGGAGATCCGAGGCTTGCTCGACACCGTGCTGCAGGCTGCCGGAATGATAGCCGAACGCCGCATACTGCACGTTGAACAGGATCAGCATCATGAGCGCGCCAAACAGTCCGGCGGCAACCCCGGTCAGGGCCACTAGCAGCCAGAACCGCGCCGTGAGTACGCCAGCCCCGTGACTGGTGATGTTCGGCTGCTCCATGGCGCCGCGGCCGGACGGCAGGCGCTGCCTGACAAGCGGCCGAGGGTCCCGCGCGCGCTCGCTGACCCTGGCGTGCCGCCGGTCAAGCGACGCGCTGAGCCAGCGCGCTGCGCTGCGTCGCGCCCGGCCGCCTGGAGTGGTCAAGCGACGATGCCTCTCGCGGGCCGCCCGGGCGTGGCGGCGCGGCCAGCCCGGGGCGCCTGCGCAGCCCCTTGTCCGTCCGGCGCTGGCTCAGGCGGGCAAACAGCAAGTTGAGCGGCGTGAACCCGCTGACGATGGTTGCCGTCATGATCCCCGCGAAGACCAGGGTGACCATCCCGGCGACGGCTCCCACGCCTGCCGATATCGCGCCCCTGCTGGCGGCTACCGGGTGGACGATCAGGGCGAACCGGTCGGCGGATCCGCGAATCCCTCAGCGGCGATCGCCGCTGAAGCAAGACTCGCCGTAGTTCCAGCGTCACGTGCGCGTCCTTCTCTGCCTCGGTGCCTGGGCAATCCCCAATGACCCGACCGCCGGCACGAAGATGCTACTGGCCGCCGATGCCTCCGCTGCGGCCGGCCTCCAGGCATCCTCTAGCAGTACCGCTGTGCGGTGCCGGTCGTAGCTGGGCGTCCAGCCCGGTCACTGCCCGCCGCCGGCCTCTGCTTCGACCGTGCTCGGGCGGGCTGGCGAGCGCCCGACCGAACGTCCCGCATCCTGATGCCAGGTACCTGGGCAAGGCTGCGCGGCAACGTCCGGGCGCCACATGCGGGATCTCCGTACCGCTGTTCCCTATCTCCTTAAGTGATGATCGCGTGCGGACGGCCTAGCGCCGGCGCAGCCTCGCGAGCAGGCCCCCGGCGGCGCTCTTCTGAGCGTGGTCGCAGCTGCACCGCTGCGACTTGGGCACTCCTGCGAGTACCTGTTCGACGTGCCTGCCGCAGCCCCGGTAGGTGGGCTTATTGCAGGTCCGGCAGGTGACCCGATGGCACATGTGATTCCCTCCGCGGTCAACAATGTCCTCGCCACTATACACCGGGGGGTATATGACCGAGATGAGGGACTGATGGCGCCCCAGCGGTCCGGTTGCGGCAGGTGACCGGCCGGACCCAGGACTGCCCGACGCTGGAGCACTAATACCCCCGCGGGTATAGTGGAGAGTACGAGAAGGGTTGCCAGTGAAGATAGACGAGGAAGTGACCGGCCCGGTGCTCAACCGGCTTCGCCGTGCCCAGGGCCAGCTGGCCGGAGTAATCGCGATGATCGAGTCAGGCCGCGACTGCCGGGACGTGGTGGTACAGCTCGCCGCGGTGTCCAGTGCACTGGACCGGGCCGGGTTCAAGATCGTGGCGGGCGGGATGCGGCAGTGCCTGACCGCCGGCGCCGATGCCGAGATGACGCAGGAGCAGATGGAGAAGATGTTCCTGACCCTGGCTTAACCACGGCTCCGGGCATGCTGCCCGGAACCTGCCGCGGCTGCATCAAGAGAAAGGCATGCCAGTGGAATACGCGATCACCGTGCGTACGGCGGCCTCGTTCGCCGAGGCAAACGCCCAGATCCGCGAGGCGCTGAAGGCAGTTGGCTTCGGGGTGCTGACCGAGATCGACGTGCAGTCGACGCTGCGGGAGAAGCTCGGTGAGGAGATGGAGCAGTATGTCATCCTCGGTGCCTGCAACCCGCCGCTAGCGCACCGCGCCCTGTCAGCGGACCGGACGGTCGGCCTGCTGCTGCCGTGCAACGTGGTTGTCCGCGCAGCCAGCGGCTGCACCATCGTTGAGGCACTCGACCCCAGGGCTATTGCCGATATCGCGGGCCAGCCGCTCTTGAAGGACATCGCGGAGGACGCGGCCGTCCGGCTACGCGCGGCGCTGGAGACGCTGCCGCCCGCGCGCTAGCCGGTCGGCGCCGCGCTTGCCGCCGCGGGCTCCTGGCTGAGGCATCCTGGCGGGAGCGGGAACCAGCGGAGCGCCTCGAACTCCGGGCTGAGTCCGGTGTCGCCGTCGTCGAGCTGGCTCGGGAGCGCGGCGAGCAGCGCGCGGGCCTGGCGCAGGTAGCCGGGGAAGGCGTCCTCGCCCGCGCGGCCGCGCTCGCGCGGGTAGGTCATTGTGCCGTCGAGGCCGTACGTGACGTCAGTCAGGGTGATCTGGGGCCGTGGCGGGCCGCTGGCGTGCCGCCAGAGGCCGGTGTGCGGGTCGAACCGGTACTGGGGGAGCAGTCGGTAGCCGTCGGCAGCAATGAGCTCGACAGCGGCGGCGATGTAGTCGGCCTGGGCGGCGGAGATGAAGTAGTTGAGGTTGACCCGACTCCAGCCGGGCCTTACGCCTTCGCAGCCATGGCCGATTTCGTCGCGCAAGGCGTGCGAGCGAGCTGCGCCGATGGCGAGCAGACGATGCCCGTACGGGCCTGCGCAGGAGCATCCGCCGCGGGCCTGGATGCCGAACAGGTCGTTGAGCACCGCGACCACGAAGTTATGGTGCAGGAAATCGGCGCCGTGCCGGATCCGGAACGAGACGATGGACAGCCGGGACGCCTGGCGGCTGCCGAGGATCTCGATTCCAGGACTGTCGGCCCAGCGGCGCAGCACATGGCGCCACAGCCGCTCCTCGCGGGCGGCGATGAGGTCGGTGCCAACGGCCTGCTTGAGCCCCACGACGAGACCGGCGCGGATGGACTCGATGATGGCGGGCGTGCCGCCTTCCTCACGCGCGACGGGGTCGTCGAGGTAACGGTGGCCGACCGGGTCCACGAACGCCACGGTGCCGCCGCCGGGCACTGTCGGCACCTGATTGCGCACCAGCTCGCGGCGCACGACCAGAACGCCGGGAGTCTGCGGCCCGCCGGGAAACTTGTGCGGCGACAGGAAGATCGCGTCCTTGTGGTCGTCTCGGTCCGGCCGGGATGCGGACACCCGGATGGGCACGTAGGGACCCGCGGCGGCGTAGTCCCAGAAGGACAGCGCGCCGTGAGCGTGCAGCAGCGCCGCGACCGCGCTGGTGTCGGTGAGGATGCCGGTGACGTTGGAGGCAGCGGAGAAGCTCCCGATCAGCAGCGGCCGCTGCGCGTACCGGACAAGCTGGCCTTCCAGGTCGGCCAGGTCGACGTGGCCATCGGAATCCTCGCCGATGACCACGACGTCGGCGATCGACTCGCGCCAGGGCAGCTCGTTGGAGTGATGCTCGTACGGGCCGACGAACACTACGGGCCGCTCGGCCTCCGGGATCTGCGCGCCGAGCTGGTACCGCTCGTCCAGGCCCGCCGGTATCCGCAGCTCCAGGATGCCGATCAGCTTGTTCACCGCCGCCGTCGCACCCGAGCCGGTAAAGATGACCAGGTCGTCCTCCGTGCCGCTGGCCGCATCGCGAATCAGCTTCCGGGCGTCCTCGCGCAGCCGGGTGGTCTGCAGGCCCGTGCCCGAGCTCTCGGTATGCGTATTGGCGTAACGGGGCAGGACGGCGTCGCGGATGAAGTCCTCGATGAAATCCAGCGACCGGCCCGAAGCGGTGTAGTCGGCATAGGTGACGCGCCGCGGCCCGAACGGCCCGTCCATCAGCTCGCCCTCGCCGATAACGCCGCGCCTGACCCGCTCCAGCAGCGGAGATGTCGGCAGATGCGACTCAGCCAGGTCATGCCGGTCGGTCACCTCATTCATCGGAACCTCCTTTCGCCACCATGATTATATACCCATGGGGGTATAGAATCATGGTGGTACAAATCGGGGTTCGGGTAACCGTGGCTGAGAGGAGCAAGCAGATGTCAGGTCAGTGCCGAGTGTCACCCGACCAGCGTGGTGACGACCGCCGCTTCGCCATCCGGCCAGGGCAGGCGCTCCCCGCCTGGCGCAGCATCCTGGTCGTGGTCGCCCATCCCGATGACGAGACGTTCGGCCTCGGCGCGGTCATCGATGCCATGATCTCGGCTGGCTCGGCGGTGCACGTCCTTTGCTTCACCCGCGGCGAGGCGTCAACGCTCAACGAGCGCGACGCCGATCTGTCGGCGGCAAGGGCAGAGGAACTGCGGCAGGCGAGCGCGGAGCTCGGAGTGGCCAGTGTCATGCTGCTTGACTATCCGGACGGAGGCCTGGCGGCTGTCCCGCTGCCCGAGCTCGAGGCGCACGTGATCAGCCTGGCCGCTCGCCATCGCGCCGACGGGTTGCTGGTCTTCGACGACACTGGCGTCACCGGTCACCGCGACCACCAGGCAGCTACCGCCGGAGCCGTCGGCGCGGCCAGGAGAGCGGGCCTGACGGTGCTTGCCTGGGCGCTTCCGGCTGCCATCGCCGGGCAGCTGGAGGCGGAGACCGGGGCGCCGTTCGCCGGCAGGCCGCCCGACCAGGTAGACATCTGCATGCGTGTCGACCGCTCCAGGCAGCGGCGCGCGGCCTTGTTGCACGTCAGCCAGATCTCGCCGACCGCAGTGCTGTGGCGGCGACTTCAGCTGCAGGGCGACTGCGAGCACCTCCGCTGGATCTGACCTGGCTCCGGATTGTGCCGTGGGCAAGCCAGGAAGAGCACCTCCATCAATTCGACGCCGCTGACCTGGGGGCGATACCGGAATGTTTTCGGCTGAGCCGTTGTCGATACCCATGGGGGTATCGACAACGGTACCTGAGTGGAGCATGGAGGAACGACATGGCAACTATCGAGCTGACGTCCGATAACTTCAGCTGGTGCGGGCCGTGCCGCATGTTCGCGCCCGTGTTCCAGCAAGCGTCCGAGCGGCATCCGGACGTCGTATTCGGAAAGGTTGACACTGAGGCGCAGCCAGAACTCGCCGCCGGGTTCGGCATCTCGTCGATCCCGACGCTGATGATCATTCGTGACAAGGTAGTGCTATATGCGCAGCCGGGCGCGCTTCCTGAGCAGGCGCTCGAGCAGCTCATCGCCAAGGCCCGCGAGATCAGCATGGACGAGGTCCGCGCGAGCCTTGCGACGTCCGCCGGGGCGTAGCCGCGGGAGTGTCGGGAATCCGGGAATAGTGCCCCGCCGGGCGGATCACGGTCCGCCCGGCTCTTGGGGCTGCCGTAGGAGGCGTTCGATGAAGAGCGAGGAATGGGATAAGCGGTACGCCGGCCAGGAACTGGTGTGGACGGCCGAGCCGAACCGGTTTGTCGTGGCCGAGCTGAAGGATCTCGCACCAGGGCGGGCACTGGACCTCGGGGCTGGCGAAGGGCGCAACGCGGTTTGGCTGGCCAGCGCTGGCTGGCAGGTCACTGCGGTCGATTTCTCTGCGGTCGGGCTGGAAAAGGGCCGGCGCCTGGCTGAGAACCGCGCCGTCTCCGTCGACTGGGCGCTCGCCGACGTTCGTGACTATCGGCCAGAGCCAGGCTCGTTCCGGCTCGTGCTCATCGCCTACCTGCAGCTTCCGGAGCCTGAGCTGGACACGGTGCTTCGCCATGCAGTGAAGGCGCTGGCGCCTGGGGGCGTGCTGCTCGTGGTGGGACACGACGTGACGAACCTGACGGAGGGCACCGGGGGGCCGCAGGATCCGGCTGTTCTTCATACCCCTGAATCGATCACGCGTTCACTCGGGGATCTCACCGTGCTGCGGGCTGAACGTGCCCGTCGGCCCGTTCCCGGCAGCCCCCGCGAGGCCGTGGACACGCTGGTCCGCGCCATCCGCGCCTGACCCGGGCAGGACCTGTCCGGGCAGGCGCGCGGAGAAGATGGACTATCCGTCGATTCGCAGGGCAATGGCTGCGCCGATCACGTGACGGCCAGGAAGTGACCATCGGCCCACAGCCGCTGCAGTGAGATCGCCGGCGTCTCTGCTTACCAGCGGGCCCGCAGCGGAACCCGCAGCAGCGGCGCGGCCAGGCAGGCCCCTGCCGCTCCCGCTGCCAGCGGGACCAGGCCGATCAGCGCGAGAACCAGGCCACCGGTTCCGCCGACGGCGGCACCCGTCCCGATGAGCGCCAGGCCGACCGCCGCCCGGGCAGCGCGCCCGGCGCGTGAATTCATCAGCTGGACGAAATTCATGTCGCACCTCCTGAGTAATACCCCCTAGGGTATCTATGTTCGCTCCGACCGGCGCCACCAGGCCGGCATTCCCGTTTCGTCACGCGCCGGGAGTTCCGGTGCAATCCGCCCGGTCAGCCGGTCACCGGCTGCGCATCGATGGCTTTGGCCGGCGTGCGCCGGGACTTTCAGCCATGGCCCTGGCGGGGCCCGGCTCGCAGGCTGAATTTATGGCGAGCCGAATTGTGGTCCTAGGCGGTGGCACGGGCGGAACGCTGGCCGCGAACAGGCTCCGTCGTCAGCTCGCAGCTGATGACGTGATCACTGTCGTCGACCGGGACAATCAGCACTTGTACCAGCCTGGCCTGCTCTTCATCCCATTCGGCGGGATCGGCGCCGAGAAGATCACCCGCTCGCGGGTACGGCAACTGCACGCCGGCGTCGGCTACTGCGAAAGCGGCGCCGACTACGTGGAGACTGACGCCCGCCGCGTCCATCTCGAGGACG
>JBKQMG010000083.1:0-2546 GCA_052146815.1 Streptosporangiaceae bacterium | reverse complement strand
GCCATCGCGTAGTTCCCCCTCGAGCCGACTTGGCAGGTCTCTCGAAGGATCACGCGGTGGCCGTCCTACATCCCGACGCCACGCCCATCAACGGGCCGGTCGGTACACCACTCTGCTGGACGCAACTACCTATCGTCGCTCAGCTAGTCATTCATCTGTGTGGCAGGAAGGTTCTCATTCAGGCGGCGAGCAAACCTGGTGATCAGCACGCGGAGCTTGGCTGGACGCTAGGCCCGTCCAAGCCCCGCCTGGCTGAACGGTCAGCGCACGGTCAACTGCTTCGTCATCAACCCGACAAGGGGCTTGAGCAACAACGGAACGGCCAATGGCGTTAGCGGGCTGAAGGCCGCGGGTTACGGCCACCGAGGGCGGCCCGCCGCGGGCACGATCATGAGCACCCGGCTGTCTTGGCGTGCCGGCGTGGCTCGTGCTAGTGCCGCATCAGGCAACGTTTGCCCATCGACGATGCGCGAGGCCGTTACCTGGGGCGTTCAATCGTGACGAAGTATCCCACTTTGGCATGTTGCTGCAGCTGGCCTAGTGGCCTGCTGGCCGTCGCGGTCAGCTGGATCTCAGGGATGCCTTTCTGGTCGGCCATCGGCGGGGAGCCCGAACAGCGGCAGGCACTGTGTCAGTCCGGTGATAGTGACGGGCGCCCGTTCGGTCGCCTCCCATCGGTCGCGCTTCAGGCGCAGGCGGCGGGTTGTGGTGACCCGACCGTGTGCGGCTAGCCGCTCGATGCTGTCTGACTGGTAGCCGAGTTTCTCCGAGACCCGCAGCGAGGAAATGTTGTCGTCAAAGGCGCCTGAGATAGCGTCGGTCGCGCCGAGGCCAGCGAAGGCGAGGTGGAGGGAGGCCGCGCGCATGTGGGTGCCGATTCCCTTGCCGTGATGGCGTATGCCGAGCCAGGAGAAGGTGCTGACCTCGCACAGGACCGGATAGTCACGGGCCGAGATATCCTGCTGGCCCACGACCTGTCCATCAGCGAAGACGGCCATATCAAGGGACCAGTCGTCGGCGGACCAGTCGCCACGGTGCCGCCAGTGGCGCTGTACCAGCGCGCGAGCTCGGTCCTTGGGGGGCAGGCCCGGCCAGGAGACCAGGAACGGCCTGCTGCCCGGGTCGTGCATGCCTTCGGCCGCAAGGTCGCCGAGTTCCTCGCCGGTTGGCAGGCGAAGTTCCAGGCGGGGAGTGATCAGCCGGAGTCCGAGAAGCGGCCAGTGATCAATGAGCATGGGGCATTGTCCCAATGCCCGGCCCCGCGGTCACCCGCATATTCTGCCATCTGGCCCGGGCGTCAGTCCGCGTGCCCGTAGCCGGCCCCCTGCCCCCGCTGGGCAGGGGGCCGGCGCTTGCCTGCAGGGTGATGATCCCCGAGACTGAGCCGGTGACGGAACGGCTGCAGGTCCGTGAGATCGACGATGACGAAGGCCGGCGGCTGGTGCGGATCATCCGCCGCGGCAGCGGGTCGGTGGTGACCGGGCGGCGGGCCCAGATGGTACTGCTGTCAGCTTAGGGCATCGACGTGGCCGCGATCGCGAAGGTCGCGTTTACCAGCGAGGACCGGGTGTGGGATGTGATCCGCAACTTCAGCGCCGACGGATTCGGATCGCTCTACCCGAGATACAAGGGCGGCCATCCGCCGAAGTTCACGCTGGGCCAGCGGCGGGAGATCAAGAAGATCGCCAAGTCCAAGCCGGCCGAGCATGACTTGCCGTTCTCCACCTGGAGCCTGGCGAAGCTAGCGGAATTCCCGGTGGCCGAGGGGGTGGTCGATGACATCAGCCACGAGGGCCTGCGGGTGCTGCTCCACCGGTCGAGCAGCTGTACGCGATCGCCGACCGGGAAGCGGCCCCGGAGAACGGCGATCCGGAGGTGATCTTCTGCGTTGATGAGTTCGGGCCGCTGAACCTGCAGCCCAGGCCCGGGCGGCAGTGGGCCGCGGTCAGCGGCAAGGGCAAAGAGCCGGGCCGGGCGCCGCGGCCGCGTGCGACTTACACCCGCAAGGCCGGGGTCCGGCACCTGTTCGCCGCCTATGAGCTGGGCGAGGACAAGTTGTACGGGCACATCACAAGCCGCGTAAGACCCGGGCCCGGTAGCCCCGCGGTTAGCTGATGAAGCGGTGAATCAGGTTTCCGCCACCATCGCGTTCCGCCACCATCGCGTTCGGCCCAGGTGCCGAAGCTGGGGTCTATCGGGGCTCTCTATTGGGCTTCGGTGTCGAATCCGGCCTCGCCGTTCGTGGACATGGTGAGCGGTGCACAGGGCACCGCCGCCAACGAAAAAGGAACCAGCCATGTCCACCGTTACCACCTGCCCCGAAATCACTGTCGAGCACGTCCCGTCCCGGTTGACCAGCACGCTGCCGCGCACCACGGTCTCGGTCGGTGTCCTGGCCGCCGCGGTCACGACCGCCGGTGCGGTTGCCCTGCGGGCCGCCGGAGTCCCGCTGGCCGTACACGGCAAGATCCCACTCGCCGGCTTCGCCCAGATCACCTTCATCGCCGCCGTCATCGGCGGTGTGCTCCTCGCCTTGCTGAACCGGC
>JBKQMG010000082.1:0-22314 GCA_052146815.1 Streptosporangiaceae bacterium | reverse complement strand
CTGGATGATCGATTCCAAGGGGTCTGACCGGCGTGTCACGTTCTGCGGACGATGAAGGGTGTCCATGATCGGCGTTGCTACTCCAGCGCCGAACCCGGAGGCCCGCGTGGACGCTGACATGGACACCCTCGCTACCGCACTGTATGCCAGGACCGATGACGTGCTGAGGGCATCGCCGCAGCTGGTGCCGTGGCGCCCTGAGGCGGGCATCGAGCCGCAGCTCAGCGACGCCGAGCTGGTCACCCTCGCGGTCATGCAGGCCCTGCTGGGATACACCTCAGAGGCCCGCTGGCTGCGGCACGCCCGCAAGCACCTGCGTGACCTGTTCCCCTGCCTGCCCCAGCAGCCCGGGTACAACAAGCGGCTGCGCAAGACGGCCGGCACGATCGGCGTGCTGATCGGGGTGCTGGCCCGCGACACCAGCCTGTGGACCGACGACGTGCGGGTCGTGGACTCCGCCCCGGTGGAGTGCGGCCGGTCGCGGGAGACCGCCCGGCGCTCGGAGCTGGCCGGATGGGCCGGGTACGGCTATTGCGCGTCGCACTCGCGCTATTTCTGGGGCCTGCGGCTGCACCTGCTCGCCACCCTGCACGGCCTGCCGGCCGGCGTCGCGCTCACCGGCGCCAGGGCAGACGAGCGCCAGGTCCTGCCGGGAATCCTGGCCGCCGGCCCGCAGCTGACCAGCGACCGGCAGGACCAGATCCTGATCGGGGACAAGAACTACTTCGGCGCCGGCTTCGAAGCCGAGCTCGCCACGGCCGGTCTGACGCTGCTGCGCCCGGCCCGCAAGGGCGAGCCCGAACGAGCAGGCTCGCGGTTCTTCAAGCCGCTGCGCCAGACCATCGAGTCGATCTTCGACACCTGCAAGGACCAGACCGACCTGGAACGACACGGCGGGAGAACACCCGAAGGAGTCCTGGTCCGCGTCATGCAGCGCATCCTCGCGCTGACCGCCGCCATCTGGCACAACGACCGCACCGGCCAGCCCGTCAAGCGCTCCCTGATCGCCTACGACCACTAACCCCCCTTGGAATCGATCATCTAGACTCGCGTAACCCATTTTTGTCTAGCTCCACTTGATCCTTGACGGATCGGCCTCAGTTGATCCTTGACGCGCCCTAGATGTTTTGCACCGCCGCCTGCGAGCCTGCTTCTCGAGCCGGGTCCCCAGGTGGGCGGGACGGAATTTCCTCAGAGCTGGGCCTTCAGCTCGTCGATCTTGCCGATGTGCTCGCGGAGCCGGGTGTAGGCGGGGCGCTCGCGGATGCGGGTCAGCGCCCAGCGGACGCCTTCGGCGCGGTTGGAGACGATGCCAGCGGTGATCAGGGCGTCGAGGACCTCTACGTCCCTGGGGTCGAGCCGTGCCATCACCGGGGTGAGGTTACGGCCCGCGGCCGTGCGATCCGGCGGGCCGACAGACATCGAGATGACGGGATGCCCGCGCTCCCCGGGCTGCGCCGGGAGCGTGAATTGGACGCGCCCGATGACGGGCATCTTCCGGGCAACCTTCTTGCGCAGGTCCTCGATGACCGCGCCATGCGCCTTCACGAACGCGTGCAGCGTCTCATCCGGATCTTCGCCCGTCGGGGTGAGGATCACCCGGACCATCACCTGGCCGGGCTCGATCACGGGCTCGTCGCCGTACTGCAGCACCTCGACCTTCTGGACGGTCCCGTCGCCGAACTGCCTGTTCAGCTCCTCTTCGGCCCCGCGCTCGAGGCGCTCCTTCTCTTCCTGGTCCACGATCAGCTCCTTGATTGCTGGAGTAATCAGCGTAACTCCGTCTACTCGTGCACTCAACGAGTTTCGCGGCCAGGCAAGACAGCACAGCCTGGCTCCCCCCTGCCTGGCTCCGCCGAACGGCCGTGCTTGCCTTACGAGGCACCCCGTAGACGGCCATCGCGTCGACAAAGGCCTGGCAGACCGGTCGTGCCGTGGCGTGCAGCATCGACCGGGTGATGACGCAGTACCGGGAATGGTCATCGATCCCGGTCACGATCTTGACCTCCCGGCCGCCGGTCTGCCAGCCCCGGCAGGCCTTCCTCGCGATAACGCCTCAGCCAGGCGTGCACGCTCTGACGGCTGACCCCGTACCGCTCGGCGACCTTCCGTCACCGGAACACCGGCCGCGACCTCCAGCACAGCCCGGTACCTCTGCTCGACCGCGCTCAGCCCCCAAAGCATGAGCGGGAGTGTCACGCATCAAGTGGAGCCGCCGTGTCGCACATCAAGCGGAGCCGGACAGATGTGGCCCCTGAGTGCCTAGCCCTTCGTGCCTGGCCCTTCGAGCTGTGACAACTTTCTCTACGGCTTCAAGGGCATGCCTCCGGCACGCCAGCGGTCCGGACCTACACGCCAGCGGTCCGGACCTATAGGCCGGACCGGAAGCGAGAGCCACGAAGTCATCGAGGGAGAATGCGTGACTAGCGAGAGGAAGCGCCACTGGGCCGGGCGGGAGAGCGGGGCTACTCACCGACTCCGGGGCGGCGGCCTGTCGCGCCCTGCGGGCGGGAGCCCTCCAGGCGCGCCGCCGCCGCCGGTCGGTTGCCCCGCACCCGCAGGCAGGCAGCGCGCCGTAACACGAACTTCGATGACCGTGCCCGCGCGATCTGGCCGGACCGTCCTCCGTGCCGGACATCCTCTTACCGCGCAAGATCACAGTCGAGGGCGCTCGCTGCGCTCGCGTCGCTAACGCGATGGCGCTACGCGCCACCCCTGAGCAGTGATCTTGCCCGGTGAGACCCGGCACCTATCGGAAGGACGGGGCAGTCCGAGGACCCTTTGACGCTTAAGCGTCAACTGCAGGTTGCGGCCAGACGCGGACCAAGACTGAGGCGCGGCGCCTGCGAGAACGACGGGCAGGCCCAGGAACCGGAACTGCCAGCGCTGGCCGGGCGGGAACACTAGCTAGGACCTGGTGCCTATGTGGAAGACGGGACAAGACCAGGAAGCCGAAGACACCAGTCCGGCGGTGCACCACCGAGCATGGCTTGCATCAGTCCTAAGAGCCGCGGAGTCTGTACCTGAAGGACGAAGATGTGAGCCTCGCCGCAGAACTAGAGGGCGGCATGCTCGGCTGGCCGGTGCAGCCATCGGCAGAGCGGCAGGACTACCTAGCGGAAGTCTGGGGAGAACCCATGGCGAACAGATTTGATCAACAGCGTGATTTAATGCGTGATTCAATGCGTCACGTGGCAGCTGCCTACCTGAAGCCCGCAGAGACCGTGCAGTCCGTCTTCCCTGCGCAGACCTCTTCCGGGATTGCGACGCTGTTGGCCCCGGGCCCCGCCGGGATTGGTATTATCGGAGGCTTATTCGGCCTGAAGAACCGCAACCGGATCTTCGTGGTTACTGACCAACGCATCCTGGTGCTCGACGCCGGGTGGATGCCGCCACACGGGGCCCTCGAGATGCGCTCCGTCAACCGGGCCCGCGGCGTGGTGGCGGAACTGCCCCGCTCAACTTGCCTGGGCCCGCCCTCCGGCCGCTTCGTCTATGTGATGAATGTTGTAGAAGGCGAGACGCTCCGGGTATTCCCGTGTTGGTTCAAGGACATCAGGAAAGCCGACTCCGAAAGGCCCGACGCATAGGCTGGGCGCAAGAATGCCAGCGTGCGCGCCGGTAGTTCGCATCGAGGGATCAGTCGATGATCCTGGGTCTGTGCCAATGCCATGGACTTGAGGCTGTTCGCGTGATTCAGGCATGCCTTGGCAACGATGGGGATGCAGCTGTTTGCGGTAACGGTGTGTGACGTCGATGCCGGGGTGATCCGCCGCTGACCACTTGGCGCATCAAGCATTATCAGGTTTGACAACCACGCGCAGCCGCGGCATCGGCGGACCGGGCGGCTCTCCGATGGGCAGGGACTCAGATTCCACGGCGAGCTCGACGCCGAAAAGCTCTGTCTGCCCGGCGAAGACCTGATTCAGCCGGGCGAGGGCGCGGCGGTGCTCTGGCCGTGCTCCATGCGGAATGAACCGCCTGTGAGCGTCTGTCGCCAACCACACCAGCACGTCGGCGCGCGCCTCACAGGCATACAGCACGACCTGGCCGAAGTGCCCGTGATCGGTTGGGCCGAACTGGTTCTCAATGACTACCTTCCGACCTCTGTCGTCCTGAGCCAATGCCGCTTATCGTAAGTTGATCTTGCTTGGGGCGTGTCGCTCCCGGGGGCCTGGCCTGCGGGCCAGCATGACGCGGCTTATGGCTCAGAATGCTGGGGTGGACGCCGGAGGCCGCTGGGCGGACCAGATCTCGCTGGGGGTGTTGGCCTCCTCGGTGCCGCGCGATGTTATTGATGACGTGGTCGCGGCGGCGGGCCGGCAGGCGAAGCGGTCGGATGGGAAGCTGCCGCCGCCTGTCATGGTGTATTTCGCCATGGCCATGGCGCTGTTCGCCGATGAGGATTAGGAGGAAGTAGCGGCCCGGCTGGCCGGCGCACTGGGGGTGTGGAATTGCTGGGATGCCCGGTGGGCGGCGCCGACCTCGGGCGGGATCACGCGGGCACGCGAGCGGCTTGGCTTTGAGCCGCTCCGGGACATCTTCGCCCGCGTCGCGGTGCCGGTGGCTGATCAGCTGACCCGGGGCGCGTTCCTGGGGGCCTGGCGGCTGATGAGCATGGACGGGTTCGAGTGGGACGCGCCGGACACGCCGGGTAACGCGGCGGCATTCGGGTACCCCGGGGTCCGGGACGGACCGGGCGGCGTTCCCGAAGGTGCGGGTCGTGACCGTCAGCGAATGCGGCTCGTACGCGGTCGCAGACGCGGAGATCGGCGGGATCGCGGGCAAGGGCAGCGGGGAGCAGTCGCTGGCACGCAAGCTCTACCGGCGGCTGGAGGAGGACTGGCTGCTGATCGCCGACCGCAACATTTACAACTGGGAGGACTGGAAGGCCGCCGCGGCCTCGGGAGCGCAGTTGCTGTGGCGGGTCAAGGCAGACCTGACGCTGCCGGTGCTGCAGGTCCTGCCCGATGGCTCCTACCGCTCGGTCCTGGTCAGTCCCAAGATCAAGGGCAAGGCGCGGCAGGCACTGGTCGATGCCGCCCGCGCCGGGCAGGACATCGATGAAGGCAGCGCCGCGCTGGAAGCGACAAGACGATGTAGGCATGGAGTCGCGTGCCCTTCGCAGCCGCCAGCAATGCCGTCGTCTGCTCCAGGGTGAGCGCCTTCGACGGGCGCCCGCTCCGGCCTCGCGGCGGCTTCACCAGCGCGGCCGCTCTGCGCACTTCTCGCGGAATCGGCATCAGATCATGCCCGCACTCACGCGCGGCGCTGAGATCATGGACACGATCTTCGACTCACATCGGGTGTAGCCATTCATGGCGATCCACCGGCCTGCCCAGCGGAGAGCGGCATGGCACGGGCATGGCACGGGTCTTCCAGCATGTCATCCGCCCGCCGACCGAGGTGCTCGGTGCCGACAGACCCACGACCGCCACGGCGATCAAATCACGGTTAGCCGATCTGAAATCTATCCGGATAGATCAAGACAGGCATCCGGACCTAGTCTTTCCCGTGAGTGCAACTGGGGATCGAACCAGTGACCCCTCGCCCCTCATCCCAAGTGATCCGGCGTCCCCAAGACGCCAGCCAAGCCTCTGCGACCTGCCGGATTAGGGAACCAGCGCGCACACCCCCGTCCGGGAAGTGCCGAGTAGCCCGGACGCCGTGGAGCGCACCCGTCCGGCACTGCTTGTCCTGTCGCTGGCTACGAGCATGACCAGGTGCCAACCCCAACCGGACCGGACACCACAGCCTATTATCTGGGCAGCAATCCTGGTAGTAAGAATAACCCACTGGCGTTAGCCCTGAAGATCTGCTGATTCGACGATTGGCTAACTCATACGGAGCTCGCTCTTTGCTGATTACCGTTAGCCGTTCAGGAACGGCCGCCTACAACCCCAGGCCGCCGCCGAGTTGCACCTGCCGGCTATTGGCTAATCAGAGCCGACACGGGTGGGTTGCGGTGATCGTGGCTGCCCACCGGTCAGAGCGACTGTCGGCGCCTGACGCGCGCCTGCCGGTCCTGCAGGTTAGGCGGGGCCGCCAGATAGCTATCGACGTCGTCAGCATGGCGTCGCACGATCGCATCCTACGGACCTCCGCGGGCACGCCGACGGCAGCCACCAACGCCCGAAGCCATCCATATTTGACGCCTGTCCGCGCCCGGTCATGCCGCGGATCGCGCGGCGGCCAGGGTGACGGTCTTGCCGATGACAGTGCCAGGGCACTTCGGCGGTCAGGGCTGAATCAGCTGGCCGGTCCAAGTCAGACCTCCCGACTGCGAACCTGCGGGATACTTCTGGGTGCGCAACCCATCCGTGCGCCGTTGTGCCCATCGCGTGAGGTCTGGCAAGGTCGGGTAGATGAAGCCCAACAGGTCGGTCCCGCCAGCGACCGTCGTGCCCGTCCTTTCCTATCCGGACGTGCGGGCCGCAGTGGCGTGGCTGAGCGCAGCGTTCGGCTTCGTCGAGCGCACGCGGATAGGCGAGAGTCACCGGGCTCAGATGAGCATCGGCGCAGATGGGGCAGTGATCGTCGCTGAACGCCGGGGCGAGAAGCCAGCACAGGACGATGGGGTGACGCACCTCATCCGTGTCAGGGTCGAGGACGTCAATGCCCAATTCGAGCGTGCCCGTGCGCACGGAGCACGCGTGCTCGAACCGCCCACAGATCGGGAGTACGGCGAGCGGGACTGCACCATGGAGGACGTGGCAGGCCATCGATGGCAGTTCGCCGAGACCGTGCGGGACGTGGCGCCCGAGGATTACGGCTGCAAGACTGTCGCGCCCTGGCCCGACCGTCCTGGCGCCTGACGGCTTCGCCGATCCCGCGGGACAGTGCAGGCCGGCTGGATCGGCGGCTATGGCCATGCCCGCATCTGCCGCTGCCGGTGCCCGTCATTGGCGCGTCACTGCATGCGAGAAGCGCTCAGAGATGTGGCACGGAGGGTCGTGATTGCGGGTGCTGAGGCGGAGCCGTCCGCACCGCTAACCGGACAGCGCCACGCGCGGCGCTCGCGGCAACGGTCAGGAGACCGCAGCCTTCACCAGCTCGGCGACCTTCGTCTCCACCACGGTGCTCCACTTCTGGAGCGCGAACGACACCGGCCACAGGTCCTCGTCGTCGAGGTTCGCCGCTTCCTGGAAGCCCAGGGTCGAGTAGCGGTAGCTGAACTTGCCCGCGTTCTGGAAGAAGACGACGACCTTGCCGCCGGCGTTCGAGTAAGCGGGCATCCCGTACCAGGTCTTCGGCGACAACTCGGGGGCGGTCGCGGTCACCGTCACATGCACGCGCTCGGCCAGCGCACGATCCTCCGGCGCCATCTCCGCGATGCTGTCGAGGACCGCCTGCAGGCCGTCGGCCTTCTGCGCGCCCTTCTTGCCCTCGGCGCGCAACTCGGCGGCGCGCTCCTTCATCGCGCACGCTCCTCGGCGCTGAAGCCGCCGGACTCGCTCTTGGCGTTGTTCGCGGGCATTCTCGGGCTTCCTTTCCTGACGCTCAGGGGCTCGGTGCCATGCCGGCCTTCCACCGAAAGGCTAGGCCCGGCCACACCGTGGCGCTTCTCGATTCCTGATCGGATCGGGGCCAGCCGAGGCGTTTGAGAAGCGGCGCTCTCAACTCAGGGATCGTGCGAATCTGCCGCGATCAGGTACGTCCGGTCAGACCGGCCGGGCCGGCGTGGCGGCCGTATACCAAGATCGACGAGCACCTCGGCCAGCGACCCAGCGAGCGCTCCGAGAGATCGCTCACAGTGGACCTTCTGAACTCGGCCCGCGGGCTACGTCGACCGACGGCATCACCCTGAGTGATAGGTGGAAGTCAGGGAGAACGCTCACCGAGCCGCCGTTCGGCGCGCATAGATGCGCCTGAGCGCGCGGGTAGCGATGGGTGCCAAGCCGGATGATCTGCGCGGTGGTGGGCCCGGGCTTCTTCACCACGATCAGGCATCAGCTGGGCACTGCCGCGCGATGCTCCCTCAAGAGGATTTCGCCAGGAGCATGGCCATGGCGAGCGCGGTGACCAAGGTCAACGGGAGTATCGCCGCCTGGCTCAGCCCTGCCCCGGCAATTTGGAGGCCGCCCGTCGAGGCGTGGTGTCGGCCGAGGCTTTTGTTGTGGTATTTCACCTGACCGATGGCGGCGCCATGGAGCCATTGCGGAAACGCTCGCCTCCATGACGCGGATCTCGTGTCTCGGTCATCGGTCATCGGGCCCGGGAGGTCAGCTTGTCTGGCTGACGACGAAGGCCTGCTGGTGGTGGGAGTGGTCGGTGTAGTATCCGCCGGCGCTGCAGTTGCCGGCCGCGGCGCACGACACCGAGCTGATCCCGGCAATGCCGCCCGTGTTGAGGGCCGCGGTGCCGGGGACCTTCTCCGCCCTGCCCCAGGTGCCGTGCTTCTGGCTGACCACGAACGCCTGAAGATGGCGGGAGGTGGTGTAGAACCCGCCGGCGCTGCAGTTGCCCGCAGAGCCGCACGACACCGAAATGATGAACGCAGATCGGCCCGTGTTGAGAGCCGCCAGGCCGGGGACCCGCCTGGCTTTGCCCCAGGTGCCGTTCTTCTGGCTGACGACGAACCCCTGGTCGTGGAAATCGACGCTCGTGTACCCGCCGCCGCTGCAGTTGCCCGCCGAGGCGCACGACAGCGAGGTGATGAGGGCATCGCCGCCCCTGCTGAGGGCCGCCAGGCCGGGAACCTGCTCGGCTTTGCCCCAGCGGCCCTTCTTCTCGCTCACGGCGAAGGCCCCGCCGCCGGCGCTGCAGCCGCCCGCCGAGGCGCACGACAGCGCAGGTGATCGTGTCGATGACCGAGATCGCCGAGTCGGCGAAGGAGGGTCTGCTGGCCCTGGCCGTCGGCACGGGGATGCAGGTGATGGCCGCCATGTTCAGCGAGGACGCCGAGCGGTTGTGCGGGCCGGATGGCAGGCACAATCCCGGCCGGGCCGGGTACCGGCATGGCACCGAGGCCGGGTCGGTGACCCTGGGCGGGCGCCGGGTCCCGGTGACCCGGCCGCGGGTCCGGGCCGCAGACGGGTCCGGGGAGCTGCACCTGCCGTCCTGTGACCTGTTCTCCTGCACCGAGAGCCTGGGCCGGCTGGCGATGGAGAAGATGCTGGCCGGGCTGTCGTCGCGCCGCTACGGGCACGGACTGGAGCCCGCCGGGCAGGCGGTGGAGAGCACGGCCGCATCGACGTCGAAGTCGGCGGTGTCGCGCCGGTTCGTGGCCGCGACCGAGACCGCCCTGGCTGAGCTGATGACCCGCCGGCTCGATGACCTGGACCTGATCGCGCTGATGATCGACGGGGTGCATTTCGGCGAGCACACCTGCGTGGTCGCGCTGGGCATCGGCATCGACGGGACCAAGCACCCCCTCGCCGTGGAGGAGGGCTCCACCGAGAACGCCACCCTGGCCACCGGCCTGGTCACCGGGCTGCGCGACCGCGGCGTGGACGTCACCCGGCCCATCCTCGCGGTCCTGGACGGCGCCAAGGCGCTGACCAGGGCCGTCAAGGACGTGTTCGACAAGCCGCTGATCGAGCGCTGCCTCCACTGGCGATTGTCTCGACGGCGAAGGCGGCCCAGCCCCGACAGGAACTCGACCCGGGTCCGCAGCCCGACCAGTTAGAGCGGCTCGCCCTCGAGCCGTCCATCCGGAAGCCTACGGCCGCAGATCGCCAGGGCCAGGTCTTCGGCCGCGCCGCGAAGCGCCGGGCCCGACCCGTAGGACCAGTCAAGGTCGGTGGCCTCGAGGCGGCGTCCGTCGATGCCGGTGCCGAAATGCGCGTGCCCGCCGCCCTCGGTGAGGTCGTCGAGGACGACCCTCATGGTCTGGTCGGGTGAGCGGCGCGGCACTCCGAGCGGCACGGTCACGTCGAGGCCGTGGATCACCAGATGATTGAGGGCGCCGTGGTACCCGCCGCCTGGCGGCGTCCAGTGCTGCATCACGTCGCTGCGCAGGCAGGCGACAAGCTCGCCATCCGGCAGCCCGGCGTCCCGCCCGGCGATCTGGTCCGACAGGCGGGTGAAATCAAAGTCACAGCCGCGCAGTTCGGCCATGAACTCCTGCTCGGAGTAGCGCGCCGCCATGGTCATGTGCGCGATCACCTCGCGCACCCGCCAGCCCGCGCACAGCGACGCGGTATCCCATTGCGCATCGGAGGCGCCGTCGAGCAGGTCAGCGAGAGCCAGGAAGTCGGCGGCGACCGCCGGCTGCAAGTCCGCGTCATCAGTCATGGTGAGCTCCGTTGTCATACGCCCGGTAATGGTCACTAGCTCAGACCAGCTGGCGGCGCCGAACTCATCGGTGCCGGGCGCCTGCGCACCGCCGAGGAACTACCTGCTGGCCAGCCTGCGCCTGCCGGCCAGGCGCAGGCCCGGTACCAGCTGGGGTATCCGCTGCCGATAGCGCGGATAGTCGTCAGGAAACTCGGCCAGCATAAGCCGCTCCCCGGTCATCCCGGTTAACCGTCCCTGCGGTGGCAGCAGCCTGACGATCGGGGCCTTCGACCCGGCCGATCGGCCGGCGATCAGCAGGCGAGCATCTTCTGGATGGCCTGGCGGGAAACCCCGAGTTCTCGGCCAACGTCGGCCTGGGACATGCCGTCCGCGATGAGGCTCAGGATCAGCGGCAGCCGCGTAAGTCATCGCCGCGTCAGCCAGCCGCTCCCCGCCGCAGGCACGCAGCAAGGCGCGGAATGCGGTCAGATACTTGCTGCCGGCCAGGAATGAGGGCATGCGAGGACTGCAACCTCTCGGTAAATCGACCAGCCTGGCCTACGCTGGTCCCGAAGGAACGGGGAGGGCGGTTATGGCGGACACGCCGTTTACTATCGGGGCCGAGGTCAGCTGCAGCGACGGGGTGTGCGGCGAGCTGACCCGCGTCGTTGTTGACCCGGTCGCGCGGGTGGTCACGCATCTCGCGGTCGACCCCAGGCACGGGCATGGTCCGGGCCGGCTCGTTCCGCTCAAGCTTGTCGACACCGCAGCGGACCAGATCCGGCTGAGCTGTACGACGGCGGAGTTCGAGAGGCTCGACGCCGCCGAGGAGACTGATTTCCTGCCGGGCAGCCCCGGCTACCCCGGCTATAACCCGGATCAGATGCTCGCCTCCCCCTACTACCTCGGCGGCTGGAGCACGTTCGGCGCCGTGGGCGGCAGCAAGAACATCTCAGAGACCGCCACCTACGACTCCGTGCCGCTGAACGAGGTGGAGGTACGCCGGGGCGAGCCCGTCCATGCCACCGACGGCGAGATCGGGAAGGTCCAGGGACTGGTGATCGACCCCGACAGCCACCACGTGACCCACGTGCTCCTTCAGGAGGGGCACATATGGGGCCGCAAGGAAGTGGCCATCCCGATCGGCGCTGTGCTGGGGGTCGACGACGGTATCCGGCTCAATATCACCAAGCGGCAGGTGGAAGACCTGCCGTCCGTCGGCGTCCATCACCCGAACGGGTAAGGCCGGCGGCGTTTCCCCGGCCGCTTCACGCTGCGCCCGCTTCAGGCACCAGGGCCCTCGGGCATCTTTCGGACTGACTGCGACCGCTCGAGACGGCGCAGGGTGGCTGCCGCCGCAAGACAAAGGCTGCCAGCAGCCAGGAAGAAGACTGCGGCTGCGCAGAACAGGATGTCGCGCAGACCGCCCAGCAGGACGCCAGTCAGGAACATCAGTCCGCCGATGAGATGCATGGCGCCAACGATGAAGCTCTGCCGGGCTCCAGATCTTCATGCTGCACCGTGGCATCGGTGACCCGCCGCGGCCGCGGCTGACGGCCGCTGCGCAGTCCTGCAGCTAGCCGCTCGGAGCCCTGCTGCCGCACTGCGCGAGGACTGCCTGCTCCTGGTCGGGTGAGAAGCCGCGCGTCAGCGGCGGCTCGCCGCGCTGGCGGTCCCAGGCCAGGACGTCGGCGGCCGTGACCTCCAGCGCAGTCGCGGGCATGCCCGCTGCCCGGGCGCGCGCCGGGCTGCGCTGCTGCGACGCCCAGTCCGTCTTCACCAGCGGGAACAGCGGCGGCGCTTCCCCGGGCGGTACCGGCACGACCTCTACCTGGGTGCCGGCCACCCGGGCGCACATCTCGATCAGGCCGCCGAGCGTGACCGGATCAGCCGGGCCCACCGCGTGGAAGGCGCCGGGCCGATTGTCAGCGAGCAGCTGCACGACCAGGCGGCCGAGGTCACGCGAGTCGATGATCTGCACCGGCTGCTCGCGGCGGCCGGGCAGCGCCACCGGGCCGCCGCGAGCCGCGCGTCGCACCCAGTACGTGAGGCCGTCCTGCCAGTCGTGCGGCCCGGCGACCTTCCCCGGCCGCACGATCGTCGCCCGCGAACCGTACCGGGCCACCACGTCGTCCTCGCACGCGACCTTGAGCGGGCCGTAAGTGGTGTCGTCGAGTTCCTCGGTGTCGCGCACGGGCGGCCGGCGCGCAGCATCCTCGGTCGAACCCGGCCCCAGTCTTGTGTTGTCATACACGGCATGGCTGGAGATGAACAGGTACCGCCCGGCTCGGTCCCCCAGCGCGTCCATCGCCTGCCCGACGTGCCGGGGTACGTAGCCGCTGACGTCCACGACCGCGTCCCAGCTGCCGTCATGCAGCGCCGAATAGTCGCCGGTGTCGCGGTCGCCGATGAGCCTCGGCACCTCGGGAAACAGGTCAGTCCCGGTCTTGCCCCGGCCGAACAAGGTCACCTCAGCACCAGCGTGCAGGGCGTCCTCGACGATGGCACGGCCCACGAACGACGTGCCGCCCAGCACAAGTAGCCGCATGACCGCCGAGGTTACCGGCGCGAGCGGCGGAAGGTCACCAGAGGCGATAGCCGCTCGCACTGCTCTGCTGCACGCTTCACCAGCACTGCCTTAGCGCTCGGTCAGGCTTCGGTGACGAGCTTGACCGGCTGGCCGGTAACGGTCGCGACAGTCTGATAATCGTGATCGTCGCACAGAACGGTAAGCCGTTCGCGCTCCGCAGTCGCGGCTATAAGCAGGTCGACCGGGCCGGCCGATCGATGCGCCCCGGCTTCGGTCAGCATCTGCTGAACCTCCTCGGCACGTTCGTAAGCGCCCTCGTTCATCGACACCCAGCCGAACAAGTCGCGCAGCAGTCGTCGCTTCTCGAGCCGGTCAGCCAGTGATCGTGCGGAATACAGGAACTCCAGCTCAACCAGCGGGCAGATCGCGATGACACCGGCGGCAAGCTGATCCGACCAGGCCTTCCGCAGCTCACCCTGCAGAATTCGGAATAATCCAGATGTATCGATTAGGTACAGTGCGGGGCTCACCTGCGGTATGACGTCTTGTTACCGGTGAACTCATCGAAGTCGCCGCGGTCGGCCATCTCCCCTAGCCTGGCCAGAGCACGCAACCGCACCAGCCGCTGGCCTACCTCACGCAAGGCAGCGTTCACTGTGTCCTTCTTCGTCGTAGTCCCGAGGACCTCCGCAGCTGTCGCCAGGGCATCTTGGTCAATCTCGATAGGCGTCTTCACCATGGCCATAAGCTCGCCTTCCTTAGCCACCGAGCCTAGGATATCACAGATATCCAGACTAGACGTCTGAGATGTCTACGCTTGATCTGGCAGCATGACAGTCATGATCGGGAGACTGCATCATGTGGTGCTCGACTGCCCGCGGCCGCTCGAACTGGCGGCCTTCTACTCAGCGCTGCTGGGACAGCCGGTCACCTATCAGGGCGACGACTGGGTCGTTGTTTGCGGCCAGTGATACCTCATCGGGACTGGCGTTCCAGCGGGCGCCGGGCCACCGGCCGCCGACCTGGCCGGATCCTGCCGTGCCGCAGCAGTTCCACCTCGACATCATGGTGGAGGACGTCGCCGCTGCGGGCCAGCGCGTCCTCGCGCTCGGTGCGGCGAAGCTCGTCGGCGAGGACGTCTACGCCGATCCGGCGGGTCACCCGTTCTGCCTCGTCCGGCGGCCCGGCTGGGCGCCGCCGATCCCCTCTGGCGACTGATCGGGACGGGCGCGCGGCCTTCTGCGCAGGACAAGCGTCGAGATCAGGCACCAGATGCTGAACAGCAGCCACAGGATTCCGGACACCCTGGTGCCGGCGGACAAGCGGGAAGCTGGACGACGGAGGAGAGCTCTGGGCGTCGATCGAACCCGCCGCGGTCACCGTCTACCCGCCGTGACGAGCGGCGGTCACGGCTCGGCGCGAGGCTGCCTGCGCAGGCCGTCCATTACGAGGTCGAGCAGGTGGCGTGCACGCGCTTCCCAGCCGGGATTGTCAATGCGCCACAGGAAGCCCACGAGCAGCAGCACATCGCAGGCGTCGGGCCCACCGCCCCTCTCGATGACCTGCGCGTCGAGGACTGGGAAGACATGACCGACATCAACGTCAAGGGCGTTCTCTACGGTATCGCGGCGGCGCTGCCGGTCTTCCGCCAGCAGGACTGCGGGCAGTTCGTGCACACGCCGTCCACCGCGGGGCTGCGCATCGTCCCCGGCCAGGCGGTATACGCCGGCACGAAGAATGCGGTGCGCGCCATCTCTGAGGGCCTGCGCCAGGAAGCCGGCGGCAAACTGCGCGTGACAACCATCTCCCCCGGCTTCGTCTGGACCGATTTCGCGGACACGACGCCGGATCCCGGGCCGGAGCCGAAATTCTCGAGCGCCGGGGGCAGATTGCCATTGCGCCGGAGGCCATCGCCCGCGCCATCGCGTTCGCGATTGATCAGCCCGCCGAGGTGGATGTGAACGAGATTGTTGTCCGCCCCACGGCCCAGGGATGAGGGCAAGACCCCCGGTCACTGCGGGCTCAGCAGGGCGGTACGGACCGGAAGGCCCGCGCGCCGCTGCCGATGAACGGGCCCCGGACGCCGCCGAGCGTGACGCCGTCGGCCATTCGGTACACCAGCACCCAGGCACGAGGGTCCCGCGGGCTGACAGAGAGATTGGGCGCGACCATCGCAAGATCGCCGCTGCGGTCCGCCGTGCCGTCGGCCAGGTCTGCCGACGTCACGAACTGGCCGCCGCACGTTCCGCCCAGCAGCCCGTAGCGCGCTCCCGGCGTCTCGTGCTGCCCGTGCACGTAAAGCCACAGCAGCGGTCCTGAGTGCGGCCGCGGCCGGATGGCTGCGGCGAACATCGAGAACGAGCCGCCGGACTTGTCGGGAAAGGCCAGGACCGCGGTGCCCGATTCGACCGGCAGGGCGGAGTCCGGTGCGGCATAGGGCGCCCGGTGGCGCACGGTCGCAAGCGCGGCGCGAAGACCGTCGATCGTCTTATCACGATGCGCCACTGCCATCGCCATGCCCGCGAGCGCGACTGCCGCGCAAGCGAGCAGGACAGCGGCCGCGACGACCGGCCCCCGGCCGCCGGGCAGCCGCGGCCACACGGGCCGCTGCTCTCGCTCGGGCGGCCCCGCGGACAAGATCTCCGGCTGCCCATCCATGACCCTCACCTGCCAGCAGCCCCAGGCGACATCTGCGACCGACTGTATACGCCTGCTGCCCGCACCCGCCGCAGGCGGGCCGCGCACAGCGGGGCGTCGGCCTGCCGGCGTCGGCCTGCCGGTGATGGCCTGCCGGCGGCAGTCAGGGACCGGTCAGGAAGATCTCCCGGGCCTCGCGCAGGGCGTAGCACACGATCACGAGCGCGGCCAGCGGGTCAGCCCACCACCAGCCCGCTGCCGCGCTGAGCACGAGTCCCGCCAGCACGGCGACAGCCAGGATGCCGTCGACCAGCGTGACCCGGCCCTCGGTGACCAGGACCCGATTCCCCAGCGCCTTCCCGGTCCTGGCCTTGCCTGCGGCCAGCGCGAACATAACGATGGCACTCGCCGCAGTCCAGCTGATGCCCAGCAGGCTGTGTCCCGCCCGGCTCCCGCTCGCCAGCACGACCGCCGACTGCGCCGTCAGGTAGGCCGCCAGCGCCAGGAAAGCGCCGCCGATCAGCCGCAGCGCGCGGCGCTGCCTGTCCTCGCCCGTGCCCGAGAGTTCCCACAGCACCACCGTGCTCGCGCCGATCTCGATCAGCGAATCGAGGCCGAACCCGGCGAGGGCGACCGAGCGGGCGCGCAGCGCGGCGAACGCCAGCACGACAATGCCGACGGCGTTCCACCCCAGCGTCAGCGCCTCAAGGGCCCGCCCGCGCCGCAGCAGAACAGCTGCGCGCCCTGACCCGGCGACGGGACGATCACTGATCATCTGGGCAGGCCTCCCGCTCTTCGGCGCCAGGTCCGGTTCTCCGCTCATCGCGTGGATTACTCCCGCTGTCAAATGAAATCTGCCTAAATGCTCGAACATACCCGGTCCTGCCATACCCGAGCCGTATGCAGCCAGCTTCGGCGCGCAGAGTTGCCCCGCGTCAACTTCCGGGCAGTGACGACAGGGCGTATGGTCAGTAAAGCGGATGAGCAACGGCAAATACGCGTGAGCAGGTCGCAGCGAAAAGCAGCTGACCGCGTCGCTCCAGACCTAGGCGACACAGCAGTCGAGCAGACCCAGGAGACTCAGCAGTCGAGCCGGATCGGACCCAAGGTGCCTGACCAATGCGCATGTCGCACGTCGCGCGCTGCGCGACCACGGTAACGATGCCGCCCGGCTGCTGCCGGGCGGCCCAGGAACGTCAGCGTGCTTGAGGACGTCTATCCCGTCCGGTGGAGCGGCCAGCAGGCGATTGTCACGCTGCCCGCGCACATTGACCTGTCCAATGCCGGGATGATCCGCGAGGAACTGCTGTCAGTGATCAACCGCGGCGCGCAGGCCCTGATCGCGGATATGAGCGGAACGGTATCGTGCGATCATGCCGGCGCCGAGGCCCTGTCGCGGGCTTACCAGCGATCGGTTGCCAGCGGCACGGAGATGCGGCTGGTCCTGCGGGACGAGATCGTGCGGCGGGCGCTCAGCATGGGCGGCATTGACCGCCTGGTCTCCATCTACCCTTCCCTGGATGCGTCGATGGCGGCCGGCGCACCGGCCGCCGGTGCCGCGCTGACAATGGCCGAGCATTCTGCCGAAACGGGCAGTCCTGGTGCAGCCGCGGCGGGCGCGCGGGCCGGCGCGCCGCAACGCGGTCGCGGCGGCGTGGCCGGACTGGTCCAGCCGGATCCGGATGTCGGCGTTGAGGTCGCGCTACTGGACCGCGATGGCGTGATCGTGTCGGTGAACCAGGCCTGGCAGGCATTCGCGCTCGTCAACGGGGGCGACCCGGCTCGCGTGGGCCGCGGCGTCTCCTATCTGGACGCCTGCGCCGCCGCGGGAGCCGATCCCGTCGCGCAGCAGGTCGCCGCCGCTATCCGCCGGGCGCTGGCCGGAGATATGCCGGGCCCGCTCACGGTCGAGGTCCCCTGCCACAGCCCGGACACCGCACGCTGGTTCGACATGCTGATATCTGCCCGCCGCGATGACGACGGACGTCCCCTGGGGGCGACGGTCACGCTGTCCCTGGCAAGATCAGGGAGCCGGACCGCGCCCGCCTCTGCCGGCCGGGGCCGGACCGCCCGCCCCGGCCGCAGGGCCCCGAGCAGCGGGAAGACTTCGAAGAGCAGGAAAGCTCCGAACGGCACGACGATGAGCAGCGGGACGACCGGCCGGCCGGGACGGGCCAGGACGCAGTTCCCGGCAGCCGCCTCCGCCGGCTGGGAAGTACCGGCCGTCACGCCGTCTGTGGCCTGGAAACTGCTGGACGCGCTTAATGACGGCGTGGCACTGGCGGACAGCGACGGGACAGTCGCCCTGGCTAACCGGCGGCTGGCGGAAATGTTCGGCTACGGGCACGACGAGCTGCACGGCTGCCGGATCGAATCCCTGCTGCCCGCAGACTTGCAGGAAGCCGGCGGCAGCGGGACCGCCTGCGGGCGGGAGCCGCAGGCGGTCACCTCCGGCGGAGGGGCGCGCCTCGTCGCTCGGCGCAAGAACGGAACCACGTTCCCGGCCGAGGTCACCTTCAGCCCGGTCAGCACCGAGACGGGGCACTTTGCCTTCACCGTCATCCGCGACGCCAGCCAGCCCCAGCGGACCGGCCAGGTGCCTGGCCCCGTCCGGGCGGTCGCGCCGGGCGGCCGGGCGGACCGCGGAAATGAGCTGCTCGACCGGGTCGTCACCAGCCTGTTTCGCGTCGGCCTCAGCCTGGAAGAGGCGATCGGCCTGCCCCCGGAGGCGGCCAGGGCGCACATCGCCGGCGCCCTCGGGCAACTGGACGAAACGATTCGCGTGATCCGCAATGCCGCATTCGCCGAGCGGGATCCGGCCGCTGACCGGGGCCACGCCGGCGAGCGGCACGGCACTGCCTTCCGCTCCGCGCCGCGAAACGGCGCAGGCTAGCGCCCAGAGCGCCAGCGCGGCCCGGCAGGTGCGGCGCAAAGGTCCGCGCCGAAGCCGCGGCGCAAGAGGTGCGGCGCAGAAGACGCAGCGCACCAGGTCCGCGCAGAAGACGCGGCGCAGAAAGGCGGCGCAGAAGGTGCTGCCGGGCCGCAACCGCCGTCGCGGTCTGCGCGTCAAAGGGTTATGCGACGGACACTGCCTGCCCTGATGGGCCTGATCATCGCGCTGACTGCTGCAGCGTGCGCCTCGGGCGGCGATCATCCCGAGCCCGCCGCCGGGTCAGCGACCGGGCCGGCAACCGCAGCGCCCACTGCGGCCGCGCCCACCGGCACGGCGCCCTCGTCAGCCGCGCCCACCCCGACGGCAAGCCCGTCCGCCGGTCACCCGCCGAGCGGCGTCACCAGCTGCGCGCAGGTCCATCTGCACATCAGCGGGCCGCGTTTGCGGGGCGACACGATGCCGGGGCCTGTGGCCATCATCGTCTTCCGCAACACCGCAAAGACCGCATGTTCACTCAAGGGGTGGCCGAAGGTCGCGCTCCTCGGGCCACGGCCCGGCGTGGTGCCCGTCAGGGACATGACCGCGACCGGTGCCTGGGCCATGGGTGTCACCCGCGTGGTGCTGCGTCCCGGTGGCAGCGCCACCTCCTCGATGCTAATCGCCACCCCGGCGAGCGTGGGTGAGTGCGGTATGCCCGGCTGGGCGCTGACGCCGCCGGGCGGCCCGCGTCCAGTGCACGTTCGTCAGCAGGCAGGCGACCCGCAGATCTGCGCCGGCGAGACGCTCGCGGTGTCCCCGGTCTATCCCGGTCAGGTCCTGCGCGTGACTTTCGGGCCGTCCCCGGGGCATTCGCCGATGTGAGTGGCGTCGACCTGATCAAGGTCGCCGCCGTAACTGTTGAGCACGCCATTGCCGCCGGACCACTGCCACAGGAGCTGGCAGCGGTTGCCGCCGCTGAAGAAAGCGGCTTTCGCGCCGTTGACGGACCAGTTCACCGGGAACCTGCGCACCGAGCTGGTCTCGTTGGCGTAGGTCCACTCGGAGGCATGTGACAGCGGCTCGCCGCCGAAGATGCCGCCCCAGGATCCGTAGCCGACCACGCCAGCGCTGTAGACGGCCGGGAAGTAATCCGTCCTGTGGTAGATGAACGCCAGGAACGCGCGGACAGTCGCGATGTCCACGGCCGGCCGGATGAAGCCCCGCTGGAGCGTGCTGCCGCAGGGCCCGTTCCACACGGAGTTCCAGCCGTTCTCGTCGGGGGGCGCCCCGTTGTTCTCGATGTCCATGAAGACATAGGGGAACTGGAAGCCGTCGCCGAGGTCAGTCCTGACCACGCGCTGCGCCTGCTCGGTCCCCCATCTGCTCGCTTCGGCCACGGTGCCGTTGTAGTGCGGGTCGCGGCCAGGTCCGGCGGCGAACCAGTACGCGGCGGCGCCCAGCCCGTAGCCGTGGGCCGCGTTCGCCTGGGCTGCGTCGTAGTTGTCCTGCAGCCAGTTCAGGCCCGAGCCGCAGCCACGCCACCGCTGGAATCCGCCGACTTGCCCGATGTAGGTCCCGTAGTAACCGGCCGTGCCATTACTGCAGGCCCCGGCGGGCTCGCTGTAGGGGATGCTGTTTCCGCATGCGTACGGGTAGGCGCTGTCCGTGCCGCGCCACCATCCAGTCGGATGGGCGGCCACGGCCGTGGCCGCGGCCGCGGCCGCGGCGGGACCGGCGGTGCCTGCGAGCGTCAGCGCCCCTTGCGCGATGGCCAGCGACCTGCGCCGGGCCGGCAGGAACGGCAGGATCCGCGGCTGTGCGCAGAATCGCAGCCGCTGCGGCAGCGAGACCGTGACGCCTGCGCCGAGAGCGGCCGCAGACGGGTAGATCGTCGCCGCTGCGGTCTGCTCACAGGCCGCCCGGCCGGCCGCGCTGGCCAGTACGGTGACGGATACGGCGTGACCGCGGCGCAGGGGCACCGCCGCGCGCTGGCCGCGACCGCGGCGGTAGCGCATCAGCAGCCCGGCGGTCGCGCTGAACGCGCGGTCGTCCGGGAGGGCCTTGGCCACTGTGGTGGTTCCGGCTGGCCCGTGCAGCATCACGGTCGGCCATTCCCCGGCCAGGACGCAGGTCCGGCCGACGCCGCGCAGCCGCAGGGCAACGATCACGCCGGCGCGGCCGGAAGCCGCGGAGGTGACTTTGGCCCGCAGATCCGCCGCTGCGCAGGCCGGCGGCTCGTAACGGCGCGCCCGGTGGAACGGCGAGGAGGCCGGCGGGACAGCAAGAGCCCTGATGGCCTTCTCCAGCAGGCTCTCCCGGTAGAAGGGGGACAGCCGCAGCTGGCCGCCGACGCACGGAACAAAGGGCCCGGCGGGCTCGGCGACGGTGACCGGCGCGCCGCTGCCCGGCAGAGCCAGCCGGAGCGCCCAGCTGTGCGCGCATCCTCGCGGGGCAGCCGCGCCGGTCACGGTGGCGACGGCCGCCCCGCCCGGAGGCAGGGCGATCCGCTGGTCGGGCACCGGCCCGAGGTTGCTGAACGTCACGTCGGTAACCCTGGTGGTCACTGACCGGCCGGCGCGCGTGCGCACGCTGATCTGCGGCCATCCCAGTAGCGAGCAGGCAGCGTGGGCGCTGACGTTACGCAGCACGATATTCCAGGCCCGGTTACCCATTCCCTCGGACGGATCGCCCGCGATAGCGGCGGGAACGGTGATGCTCAGCTGACCGGGCGCGCAATGGGCGGCAGAAGCACGGGCGGCAGAAGCACGGGCGGCAGAAGCACCGCGATGATGGGTGACGGCGGCGGCTGACGGCGGGGCGGAAAGCGAACTGGCCGCCAGGGCACACACGGTCAGCGCGGCCGCCGGAAGCAGTCGTACCATTTTGCCCGGAATACCAGATTTTCTAGGCACCGGCAGCTCGCAGCGGAAGGCGATCCAGAGAACTCGCGGCCGCTATGCAGCGGTCACATGCACCGTTCGGCATGAATTCGCATCTCTCTCGCGCGTCTATTCAGGGCCACCCACCGGAATGCTGCCTACCATGCCCAGCCGCAGCCGGGCAGTAACCGCAGAATAGGCGGCCGACGGCAGTAGTCAGCGGACGCCCCATTGTGGCGGGGAGCAAACCGGTCAACCTTTCGCCACGCCGTAAGTCAACCTATTATTTGCAAATATTTCCGCCCGATCGCCTCAGCCGGGGCAGGATCCGCTGATAGCCGCCAGCCGCGAGAACGTGCCTGACAGGGACGGCGGAACCAAGACCCATGGAGGGCGGAAAAGGACCGGCGGAGGCGTCAGCAGCCAGGATCGGGCACGGCGTAGCCGGGCACCGACGGCCAGCGGATCCCGAGCACGACAGAAGCCTCTTCGGCGTACCAGGAATGATCGACGCCGTCGAACAGGACGTAGTCGCCCTGCTCGGCCAGTACGACGCTGCGCCCCGGCACGTCGATCCGGAACCGGCCGCTGACCAGCACGATCATGGCGGTGCGCTTTTCCCCGGTGACCCATTGGCCGCGCTGATCACCCCGAGGGTGCACTCCCCACTTGACCTCGACATCGGTGCTGTGCCGCGGGTCCTGCCCGGGCATGAAGTGCCCGAGCAGCCACCCCCGGTTAGCTGGAGCGTCGGCCGCCGCGTTGCCTACGTAGACGTTGCCCGCCATAGGGCAGGACGCTAGCAGCGGCCTGCCGGAGGACTCTGCCTCAGGCCTCTCTGCCTCAGGCCTCTGAGTCCGGGCCTGCCGTCCTGGAGGACAATGCGATCCGCGGCGATGCCGATCCGCCCATACCGGCCAGGCGCGCAAGCTCGGAGCCCGTCAGGGCGAGACTGATCCGGTAGCGCTCGGCGATCCGCCCGCTGCCGGGCCGCACCGACAGCAATACAAGATCTTCTCCGACCGTGTCCGCTAATCCGAAGTTACGGCCAGTTGGGTAGGCGTTTCTGGGCTTGACCTGGTGTTCTGCCGGGCTGGCCAGGTTTTGTTCTGGCTACTTCAAGGTGAGCGGGATCGGGACGCCGATCAGGTCGAAGGCCTCGCGCTGGGTGCTGGTGG
>JBKQMG010000081.1:0-4951 GCA_052146815.1 Streptosporangiaceae bacterium | reverse complement strand
CAGCCGGCGGCCCTCATCATCATCAATCTCACGCACCCGCAGGCGATCTGTCACCGGCCCAGTCTGAAGGATCAGCACCCATCAGGCACCGCCTCGCCAGGCAAACGTGACCTGCTACGGCACTAGCGTCGTTTGTGGTGAGGATGGCCGGGAGGGCAACCCTGCGGGGTTGTCCTTTTTCGTGTGCGACGCCACCGTGATCAGGTCCGGGTAGGCGGCGCCGGCCGGCGACAGCCCCGCGGATTTCTCTGCTGAGTCGATCGCGCGCCGGATATCCCGCGGGACACCAGCAGATGGCCGCCTGCCTTCAGGCCTGACAAGCCCTCCCCCGGCCACGACAGGCACCAGGAAAATGATCTCCGGATGAGGTGGGCCGCCGCCCGGGCCGCCGCCCGGTCATGCGGACATCCCGCCCTCCTGGCTGCCCTGCGCATCCGGGTAGTGCTCGCCGCCCGCGCGTCGCTTGCGCCTGGCGAACGGCCCCTTTTGCTGCGGGCCGGTCCCCGGCTTGTGCTTGCAGACCGGCCTAACGGCCGCTCCTGCCGATTATTTGATGTGTCGGCTGGCGCCCGGCCCCGAAGCGGTAAGCGCTCAGATCGCCGTGATCTGTGTGGCTACCCGGTCGCTCGGGCGCCTCACTGGCAGCCTACTGCGGAACGCCGGCGCCACTGCTGCACGGGCGGCATCTCGGCCGGGCAGACTTGCCAGCCGGCCAGTGGCCTGCTTGCGGTTATCCGGCCGGCGCCTCGTGGGCCCCGAGGGAGGCGGCCATTACCGCGCCGCCGCCCGACCTGCTGGTGACCGCCGCACGGACGGGCGGGCGGTCCGGTGCAGTCACGCTGCCGGCTACTCGCCGCCGAACTTCTTGATCTCCTCGAACTCGGCTTCGGTCAGCTCGCGCGGCACGTCATCGCGGGCGACCTTCGCGCTCTGCACGTGGTGGCGGATGTCGTCGACGATCTCCGGGTTCGCCAGCGTGGTGACATCGCCCACGTCGGCGAAGTTGGAGATCGACGCGATGACCCGGCGCATGATCTTGCCGGACCTGGTCTTGGGCATGTCGGGCACGATCCAGACGTTCTTCGGCCGGGCGATCTTGCCGATCTCGGTGTCGATCGCGGTGCTGACCTTGTCCTCCAGCGCCTTGCTCGGCTCGAAGCCGGGCTTGAGCGAGACGTACACCTCCACGACGCGCCCGCGGATGTCGTCGATGACCGGGACCGCGGCCGCCTCGGCCACCTCGGGCACGGTCAGCGCGGCCGACTCGATCTCCTTGGTGCCCAGCCGGTGGCCGGCCACGTTGATGACGTCGTCCACCCGGCCCAGGATCCGGAAGTACCCGTCGGCGGCCTGGACCGCGCCGTCGCCGGCGAAGTACGGCCAGTCGCGCCAGTCCTTGCTGCCGGGGTCCTTGTTGTACTTGGCGTAGTAGGTCGACACGAACCGGTCGGGCTGGCCCCAGATGGTCTGGAAGATGCCCGGCCACGGATTGCGGATGCAGATGTTGCCGGCCTTGCCACTGCCCGCTGGTACCTCCTGGGCATCCTCGTCGTAGATCACCGGGTAGACGCCGAGGACGCCGGGACCGCAGCTGCCGGGCTTCATCGGCTGCAGAGCGGGCAGCGTGCTGCCGAGGAAGCCGCCGTTCTCGGTCTGCCACCAGGTGTCGACGATGGCCGCCTCGCCCTTGCCGACCTCGGAGTGGTACCACCGCCAGACCTCGGGCTCGATCGGCTCGCCGACCGTGGTCATGTGCTTGAAGTGGTAGCTGTACTTCTCGGGCTCCTCCGGCCCGACCTTGCGCAGCATCCGGATCGCGGTCGGCGAGGTGTGGAAGATGTTCACCCCGAGCTTCTCGGCGATCCGCCAGGGGCGCCCGCCGTCGGGATAGTTGGGCACGCCCTCGTAGATGACCGTGGTGGTGCCGAGCGCCAGCGGCCCGTACACGATGTAGGAGTGGCCGGTGATCCAGCCGATGTCGGCCATGCACCAGTACACGTCGCCGGGATGGATGTCCTGGTAGTACTTCGACGTCCCGGCAACATATGACAGGTAGCCGCCGGTCGAGTGCACGCAGCCCTTGGGGCGGCCGGTGGTGCCGCTGGTGTACATCAGGAACAACGGCGCCTCGGCGGGCATCGACACCGGCGCCACGGTCTCCCCGGCATGCTGCGCCAACAGGTCGTCGACGAACACATCGCGGCCGTCGGCCATGGGAGACTTTGAGGCGTACTGGCCGGCCCGGCGCCGCCAGACGAGAACCCTGTCGACCTCCTGGCCTTCCTGGCTGGCGGCCGTGAGCGCCTCGTCGGCCTTGACCTTGTGGTCCGTCAGCTGGCCGCCGCGGTAATAGCCATCCATCGTGATCAGGACGCGGCTGCCGGAGTCAGCGATCCTGTGTCCGCAGGCGGTGCCGCTGAACCCGCCGAACACCTGCGAGTGAATGACCCCGAGCCGGGCGCAGGCCAGCATCGTGACCGGCAGCTCAGGCACCATCGGCATGTGCAGCGTCACCCGGTCACCGGTCTTCAGGCCCAGAGACAGCAGCACCGCCGCGAACTCGTTCACCTGACGGTGCAGCTGCGAATAGCTGATCTTCACGTGGCCATCGGACTCCAGTTCCGGCACGAAGATGATCGCGGTCTTGTCCGGGTTCGCCTCGGCGTGCCGGTCCACGCAGTTATACGAGGCATTCAGCCTGCCGCCGGTGAACCACTTCCAGAATGGCGGATTGCTGGTATCCAGCACCGTGTCCCACCGCTTATCCCAGGTGAGCAGATCCGCGTACTCCGTGAAGCACTCGGGGAAGCGCCCCTCGCTGAACCGGTCGAAGATGGCCGGGTCCCTCGCATTAGCCTGCTCGACGAACTTCGGGGGCGGCGGATAGTACTTCTCCTCGCGCCAGTGCACCGCGATCTGTGCCTCGGAGACCTGCGCCTCAGAACCCCGCGGCTCCGTGCTTTCTGCCATTGTCTTGTCCTCTCCCGGAAGATAACTCGGAGAACGGAGGGAAGGCGCCTATCTAAGCCTCCTCGAGCAGGCGGGCGCACACGCCGAACTCGCGCAGCTCGGCGCAGACCGCCGCCTGGCGGGTGAACGACGCTGTGTCCCCTCGGTTCAGCGATTCCCAGCACAGGCCATCTGCCAGTGCCAGCGCCCGCACGGTCACCGAGCCCAGTGCCGGGATCGGGTCCGTCTCGGCCGCGTGCCGCAGGGACCAGGCGTCACGCCCGGCCGCCTCAGTAGTGGTCACCGCCTGCAGGTGCGCGAGCAGCACCGACAACTCGCCCGCCACGTACTGCCGCGTCATTGCCATCGCCAGCCGCTGGCCAGCGCCACCGTACCCGGCGGCTACAGCGCGCACCGGCCTGTATCGCACCCGGCAACTGCGCTGCTGCCCATGGCGAGCCGCCCCCAGTCTCCGGGAGTGAACCAAATCTACCGCCGAGCGGGCATCAGCCGCCATAGCCCGGCACAGTCCGCGTCCGCGCGGCCGCTGATCGCCGCGTGCCGGCATGCAGGAGCATTGGCCTCGGCTTCCCTGCGGCGCCGGCAGATCCACAGTGCGGCACCGTCCGCTGCGATTCCGCGACCGGCAGATCCGGGTGCAGCTCACCAGCGCCGGGGAGCGCTACCTCATTGACGAGGGCGCTCCGCTTGGAGGTCACCATCCGGGGGAAGCGACACCTGCTCAGCCCCGGTACCCCCCTCGCGATCAAGCTTCCGCCGCCACGACACGGACGTATCCGCAGGCTCGCGGGAACGGCGAGATGAACCCGCCCGCGCGCGTCCATACCCGGAGTCGACCACTTTCCGTGATCGGCGTCGGCGCGACTGTGCTGGCGCGCCAGCACCCGCAGGGCCGTTGCTCGCCTCAGGCTGTGGCCAGGTGGCCGCGGATCACCTCGGCGACGGCGCTCGCGCCCTGGGTGGTCAGCAGGATCGTGTAGTGGTTGACGCCGGGCACCAGCACGTCGGTCAGCTGGGGTATGCGCGCCTGGGCGGCGGCCACCACCGAGCCGGAGTACAGCGGCGGTTCCTGGCCGAACATCCCGAGCGGGGCCCGCACCAAGACGGCGGGGCAGGCCAGCTGGCCCAGCGCCCGTTCCACGTCGCCGGAGCGCAGCTCGCTGGCGGCATCATCCAGGACCGCCTCGCGGCGGACGCTGGAGGCCAGCTCAGGGGGCTGCCCGGCCAGGTCGTAGGAATAGGACCGCTCGATATAGTCGTTCCAGTCCGCGGCCAGCGCCGGGGTGCGGCCTCCAGTACTCCAGGTGGGCCTGGCGGGACGGGAAGGTCATCGCCAGCCGGTCCAGCGAGGGGCCGAGCACCGCGCGGACCGCCTCCCCGGTCATGTCCCCCGGCTACGTCCGCCGGCACCCGCGCATCATCGGGGCGGTCGTGCAGGTCAGCGACTGGGACCTCTCGCTGATCGCCGCCGTGGACCTGCTGATCCCGCAGCCAGGACCGCTGCGCTGGGCGAAGGCCGCGGGCGGTGGCATCTGGCGGGAATGGCCGGTCGGAACCCTGACCTGCCCGCCGCGCTACCAGGAGCCATCCGGGCAGGACCTCGCCAGGCCTGCTACCTGCTGGCCAGCGCCTCGCTGCGGTTCACCGTTCCCGGCGGCCGCCTCCCGCGTCCGCCAGCCGGGCCGCGGGATGCCAGGCATCTCCTGGTCGACACTGCTCAGCGCGCCGTCCGCGAGCTGGCCGGCGAACTCAGCCGGGTCGTCTGCCCGGTGATCGAGACCCTGGAACGGTCATGAGCCGGCGGCCCGGCGCATGCCCGCCGCCTGTGCTGCCCGCCGGTGATGCGCCATGAGTTGCCCTGTGTCAACCCCTTGGTCAGGCAGCGAGCGGCGGGTGCTGGCTGAGGAGCGCCTGGAGGCTGTTGTGGGCGGCGGGGTCGTAGGGGAGTTTGTCCTGCCAGCAGCGCCAGATGATGTGCGCC
>JBKQMG010000080.1:0-6878 GCA_052146815.1 Streptosporangiaceae bacterium | reverse complement strand
ATCGCCGCCGTTACGGGCGGGAACCTGGTGGCCAGCTTGGCCGCCCGTGCTGCGCCCGAACGGGGGTGTTTTGTGCGCTGGAAGAGCCGGAGGGTGAGGAGCGGCGGGCGGGTCGGCGTCACGCCCGTGCGGCCGGGACGGGATTACGTTGCGGGTCTGGCATGCGGCAGTATCAGCCGCATGAGCGAACTCGCTGATGTTCCCGGCGCATTCGGCTACGGCGACTCGATCCTGGCCGGCGAGCGGGTGCGGCTGCGCGGCGTGCGGGATGACGACCTGCCTGTGCTCGCGCAGTGGGAGATGGATCCCGGGCGGATGGCCACGCTGTCGAGCCGGGTGGCCCCGCCGTCGGAGGCCGCGGCGAAGGAGCGCATCGCGAAGTGGAGCGCGAACGACAAGGAGGATCTCGGCTTCGCCATCGAGACGCTCGGCGATCCGCCGGTGCTGGCCGGCAATACCGGGCTGTGGGGCGCGCGGCCGAAGGACCGGTGCGCGACGCTCGGGATCGCGCTCGGCCGTGAGCACACCGGCCGTGGCTACGGCACGGATGCGGTGCGGGTCATCGTCGGCTGCGGATTCCGCGAGATGGGCCTGCACCGCATTCAGCTCGGCGTGGCCCCGTTCAACCCGGCCGGCATCCGCGCCTACCAGAAGGCGGGGTTCACCGAGGAGGGCCGCCATCGCGAGTCGGTGCTGCACGACGGGCGCTGGTACGACGAGGTGCTGATGTCCATCCTCGACCACGAGTGGGCAGCCCGCCCGCCGTCTGGCCGGTGAGCAAGCCGGTCCGCCGCTTTATCGCCGGACAGCCCGGCGGCTTTGGAAGGTGACAAAGCTCACGTGCAGCCCGGCAAGGAGCACCAGGCATCTTCTCGTTCCAGTCACCGTGAGGGAACAGATCCTCAGCGCCGTCGCCCGGCAGGGGCCCCATGCTGCCGTACGCGGCTGACGGTGTCCGACTGGGAGGCGGCCGCGCGGCAGTGGCCGACACGCCGCGCCGTCCGACCGGCATCACGCCCATTGGCAGCGCGGGCGCTCCAGTAACCTCGGTTGGCGTGACTACCCCACAACATCGGGCGGACACGTTCCTCGATCCTGGCTCCGACCCGCGCGAAGGCGGCCCGCGGCTCGGGGACGAGCGGACGACGCTTAACGAGTTTCTGCGCTGCCAGCGGCTGACGCTGCAGCTGAAGTGCGACGGGCTCGACGCCGGGCAACTGGCGCGCCGTGCGGTGGAACCGTCCACGATGTCACTGCTTGGCCTGGTCCGGCACATGGCCGAGGTGGAACGCGGCTGGTTCCGCCGCCGGTTCGCCGGGCTTGACATACCGAAGCGCTACCAGACCGAGGCCGACCCCGACGCCGACTTCAACGGGGCGGTCGCTGACCCGGCTGTGGCCGAGGAGGCGTGGGCGGCCTGGCGCGAGGAGAACGCCTTCGCTGAGCAGTTCACGCGCGACCACGACCTCGGCTTCGCCGGCCGCGACTCCGAGGGCGAGCCGATCTCGCTGCGCGAGCTGCTCGTGCACATGATCGAGGAGTACGCCCGCCACAATGGGCACGCCGACCTGCTCCGCGAGCGCATCGACGGGCGCGTCGGCCAGTAGCACCCGCGCGCGCCGGTGCATGAGACCCTTGCCCAGCTCACGCTGCGTGATCGCCTTGAGCTGTGGCGGGGCGCGCATCGCCGCCGTTCGGCGCGGCAGCGGGATCGCCGGTGCTCATAGGGCAGGGCGCGCAGAACAGGTCGATCTGGCGCAACGGGCCGCGCCTCGCGGTAGATGCCAGGCCGCCTTGCCCGACCATCTGGCGCGAGAGCCGGCCCTTCACTGCCACCATCCTGCGTAGTGGCTACGTGCTGTTCATGTAGTGCCGGGGAGTTCTTCAATCGGACGGCGGTCTTTACCCAGGGATTGCCGCCCGTTCGGGGGAATAAACGAAAGAAGCCTGAGATGCTACGCTCCGGAAAGGGGGAAACCCGGATTCGTGCTAATGGCGCGCTAGGCGGTGCCGGCGCTTACGGATCAGGGTTCCTGCAACGCGGCACGCCAGGCACAGGTGCCCTCCCGGCGCAAGCCTGGATCATCGCCCGAGGGCATGAGGATCCAGATCACATCGCCTACGCGTCCGGCGACAGCGTGGTCCCGGTCCGGCAGAGGGGTCGCTATGAGCTTGTCATCGCGTCGCGGTGCATCGGCGGCGGCAGGAACCCGGTCGCCGGTGCGCACCTGGAGACGGCTTATCTCGGTGCTGCCGGTATTAGCGGCGCTCGTGCTCGCCGCCTGCAGCGGCGGGGCGGGCAGCCCCGCGCCCGCCCGGCAGGTCAGCGGGCAGCCGCCGCCGTGCTCGGCGAACCCGCCGCCGGAAGCGCCGCTGGAAGCGCCGCCGGCCAAGCCGACCACGGTCACCACGATCGGGCAGGCCTACTACTGCGTGTTCGCCCGCTACTACGCCGGGCCGGTGCTGGATGACCGGGTTTTGCTGGCCGCCGCGTTCGCCGGGTTCACCCAGGAGCTTGACCGGCTCGGGATGGACCAGCCGGACGCCACGATGCCAGCGCTGACCGGCCACCGCGACAGGGACTGGGACGCGTTCGCCGCCGTGTACCAGAAGGTGACCGGCCAGCTTCGGGCCAGCCCGGCGCAGCGGCAGGAGCTTGCCGCCGCCACCATGACCGCCATGATCGCCAGCCTGGACAACAACCACGCCCGGTGGGAATACCCAGCGCCGCCACCCGGAGACGTGCCCGGCGACCTGGGGATCACGACGTCACCGGGGTACCCCCTGACCGATATCGCGCCGCAAGAGGCGCTGCCGCCGCTGTTCATTACCGCGGTGGCGCCGGGGTCCCCTGCCGCCAGCCGCGGGCTGCGGCCCGGCGACGTCATCGTCTCCGTCGACGGCGCGCCGCCGTTCGCCGACGGCATCGTCTCCGCAGGGGTGATGAACCTGCTCTACGGTCCCTATCCGCCCCCAGGCCGGGTGTCGGTGCGGCTGCACCGGCCCGCCACCGGCCGCACCTGGACGGTGACCCTGACAGCCGCCATCTACCAGACCCACCCGCCTGCGGTGTCCGCCAAGCTGCTGGACGGGGACATCGCCTACGTGCAACTGCCCGGATTCTTCCCCGGCGCGGCAGACCAGGTGCTGCAGGCGATAACGAACCTGGCCCCGCGCGCCAAGCTGCGCGGGCTCATCCTGGACCTGCGCGGCAACGGCGGCGGCTCGCCCGCCGAGGTCTCCCAGCTGCTCGGCGCCTTCATCCACGGCGCGGCCTGGTCCTACGACTGCAACGTGCATGGCAGCTGCCCCGCGAACTTCACCGACAGCAGCGTCCCGCTGCTGCACCTGCCGCTGGTCGTGCTGACCGACCGCAACTGCCTCTCGGCGTGCGACGCGTTCAGCGGCGCAGTGAAGGACCTGCGGCTCGGCACCCTGGTCGGCACCAGGACGGCGGGCATCGTGTCCGCCCCCGCGGCCGCCTACCTGCTCGACGACGCCAGCCTGATCATCCTTCCGGCAAAGCACGAGCTCAGCGCCAACCACGAGCTCATCAACGGCATCGGCGTCGCGCCCGACTATTACATCCCGCTCACCGCGCAAGACCTGTCCACCGGACACGACCCCGACATCACCAAGGCACTCACCCTGCTCGGCGGCTAACCCGCACCAGCCATGCGGCGCGGAAGCTGCCGGTCCTGCGCATGCCCGGCCGCCCGGCGGAGAAGACGGAGAAGACCCGGGCCTGCTTCGTGCCGCGGGCCCGCAAGGTCAACCCGGTGACCGGAGACTGCCCAAGACGGCAGCGACGTGCGCAGGACGGCTCATAACCCAACGACGGCAGCCTCACCGTGGCCCTCCGGCCATGATCATGGCAGATAGGCAGCCAGTTCGCGCCTGGCAGCGGTGATCGGTCTCGCGTTCACGCATGCAGAACCCGTCGTGAACATCCGCGAGCATGCTGGACCCATAATTCGCCGTTCCTGTGGACGGACGCGCACCAGAATGGCTGATCTGGGCGCCGTGTGCGACGCGTGCGCCTGACGGTCCTTGAGCGCAGAATCGGCGTTCGGCGCGCCCCCGATACGAATGACAATGCTGAATTTACGATCGCTGCGACCGTTAGTGATATACAGTCCGGCGCATAAGTATACGAGCTCGCAACGCGCTCTATTCGGCACGACCGAGCATCTTTCGGGCACCCTGTGGGACATCGTGGCGCGCCAGAAGGACCTGGTCTGTGGCGCCTCGGCTGACGAGCGTCAAGAGGTCGCTGGCCGCGCAGATCGCGCGGCGATGCGCGCCTCGCTTGAGTCCAGGGCCGATCACTGACTGTAAGCCCGGTACGCCGCCCTTCGGATCCTGAGCGCCAACTCTGAGCGACTTGCGCCCCGTTCGGCAGCGCATGCTGATGAACGCGGATCACCCGATTCTGGCTCGCCAGCGGGCGTGGGCGGCCTGGCCGTTCTGGCCCCCTCGGTCCAGCCGTTCGACGTGCTGGTCCGCGTCCTGCCCGCCCACGGCGGCCCGGCGAACGCGGTGGCAATCTCGCCGGATGGCACCTGGCTTGCCACCAGCAGCGACAGGGTCCGGATCTGGGCCGCCCTACGGAACCCGCCGGGTTAGCTCCCGGCCGTGGTGGGCTTCGGGCCAGTCGCGCGCAAGCTGCCGAGCTTGCTCAGTAGGCCGAACCAGAACCGGGCGCCGGGTACAATCGCGATGATCATGATCAGGAAGCCGATGAGCACCAGCACGAGCTGCCAGCCGGAGTTGCCGTGCCGGCTGAAGATCCCGCGCTGATCCAGCCAGTTGCACCGCGCTTGCGGCTCGGTGCAGTCGCGGACGGTACCCCATCCGATCGGCAGGCCGACCGTTGCCGCGGCCGACAGCTGCGCCTGAAGATTTGCCAGGCACGCCTGCTGGGTCTGGCTGGTGGAACAGTTAGTGCCTTTCGCCGCCACCGTGCTGATGGCCGTGCTGACGGCGCTTTCGGTGTACAGCGTGCGCCCGATGGTGAGCGCGTTGAGGTTGAACAGCACAATCAGGATCGCCCCGACCACGAGCGTGATTTTGGCGACGTGCCGCTTATACCATCCGGATACGCGGTCCATGTGATCGTCGTACCAGTGCTCCACCTCGGTACGGAACCGGCTGACGTCATTGTCGGCGTTCTTTACTAGGGCCTGCAGCGACGGCTTGAGCGGCGACATCGTGTCAGGCAGCGCGTCGACGTTCTGCTGGATGGTGGTCATCGTCGTCTGCCCTGCCGCATCGGGCACCACTAAGTCGATGACGGCCTCGGCGAACGACCTCGCGGGAATGTAGGAGGGAAGGCTCCTGCACTGGCTCCACAGGCGCCCGACCCCGCCGTCTGCCGTCAGTTTGGGCAGAAGGCGCGTCTGCCCAGTTGGAGCTAGCGTGAGTTTCCGGTTCGGGATCTGGCCAGACATGCCCTGGCTGCCCAAGATCGGGCCGCCGAGCAGCGCGCCCGTCACCGACGGCGGCGGCGCAGGGGATTCCGCGGGATGCAGCACCATATTCTGCACGTCGTTGTAGGCCGTTTCGGCCTTTTCCAGGTCCGTGCTCGCCTCGCCACCGTCAACGAGCTCGCGGAGGCCAGTCAGCAAGTACGCCCCGCGCAGCCCGAGGAAGCGCGCGATCAGCTCGGTGACCACGGAGCTGAGGCCGGCGGTAACACCAAACACAAAGGTCAGCCCAATGGCTAAGTCAATGATCCCTGAACTTGGCACTGCTGATCCCCTTTGCGCATGGCTGTCGCGCCTGTCGCCGATCGTCCTCCTTTCGGCGCCTCGCGTGAAGTGCATTCCGCAGATCGTCTCCGCTGAGCCTCCGCGCTGGTCGCGCAGTCACGTGATGAGAATCTGCCAACGTGCCGGAAGACCAACGTGCCGGAAGAAGCGCCTCGATGTCAGCACCGCCACCGATCGATGTCTTCAGCCACGTCGGCATCGTCGCTGCTGGTCGCCAGTGCAGGGAGTCTCCGAAACTGGCGGTAGGCCGGAGCGCAACGCACTACTTTCGACCGGGCTTCCTGCAGCGCGACTACGGGTGCCGCGGATCGCCGAGATCTGTGTGATCGAGAGCGGCGCGGTCCGAACTGAGCGGCCGCGCCGATCGGCGGATATGGCACGCCCGGGCGTCCGCGTCTGACTGCGTCCTGTGACCGGCAACTGTGGCGAGGTGAAGGTCATCGGGCAGGCGGGTCGCTCGTGATGTCAGTTCGACCACACTCACGGTGTCGGTCTCGGGGACGGCGAACCGGTTGTTCGCGGCGTCGAAGGCAAACGGCGGCACGGGCCGCTGGTGCCAGATGATGCTCAGGCTGCTTGATCAGCACCCGGACCGGTCGCAGCTGATCGCCTGGTCACGCGAGCACGGCGGCCCTGACTGGACCGACCATCTTGACAAGATCAACGCGGAGGCAGATGCGGCTGCAGTCGGCGCGCCTAACTAACAGATCCGGCGGTCAGCGCCGGGACCTGGCATCGAGCCCACGTCCGCGCCGATCGGCGGGTCAGCGCGCGTTCTCCGTTGCCCGGAGACCGCGGTCACGGAGACGCGCTGGGGGCGCACGGTGGTTGACGGTGCCTTCGGCAGTCCGCAGCCCGAGTCGGTACCCGCCCAGAGGGTCAGCCAGTACACCTGGCCGCGCCTCGCCTTGCCCGGCGCCGCCCGGACTTGCGGGCGCGCCGCCTGGACCCGCCGGCGGTGGCGGTTAGAACTGCGGGCCGAGGTCCTCGATCCCGCGCTCGCGCAGTTGCGTCTGGGTGGGTTTCGGCTTTATCCCAAGGATGTTCAGGAGGTCGCGGAGATCTGTGATCGTATAGTCGGGCACGCAGTCCGGGTAGGCCTTGTTG
>JBKQMG010000079.1:0-4214 GCA_052146815.1 Streptosporangiaceae bacterium | reverse complement strand
GACGGGCAACCCGGGCGCGGGAACTCCACCCTGCGGCCGGCCGCCACGCAGGCATCGACCGACAGCGGACACGGCCATACGATGGCCACGGGCGACACACCGCCTCGGATCCCTTCTCGCGTTCACGCAAACGAGGCGAGGAGGGATCCCTTACGTCCAGCAACCGATGGCAAGATCCTGGCCCGCCCGCGACAGCCAGGTAGCAGCATCACCAAAGAACACGGCCGAGAACCCGGCCAGGATGCTCAGAGAATCAGGCCGTCAACAACGGGGGCGGCCCGGTTCCGGCGCCGCCAGGTTGGGATGGTGTTCCAGTTCTTCAACCTGCTGGATGACCTGACCGTGGCCGACAACGTGCTGCTGCCCGCCCAGCTGGCCGGGACCCGCCGCGCCAGGGCGCGGGCACAGGTGGCCGAACTGCTGGAGCGGCTGGGCATCGGCCAGTACGCCAACACCTACCCCGGGCGGCTGTCGGGCGGGGAGCGGCAGCGGGTGGCGATCGCCCGTGCCCTGGTCAACAATCCCGCGGTGCTCTTGGCCGATGAGCCGACCGGGGCGGTGGACACCGCCACTGGCGAGGCGATCGGGCAGCTGCTGCTCGACCTCAACGCCACCGGGCAGACCCTGGTCCTGGTCACCCACAATCCCAGCCTGGCGGCGCGGTATGCCAGCCGGGTGATCCGGCTCGCCGACGGCCGGGTTACCACCGGCCCTGCGGCGGATGCCCGGCCGGGCCCGGGCGTGCGGCCGTGAGCGCCGCGCCGGTGGTGCGTGCGGCCTGGGGCGGGCTGCTGCGCGGCCGGCTGGTGCAGACCGTGGTGATCTTCCTGGTGCTGGCGGCATCTACCGGAGTGGCACTGCTGGGCCTGGCCCTCTACACGAGCGCGAACGAAGGATTCAATCACGAATTCGCCGCTGAGCACGGCGCTCAGCTAGCGGTGACCATCGACTCGGCCAAGGTCACCAGCGCGCGGCTGGCCGCGACCCGCCATCTGCCGGGGGTGACCCAGGCTGCCGGGCCGTACCCCGAGGCCACCGTCACGCTGACACCCAGCGGCGCGCCGCGGCCACCTCGCGGCCGCGGTGGCCGGGGCGGCCAGGGAATGGCCCCGGCGCGGGGCGGCGGCTGGCCGGGGGTGGTGGTGCTGTGCCGATGCCCGCGCTGACGGTGGTGGGCCGGGTGTCGCGGTCCGGCCAGCTGGATGACATCACCGTGACCGCGGGCCGGTGGGTGACCCGCCCCGGCGAGATAGCCCTGGCCCATGCCCCGGGGGTGCCGCTGGGCAGCACGGTCACCGTGACCAGCGCGCCGGGCAGCCCGCGGCTGACCGTGGCCGGCTTCGCGGCGTCGCCGGGGCAGGAGGAAGACGCCTGGGTCCTCCCCAGCCAGATCGCCGCGCTGCGCCCGCGCGGGGCGCCCGCCCAGGTGCAGATGCTCTACACCTTCACCCGGGCAGCCACCGCTGCGCAGATCTACGCCGACCTGGAGGTGGTGAAGGCCGCGCTGCCGGCCGGGGCGGTCACCGGCTCGGCGTCCTGGCTGCATTCACTGGACGAGACCAGCCAGGGGCAGGCCACCAACACCCCGTTCGTGGTCGCGTTCGCGCTGATCGGCCTGGTGCTGTCGGCGCTGATCACAGCCAGCGTGGTCAGCGCCGCGGTCGCCGCCGGGTACCGGCGGATCGGTGTGCTCAAGAGCATCGGGTTCACCCCCGCCCAGGTCACCGCCGCCTACCTCGCCCAGCCCGGCGCGCCGGCCCTGGCCGGCTGCGTGGCCGGGGCAGCACTGGGCAACTGGTGGGCTCTGCCGAAGCTGAACTACGACGCCAGCGCGCTCACCGCCACCACCCAGACGGTGCCGCTGTGGATGAACGTGACTGTCCCGCTGGGGATGCTCGCGCTGACCGGGCTGGCGGCGCTGGTGCCCGCGGCGCGGGCCGGGCGGCTGCCCGCTGTGGCGGTGATTACCGCCGGTCAGGCACCGCGGGCCGGGCACGGCTACGCCGCCTACCGGCTGGCCGGCAGGGTGGCCCTACCCCGGCCGGTGACGATCGGCCTGGCCGCCCCGTTCTCCCGGCCGGCCCGGTCCGCTGTCACGCTGGCCGCGATCACGTTCGGCCTCACCGCGGTGGTCCTGGCGGCAGGCCTTGACTCCTCGGTCATGAAGATCAACCACAACGCGGTCCACACGCAGGGCCAGGTACAGGTCGCCGTGCTTGGTGGCCGTGGGTCACTGACCGCTGCCGCCATCCAGCAGCGGACAGCCGGCGCCGCGCTGCGCGCCCAGCCGGGAACGCTGCGGTTCGCGGCCCAGGCCCAGACCGGGGCCCCCGGCAGCCGGCCAGTGATCAGCGTGCCCGGGCTGGGACAAGTGCCGGTCACGCTCGCCAGCGCTGACGCGGCGTGGCTCGGGCAGGGCATGTTCAGCGGACGCTGGTACCAGCGCGCCGGCGAGGTGGACGCCAACCCCGTCTTCCTCACCCAGGCCGGCCTAAACGTCGGCGACACTGTCACCATGACCGTCAACGGCAAGCCGGTCACGGCGCGGATCGTGGGCGAGGTGTTCGCCACCGCTCCCGGCCCCGCCCTTTTCACCAGCCCGCAGACACTCGGCGCTGCGGCCGCCGGCCTGGCCTGGCAGTACAACGTCGGACTCAAACCCGGCACCAGCGTGCAAGCGTATGTTCACGCGCTCAGCCGGGTTCTGGGGCCGCCAGGTTTCGTTGTGGCGGCCGCTCCGCAAAGCGCCCCATCGTTCGCCTCAATGACGGACCTGTCGCTGATCCGGCTGCTCATGATGGTGATCGCGGTCCTCGCCGGGCTCGGCGTGCTGAACTCCGTGCTGATGCTCACCCGGGAGCGCGTGCACGACCTCGGCGTGTTCAAGGCCGTCGGCATGACACCCTGGCAAACCATCGCCATGGTGGTCTGCTGGGTCATCGCCCCCGCCGTCATAGCCGCAGCCATCGCGCTGCCCGCCGGGATCATCCTGCAACGCATCGTCGTCCAGGCCATCGGCGCAGCCGCCGGCGGTACCGCAATCCCCGCTAGCTTCACCCACGTCTACACCGCCACTGAACTCACCCTGCTCGCCCTCGCCGGGCTTGGCATCGCCGCCGCCGGCGCGCTCGGCCCCGCCAGCTGGGCCGCCTCGACCAGGACCACCACCGCCCTGCACGCCGAATAACCCATACCGGCCATGGGCATCCGGATTTCCCGGCCCGCGCAGCACGGCACCCACGCCACAACACAGCAGACCCAGACCTGCGGGCCGGCCCGCACACAGAATCACCCATTCGGTCGCGGCATGGAGGCCCAGCCGAGGGTGGAACCGCCGTCCAGATCGGCGGCGATGTGCTCGCTCCAGGCGGCACACCAGGGGCGCCGTGACATGCCTCCGGTGAGGCGGCGAGCGGGAGGATTGGCCGGCACGGGCCGACGCTCGGGCTACGGTGAGGTGATGCGCGCCGAGAAGCTAGAGAGCTTGATCTTGTTCGTATCGGACCTGGCGCAGGCGCGTGTCTTCTACGTCGAGGTGCTTGGTCTGCCAGTGCTGTTCGAGGACGAGATCATCGTGGTCGTCGGCGACAGTTCGGGTCGGGTCGTCCTGCACCGCAACGACCGGGGTCACGATGACAGGGGCACCTTCCCCGCCGGCTCGGGGGTCGGCGGCACGGCGGTGCGCTTCGTTGTCGCTGATCCAGACGAGTGTGAGCGAGAGGCGGCAGAGCGAGGGGTGCGGGTTGTCTGGCCGGCCCGGGATGCGACCTGGGGACGCTTCGTGGTGCTGGCCGACCCCGATGGCCGTTCTGTCGTGCTGGCGCGCATGCGGCCCGGCCCAGCTACCTGAAGCCGAGCGTCCCTCCGCGTCTCCCGGGCCGGCGCGTCCATCCGCGCTCGGGCCTGCGGCCGGACGCCTCGGTTGCCGGAGCAAATCGGTGCCGTTCATTCGTCTGCGCCATGTTGGCGATCAGAACAGCCACTTCTGGCGTGTTCTGACGGTCGCTCACCAGAGCCACCACCGACTACCTAACGGCGGCACTGCGCTTACCGGTCCCGGACCAGGGTCGGTCACCGAGAGTGACCAGATCCCGGGCTCGGCAGGCAGGCAGATTCTGGCACGGCACGGGCGTTTGGGCATGGTGGCAGGCGGTGCCGGGTCAATGGCCTGGCGACGGGCTGCGCCGGTCATGAGAATGGTCAGTACCGCCATT
>JBKQMG010000078.1:0-4665 GCA_052146815.1 Streptosporangiaceae bacterium | reverse complement strand
TCGGCGAGAGCCCCGATCAGCCACGCGCCAAGGTCGTCAGCGACGAACACCATGCCTGTCAGTGTCCCAGCCGGTACCCGCTCTGGCACAGGACCACAAGGAGACACCTGGGTGCCGCGAGCGCAATTGGACGCTGTCGAAGGCATCCGACGGGCCAGACGCGACGTACTGCCGGGCGGCAGCGGTGAGCGTAAGCGTCGATTGCCTATGGTGTTAGCCCTGTCTTTTCATCCGGGTCTGGGGGCGGCGAGGCGCGCCTGACGTAAAAAGTGCCCCTGAGCTGGGACAGTGAGGGTGTTCGAAGTCCTTGCTGCACCGAGTTCGAGGAGCACTTTCTGCATGCAGACTACCGGGTGGTCTAGGGGCCTGGAAGTATCCGGCGGCGGTCAGGGTGTCGTGTCGCATGCCGGGCTGGCGCTGCTGCGGCACCTGGCCGATAAGACGGGCCTGACGGGCGGCCTGTCGCGGGCGCTGGCGACAGCGCGGTTCCTGGTCCATGACCGGGGCCGGGTGACGGCCGATCTGGCGTGCGCGATCGCGGACGGCGCCCGGGTGATCTCCGATTTCCGGGTGATGGGCGATCAGCGGGAGCTGTTCGGGCTGGTGGCGTCGGTGCCGACGGCGTGGCGGACGCTGGCCGAGATCGCCCGTGGCGGGGCGCGGGCGGACAGGCGGATCACGGTGGCGGTGAATACGGCCCGGCGGCATGCGTGGGCGCAGGTGGCGGCCCGGCACGGCGCGCTGCCCGGGGTGCGGCTGGCGGACAGGACCCTGGCCGGGGTGACCTGCATCCGGCTCGATGCCACCGTGACGTTCGCGCACTCGGACAAGGAGCTCGCGGAGGCCAACTTCAAGGGCTTCGGCCATCATCCGCTGCTGGCGGTGTGTGATAACACCGGCGGGGAGCCGCTGGCGTGGATGCTGCGCCGCGGCTCGGCCGGGTCGAATACCGCCGCGGACCACCTGGCTATCACCGACGCGGCCATCGCCGCGGTGCCGCCGGGCTTCCGGCGCAGGCTGATGGTCACCTGCGACGGGGCCGGGGCCAGCCACGCCCTGGTCGCTCACCTGGATAAGCTGGCGGCCCGCCGCGGCTATGAGCTGACCTACTCGGTCGGGTGGGCGCTGGGCGAGCGGGAGAAGACGGCGCTGCGGCTGGTCCCGGAGCAGGCGTGGCAGGCCGCGATCGATGCCCGCGGTGAGGTCCGCGAGCGCCGCGCCGATGATGCCTGCACCGATGCGGGCTGCGCGCACCGGGCGTGCTGGATCGAGGAAGCCCACGTCACCGAGCTGACCGGGCTGCTGCGCTGCGGCCCGGACGGGGACCAGTTGCGGGCCTGGCCCGCGGCGATGCGGGTCTTCGCGCGCCGCGAGCGGCCGCATCCGGGCGCGCAGCTGACCTTGTTCGAGGCCGGGGACGGCTGGCGGTATTCCCTGTGGGCCACGAACCGGCCCGCCAGCACGAAAGGCTGGCTGGGCCAGAACGCCTACATCGACGCCGCGCACCGGGTCCAGGCCCGGGTCGAGGACGCGATCCGCACCGGGAAAGACTGCGGAATCGGCCATTTCCCGTCCTTTGACTTCGGGATCAACGCCGCGTGGCTGACCGCGGCGATGACCGGGCAGATCCTGCTCGCCTGGCTCAAGCTGCTGGCACTGGACGGTGACCTGGCCAGAGCCGAGCCCAAGACGCTGCGGTACCGAGTGCTGCATGCCGCGGCCCGCCTGGTCCGCGGCGGGCGGCGGCGCTGCCTGAAAATCCAGGCGAGCTGGCCGTGGGCCGATGCGATCACCGCCGCGTGGCAGCGTATCGACGCGCTCCCGCAAGCTCCCTGACCAGCACAAACCATCCCTGCGACCAAGGAAGGAGAACCCAGGGGCCCGTGGAACCTCCGGCCACCCGGCCCGCCAGCCGGGCCACCGTCATACCCCGACGCTAAAATCGCAGCCATAAACGGGGCGAGCCGTCGGCCAGCGCCAGCCATCAACCCCGATGAAAGATCAGGGTTAGGCTCAGAACTTTGACTGTCAGCTTGGGAATCTGTGCAATCCGGGCTGTTATGTGGCCCGACCTGCGGGGCGGGCTGTCCACGAGTGATCGTGAGAGACCGCTCGTCACCGGGGTTAATGGCCCGCTAATGGGTGCGCCACGAGGCGCTGCTGTTCCGTTTGGAGGTGAGAGACCGTCCATCTCCTCGTCGTCGTAGCGGCGGGGTGAAGCTGGAGGCAGCCTGAGCCGGGGGTCGCCGGGGAGGGCGGGAGCAGCCTCGACAAAGTCGCGCCGGTCCGGTACTGCCGGATGGGCCGGGCGCGGTGAGCGAGACGGGAAGGTATACGCGAGGAACCGGCTGCGTTACGCCTCTTGACGGGCCGCCAGCTCTAACCCGGTGGATGCGGGCTGGTTTGCGGTGCGCACCTGCCCTTCATGACGGGCGGGGAACTCCGGGCAGGGTCTCCATTGCCTGGGCCTGGAGGCCACGGTGAATTGACTGCGGCGTAGCCGTGGCGATGCCGCAGGGGCAGAGCCGGGTGCCTAACCCGTCGACCGGACAGCAGTGAACGTGGGAACCGCCCGCGCACGTTCCCGCGCCGCAGCCCTCGTCCAGGGGGCCGGGGCGGGATAGGCGCGACGCCTGCCGAAGGCGCGGGCGGGACGGAGCCGCCGTAGTACTCCGGGCCGGGGAAAGCCCGTGCACATGGGGAAGGGCGGCAGCGTGTCAGTCAAGGAAGGGAATGTAATGTCCGAAGACGCGCCGGTGAATACCAGCGCCGTGGCCTGGCCGGATGATTTCACGGCCAGCGTCATGGTACGGAGGATGCAGGCCAAGTTGCACCGCTGGGCGACCGATGATCGGGGTCGCTGTTTCGGTGACCTGTTCAACCTCGTCTACGACCCGGCGTTCTTGGTGCACGCGTGGGAACGCGTGTCCAGTAACAAGGGCGCCCAGACCGCAGGAATCGACCAGGCCACGGCGGCCAGGATCGAGACGCAGGTCGGGGTCGTGGCGTTCCTGGGCCAGATCCGGGACTCGCTGAAGTCCGGTGAATTCCGGCCGGTCGAAGTACGGCAGGTGATGGTGCCGAAAGGTAATACCGGGAAATTCCGGAAGCTCGGAATTCCCACTATCGCCGACCGCGTGGTCCAGGCAAGCCTGAAACTGGTGCTCGAGCCCATCTTTGAGGCGGATTTCAAGCCGTGCTCGTATGGGTTCCGCCCGAACCGGCGGGCGCATGACGCGATCTCCGAGATCCAGCATCTGGCCTCCAGGCCCAAGAATTATCACTGGGTATTTGAGACCGACATCAAAGCCTGTTTCGACGAAATCAGTCATACGGCTTTGATGAATCGCCTGCGGGCGAGGATCAAGGACAAGCGTATCTGCTCGCTGGTGAAGGCGTTCCTGAAATCCGGGGTCCTCACCGAACTCGGAGACCGGGAAGAGACCTGGACCGGAACCCCGCAAGGCGGAATTCTCTCACCGTTGCTCGCCAATATCGCCCTGTCAGCGCTGGACGATCATTTCGACCGGCAATGGCATCAGGAGATGGGTACGAGCTGGCAGCGGGAAAAGCGCAGAAAGCACGGCAAGGGCAACTGGAAACTCATCCGCTATGCGGATGACCTGGTCCTGATGGTGTCGGGCGACCGGCGCCGCGCCGAGGAACTGCGCCAGGAGGTGGCAGCCGTCCTCGCCCCGCTGGGGCTGCGGCTGGCACCGGAGAAAACCAGGGTGGTCCACATCGACGAGGGCTTTGACTTCCTCGGCTACCACATCCGCAGGATGCGCAAGCGGGGAACGAGCAAGCATTACGTCTACACCAAGCCGTCCCGGAAAGCCATCCAGGCGATCAAGGACAAGGTGAAGGCCAAGACGTACAGGTCAACCCGCCACCAGGACCTCGATGAGCTGATCACCAGCCTGAACCGGTCACTGGCGGGATGGGCGAACTACTTCCGGTACGGCATCTCCAAGGCAACATTCAGCGCGGTCGACCACTTCACCTGGGGCCGGCTGATGCGCTGGACACGCGCCAAGTACGCGGGGAAACACCGGCTCGGGATGAATGAACTCCGCCGCCGCTTCTGCGACCAGGAGTGGAGGTTCGCCTGCAACGGGGTCGTCTTCACCGGCGCATCCAGCGTCGCGGTGACACGCTACCGCTACCGCGGCAGCAATATCCCGACCCCATGGACCCCGGAACCAGCAGCCGCCACCAGCGGCTGACCAGCGGGCAAGACACGCGGAGCGCCCGGTGCATTGAGAGGTGCACGCCGGGTGCGGGAGGGGACCTGCGGGAAACGGGCTGGTGGCAACACCGGCACCGCGCCCGCGGGTCTACCTCACCCTGGCGATCTTGGCCTGATAGCTACCGGTCGCGTCCGGTCCGCGCGGCGGCTACCACCTCAGCGCCCTGGTGCTTTTCACCGTTCCGGGCCTTGCCGGGTGTCTCTTCCGCCTGGCCACTATCAGGATGGACTCGCCCACTCCTCCCCCCAACCCGTGAGAGACCGGACTTTACCGGGGTTAATGGCACGCTAACCGCACGACGATTTTGCCCCTGGACAGCGCTGATGGCCTTCGGGCTGTCTGCTTTCAAGCGTGGCAGATATCGAGTCGGTACAGGGCTGGCAGGCGTACTGAGATGTTGCCGGGCGTCGCTGTC
>JBKQMG010000077.1:0-37024 GCA_052146815.1 Streptosporangiaceae bacterium | reverse complement strand
CGCGAACAGTACGCGGCCATGGACGCGGAACTGCTGTTCCAGGTGCCCGGCGTGCGGGTCGCCGACCCGAAGGCCTGCCAGTGCGGCGAGGTGCTCAAGGGCGTGCTGAAGCCGTGGGAGTGCAAGGTGTTCGGCACCGCGTGCACCCCGGAGACCCCGATCGGGACCTGCATGGTGTCCCCGGAGGGCGCCTGCGCCGCCTACTACAACTTCGGCCGGATGAACCGCACCCGGGTCGCCGAGGTGTCGCGGTCATGAGCCATAGCTGGATCGACGAGGCGCTCGCCGAGCACGCCGAGCACGCCGGGCAGGAGCAGCCGGAGGCGGCCCCGGACGCGGCCGGACCCGGGAACCGGCGGCAGCTGCCGCTGGCCGACCGGGAGCAGCAGGTCCTTGACCGCATCGACCGCGCCAGGCGGCGCCGCCCGCGGGTCAGGGAAGAACGCATCACGATGTCGCACGGGGCGGGCGGCAAGGCGACCCAGACCCTGATCGAGGCGATCTTTCTCGACACCTTCCGCAACCCGTTCCTCGAACCGCTCGAGGACGCGGCCGAGCTGACCATCAACGGGTCCCGGCTGGCCCTGACCACGGATTCCTACGTGGTCAAGCCGCTGTTCTTCCCCGGCGGCGACATCGGCGACCTGGCGGTCAACGGGACCGTGAACGACCTGGCGATGGCCGGCGCGACGCCGCGGTACCTGTCCGCCGGCTTCATCCTGGAGGAGGGCTTCCCCGTCGCCGACCTGACCCGTATCACGGCCTCCATGCGCCGCGCCGCGGACGTGGCCGGGGTGCAGGTGGTCACCGGCGACACCAAGGTGGTCGAGCGGGGCAAGGCCGACGGGTGCTACATCAACACCGCGGGCGTCGGGGTGATCGAGGGCGAGCTGAGCCTGGGCGTGGCCGGCGTCCGGCCGGGGGACGTGATCTTGGTGTCCGGGCCGATCGGCGACCACGGGGTGACCATCATGCTCGCTCGCGGCGAGCTCGACATCGAGGCCGATGTCGTCTCGGACACCGCGCCGCTGAACGGCCTAGTCGCGGCGCTGCTGGCGAAGACCACGGGGGTGCGGGCGCTGCGCGACGCGACCCGCGGCGGGGTCGCCACCATTCTCAACGAGATCGCCGCCGCGGCGGGCGTGGGCGTGCTGGTCAGCGAGGACGCCATCCCGGTCCGCGCCGAGGTGCGCGGCGCGTCCGAGCTGCTCGGCATCGACCCGATGTATGTGGCCTGCGAGGGCCGGCTCGTCGCCGTCGTGGACCCGGCGCAGGCCGATGCTGCCCTGGGCGCCCTGCGGGCCCATCCGCAGGGCGAGCAGGCGACGATCATCGGCGAGGTCCGGGCCGAGCAGCCGGGCATCGTAAAGCTCAAGACGGCCTTCGGCGGCACCCGGATCGTCGACCTGCTGGTCGGCGATCCGCTGCCGCGGATCTGCTGAGCGGTAGCCGCGTGCACGAGCTGGCGATCACCGAGGGCGTCGTGGCGGCCGTGACCGGACGCCTGCCCGACGCCCGGGTCACCTGCGTGTCTCTGGAGATCGGCGCGCTGTCCGGCGTGGTCGCCGACTCCGTGCGGTTCTGCTTCGAGCTGGTCACCGAGGGCACGAACCTGGAGGGCGCGCAGCTGGAGATCACCGAGCCGTGCGGCCGCTGCTACTGCCGGACCTGCGGCCGTGAGTTCGAGCCGAACGGGCCGATCATGCTGTGCCCGTGCGGCAGCGCCGAGGTCACCGTGCTGACCGGCCAGCAGCTGACGATCACCTCTGTGCGGGTGGCGTAGCCGATGTGCGCGACGTGCGGGTGCTCGGCGCCGGCCGTGGTCCGGCTGGTGACTTACGGCGCCCATGATCACGACGCCGGGCACGGGCACGATCAGCGGGGCGGCCCCGAGCACAGCCATGAGCACGAGCACGGCCATGACCACAGCCTGGCGGCCGGCGACGTGCACGAGGACGGCCGGACGGTGCAGCTCCAGCAGAAGGTCCTGGCCAAGAACGACGACATCGCGCAGCGCAATCGCGAGTGGCTGGCCGGCCGGGGCATCCTCGCGGTCAACCTGATGAGCTCGCCGGGAGCGGGCAAGACCACGCTGCTGGAGCGGACCGCCCGCGACCTGGCCGGTGCGATCCCGTTCGGCGTGATCGAGGGAGACCAGGAGACGGTGCTGGATGCGGACCGCATCCTCGCCGCTGGCTGCCGGGTCGTGCAGGTGAACACCGGCGCCGGCTGTCATCTCGACGCAGAAATGGTCTCCCGCGCGCTAGGCGCACTCGACCCGCCCGGCGGCTCGATCGTGGTGATCGAGAACGTCGGCAACCTGGTCTGCCCGGCGCTGTTCGACCTCGGCGAGGCGGCCAGGGTGGTGCTCGCGTCAGTGACCGAGGGCGCCGACAAGCCGATGAAGTACCCGCACATGTTCCGCCAGGCTGATCTGGTCCTGCTGAACAAGACCGACCTGCTGCCGTACGTCGACTTCGACCAGGATCGCTACACCGCTGATCTGCGGCAGGTCAGTCCGGCTGCCCGCCTCCTGCCGCTCTCGGCGACCGCGGGCGACGGCATGCCGGCCTGGCACGACTGGCTGCGCTCCCGCACGCCGGCGGCCGCCGGGTAGCTGCGATGCTCCGGGCATGAACACAGCACCCCCGGCGGGCCCGCGGCCATGGCCGTTCGTCGCCTGGGCCCTGGTCGGTGCCGGCTGCTGCCTGGCGCTGCTAACCCCGCCGACGATCGGGCCTTTCGTGCTGCCCGCCGCGCTCGCCGGGGCCGGGCTGTTCCTGCTGCTGCGCCGCCGCCCGGCCTGAGCCCGCGGTGACACCAGTCCGCCCGCTTCGACGCCGGGCAGCCCCTCCTGCTACCGAGGCGCGGGGCCCGGCTCGCTTCCCTCCGGCCAGCCGCCCGGGCCGCCGTCTCGCGCTGCGGCGATCACCGCCTGGCCGAGGCTGATGCCCCCGTCGTTGCACGGCACCCGCCCGTGCACCAGCACGGTAAAGCCGCGCTGCTCCAGCTCGGTGACGACTACGCGGGACAGCATCAGGTTCTGGAAGACTCCGCCGGACAGCGCAACGCCGGTCAGCCCGCAGCGGTCCCGCAGCGCCGCGCAGACCGCCGTGATGAGCCCGGCGACGCCGTTGTGGAACCGGCCGGCGATGACGGCGGGCGCGACGCCCGCTGCGAGGTCCTCGGCGGCCGCCCGGATCAGGTCCGCCCCGCTGACGAGCAGCCGCCCGTCCGGGCCGACGCTCATCGACGCGGGGTAGCTGCCGCGCTCGGCGGGGTCGGCCAGCTGCTCGAGCTCGATCGCGGCCTGGCCCTCGTAGCTGATGACGTCCCGGACCCCGATCAGGGCAGCAGCCGCGTCGAACAGCCGCCCGGCGCTGGAGGTGACGGGCGCGTTGATACCGCGCCGGGCCATCGTCAGCACGTTCCCCCAGTCGCGCTCGTTCCGCCGGGCCACGGCCAGCCCGTCCGGCGGCTCGCCGCCGTAGGCGGCGTCCAGGTAGACGGCGGCCATCCGCCACGGCTGCCGGATGGCCGCCGCGCCCCCTGGCAGCGCCACCCCGGCCAGGTGCCCGGCCCGCTCGAACCCGGCCAGGCCGGCGACGAGGAACTCACCGCCCCACAGGGTGCCGTCGCTCCCGTAGCCGGTGCCGTCGAACGCCACCCCGATGACCGGGCCGCGCTGCCGGTTGTCGGCCAGGCACGAGGCAATGTGGGCATGATGATGCTGCACGCCGGCGAGCTCGACACCGGGCAGCGCGAGCGCGTACCTGGTCGACAGGTAGTCCGGGTGCAGGTCGTGCGCAACGACCTGCGGGTCGATATCGAAAAGCCGCCGGAAGTGCTCGATGCCCGCCGTGAACGAGCGCAGCGTCTCGGCGTTCTCCAGGTCGCCGATGTGGTGGGACACAAAGGCACGGTTCCCCTGGCCCAGGCAGAACGTGTTCTTCAGCTCCGCCCCGCACGCGAGCACCGGCCGGGTGAACGCGGCCGGGATATCCAGCGGCTCCGGCACGTAACCGCGCGACCGGCGCAGCACCATGGCCCGGCCGCGCAGGGACCGGACCACCGAGTCGTCCGTCCGCACGTGAATCTCGCGATCATGGATCAGGAACGCGTCCGCGATCGGGGCCAGGCGCTCCAGCGCCTCGGCGTCTTCGTACACGATCGGCTCGTCGGAGACGTTGCCGCTGGTGAGCACGATCGGACGGCCGGTCTCACGGAGCAGCAGATGATGCAGTGGCGTGTAGGGCAGCATGATCCCCAGCTGCCGGCTGCCCGGCGCCACGGCCGGCGCGACCGCCGCCCCCGGCCGCCGCGGCAGCAGCACGATAGGCCGCCGGGCGCTGGCCAGCAGTTCCGCAGCGGCGGCGTCGACGGCGGCCAGCGCCTGGGCCGCCGGGAGGTCGGCCACCATCACGGCGAACGGCTTGTCCTCGCGGTGCTTGCGGGCGCGCAGGGCCGCGGCGGCGCTGCCGTCGGCGGCGTCGACGGCCAGGTGATAACCGCCGAGGCCCTTCACTGCCAGGATGCGGCCCGCGCGCAGCAGCTGCCCGGCTGCGGCCAGCACCCCGTCTGCGGCCCGCGCGGAAAGCTCTGTGCCTGCCGAAAGATCCGTGCCCGCCGAAAGATCCGTGCCCGTCCGGTCCAGCAGGCGGAGGCGGGGACCGCAGGCGGGACAGCAGACCGGCTGAGCGTGGAACCGGCGGTCCGCCGGATCATGAAACTCGGCAGCACACAAAGGGCACATCGCAAAACGGGCCATCGTGGTCAGTGCCCGGTCATACGGCACATCCGCGATGATGGTGAATCGCGGGCCGCAGTTCGTGCAGTTGATGAACGGATAGCGGAACCGGCGGTTCGCCGGGTCGTCGAACTCGGCCAGGCAGTCAGCGCACGGCGCGCTGTCGGCTGACACCAGGGTCCGGCGCGCGCCGCCCCGCACGCTGGGGGCGATGACGAACTCCGATGACCCTTCTGGCATCAGGGTCCTGGTCGTGACCTGCTCGATCCTGGCCAGCGGCGGCGCCTGCTCCCGCAGCAGGACCAGGAACCGCGCCACGACCGCGGCCGGGCCTTCTACCTCGGCGAAGACCCCGTCGACATCGTTGCCCACCCGCCCGGCCAGGCCGAGGCCGGTCGCGAGCGAGTACACGAAGGGACGAAAGCCGACGCCCTGGACGATCCCCTCGACCCGCACGCCGGTCCGGATGCGCCCGCGCACTGCGGGAGCGCCGCGCGGCGGCGGCCCGGCGCGGCTAGCTGGATCCGGCGGCAGCACGGCCGCGCTCTCGGCGGGCAGGCTCGGCGACCAGGAGCCGGTCGCCCGCCGCGACCACCGGGTCCTCGCCGATGCCCAGCACGAATGTGCCGTTGTGCACGAGGCCGAGTACCAGGCCGGCCCGCTCGTCCCGGACCGCGCTGAGCGGCCTGCCGACCGTCGCCGGATCGGCCTCGATCTCGGTCAGGCTGTGCTGGTTGGACTCGACCAGCTGGGCGAGCATGTCGCCGGCGTGCGGGGCCTCCAGGCTCTTGGCCAGCGTGTGGGCGACCAGCTCGTGCCCTGAGATCACCTGCTTGATGCCGAGGTCCTGCAGGGCCTCGCGCACCGACGGGGAGCTGACCAGGGCCACCGCGGGCAGATCCGGCGCCTCCTTGCGCAGCAGCACGGCGCTGACCAGGACGTCACCGTCGGTGCTGCCGGTGATCAGGGCCTGCTGGGCGCCCTCGGGGTGGCCCTCGCGGATGGCGCGCTCCCCCGTAGGGTCGCCGCGCACCACGTGCACGCCCGCGCGCACATGGGCCGGATCCACGTCGGCGATCAGCACGACCGGGTCGCCGGCTGCGACGAGCTCGTCCAGGATGGCGGGCACGGTCGGGTTCATCCCGATGACGACGCGGTAACTGCCCTCGGGGAAGTGGTGCACCATCGCGAGAGTCCTCCGTACTCCAGCCGCCGCGGTGGCGCCGGCCAGCAGCGCGAAGACCCCGGCAAGCAGCGGAATGGTCGTCAGCATCGTCAGTGAGGCCACCACCCGCATAGCCGGGTCCTGCGGGGTTACGTCACCGTAGCCCACCGTCGTGGCCGTCGTGACCGCCCAGTACAGGCCCGTCGGGACGGAAACCTGCTTCGCGGGCGGCAGCGAATGCGAGGTGAGCGCGAACAGGGACCCGCCGACCACCGTGCAGACGGTGGCGGCCACGAACAGCAGCACCGCGTGGCGGCGCGGATGGGGGCCGAGGATGCGGACGATGAGCGCGATCATGTGCTTATGGTGCCCCACTCGCGGGCCCGCGAGTGGGGCAGGATCGGAAGATCGCGCGGCAGCCCGCTGACCGTCCAGGTGCGCCATGACCGCCGGGCGGGTATAACTCAGCAAAAGGCCCGCCGGGCTGACGGAGAGGATGGCGTGGGGGGCGTGCAGACATGATCCTCGCCGCGGTCCCCCCGCAGGCCTCGGCCGAGACCTTCACCGGGGCGATGGATCACGTGGCCCAGGGATTCGAGGTGCTGGGCGCGGTCATCCTGGTGATCGGCGTGGTCTGGTCGTTCGTGCTGGCGGCGGTGGCCTGGCGCCGGTCGCGCCGCGCGGCCAGGGCCTACGTGGTGCTGCGGCAGGCGTTCGGCGGCACCTTGCTGCTCGGCCTGGAGATTCTCGTCGCGGCTGATCTCGTCCGCACCGTGGCGGTCGCGCCCACCCTCGACAACGTCCTCGTGCTCGGGCTGATCGTAGTGATCAGGACATTCCTCAGCTTCTCGCTGGAAACTGAGATCGAGGGCGTGGCGCCATGGCGCCGGGCCCTGATCAGCGGCGCGGGGACGCTGCGCCGGGCCGCTGCCAGCGCGGCGGAGTCCGAGCCGCCCGCCTGAACCGCGCCTGGCAGACTTGACCGGTGCCCGACCAGGAAAGCAACGGCGATGCCGCCCCCGTGACCAGCCCGGCAGCCGTCGTGAGCAGCCCGCCCGCTGAGACCGCGGCGGGGACGAAAGAGCCGGCCGGGCTGGCGGCAGCTGGCCCGCAGGCAGCGGAGCCGGAGGCAGCGAGGCCGGGCACCGCAGAGCCGGAGGCGGCGGCGGTCAGAGCGTTCTGGCAGGAGCTCGGGCTGCCGGGCCTGGTGGATGTGCACACCCATTTCATGCCGCCCAACGTGCTGGCCAAGGTGTGGGCATTTTTCGAGAACGGTCATGCCGGCGTGGGACACGACTGGCCGATCGCCTACCGCCAGCCGGAGGAGGACCGGATCGCGCTGCTGCGCGGGTTCGGCGTGCGCAGGTTCAGCGCGCTGTCCTACCCGCACCAGGCGGGGATGGCCGCCTGGCTCAACTCCTGGGCCGCGCAGTTCGCCGCCCGGACGCCCGACGCCCTGCACAGCGCGACCTTCTTCCCCGAGCCGGACGCCGGCCAGTACGTCGCGCAGGCCATCGCCGACGGCACCCGGCTGTTCAAGGCGCACCTGCAGGTTGGCGCCTACGACCCGCGCGACGAGCTGCTGGAGCCGGTGTGGGGGCAGCTGGCCGACGCGGGCGTCCCGGTCATCGTGCACTGCGGCTCGGGACCGACGCCGGGGCCCTTCACCGGGCCCGGCCCGATCTCCGAGGTGCTCCGCCGTTATCCGCGGCTGATCGTGATCATCGCGCACCTCGGGACGCCCGAATACGCCGAATTCCTCGCTCTCGCCCAGCAGCGCCCCGGCGTCTACCTGGACACCACGATGGCCTGCACCGACTTCATGGAGCGCCTGGCGCCCTTCCCGCGCGAGCTGCTGGCCAGGCTCGGGGCGGCTGGTGACCGCGTCCTGCTGGGCACCGATTTCCCCAACATTCCCTATCCCTACCTCGAGCAGCTGCAGGCACTGGCCCGGCTGGACCTGGGCGCCGGCTGGCTGCGGGCGGTCTGTCACGACAACGCCGTCAGGCTGCTGAGCTTGTAGGCCAGCGGCAGTCGGCGGCGGGGCCGGCGTGCGACGGGCCGCCGCCGCCCGTCGGCGGGGCCTAGGCTCCGGGCGCCGGGCGGAGCCCGGCGAACAGGTCGTCCTCGGGCAGCGGAACCCCGGTGGTGTCGAGGGCCCTGATGAAGTTCTCCCGGCCGAACACCTCCGCGACGATGTCCGGCGGGATCTTGCTGAACCAGGACTCGCTGATCTGGCTCGCGTGCGCGAACAGGGCGTCCCGCTTGCGGTCGAGGACGGGCCGGATGTCGACCGTGGTGGTGATGCGCTCCTCTTCCGCGGCCATCTGCCGTTCTTCCTCGGGGGTCACGGCCGCCGCTTCCGGCACGTCGACGCCGGCCTCGCGCAGCGCCGCCATGACCTTCTGCCAGTCGCTGCGCCGCATGGCGGTCAGGTAGAACTTCGCCGGGATGCCGGTGGCGGCCACGGCCGCCGCGGCGGACCTGCTGGCGTGCACATGATCGGGATGCTGGTAAGCGCCCCTGTCGTCATAGGTGATGACGACCTGCGGGCGGTAGCGCTCGATCAGGGCGCCGATCCGGGCCGCGACCTCCGCCTCCGGCACGTTGCAGAACGCGTCCGGCCGGTCCTTGTACTCCCACTCCGGCATGCCGGAGTCGTGGTACCCGAGCGGCTCGAGCTCGGTGATGCCGAGAATCTTGGCTGCTTCCCGCAGCTCCGCCAGCCTGGTCTGGGCGACCTCGGCCTCGTCATGCCCGTCCAGTCCCGGCTTGACGCCGCTCGGCCCGTCCCCGAACTCGCCGTTCGTGCAGGTCACCACGATGGTCCGGACGCCTTCGTCGGCGTACTTGGCGAGGATGCCACCGGTGCTGGACGCTTCGTCATCGGGATGGGCGTGCACGGCCATCAGCGTCAGAGTCTCTGCCATGCCCCAAGCCTGCCCGAACCCCGTCGCATGTGCCCACTCGGACCGCCGATCCGGTCGGAATCGAACATAGAATCGAGTGAGGAGGGGCGGAATGAGCACGAGCCGGCCGATGGGCCGCGCGAGGGGGGGGATTGCTGATGGCCGCCGACCAGGCGCAGGGCCAGCGGGCCCTGCTGGCTGCCGAGCACGCTGCGGCCGCGGCGCAGGTGACCGCGCTGGAGCGCGAGCTCGACGGCATCATCTCCGCGGCGGGCGGCGCGAACGCCGACGACGAGCACGACCCTGAGGGCGCCACCATCGCCTTTGAGCGCCAGCACGTCGCCGCGCTGCTCGCGCAGGCGCGCGATCAGCTGACCGCCGCCGGGCGGGCCGCGGCGAAACTCGATGACGGCAGCTACGGAATCTGCGAGTCCTGCGGCGGCCCGATCGGCGAAGAGCGGCTCGCCGCCCGGCCGACGGCCGTGACCTGCATCTCCTGCGCCGGCCGGGGCAGCCGCCGCTAGCCGGGACCGGCGACCCTGACGGGCGCCTGGCGCTCGCCGCGGCCGCCCTGGCCGTAGGGCCTCAGGGGCCGGCGGCGCCGTGCTCTTGGCCGGGCGGATTAAGCGGCTTGCCCCGCGGATCAAGCGGCGCCGGCTCCGCCGGCCCGATCGGGCCGGGCCGCCACCTGGTTCCGAGGGTGCCCTGGGCAGCCCGAGTGCCGTAGGTGCCGCCGCCAGGGCCGCGCAGGATGTAGGCGATACCCACCGCGACCAGCGCCCCGGCGACCGGGCCGACGAGATAGGCCCACCAGGACGTCCAGTCGCCGAGCACCAGGGCGGGACCGAGGGAACGGGCCGGGTTCATGGATGCGCCGCTCACCGGCGCGCCCCACAGGCCTGCCAGCGCGAGGTAGCCGCCCACGCCGAGCGCGGCCATCGGCCCGAGCTGCTGCGCGCCCGACGCGGTGCCGAGGATCACGCTGACGAGCCCGGCGGTGAGCACCAGTTCCCACACCAGCGCGGTGACCGTGGAGATACCTGAGCCGGGCAGGGTCTGCCCCGCTGAGCCGTGCCTGCCGATCAGCGCCCAGAGCGTCAGCGTGGCCAGGACCGCCCCCGCGAACTGGACCAGGACGTAGGCCGGGACGCGCTTCCAGGGGAAATTGCCGCGCAGCGCGAACGCCAGGCTGACCGCGGGGTTGAGATGCGCGCCGGAGACGGATCCCATGAACAAGATGATGGCCGCGAGCATCAGCCCGGGGGCCGCGACGAGGGCGGCCTCGCCGGCGGCGTGCCCGCCGAACCGGGCACTCACCATCGGGCCGCCCGCCGCGACCAGCACCAGCAGATACGTGCCGAACAGCTCGGAGAACAGCCGCCGCCCTTCGTACTGGTCGTCCCAGAAGTCGAACTGCCGGACCACCGAGTTGGGCCGGCCGAACGACTGCACGGCGATATCGACATCGCGCGGCAAGGTGACGGGCCCGGGCGGCTGGGCGCGGGACTCCTGCGCTCGTCGCCCTGATGACTGGCCTGACACGGCGATCCCCCTGCCCTCGGCTGTCACAGAGCCTACGTCCGGGCCGGATCGGCGAGAAGGATCTCCCGGAAGGGGCTCACTGCATCCGGTCGAGGATCTCCCCCACCAGGTCATTGGACGTGTGCGGGTGCAGGAACGCGAACCTGGCCACGGTCTCGCCCTCCCAGGCCGACGGAGGCAGGAAGGCCACCTGGTCAGCCAGCAGCTGGTCCGCCCAGCGGGTGTAGTCCTGCGGTCCCCAGCCGTGCCGGCGAAACAGCACCACCGACAGATCCGGCGGCCGGATCAGCTCCAGCTCCGGCCGCTGCGTGATCTGCGCCGCGGTGTCCCTGGCCAGCTGGATCGCGGCCTCGATGGCCTCGGTGTACGCGCGCACGCCGTGCACGGCCAGCGAGAACCACAGCGGCAGTCCCCTGGCCCGCCTGGTCAGGTGGTAGGCGTAATCGGTCGGATTCCACTCCGTCGGTCCCTCGTGGATGACGTCCAGGTAGGAGGCGTCCTGGCGGTGCACGGACCGGGCCGTGGCCGGATCCCGGTAGATCAGCGCGGCGCAGTCGTACGGCGCGAACAGCCACTTGTGCGGGTCGATCACCAGGGAGTCGGCGCGCTCGATGCCGGCGTAGGCCGCGCGGACGCTGGGCGCGAACAGGCCCGCGCCGCCGTAGGCGCCGTCGGCATGCAGCCACAAGCCGTGCTCGGCCGCGACGTCGGCCGCGCCGGCCAGATCGTCGATGATGCCGGCATTGGTCGTGCCCGCGGTCGCGACCACGGCCGCCAGGGAGCCCGGGTCCCCGTCGGCGTCGATGGCCGCCCGCAGCGCCGCGGCGGTCAGCCGGTGATCGGGGGGGGCGACCGTGAGCGCGTCCATCTCCAGCAGCCGCAGCGTGTTGCCCACCGAGGAATGCGCGTCGGCGCTGACGACCGCGCGCCAGCGCCGGGGCGGGCCGCCCGCGGCCGCCGCATTGCGCTTGGCGACCTCGCGGGCGACGGCCAGAGCGGACAGGTTAGCCGCGGAGCCGCCGGAGACGAAGCACCCGCCTGCCCCTGACGGCAGCCCGGCCCGGTCCGCGATCAGCCGCAGGACCTGGTTCTCGGCGTGGATCGCCCCGGCGGCCTCCAGCCAGGAGATGCCCTGGATCGAGGCGCAGGAGACGAGCATGTCGAACAGCAGCGCCGCCTTGGTCGGGGCCGCCGGGATAAAGCCGAGGAACCGCGGGCTGTCGGCGGAGATGACGGCCGGCGCGAGGGCCGAGGTATAGACGCCTAGGACCTGGTCCGGGTTGTGGCCCTCCTCGCTGAGCAAGCCGGCGAGCACGGCCTCAAGTTCCGCCGGGTCACGCGAGCCCGTGTCGAGCGGCACGGGATCCAGGCGCAGCCGGTTCTCGGCGTAGGCGAGGACTGACCGGATCATCTGTTCGGTGGTCGCATTCACGCTGTGCATGGCCGCAACCTAGAGCCCGTCCCGTCCCCGGCGCAAAGCCGGCCGCCGATCGTGGCCGCGGCGACGGCAGCTAGTGCGGTGGCGGCAGGATTCCGGCTCAGCCGGGTGCCTCAGCGGCGCCCGGATCATCGCGGGCATCCTCCGGGTCGGTAATCCAGGCCGAGAACACCGGGACCCCCTGCCAGGGGCCGGGCGCTGCGGCGCCGCGCTCCTGCTGCTGCCCGGCGCCGTCGTCAGCGGCCACATCCTCGGTAATCACGGCGACGACGGCATAGGGGTGGCCGAACCGCAGCTCAGCGACCCGGTGCAGGCCGCGGCGGGGCACCGTCATGCTCAGCGCGATGGCCATCTGGGTCACCGCGGCAGCCTCGAACCCGGTGCGCGAGTACCGGGCCATCGCGGCCTGCCGCGCCTGCCACCCGCCACCACCGCGGCCGAGTGCGTGCGCCGCCGCGGCAAAGCCCAGGCCAGGATCACTCAGGTCACGGTCACTGCGGGCGGACCAGGCCGGCAGCACGGCTGTGCACAGCTCGCTGCCCGCTCGGGCCGACTCCTCCTCCCGCAGCGACCACAGCGGCCCGTCACCGAGCGGCAGGTCGTACAGCGACCGGCGGCCGATATCGGTCCCGGCCGCCTGGCCGGCGGCCAGGCGGTAGGCGACGGCCATGACGTCGGCGGCCGGCACGCCGGGGGGCGCGGCGACGGACGTCACGAGCAGGCCGCCGCGCGCCGAGGCCGTGTGCACGACGACGTCCTCCGCGTCGGTGGCCGCGATGAACTGACGGTGCCCGTGGCCCCGGGCCGGAGTCCGCAGGACCCGGTTCAGCGTCCCGGCCCACGGGCTGCCCGGGCCGAGAGCGCTGGCGGGCGCCAGCTCGAACGGCTGCTGCCAGGACACCCGGGTCGCGAGGGCGCTCGCCAGGATCAGCACGAGCTCCTCGTCCCACTTAATCGGGAAGCGGTCAATCAGGCCGAGCGTGTGCCGCCGGGCCCATTCGTCCAGCTCTTCCTGACGCGGGATGGGGCCCTGCTCGACGACAGCGGGCAGTCCGGCCAGCCAGTGCGGGCTGACCCAGCCCGGCCGCGACCATGCTGCCGCGGCGGCTGCCACCAGCGGATGCGGGCTGGAAAGCAGCGCGGCCGCCGTCTGCGCCGCGGTCCCGCTGTCGCAGCCGAGGACGTGGGTCAGCTTCGCCAGGTCCTCCCCGCTGGCCGCGGGGCTCGCCAGTGCCAGCAGCAGCCACGCGCCGAGCGGCGACGCGACGTGGTGAGCGTCGCCGGCCCGGGCGTGGAAGGCGCGAGCGTACCGGCCGAGGATCGCTGCCAGGTCCGGCATCACCGTGGTCACCCCTCCACTGTGCCTGATGCAGCGCGGCTGTGCCTGCCGCAGCTTCGCTGTGCCTGCCGTAACTTCGCTGTGCCTGCCGCAGCTTCGCTGTGCCCATGCACTTCGCTGCGCCCGATGAAGCTTCGCTGTTCCTCATGCAGCTTCGCCGCGCCTCATGGGGCTGCGCTGGGCCAGGACCCGGCTGAGTGACAATGCCGGGGCAGTGCTTCGATGGGTGCAGCGCTTCGATGGGCGATGACGGCACGCGGAAGGAGCACAGCATGCGGACATCTGAACTGCTGATTGACGCCTTCGGCCGGATCGAGGAGATCGTGACCCACGTCGCCGGCGGCCTGACCCCGGACCAGCTGACGTACCGTCCCGCCGAGGACGCGAACTCGATCGCCTGGCTGGTCTGGCATCTGACCCGGATCCAGGACGACCATGTCGCCGCGGCGGCGGGCACCGAGCAGGTGTGGACCGCCGACGGCTGGGCGGACCGGTTCGGACTGCCCTTCAGCCCGGCGGTTACCGGATACGGGCAGGGCCCGGAGGAGGTGGCCGCGGTCACGGTGAAGACCGGCGACCAGCTGATCGGCTATCACGACGCGGTCTACGAGCGCACGGTGCGGTATGTGCGCGAGCTGGCCGACGCCGACCTCGACCGGGTGGTGGACGAGTCCTGGGACCCGCCGGTGACCCTGGGGGCCCGCCTGGTCAGCGTGATCTCCGATGATCTGCAGCACGCCGGCCAGGCGGCCTACGTCCGCGGTCTGGTCACCGGCCGCTGACGCCGGCGTCGTCCTGGCTGCGCCTGCCCAGGAGCACGAACGTGAACACCCCGGCGGCCAGCACCAGGAACGCGGACAGGTACAGGGCCGCGTGCAGTCCCGCGTAGAAGGCGCTGTAGGCCGCGTGGATCACCTCGTTGACCAGCGTGCCCTGGTCGGCGCCGGCCGCGCCGCCCGCGCCCTTGGTGTTGCCGCTGGACGGGACGGTGCCGGTCTCGATGGCGTGAATGACCACGGACTGGAAGTTAGGCGGGATGCCCAGGTGCTTCAGCCTGCCCGTGAGGCTCGAGCGCAGCTGGGCGTTGACGAGCGCGCCCAGGATCGCCACGCCGGTCACCGCGCCGATCTCCCGGCTGGTGTTCGTCGCTGAGGCCGCCATGCCGGACCGCTCGGGCGGCACCGCGGAAAGGGCCGCGGACGTGATCGGGACGACGGTGGTGCCGATGCCGATGCCGGTCAGGGCCAGAGCCAGGGCCAGGGGCGCGTAGGCCGGATCGGGGCTGAGCGTCAGCGTGGTCAGCAGCAGGCCCGCGCCGAACAGCACGCACCCGATGAAGATCGACCAGCGCGGCCCGGCGGTGGCCGTCCAGCGGCCCGCCACCAGCGAGGAGCCGATCATCAGCGCGGTCATCGGCAGGAACGCCAGCGCGATCTGGTAGCCGGTATAGCCGACCACCTCCTCCAGATAGAGCGCCGTGAAGAAGAAAACCGCGAAGGTCGCGAAATAGGCGCAGAAGGCGACGACATTCGCGGTGAGGAAGCTGGGGACGCGCAGGAACTTCAGGTCGAGCAGCGGATGGGCGGCGCGGCTCTCCCACCAGAAGAATGCCGCGGCCGCCGCCGCGGCGACCACGAGCAGCGCGATCACGCTGGGGGAGGTAAAGCTGCTGTACTCGCCGCCGATCACCGCGAACACCAGGGCCGTCAGGGCAGCGGCGCCGAAAATCGTCCCGCCGATGTCCACCCGCTGCGCGTCAGGATCAGAGTTCTCCGGGAGCACGAGCAGCCCGGCCACCAGGGCCACGACGCCGAAGAACAGGTTGAACCAGAAAATAGCGCGCCAGTTGTAGAGGCCCACCAGGGCGCCGCCGACCACCGGGCCTACGGCCAGGGCCAGGCCCGAGACCGCGGTCCAGACGCCGAGGGCCCTGGTCCGGGTGCGCTCGTCGGTGTAGAGATGGCGCAGCATCGACAGGGTGCCCGGCTCGCTGGCGGCGGCGCCCAGCCCCATGACGGCCCGTCCGGCGATCACCAGCTGGATATTCGGAGCCAGCGCCGCCAGCACCGACCCGGCGCAGAAGATGGCGACGCCGATCAGCATCACCTTCTTGCGGCCGAACTCGTCGCCGACCATGCCGAAGGCGAGCATGGCGCCGGCGAAGGTCAGCGCGTAGGCGCTGACCACCCACTGCAGCGCGGTCACACCCGCATGCAGGTCCGTCTGCACGCTGCCGAGGGCCACGGCAACGATCGTGTTGTCCAGGAACGTCAGGAACAGAACGGTGCAAAGTACCCCGAGAGCGAGCGCCCGGCCGCCATGCCGCGCCGTCGGCGCCTGGTCCGCGGGCACGCCTACCGAGCGCACCATCCGGCTAGCCCGCGCTCTTGCATGCCGCCGGCAGCGAGGACTTCCTGCCGCCGTTCTCCAAGGTCAGCAGCTCGCAGAAGCTCGCACCCCCTACCCGCCACTCACCGTCCTTGTACACCGCCAGGCCCTTCTGGTTCGTCAGCGCCGGTCTGCCCGCTACCAGGATCGAGTATGTCTGCCGCAGGCCGCCGTGCCCGTGCTGCGGGCGCCCGCGGCGGCGATCAGGGACATCAGCCGGGGAGCTTTCATGGTCCTATTCTCTGCCTCACCGCCGGTTCGGCCCACACCCGGGTAGCGGTCAGCCAGCAGCCAGGCACGGCGGCCGGGAGCAGCGCCCGGCAGCCCGGCTGGTCAGCCCCACAGGGACGCCAGGGTCTGGTCGATTGTCTCCGCCAGCGGCGCGAGCGCCGGCATCGCGGGCCGCTGCGGCGCAGCGTCAGTGATCTCGCAGCAGCGCAGCGCCGCTTTGTCCAGGAACCGGGTCAACGGCGCGTAGCTGTGCCGGTCGTCGCGCGCGGTCCGGTGGTGATGCATCCGCAGCGGCGCGTACAGATACAGCTGGTCACGGGCTCGGGTCACGGCCACGTAGAACAGCCGCCGCTCCTCGGCCAGCCCGGCGGCCGAGCTGAGCGCCATATCGCTCGGCACCGCCCCGTCGACCAGGTGCGGTACGTGCACGACGGGCCATTCCAGCCCCTTCGCCGAGTGGATCGTGGAGATGACCAGGAAGTCGTCGTCGAGGCGGGGCGGGCCGGCCATGCCGCCGGCCGAGACGGGGGGATCGAGGGCCAGCTCGACCAGCGCATCGTGCAGCGACGGCCTGCTGGCCGCGGCGTCGGCGAGCCGCTCCAGGTCGGCGATCCGAACGCCGGCGTCCGGGTAACGGGCCCGCAGCGGTTCCTGCAGCGCCGCGAGAATCGCGCTGGCGCGCTCGGCGGTCGTGGCCAGAGCCGCCGCGCTGATGAGGGCGCCGACCGTCGCGGACAAGGCGGCCCGGCACCGCTGCGGGACTGCGGCGGATGCCTGCGCCCAGCGCTGCAGCGGCGCCGGCTCCGTCAGTTCCAGCACGCTGATGATGCGCCGTGCGTGGGCTGGCCCGATGCCCTCGTGCAGCCGCAGGAGCCGGAACCAGGCGACGTCGTCGGCCGGGTTGGCGACCACCCTGGCTGCGGCGGTGAAGTCCTTGACGTGCGCCGCCTCGGCGAACCGCAGGCCGCCGTACTTCACGAACGGGATGCCGCGGGCCGCCAGCTCGATTTCCAGCACGTCGCTGTGGTGCGCGGCGCGCACGAGCACCGCCTGATCCTGCAGCTGGAGGCCGGACTCGTGCGCCTCCAGCACCCGCCGGCAGATCTCCCGTGCCTGCGTGGCCTCGTCGTAGCAGCGCACCAGCGTCGGGACATGACCCGGCCCGCGGTCGGCCGTCAGGTCGAGCTCGAGGCCCGGCGACTGCGGGCGCAGGACGCCCGCCAGTTCCAGCACCTGCTGGCGGGAGCGGTAGTTACGGCCCAGCCGGACGACCGCGAGATCCGGGTAGCTGTCGCCGAGCAGCCGCAGGTGCTCCGGGTCGGCGCCGCGGAAGCCGTAGATCGCCTGCGCGTCGTCGCCGACGCACGTCAGGCCGCTGCCGTCGGGCTGCAGCAGCCGGACGATATCGGCCTGGACGGTGTTGACGTCCTGGTACTCGTCGACCAGCACGGCGTCGAACATGCCGCGCAGGACCGGTCCGGCACCCGCGTCGGCCAGCGCGGCGCGCCACAGCAGCAGCAGGTCATCGAAGTCGACGAGGCCGTGCCGCCGCTTGTGCGCGACATAGCCCCGGAACAGCGCGGCCAGCTGGTCGGTGAAGTCGGCGCACCAGGGGAAGCTGGCGGCCACGACGTCGGCGACCACGCGGTGGGTGGCCACGCAGCGCAGGTAGACGTCGGCGCATACCGGCGCCCGCGGCGAGCGGCGCGCAGTGCCGACCAGGCCGTGCTCCTCTCGCAGGCTGTCCAGGATGTCGGTCATGTCGCCAGGGTCGAGCACGCTGAAGGCAGGCGGCAGCGAGAACGACTCGGCGTGCGCGCGGATGATCTGGTGCGCGATCGCGTGGAACGTGCCGCCGCAGACCCGGTCGCTGGCGCCCCCGGTCTCGGGTGCCACCCGCGCGAGCATGTCGTCGGCGGCCCGCCGGGTGAAGGTGAGCAGCAGGATCCTGCTGGCCGCGATGCCCTGGCTGCGCAGCCACGCCGCCCGGGCGACCAGCGTGCGGGTCTTCCCGGTACCGGCCCCCGCCAGCATGAGCAGCGGGCCGGCCGGGTGCGTGGCTGCACGCCGCTGGTCCTCGTTGAGGCCGTCAAGCACACCCGCTGGTTCGAACATGGTCACGAATGTAACCCGCGGCTGCGACATGCGCCCGGAACCTGGCCGCAGCGGCGGACGCGCCCGCTGACCGCCGTCGGCCCTTAAGCTCGGTAATGGCGCTTATGAACAGGGAAATGACAGATGTCAACGCCGTCCTTTGAGACCGTGATGCACCGGATCGGCGAGATTCAGCCGCCGCTGCCGCCTGCGCAGTCGCTGCTGATCGGCGCGGTCGTGCTCGGCGCCGTCATGATCCCGGTGGCGTGGTTCCTGCTGCAGCACGTGGGCGTGATCGCGCACGAGGCCGCGCACGCCGCGATGGGGTCGGGGCTCGGCCGCAAGGTCGGCAGCGTGCGGCTGAACCCCGACGGCACCGGGGAGACGCGAGTGCGCGGCGGCCGGGGCGCGGCCGGCACCGTCGCCTTCACCGCTATCGGCTATTTCGGGCCCAGCCTGTTCGGGCTCGGCGCCGCCAAGCTCATCTCCGTCGGCCATGTCCTCGCCGTGCTGTGGCTGGCGCTGCTGGCCCTGGCCTGCCTGCTGCCGCTGCTGCGCGGGTTCTTCAGCTGGGCGGCCGTCATCGTGATCGGCGCCGCGGTGTACCTGCTGGCCCGCGACGCGAGCGTGACCACCCAGACGGTGGTCGCGTACGGCATCGCATGGCTGCTCCTGGTGGGCGGAATCCGCATGGTGGCGCTGCACGGAAGCGGCGCTGCGGACGCCAGCGCCCTGACGGGACTGACCCGCATCTCCGCCGACTGCTGGTCCGGCCTGTGGCTGATCGGCACCGTGCTGGCGCTGGTCGCGGGCGGGGTGCTGCTGACGTGACCGCTACCGCGGGCCGGGGACCCGGCGGCCGGCGGCGGACCCGCGAGCCGGTCCGCGCAGCAGCAGCTGCCCCGGCCGCACCGTGGCCGTCAGCGCGCCCGCGGCGCCCATCGGCTCGCCGTCTCGCTGCCAGTGCTGCGGACGGTCGAGGTCGATCCGCAGGTCCCGGCAGGTCAGCCGGGTCAGATGCGCCCCGCCCCGCCGCACCAGCAGCTGAGCGCCGACGGCGATCCAGCCGGCGACGCCGTGCGCGGTCACTGCCACCACGTCGAGCAGGCCGTCGTCGGGCCGGGCGGCGGGCAGGAGCGCGAGACCGCCCGGCAGTGAGCCGACATTCCCGATCATGATCTCGCTGGCCGTCAGGGACACCGGCGGCCGGGCATCGGCGCGCAGCACCACGCCCATGGGGCGGTCACGCAGGTGCCCGAGCGCGGCCAGGTAATACGCCGCCCAGCCCAGCCGTTCCTTGAGCGGCTGGCTGCTGCGCAGCGCCCGCGCGTCGAACCCGAGGCCAGCCATGACCAGGAACGGGCTGCCGTTCGCCATCGCGATATCCACCGGCCGGTCCGCTCCGGTCAGGGCCACCGCCAGCGCGCCGCCGATCGTCAGCGGCAGCCGCAGGTTGCGGGCCAGCAGATTGCCCGTGCCGACGGGCAGCACCGCCAGCGGGATGCCGGTGCCCGCCAGCGCGCCGGCGCACGCGGTCACGGTGCCGTCGCCGCCGCTGGCCAGCACCAGGTCCACCCGCGCGGCCACGGCCGCGCGGGTCATCTCGCCGCCCGGATCGTCCGCGCTGGTCTCCAGCCACAGCGGCTCGTCCCAGCCGCGGGCTCGCATGGCCGCGCCGACCGCGTCGCGCACGGCCGGACCCTGCCGTCGCCCGCTGCCCGACCGCAGGGGGTTCGCCACGACAGCCGCGCGCGTCATCGGCGCTGGCCTGCGCACGCGGCACGGCTCGCCGCCCGCCTGCTAGCCAGCCACCTGCTCGCCGGCGGTTCCCGCCCCTTCAGACGTCCCTGCCGAGCAGCTCTGCCCACCGCTCGCGGCGGACGACGAGCCGGGCGCTGCCGCGGCCGGCGAAGACGACGGGGATCCGCCGGGCCCCGTTGTAGTTATTCGACATGGTGAAGCAGTACGCGCCGGTGACCGGGACGGCAAGAAGGTCTCCGACTTGCGGGTCGCGGAGCGGGACATCCTCGCTGAGCACGTCGCCGGACTCGCAGTGCCGCCCGACGACCGTCACCGGCTGGCCGCCGCCGGCCCGGCCGGCGATGGCCGCCTCGAATCGCTGCCCTACCAGCGCCACCTCCAGGTTGTCCCCCATGCCCCCGTCGACCGCGACGAACGTCGGCGTTCCCCGCTTGACCGTCGTCACCCGGTAGACCGTCACCGCGTACGGGGCGACCATGCTGCGGCCCGGCTCGATGAGGATGCGCGCGCCGGCCGGCAGATGCGCGCGCGCGGCGCCGGTCAGCGCATCGAGGTACTGATCCAGGCTGGGCGGCTGATCGCTGTAGGTGTACCGGCAGCCGAGGCCGCCGCCGAGGTCGTACACCGGGTACTCGCCGAGGGCGGCGAGCGGCTCGACCGCGGCCGCGAGTTCTGCCGCCACCAGGATCTGGGAGCCTACGTGGGTGTGCAGGCCGTCCATGCGCAGGCGCGGCGCCGCCTCGATCCTGGCGATGGCCGCACGGGCGGCGTCCGGGGAGAGGCCGAACTTGGCCCCCGAATGGCCGGTCGCATAGGCCGGGTAGGTCGAGCTGCGCACCCCGGGAATCACCCGCACCAGGCAGCCCTGGACCGTGCCGCGCGGCACCGCGGTCTCCAGCCGGTCGATGTCGTCGAAGTTGTCGATGACCACGGTGCCGATGCCGCAGTCCACCGCGAGCTGGATTTCCTCGGTGGTCTTGGCATTGCCGTGCATGATGAGCGTGGCCGGGTCCGCTCCGCCCGCCAGCGCCGTCACGATCTCCCCGCCGCCGGCGACGTCGAGCCATAGTCCCTCGGCAGCCATCAGCCGCTGGACGGCCGTGCACGGGAACGCCTTCGAGGCGAACGCCACCTGAGAGTCCGGCCAGCGCGCGGCCAGCCGCTCGCGGTAGTCGCGGGCGCGCTGGCGCACCGCCTGCTCATCGACCAGCAGGACGGGCGTTCCGTGCGCGGCCGCCACGCCGTCCAGCCGGCAGCCGCCGACGCGCAGCATCCCGTCGCCGTCTCGGGAAGTGCCCGGCGGAAACAATCCGAGCAGCTCGTCTGCCTCGGGCATAAATTCCCTTCGCGAGTGCGGAACCGCGCGGTTAAGCGTTACGCCGGAGGGTAGCTGGGCGGCGCAAGGTTACTAGGCGGGGGTCTGACCAGACGGGGCCCGGAGGCACCGGAGGTGGCTCGATCCCATGCGCATACCCCGGCACGGCCAGCCGCCTGCTGGCGGCGCCTTCTCGTTGTGCCGCAGCTGCCGGTCCCCGTTCCCGGGGTTTCCCGCGGTGAGCACACCCGGTCGATATAGTCGGTATGCCGTTTTGAGGGGCAGTCGTGAAGCGAAACCCTGATCCTGAAGATCTCGTAGCGAAGCTCGACCAGCTCGTCGAGCCGGCCGAGGAGCCGGAAAACGCGGTCCTCACCGACAGTTCCCGGATTGTGCGCTGGACCGGGCCGATGTTCGCGCTCTTCGCCGTGATCCTCTTTCCGTGGATCATCTACATCGCCAAAACGCTGCCCGCCCGCCAGCTCTCCCCGAATTACGACATCGCCTGGGCGGGATTCGACGTGCTGCTGCTCGGCGGGCTGGCCAGCACAGCCTATTTCGCTTTCCGCCGGTCCCGTTATCTGTCGACCGCCGCCATGGCCACTGCCACCCTTCTGGTCGTGGATGCGTGGTTTGACTGCATGACTACGCCGGGGCATGAGCGGCTCGAGTCGTTCGCGCTGTGCATCCTGGTGGAACTGCCGCTCGCCGCGGTGTGCGTGTGGCTCAGCTACCACACCCACCAGATCGCCGAGCGCCGCATCCTGCTGCTGCAGCGACGAGCGTGGCGGCACCCCTTCGCACGGCACTGACTGGCCGTTTTCACCGCCTCCCGCGGTGCATGAAACGTGCCCTTCGGGGTAATTGCGGGAAGCTCGGTGGGATGTTTCCACAGTGCAATCTTTCCTTCACCACGCTGGCCGTTCGGCTGTTACGGCGCAACGGCGGGCACTTCCGTCCGGGCAGGCCCGACGCGGAGCACGTACGTCCTGAGAGCAAGCGGAGAGGTAGCCAGCCGGGATGCCATCACTATCGTCATCGTCGACCCGAGTTTCCACCAGAGCCAGGCGCGCTTCCGACAGCACGCCCGCGCGCTCGCTGGCCCGGGGCGGCCTCGCCGCCCGCGGCGTCATTTACAGCCTGATCGGCTGGGTGGCGATCCTCGTCGCCCTCGGGAAGAGCGGCGGGGAGGCGGACCAGCGCGGCGCGCTGCAGCTGCTCGCGCGCGAGCAGCTGCGGCGTCGTGCTGCTCTGGCTGCTCGGCATCGGCTTTGCCGGCTACGCACTCTGGCGCCTCAGCGAGGCCGCCTTCGGGGTGACCGGGGAGGGCACCGGCGCGGGGCCCCGGCTGAAGTCGCTGGGACGCGGCATCGTCTATGCCGTCTTCGCCTTCACCACTTTCCAGGTCATCGCCGGCTCGCGGAAGAGCCAGGCCGGAGAGGAGCAGGACTGGACCGCCAAGGTCATGCGTCACACGGGCGGCCAGTGGCTGATCGGGCTGGTCGGTCTCATCGTCGTCATCATCGGCGTGGCACTGATCATCGAGGGCGTGCGCCGCAAGTTCATGAAGAACATGCAGACGTCGCAGATGAGCCCGCGCACCCGGCGTATCGTCGAGCGGCTCGGCCAGGTGGGAACCACGGCCAGGGGCATCGTGGTCGCGCTCGCCGGCATCCTGGTCATCGAGGCGGCTGTGACCTACAAGCCGTCAAAGGCCGGCGGCATCGACAAGGCGCTGCTGACGCTGCGCGATCAGCCGTTCGGCGAGGCCCTGCTGATCCTCGCGGCGATCGGGCTGGTTCTCTTCGGCGTCTACGGCCTGAGCGAGGCCCGCTGGCGCAAGATCTGAGCAAGTGCCGGGCGGCCGCGCGGCGGCCGGCCGGGCCGGTCAGCCCCGCTCGGTCCGGCCGGCCCGGTCCGCCCTGATCAGGGTCAGTCCGGCTGCCCAGCGGCCGGCGACGGGAGGCGCAGCAGGAGTTTTCCTGCCTGAATGGTGACCTCCAGGCGGCGAGTGCTGCCCATGACCTCGCCGTCCAGCTCCCACAGGTGCTCCCGGTCGACGTCGATGCTCAGCTCCCGGAACGTCGTGCGGGCCACCCGGCCGGTCTCGCCGCGGCGCAGCAGCACGTGCGCGGCCAGCGTGAGCCAGCCTATCCAGGTCTGCGCGGTCAGGACCACGACGTCCAGATGCCCGTCGTCCGGCCGGGCTTCCGGCAGCAGCGGCAGGCCGCCCTGCAGCCAGCCGACGTTGCCCACGATGACCCCGCTGGCCCGGCGGCGCAGCGTGCGGCCGCCGTCAGCGCGCATGGTCACCCGCATCGGCCGGTCCCGCAGATGGCGCAGCACCGAGACGACGTATGCGGCCCAGCCGAGGCGCTTCTTGACCGGCTCGCGGGTGCTGTCCAGCATTTTCGCGTCCAGGCCGAGGCCGGCCATCGCCACGAACGGCCTGCCGTTCGCGCTGCCGACATCAAGCGGCCGGTCCGTTCCGGTGAGGGCGACAGCCAGAGCGTCGTCCACGTCTACCGGCAGCCCGAGGTTGCGGGCCAGCAGGTTCCCGGTGCCGGCCGGGATGATGGCCAGCGGGGTGCCGCTGCCGGCCAGGCCCGCGGCGCAGGCGGTGACCGTGCCGTCGCCGCCGCTGGCCAGCACGACATCTACCCCGGCCGCGGCGGCCTGGCGGGCCTGCCCCTCGCCGGGGTCGCGGGCAGTGGTCTCCAGCCACAGCGGGTCGCTCCAGCCGTGCTCCGCCATGGCGGCACGCACGCGGTCGCGGAATTTCTCCAGATCGTCGAATTTCGTGGGATTGGCCACCACGGCGGCCTGGCTCACCGGCGGCCGGTGGCCAGCATCATCAGCGCGGTCAATGGACGCGAAGTCGGCGGCATTCCGGGAGCCTATCGGGCCGGGCAGGCACGCGCCGGGCGGCCCGGGGCGGCATCAGCATGGCCGCAGCAGCACGGGCGCCTCGGGAAAGTCCGCGAGCCTGGGCACCCGGGAGACTGCCGCGGGCCAGCAGCCCTCGAGCCAGCGGCGCGCCAGCGAGGGACCTCACGCGCGGCCGGGAGCGCCGGCGGTGCGAGACTTGCAGCATGTCATCGTCACTTCGCTGCCTGGTTACCGGTGCTTCGGGATACATCGGCGGGCGGCTGGTGCCCGAGCTGCTGAGCGCGGGATACACCGTCCGGTGCATGGCCCGCGACCCGGCCAAGCTCGGGAACCGGCCGTGGTCAGACCAGGTCGAGATCGCGAAGGCCGATGTCACGGACGCCGAGGCGGTCCGGCGTGCTCTTGAGGGCGTGGACGTCGCCTACTACCTGATCCATTCCCTCGGCACGGACTCGTCGTTCGAGCAGCGGGACCGCGATGCAGCCGGGACCTTCGCGGCCGCCGCCAAGGACGCGGGCGTCCAGCGGATCGTGTACCTGGGCGGCATCATCTCCGGCCGGCCGGAGGAGCTTTCCGCCCACCTGCGCTCACGCGGCGAAGTCGGCGACATCCTGCTGGCCAGCGGCGTGCCGACCGCCGCGGTGCAGGCGGCGGTGATCATCGGCAGCGGGTCAGCGTCCTTTGAGATGCTCCGGTACCTCACTGAGCGGCTGCCCGCCATGATCACCCCGAAATGGGTGGAGACCCGCATTCAGCCGATCGCCGTGCGCGACGTGCTGCGCTACCTCGTCGGCAGCGCCACGCTGCCCGCCGATGTCAGCCGCCGTTTCGATATCGGCGGCCCCGACGTGCTGACCTACGCCGACATGATGCGCCGCTACGCCGACGTGGCCGGCCTCACCCCGCGGGTACTCGTCCAGGTGCCGCTGCTGACCCCGCGGCTCTCCTCGCTATGGGTAGGACTGGTGACGCCGGTGCCCGCCAGCCTGGCCATGCCGCTGGTGGAATCACTGCGCAACGAGGTGGTCGCGACCGAGCACGACATCGCCCAGTACATCCCCGATCCGCCCGAGGGGCTGCTTCCGCTGGACCAGGCCATCGCGCTGGCGCTGCGGCACACCCGCGAGGGCGCGGTTTCCACCCGCTGGTCCTCGGCCGCCACGCCCGGTGCGCCCAGCGACCCGCTGCCGACCGACCCGGCCTGGGCCGGCGGATCGCTCTACGTGGACGCGCGTAACAGCGTGGTCCGCGCCTCGCCGCAAGCGCTGTGGCAGGTCATCGAGGGCATCGGCGGCGAGACGGGCTGGTATTCCTTCCCCGCCGCCTGGGCGGTCCGCGGCCTGCTCGACCGGCTCGCGGGCGGGGTCGGGCTGCGCCGCGGCCGCCGCGACCCGCGCCATCTGCTGGTCGGGGACGCCCTTGATTTCTGGCGCGTCGAGGCGGTCGAGCCCGGAAAGCTGTTGCGGCTGCGCGCGGAGATGAAGCTGCCTGGCCTGGCGTGGCTGGAACTGGCGGTAGGGCAGGACTTCGACGGCCTGACGACCTACAGCCAGCGGGCGATCTTCCAGCCGCGCGGACTGGCCGGACATGCCTACTGGCGCTCGATCTCGCCATTCCACGGCGTGGTCTTCGGCGGCATGCTGCAGAACATCACGGCCGCGGCCGAGCGGGTCGACCGCGCGGGCGACAAGCCGCAGCCGGCCAGACGCTAGGCTGCCGCACGACGTACCCGCCCCCGCTGCCCCGGAGATCACATGAAGCTACTCGTCACCGGCGGCGCCGGTTACATCGGCAGCGTGGTGGGCGCCCAGCTCATCGCCGACGGCCACGAGGTGGTCGTGCTCGATGACCTGTCCACCGGGCACGCTGACGCCGTGCCGGCCGGCGCGCGGTTCGAGCAGGGCACCCTGCGAGCGGACGCGGGCCGCGTGCTCGCCGGCGGCTTCGATGCCGTGCTGCATTTCGCCGCCAAGTCGCTGGTCGGCGAGTCGACGCAGAAGCCCGCCCTGTACTGGGACAACAATCTCGGCGGTTCGCTGGCCCTGCTCGAGGCCATGCGCCAGGCCGGGGTCACGCGCATCGTGTTCTCTTCCACGGCGGCGGTGTACGGGGAGCCGGAAAGCGTCCCGATTGAGGAGACCGCGCCGCCCCGGCCGACCAGCCCCTACGGCGCCTCGAAGATCGCGGTGGACACCGCCCTGACCGAGCAGGCCCGGCTGCACCGCATCGGCGCGGTCAGCCTGCGGTACTTCAATGTCGCGGGGGCCTACCGGCAGGCCGCCGGGGGCTGGCTCGGCGAGCGGCACTCGCCCGAGACGCACCTCATCCCTAATGTCCTGCAGGTCGCGCGGCGCGGCGAGGGCGAGGTCAGCGTGTTCGGCGGCGACTACCCGACCCCCGACGGCACCTGCATCCGGGACTACATTCACGTGTCCGATCTGGCCCGCGCCCATCTGCTGGCGCTGCCGGCCTGCGCTCCGGGCGAGCACAAGATCTACAACCTGGGCAGCGGGACCGGCTACTCCAACCGCGACGTGCTCACGGCCTGCCGGAAGGTGACCGGCCGCGACATCCCGGCCCGGATGGCGCCGCGCCGGGCCGGGGATCCGGCCGTGCTGGTCGCCTCCTCCGCGCGGATCCGCGCCGACCTCGGCTGGCAGGCCGAGCGGGACCTGACGGACATGGTCGCGGACGCGTGGACGGCGCTGCAGTCCCGGTCCGCATCCCGGTGACACGCGAACCGGCGGGCGGCCCGGCCGACGCCGCCGTAGATGACCGCGGCGCTGCCGGGGAAAGCACGACAGGGGATGGCGCCGGCCAGGCGGCCCGCTGGTTCGCGGACCTGTACGCCGCCGCGCCCGAGGGCGTCTGGCGGGCCCCCGGCCGGGTGAACCTGATCGGCGAGCACACCGACTACAACGAGGGCTTCGTGCTGCCGTTCGCCCTGAGCGCCGGCGTCACCGCCGCAGCCGCCCGCCGCGACGACGCCATGCTGGCGCTGGCGTCGCGGCAGGCCGAAGCCGAGCCGGTGACCGTCGCGCTCGCGGACCTGGCGCCCGGCTCGGTGGACGGCTGGGGCGCCTACCCCGCCGGGGTCGCCTGGGCACTGCGATCTGCCGGGTACCCGGTCGGCGGCGCGAGTTTCGCCCTGGACGCGGACCTGCCGCTCGGCGCCGGCCTGTCGTCGTCGGCCGCGCTGCAGTGCGCGATCGCGCTGGCGCTCACCGAGCTTTACCAGCTCAGCCTGCCGCGGCCCGAGCTGGCCGCGATCGCCCGCCGGGCGGAGAACGAATTCGTCGGGGCCCCGACCGGGATCATGGACCAGTCGGCCGCGCTGCTGTGCCGCGCCGGGCACGCCCTGCTGCTCGACTGCCGCAGCGGTGAGACCGCGGCCGTGCCGCTGGACCCGGCCGCCGCGGGACTTGCCCTCCTGGTGATCAACACCAGGGCGCGGCACGCGCTGACCGACGGCGGGTACGGCGACCGGCGCCGCGAATGCGAGGCGGCCGCCCGCGCCCTGGGCGTGCCCTCGCTGCGGGACGCCGGCGATGACCTCGGCGTGCTGGACGAGCTCGCTGATCCGGTGCTGCGCCGCCGGGCCCGGCACATCATGACCGAGAACTGGCGCGTCCTGGAGACGGCCAGCCTGCTCCGCCGTCGCCAGCTCGGCCAGACCGGCGACCTGCTGACTGCCTCGCATGTCTCGCTGCGCGACGACTTCGAGATCTCCTGGCCGGAGGCGGACACCGCGGTGGAAACGGCCATCGAGGCAGGCGCGCTCGGAGCGCGGATGATCGGCGGCGGCTTCGGCGGCTCGGTGATCGCCCTGGTGCCCGCCGCGCAGGCTGCGTCGATCGCGGCCGAGGTCACGGACAGCTTCGCCGAGCAGGGCTGGCGGGAACCGCAGTTCGCCGACGCCGTGCCCTCCGACAGCGCGCGCCGGCTCCGGTGAGCCGCCCCGGCCGCCTCGGCCGGCTACCTCAGGTGAGCACCGACGCCGGCGAGCCGGCTCAGCGCGCCTCAGCCCAGATCGCGGAGCCGCTGCGCGGCGGCTTCGGGAGAGACGTCGTTGAGGAACGCCCCCATCCCTGATTCCGAGCCGGCCAGGTATTTCAGCTTGCCGGGCGCCCGCCGGATCGAGAACAGCTCCAGGTGCAGGGCGAACTCGTCCCGGCCCTGGCGCACCGGTGCCTGGTGCCAGCCGGAGATGTAGGGCGCCGGGGTGTCGAAGAGCCGGTCGAACCTGCCCAGCAGGTCGAGATACAGCTCGCAGAACTCATTTTTCGCCGCCTCGGGCAGTGCCGCCAGATCCGGTACCCGGACGTGCGGATAAAGATGAACCTCGTAAGGCCAGTGCGCCGCATGCGGAACGAAGGCCGTCCAGTGCTCGCCGTCCGCGACCACTCTCGATCCGTCTGACCGCTCCGCGGCCAGCAGGTCGTCGGACAGGTTACGGCCCGTGCGCCACCGGTAGCCGGTGCTCATCGTCAGCATCCGGGCCGTCCGCGGGGTGAGATACGGATAGGCATAAATCTGCCCGTGCGGATGCGACAGCGTCGCGCCGATGTCCCGGCCGCGGTTCTCGAAACAGAAGACCTGCTCGACCCCGGGCAGCAGGGACAGCTCTGTGCTGCGGTCAATCCAGGCTTCCATCACGATCTGGGCGTGGGCCGGGCTGAGGTCAGCGAAAGAGGCATCGTGGTTGTCGCTGAAGCAGATGACCTCGCAGCGCCCGGCGGCGGGCCGGGTCGCCAGCAACGCGTCGCCGGCCGGCTCGCCATCGGCGGCCGGGTCGCCGTCACGGGCGGCGCCGCCGGGGCCGCCGGGCGGTTCCAGCGTCGCGCCCAGCGAGGGAAACCGGTTCTCGAAGACCACGACGTCGTAGCAGGGCGCCGGGATCTCCGTCAGGCTGCCGGGCGTCGAGGGGCACAGCGGGCACTGATCGTCAGCCGGCCGGAACGTCCGGTCCTGGCGGTGGCTGGCGATCACGACCCATTCGCCGCGCAGCCGGTCATAGCGCTGCTGCGACAGGACCTCGACGCCCGGTAGTTCCCGGCGGTCGGGGTAGTCGCCGGGCCGCTCGGGCCGGGTGCCGAAGTAGATCAGCTCGCGGCCGTCGGACAGGCGGATCGAGGTCTTCTTCATGCGCCCATCTTTTCAGTGCGCGCAGGGCGCCGGGCCGCCTCCTCCCCCTCGCCTACTCCCCGCGGCCGGCGGCCGCGGTGGCCGGGCGGCTGTTCAGCGCCGCGATGCTGGCGCCTGCGCTGTCCTTGACGGACGTGACGATGGCGGCGCTGGCCCGCGGCGGCAGCCCGCTGGTGCTCAGGTCGCTCTGCAGCCGGGTGCCGAGGACGCTGAACAAGATCGTGCCGAGAATGGCGATGCGAGCGCGGAGCCGACCTGGCGGGATGTGCTCTGCGTGCCGGACCCCTGGCCGCTCTGGCTGACCGGGACGTCGACCAGGACCACCCCGGTGAGCTGCGCGGTAGCCAGCCCGACGCCGAACCCGTAGACGAACAGGGGATGGCCAGCTCCCACGGCGCCGGCTTGATGCGCAGCCACCACCGTCGGTGCGGCCCTCGATCAGCGCGAACACGATGCCGGCCAGGCCGATCGCGGTGAGCAGCGCCCCGGCGATGTCGTTGCCGCGCTCGGCCTGGCTGCCGCGCGATTCCGGCACGAGCAGGAGCATGCCGACGACGACCGCCACCCCGCGACGAGCAGGAGCGCCGCGAAGACCAGCGTGTACACGTCCTGGACCCACTGCGCGTCCGTCGAGGTGATGCCCAGATCCTTGATGATCTGCGGGATGGTGACGTTGACGATCGTACTGTCGACGATGATCATCGCGACGCCCAGGCTGATGATCAGCAGGCCCGCCCAGCGGCGACGGGCGGACCCGCGGTCTGCCTGGTCCGTGGCGTCAGTCTGCATGTGAGTCCTCTCGCTGCGGGAGCGCCTCCCGGCCTTTGGCCCGGCGCCCCGGCGCCTGATGCCCCGCATTTACTACGAGCTAGTCAGGCCCGGCGGATGCAGCCGATCAGCCGGCCGGCTCCTCCCGGCGGCGCCGCGCGACCGCGCGCAGCAGCGGGAGCGCGGCGAAATAGGAGCCGGCGACGGCGATGGCGCCGACCGCCAGGTCGACCGAGACCCGGCCCTGCTTGGCCCAGTAGACGTCCTTCAGATCCAGCAGCAGCGCGAACTCGTCGACGATGAGCGCCAGCCCGGAGCCGTACCCGACCGCGACCGCGGGATGCCGGCGCGTCACGTCATCACCGTGCACGGCGACCGCCCCTACGCCGGCCAGCAGGCCGATGCCCCACAGGTAGTGATGCAGGTGCTCGCCGCCCGCGCTGAGGTTACGGAACGGGCCGCGGCCGGCCCGGATGCTCAGCGTGACGCTGCGTACTCCGGCGAACGTCGCGGTGAAGGACAGCCAGCTCAGCAGGGCGGACCGCTGCGAGGCGGTCAGCTCCTCCCGGTAGGCCGCCTTGGCCGCGCGGGCATCACGGGCCGGGCGCGGCGCGGGGTAGGTCACAGCCGCACCTTACGCGCAGTCATGACGAGCAGTCCGGCAGCCACGCACACCAGCCGGTACTCTGCACCGCAGTGAGCGGGCACCGCGACGTGCGCGCGACGGGCAGCGGAGGCGATGGCCAGTGACAGCAGCGCAGCGGGACGGCAGCCGGCGGCATCGGATCAGCCGGACGGCAGGCGCGCCGGCCGGCCGGCTGGCCGACCTGCGCCTGCCGCTTGCCGTGGCCGGGGCGGGGCTGCTCGCCTGCGCCTGCGGCGCCGGCAGCGCGCCCGCGAGCCCGGCTGCGACCAGCCGTCCGGCCGTATCCGCACCGGCCCGGACCGCCGCGGTGGCCGCGGCGGCCGCGAGCGGCCCGGCGCGCAGCGCTACACCGGGCAGCGTCGCAACGGGCAGCGTCGCAACGGGCAGTGCGTCCGGCGCCGCGCGCAGCGGCGGATCCCGGCCGCTCGCCGGGAAGATCATCGGCATCGACCCCGGCCACAATGGCCGCAACCGGGACGATCCCGGTTACATCAACCGCCTGATCTGGAATGGCCGGGAGTGGGAGACCTGCGACACCACCGGCACGGAGACTGACGGCGGCTACACCGAGGCGCGGTACAACTTCAACGTCGCGAGCTACCTGCGCGCCGACCTTCGCCGCGACGGCGCGAAGGTGGTCATGACGCGGACCAATAACCATGGCGTCGGCCCGTGCGTCAACCGGCGCGCCGCCATCATCAACCGCGCGCACGCGAACGTCGCGGTCGACATCCACGCTGATGGCGGGCCGCCCGGCGGACGCGGCTTCACGGTCCTGGAACCGGTGGCCGACGGCCCGAACGACAAGGTGATCAGGTCCTCTGAGCGCTTCGGCCGTGCGGTGCGGTCGGCGTTCCTGGCGGACACCAAGATGCCGGTGAGCGATTACTACGGCGTCAACGGCATCATTCACCGCGACGATCTGGCCGGACTCAACCTGACCAGGGTGCCCAAGATCCTGATTGAGTGCGGCAATATGCGCAACGCGAAAGACGCCGCCCTGCTGACCTCGACGCACTTCCAGAGGCGGGTAGCGCGGGCCCTGGAAGCCGCGATCATCGCCTTCCTCCGCGGTGCTCGTCGCTGACCGGCCGGCGCGCGGCCCGTCATCACCACGGCCGCGCAGTCCCATGCCGGAGGTAGGGACTTTCGGCCCTGACACTGGCGCCTGATGAACCGATTTGATCAAGAGATGTTCGTCAGCGACGAGGCCATGCTCGCTGTGAGTTTTCGCGTTGCCGAGGCCCGGCTGGTGAACCTGACGCACGGCGGCTGGCTGGTGAGCGCATCAGAGCGCGCGTACGACGAGGGCCTCGTCGGCTTCCTGCGAGTCGGGCCGCTCGGCGACCTGCCCGGCATGTCGAAACTGGTCCGGGTGCATTTCCGCGACGTCGTGACCAGGGAGGACACCGCGCTGCTCACGCTGCGCTGGGAGGCGACCGGACACGGCGGAGGCATGTTCCCTGCCCTGGACGCGGACATCACGCTGACCCCGGGTGGTGCGGAGGAGACCCGGCTCACCCTGGCGGGCGCCTACCGGCCGCCGCTGGCCTCCCTGGGCGCGGGGCTCGACCGCAGGATCTTGCACCGGGTGGCGACTGCGACCGTCCGGTCGCTGGTCAGTCATGTCACCGAGGCCATCGTTCACCCGGCCGTGGTTCCGGAGCCGCGGCCCAAGCTGATGCCCGGCTGGAGCGCGGAGGCCGAACGGTTCTGAGGTCGTGAGGATCTAGGCCTTCAGGACGCGTTGTCGAGCGCGTCCAGTGCGTCGCGAAGCCGTTCCACCGCCGCCAGGATCGCCGCGTCGATGACCGGGCCCTCTCCGCCGCCGCTGGCGTCCGGGCTCGGCCAGTCGTAGGAATCCACCACGGCGAGGGCCGCTTCCTCCAGATGCTCGGTCGGTGCGCCCGCCTCCAGCAGCACCGCGAGATGGCGCCCGCGCGAGACGATGGGCTCGAATTCGGCGGGGACGCGGCGGCCGGGCAGATGCTGGCGCATCACCTGCACGAGGCGCGCGGCCTCGGTGCGGAACAGGTCTTCTTGGTCCTGCCCCGGTGTTGCCGCCATACTTGGACCCTACTCGCTGCAGCACCGGCCTTCACGTGCTGTGCGCTGCCCCCACTGGCCTGCTTGCGCTGACCACCCTCGGCGGCCGGGCGCGCCCGCGCCACGGCCCCGGTGTTTGCCTGCGGCGGATGAGGGCAGCCCGTAGCGGGCTGATAGCAGCGCGGCGAGGAGGACTTGATGGCTGATTCAGGCGAGGCGATCCCGCCGCAGCGCGAGGCATCAGGTGGTCCGCAGTCGCCGCTGGAGATCGGCGAGACGGGCTGGCGCAACACGTTCAGGCGGACGGGCAGGAAGTTCGTCCGCGACCGGGCCAGCATGACGGCCGCGAGCCTGGCCTACCACTGGTTCCTGGCCCTGTTCCCGGCGCTCATCGCGCTGCTGGGCCTGGTCGCGTTGCTGCACACGGGCACCAGTACCGTCCACCGGCTGGTGAACGGCCTGAACACCGCGCTTCCGCCGGGGGCGTCCGGTGTCTTGTCGCAGGCGGTCCACACGGCCAGTACCCGGGCCTCGGCGGGCACCACGGCGCTGATCGTCGGCGTGCTGGTGGCGGTGTGGAGCGCCTCGAGCGGCATCGCGGCCCTGGAAACCGGGCTGGACATCGCCTACGAGGTGCCGGTCGACCGCAAGTTCGCGGGCAAGCGGCTGCGGGCCATCCCGCTGATGCTGGGCACGGTGGTCCTCGGCGGCCTCACTTCTGCGCTTATCGTCTTCGGCGCCTCGCTCGGCTCGACCATCGAGGCGCACACGTTCAGCGGAACCGGGTTCGTCGTGGCGTGGACGATCGTGCGCTGGATCCTCACGTTCGCGCTGCTGACGCTGCTGTTTTCCTTCTACTACTATTTCGGCCCCAACCGGGAGTCCCCGCGCTGGCAGTGGGTCAGCGTCGGCGGCCTGGTCGGCACCGGCATCTTCCTGCTCGCCTCGCTGGGCTTCTCCTTCTACGTCGCCAGGTTCGGCAACTACGGCAAGACCTACGGCGCGCTGGCCGGCGTGGTCATCCTGATTTTCTGGCTGTACCTGGCCGGCATCGCGGTCCTGCTCGGCGGCGAGATCAACGCCGAGACCGAGCGCGAGGCCGCGGCCCAGGCCGGGCATCCGGCTGCTCAGGCCAGCGCCGAGGAACTGCACTCCACCAGCAGCCAGCAGCAGCACAGCCGCTGACGCTGACGGCACCGCCGAGGCTCAGCAGTCGCGGCCCTGGCTGGCTGGCGCAGCGGGGGGCCAGGCCAACCGTGCGCAGTCGGCGCGCAGCCGTCCGTGAACCGCTGCGGCTCTAGCCGGCCGGATGCTCGATGTCGACGGGCGGCAGTTCCTGGACGTCATGCTTGGTGATGCTGAGCCGGATGCCGTCCTCGTCGACGCCCGTGACCGCGCTCACCGGGATCGCTACTTCCTTGCGGCCCCACAGATGCCCTTCCTGCAGCAGCACATGGGTCACCCGGTGATCGCGCGGGTCGATCACGAGGCCCTGGACCAGGCCGATACTGCCGTCGGTGGCGTGGACGCGCTCACCGCGGCGGATCGCGACCTCTCCCTGGGGGACGAGGTCGTAGGTGATGGTCGGCGAGGTGTACGGCGTCTCAAGGTCAACAGCCGGCGGAGCGGCCGTGCCCCCCATGCTGTAGTAGGGCCAGGACACCACCTGGCCGGGACCGTAGGCGGCATAGCCGCCGCTGCCCGGCACGAACTGGGTCTCCTCGGCTGAGTCGAGCCGCTCGAAATCCGCCATCGTGCACTGAAGCCGGATGCCGTCCGGCGCGGCCGTTACGAGGTCGAGCGGGACCAGCCGGCCGAGCCCTTCGCGGTCGTCCGGCTCCACCACCAGATGGGTGACCGTGCGGGCGACCGGATCGACGACCACGCGCTTCAGCTCGCCGCAGGACCCGTCGCTGCAGCTGACTCGCTCCCCGATGGTGAACTGCGTTGCCTCTGGCATGTCAACCCTCCTCGTCCACTGGACCCTAGCGCGAACCCCGGCGCGGCCGGCACAGCGAAACCGCCGGCCGGCCGGGACAAAGGTGCCCGGCGCGCCGCGGTCCCGGTCATATATTGCCTTCGCTGACCGCTCGTGCTAACTCTTGGCCATGCGATCAGAAAATAGGACGGCCGGACAGACCGCGGACCGGACCTTCATCGAGACCGCTCGCCGGGCGCAGATCATGGCCGCCGCCATCGACACCATCGCCGAGCTGGGCTACGGGAAGGCCTCCCTGGCCCGCATCGCCGAGACAGCCGGAATCAGCAAGGGCGTGATCTCCTACCACTTCGACGGCAAGGACGACCTGGTCAGAGAGCTGATCGCTGAGCTGATCACCAGAGCCGCGGCGTACATGCGTCCGCGGATCGAGGCCGAGCCGACCGGCGCCGGGATGCTCCGGGCCTACGTCGAGTCCAACGTCGCCCTCGTGCACGAGTACCGCAATCACGTACTCGCGACCGTCGAGGTCGCGCTCAACGCCCGGGCCGCCGACGGCAGCAGGCTCTTCGATGCCTCGGTCCTTGATGCCGGAGTGGCCGCGGTGCGGGGGCTGCTCGCCTCCTTCCAGCGCACCGGCGAGTTCCGGGCCGACTTCGACCCGGAGGTGATGGCGATCGCGATCCGGGCCGCCATCGACGCGGTGCTGCCCCGCCTCGCCCGCCATCCCGATCTTGACGTCGGCCACCACGGCCGTGAGCTAGCGGACCTTTTCTGCCGCGCCGCCCAGTCCGAGCCAGGCCACCCCCGGTAGCTCCTCGGCGCAATCCCCAAGGAGACAGCGATGCCGCGAACGCCAAGCCAGCAGAGCCAGGACGGGCCAGCATGGGAGCCGGAGCCGGAGCCGGAGGCGGCTGGCGGCCGGCTCGTCCGGCATCGTGGGCGTCACGGTGGAGGTCAAGAACCACGTCTGGGGGGAGCACGCGACCGAGTTCCTCGCCACCGGCACCGCCGTCCGGCGGCTCGCCGCTGAGCACAAGCTGCCGGAGACCTCACCGAAGCCAACGTTCATCCTCAGCCTGGACAAGTAGCTGACCGTCATGGTGCCGGCGCTCATCGCGCCCGGCGGTTCCCGCGGGCTGGCACGGGCGCGTCGATGAGGCGGTTTCCGGATCTGATGGCGCCGGATTGCTTGACGTGCCGGAGCACCGGGCTGATCTCCAGCGCCTGCACGCCCTCGATCGCGCCGACGCAGGTGGTGGCGAAGTGGTAGAGCTCGTCGAGGTCGCGGCAGCTCACCGACGCGATCAGGTTAGACGGCCCGCTGGCGGCCTGGTCGGCAGGAGACATTGACGCACGTCACGTAGTCGGTGACGGTCACTACTGGCCGGGCAGAAGCTGGCATGGCTGCTGTACTTCTCTACTGTACGACTGTCCTTCGGCTGCCGTAATATCGTCAACCTGATCAAGACCTGTAACTTGGATAACTCAACATGGTCAACACTGGCACGCTAGCCTTTTCGTCCCGAAGCCAGGTCCGGGCCTCGCCACCCTGCGACGTTAGGCGCCTGACCTTGGCGCAACCGTCCGCCAACGTCCACCGGCGTACCCTCCCGGACGGTGGGATCGCTACTCAGCTGGTTACTCGGCCGCCTGCAGCCCAGCGGCATCGGGCAAACCCGGCGAAGACGGCATACGCCCTCGTGGTCAGCAAGTCGGCCAACGCAACACCGGCAACCCCCGCGCCGATCACAACCCCGGCCGCGGCCAGGGCACAATCGGCCCCACCGGCCCCGGCCGGGTAGCTACGCCCGGCAAGGGGTAGGCATGCGGCTGGAACAACGGCACGCTGAATTCACCGCCTATATACCAAAGAAAACACCGCCAGCCTGGCGCATCCGCCCGGGCGCGGACTGCCCGGCGTGACGTGCCGGAACTGGCCAGAAGGAGAGCAACATGACCGCGGATCAGGGTCCGTACCCAGCTGAGTACCCGGTTCAGTTCGCCGTCGAGTACCCTGACCGGCCGCTTAACCGGCTGACGTCATTCTTCCGCATCCTCGTGATCATCCCGATCGCGATCGTGCTCGGCACCGTTTCTGGCGGAACCTGGCAGTCGACGGGAAGCCACTCCACCATGGCCTACGGGGGCGCGGCCGCGGGCGGACTGCTATTCCTCGGCCCGCTGCTGATGATCTTGTTCAGGCAGAAGTACCCCCGGTGGTGGTTCGACTGGAATCTCGAGCTGCAGCGGTTCGGCAACCGGGTCGGAACCTACCTGGCCCTGATGAATGACAGCTACCCGTCCACCGACGACCACCAGTGGGTCGAGCTGGACTACGCCTACCCGGACGCGGCCGCCGACCTCAACCGGTGGCTGCCGCTGGTCAAATGGCTGCTGGCCATCCCGCACTACATCGTGCTGTTCTTCCTGGACATCGCGGCGTTCTTCGCACTGATCGTGACCTGGTTCGCCATCTTGTTCACCGGCCGCTACCCGCGCAGCATATTCAGCTTCGTCGAAGGCGTTTTCCGCTGGCACAACCGCGTCGTCGCCTACGCGTTCACCCTGGTCACGGATCGGTACCCGCCCTTCAGGCTGGCACCATGACCCAGGCCGGCGCGCGATCAGGCGGACAGCACCACGGCGCCGTTGACCTCTT
>JBKQMG010000076.1:0-52723 GCA_052146815.1 Streptosporangiaceae bacterium | reverse complement strand
CCGGCCGGCCACGGGCGTGCCCCGGGCCGGCCGGCCAGCACGGGACTCAGTCTGAGTCAGACCCGCTGGTCAGCGCATCCGCGATCAGGCCGAGGCCGACGCCGAGCATCCACACGTCCTTCGCGAGCGGGACGCCCTGCTGGGTGGGTCGCAGGCTGCCTTCCTGGCGCATCCCGGGAGTGCGGAGGTAGAGCCCGAGCAGGCCGCCTGAGAAGGCGGTGAGCGCCGACCCGGCGAGCCAGGTGGGAACCACCGGCAGCAGCAGGGCCGAGCCGACCGCGATCTCGCCGATCGACAGCATGCGGGCGAAATCCTGCGGCTTCACGCCGCCCAGGAACGGGTACGTGCCGACGGCCATGCCGTGCAGTCCCGCCGCCGCCTCCTCGCTCGCTGACCATTTGGCCAGCCCGGAGTTGAGAATGAACGCGCCGGTCGCCAGTCTTCCCGGCAGCCGCCGTGCCACCTTCGCCAAGCTGCTCATCGCACTCTCGCTCCTGTCTGGGATTCGGTGAGGTATATCCGGGTGCCTCTGCCCCCATCGGGGGCCGCTACACCGCGTCCGGGCCCGCGTCCGCGCAGCGGGCTTCGCTGCGTGCACTGCGGGCGTCCTTGCTGTACCGCGAGCGTCGCGCGGGCGCGGTGCCTCATCTGCACCTCTAGTGTCTCCCGCCCGCGGCCGCGCGGCTGCCCCGGTCGCCGAAAGGGACGGCGGCAGCCCGGCTGGCTGCCGCCGCCCTGCGCGGCGGGCGATCGGGCGGCGGGTCAGAATGCCCCGAGGCCGCGCGGCGACCCGAGCCCGGTCGGTGCGTCGTAGCCTTTCCTGGCGACGCAGAGGTAGTCGTCGCCGCACACCTGCCTGGCCGGCAGGAAGGCTGAGTTGTTGCCCCTGGTGATGTCCCACAGCGACCGGGCGCGGGAGTAGGCGTAGCCGAGCGGGATCGTCGAGGCGTTGCCTGCCAGCCCGTAGATGCCGGCGATCAGCGGGGCGGACACGCTGGTGCCGCCGACGGTGATCCACCCGCCCCAGCGCCGGTTGTAGATCGGCACGTTCCAGGCCACCGCCGACACGTCGGCGATCGTCCGGCCCGGGCAATGGCGGTCGTGCTGCCAGCGGGGCTTGGCCACGTACGCCGAGCAGCCGCTGCCGCCCGCGGCGAAGAACCCGGCGTTCCAGGCCCGCTCGTCCCAGCCGCGCTTATTGTGCGCGCGCTTCAGCTGGGTGCCGCCGGCGGCGGTCACCGTGGACAGGTCGGCAGGGAAATTGGCCGCGGTGAACCCGTAATCGCCCGCGGAGGCCACAATCGTATGACCGGGATGATCATAGGACCGCTTATGAGCGAGGGAGAAGCCCGTCTCCCGTGCGCCGTAGCTGTTGCTGATCACCTGCGCGCCGAGGCGAGCGGCCGAGGTGTCGGTCTCGGCCATCGCCTTGAACGTCGGGCTGTTCGCCTCGACGACGACGATCTTGCAGTGCGGGCACGCGACCGAGATCATCGACACGTCGAGAGTCGCCTCCAGGTCCCAGCCGCTGAAAAGACCCGACGGCGGCAGCGGAGACGCCTTGCCGTGCTGGTTGACCACGCGGAAGCAGCCGCTCGCCCCGGTGCACGGCGGCAGCCCGAAGTAGTGCCGGTAATGCGCGAGGTACTGCGCCAGATGCGGGGTGTTGTAGGCGATCGAGACGGCCACGGTCTGATGAGTGAGCCGGTTCACCGGCAGCCGGTAAGCAGACTCGATCGCCTTCGGGGTCAGGCCCGCGGGCCGCGACGGCCGGCCCATGATTCCCTCGGCGATAGCCCGGTTGACCGACGTCTGCACCTGGTAGAGCGCGAAGCAGCGCGCGTCGCCGGCCGGAGCCGGCGGGCAGGCCATCCGCAAGCCCGGTGCCACCCGGTGCGCCGCCGGAGCCGCGGAACTGGTGCTGGCGGCAGCGCCGGCCGCGAGGGCCGGGAGCGCGACCAGGGCCGCGGTCAGCCCGAGGGCGCCGCCGATGGCGGCCAGCGCGCGCCGGCCGTGCCCGGCCTGGCCGGCCCGGCGGGCACGCGGATGCGTGCCGCGCGGGCCGCGGATCGCGGTGAGTCTGGGAAAGGTCATTGCTTCCTCCCTGTCCGCTCGGTCAGAGCCCGACGCTGTAGGCGCGCAGGATGGTCTCGGTGATGGAGCCGCCCCCGGAGTCGGCGGCGCTGAACCGCAGCGTCACGTCGACGCCCGGCGGCGGGGTGAAGGCGATCGTGAAGTGGCCGCTGCCCGCGCGGGCCACGGAGGCCGGCTGCCAGAAGCGGCCGCCGTCGTAGGACACCTGCGCGCTCGCGCCGTTCACCGGCGCGCCCGCGGACGCCTGCAGATGCCCCACGCTGACCCCGATGACCTGGCGCCCGCCGGGCGCGACGCCGTTCAGCGCGAGGCCGTGCACGTCGTAGCTGAGCGTGAGCATCGGCTGCACCGCGCACCGGCGCAGCAGGTTGCCGGACGGGGTGAACCCGCAGTACCAGCCGGACGGGACGACCGCGTGCGGCTCGGGCGCTGATCGCCAGGTCCATACCGTCGTGCTCTTCGGCGACAGCGGGTACCAGGAGCTCCACCGGCCGGCCGTCAGGTCGAAGCGCACGACGGACGGCTTCGAGCTCAGGCGCACGCCGGGAATGCCGTTGACCGCGTTCCCGTGGGCAATCCGGGCGCCGTCCTGGTAGATCGCGTAGCTGCCCGTGACATGCGCCGAGCCGGCGTAGAACCCGCTGCCGACGTGACCGAGCTGGTTGTCGCTGAACGGGGTCGTGTACAGCGACAGCGTGTTCCCGACGCGCACGGCCGACGGGAAGTTGGCGAGTTCGTCCTGCGCCGCGCCGGGGAGCGGCAGGATCGCGTCGGGCTGCGGGTGCAGCGGGTACTTGTTCCAGTTCTGCGTCAGCTGCTGGCCTGGTTGCAGCTGGCGGTAGTTATCGCTCTGGCCGCCGGCGCCGGAGTAGGAGAACTCCGAGTACCCGCCGTACCAGATCCCTCCGGTCATGTACTGCGTCTGCAGGCCCGGCAGCCGCACCGGCAGGAGGATGCTGAAACTGCCGGCTACCAGCTGGGCCAGGGTGCCGCCGAAGGTGTACCAGCTGCCAGTCGTCCTGACGTCCTGGTAGTAGCGCTCGCTGACGGTCGCCAGGCTGGCCGGGGAGACCGCCCAGTGCTGGGACGGGATGATTCCCGCGGGGCCGGTGAAGTTGAGGTTGTAGGCATAAGGGGCGCCCGCTGCCTTCCGCGGCGAGGTCAGCTGCGCGGACGAGTACGTCTGCAGGGTGCCGACCCCCGGCTTGGTCGTGGTCGGATTGACCCAGAACTTCAGTCCGAAGTCAAACGTGCCGAAGGAAGCGCTGGTGTGGTGCAGGCCGCCGCGGACCAGGGTGAAGCCGGTGCCCTGCAGCAGCGACCGCCGTGGCGTCGCGACGGTGAACTGGCTGGTGGCTGACCGCTCGGCCAGGTGCACGGTGGTGCGATTCCCGCGGACGGTGAACTGAGGCAGCACCACCATCCGCTCAGAAGCGCTGTGGCGGTTGAAGTTGACGAAGTCGCCGATGGCCCAGTAGTGCCCGGCCGGGACGCTGTACTTGGCCGTGCCGTGGTAGAAGGCGCTGAAGACCTCGATCGGATCGCCGAAGGTCCGCCAGTCATCGGCGTTGAGCAGGAATACCGTGTCGCCCTCATCCGGCTTGCCTTGCAGGTTAGTGCCCGTCACGGTGAGCGGGTGCATCGGGAAGTCCGGCCGGGCGGGCGCCGAGAACGCCGGCGCCCCGGCCAGGGAGATGCTGACGCCGCCGGCGAATAGCCCCTGCCCGCCGTAGCGGGCCCGGGCGTGGTCGGCGCGGAACTGCCGCGCCAGCGCCGCGCCGAAGATACGCGCGGAGGAAGCCGTCAGGTACCCCTCAGCGGTGCCAGGGCCGGAGCGAGTGATGGTCACACCGGGCAGCGCGTGGCGGCGGCCGGCGAAGGTGATCCGCACCGGCAGCCGGCCGCCGCTCTCGGCCCGCCGCAGGGCGCCGAGCGAGAACAGGCTGGGGTCAAGTCCGCGGCCGAGGTACGGCATGGCGTACGCCGGGATGTTCTCGGCGAGGCCGCCCAGGCGCAGGGTGAGGATGCTCCCGCCGCCTGGTGCGGGCACGATCTGGGTGGCCTGACCGCCGCCCGGCACCGACCGGCTGACCAGCTGGTCGCCGTTGATCAGCAGCACCCACCCGGCGATGACCGCGGTGCGATGGCTCGGGGCGCGCTGCGCAGCGGGCGCAGCCGCCAGCGCGGGTACCGCGGCCGCCGTGACCGCGGTCGCCGCAGCGGTAGCGAGGGCCAGCCGGGCGGTCAGCCCCCGGTGCCTCAGCAGTAGATGACGCACGCGATCTCCTCTGGCTCGGGAGGCAGGCCGCGCCGCCAGATAACTCGGGCGTCACCCGGCCGCGCGCAGGCCCCGTCGGAACGAACGGCCGCCTACCTTTTCCCATAAGAGACGGCATAAGGGAAGACTCCGTTGCAGAAGAGCAATGACTTTTCTTTCAGAACAAGTAACGATTTGGATAACAGGCCCGTATTGCAATACTTACTCGATGGTCAGCATTTACTGGCCGGGTGGCCGCTGACCAGGAGCGTTCAGCAGCGCCGCCGCGTGCCGCCCGGCTGCGGCGGCCGCCAGGAAGTAGGCCGGATCCTCGGCGAGCCCCCGGCCCATCGTGGATAGCCGCACCGGGCAGGCCGCCAGCACGTCAGCGAGGCCCTCGACGCTGACGCTGACCAGGGCATGGCGGGCGGCCAGCGCGGCCGCCTGCGCGCGCACCCGCGCGCCGAATTCGCCCGGCAGCAGCGGGACCACCACATCGGCCCGCGCCAGGGCCACGCGGCCGTACGAGGTGAGGCTGTGATGGGAGACGCCGCGGTGCCGCTCCCGCGGATCGGCCTCGCTGATCCGCAGCGAGGCCACCGGCCGGCCCCCGAGCACCGCTGCCGCGTTGACCGCCTCGCCGCACGCCAGGCCGGAAAAGCCCCACTTCGTGCCGGTACCGAGATTGCCGGGGCCCTGCGACACGACCGCGATCTCGGCGCCCAGCACGTAGCGGGCGATCAGCAGCCCGCTGTGCAGGGTGACCGCCTCCAGGTCCCCGCCGAACGCCTGCCCGACGGTGACGGTCCCGGCCAGCCAGCCGGCCTCGCGCAGCGCCGCGGCCGTGCGGGAGAACCAGGCGGGCAGCGCGCCGCCGTCCAGCATCACGTAGGCGGCCCGCGGGCGCGCTACGGCTCCGCCGTCCGCAGGGCCCTGGCCGGCCGCGGCGGCCCGTCCCGCGTGAAAGGCGGCCAGCACCGGGGGCAGGGCGGAATGCAGATCGGCGATGACGACGGGCATCGCGGCCAGGTCATCGGCGTCGCGCAGCAGCTCGTGGTAGGGCGAGTCCTGCTCGTCGGCGCCGAGCACCGTGGCCTGCAGCGGCGTGTACCTGGCCTTGACGAGGTGGCCATTCCCGGCCGGATCGGCGGGCAGCCGGCCGGGAATGGCGACTACCAGCGCATATCCGCCGGTCCCGAGGCCCATTTCCAGGGCGGTGACGTTGAGCAGCACCTCGTCGCCGGGCTCGGGGCGGCCCGTCAGCTGCGGGTAGGCGAGCGCCGGGACCAGCGTTCCGCCGACGCGGACGGTGACCTCCAGGGCGCCGGCCCATTCCCGCGCCAGCCCCGAAACCACGCCTCTGCGCCACCTGATCACTCCGGCAGGGTAGCGTCGGTGCCGGAACGCGGGCGGTGCAGTGCGGGAAAGGAGCCGCGATGTCACGGCGGAAGACAGAACGGCTGCTCAGCCTGGTGGTCTGCCTGCTATTGACCCGCCGTTATCTCACCGCGGTGCAGATTCGTGACGCAGTGCCCGGTTACCCGGATTCTTTCGACGCATTCAAGCGGATGTTCGAACGCGACAAGGATGAGCTTCGCGAGCTGGGTATCCCGCTCGAAACGGGCATGAACTCCGCACTCGATGACGAATACGGTTATCGCATTTCCCGCCAGGATTACGTGCTGCCCGAGATCAGGCTGGAGCCCGACGAGGCCGCGGTCATCGGCCTGGCCGCCCGGGTCTGGCGCAGCGCCGAGCTTGCGGGCGCGGCCGCGGGCGCGCTGCTGAAGCTGCGCGCCGCGGGCATTGAGACCGAGGACACGACGCAGCCCGGCATCGAGCCGCGGCTGCAGACAACCGAGGCGGCGTTCACGCCGCTGTGGGAGGCGGTGCGGGATCAGCGCCCGGTGTCCTTCTCCTACCAGGCGGCGGGGCGCAGCTCCCCGCAGCAGCGCCATCTGGAGCCCTGGGGCGTGGTGAACCGGCACGGCCGGTGGTATGCGGTCGGCCTGGATACCGACCGGGGCGAGGAACGGGTGTTCCGGCTGAGCCGGATCACCGGGCCCGTGTCGCCGACCGGGGGCGCCGGGACGGTCAGGGTGCCGGACGGCGTCGACGTGCACCAGGCGGTACGCAGCTGGGACGCCGAGCCGCCGGCCCAGCGCACGGCGGTCCTGCTGGTGCGAGCAGGCGCGGGCCACGGGCTGCGGCAGTTCGCGCTCTCCCAGCAGCCCGGCGGCCGGCCCGGCTGGGACCGGGTCGAGGTGCATTTCTCGGACCGGGGCTGGTTCTGCGAGCACCTCGCCTCGTTCGGCGCGGATGTCGTGGTCGCCGAACCCGCTGATCTGCGCGAGGCCGTTATCGATCAGCTGACGGGCGTGCTGGCATGACCGGGGACCTGGCCCGGCCGGCCACCGCGACCGACCGGCTGCAGCGCCTGCTCGCGCTGGTGCCCTACGTCATCAGCCGCAAGGCCGTCGGGCTGGCCGAGACCGCGGCGGCCTTCGAGGTCAGCGAGCGTCAGCTCGTCGATGACCTGAACATGCTGTGGTGCGTGGAGCTGCGCTCGCCTGATCCCTACTGCCCGATCGACCTGTCCTACGAGGGCGGGGAGATCGTCGTCAGCCAGGCGGAGTCCATCGACCGGCCGCTGCGCCTCGGCGCCGATGAGGCGAGCGCGCTGCTGGTCGCGCTGCGGATGCTGACCGACGTGCCGGGCCTGGCGGACCGCTCCGCGCTCAGCCGGACGATCGCCAAGCTGGAGGCCGCGGCCGGCGGCGCCGCGGCGGCCAGCGCGCAGGTGGCCGTGCAGGTCGACGGCAACGCCGCGCAGAACGTGCTGGCCCTGGTCACCGAGGCTCTCGCCCGCGGCAGGCGGCTGCACCTGTCGTATTACGTCCCCGGCCGGGATGAGGCCACCGAACGGGACGTCGACCCGATGCGGCTGCTGGTCGTCGACGGCCGCAGTTACCTGGAGGCGTGGTGCCGGCGCGCCGAGGACGTGCGGCTGTTCCGGCTGGACCGGGTGCTGGCGCTCTCGGTGCTGGACGTCGCCGCTTCAGTGCCCGAGGCCGCGACGCCGGTGGACGTGGACAAGGGACTGTTCCGGCCGTCACCGCAGGACGTGCACGTGGAGCTGGAGCTGGCGGCGGCCGGCCGCTGGGTGGCCGAGTACTACCCGTGCGAAAAGGTGACCGACCTCGGCGAGGGCCGGCTGCGGGTGAGCTTGCGGACGCCCGACACGCAGTGGGTCCGGCGGCTGGCGCTGCGGCTGGGCCGCAGCGGCACGGTGATCGCGCCGCCCGAGCTGGCCGCTAGGATCAGGGCTGACGCGGAGGCCGCGCTGGCTCATTACCCTGAAGGCGGCTGAAACCACTCATAGCGGACACGGCGCCTGGGACCAGCCGGGCCGACGCACCCGGGCGGCCATCCGGCGCCTGGCTAGGCAACGAATACTGATCGCGCGTGTACACTCCGAACTGGGTAAGCTGGGCGCGCGGACAGCTCTCGCTAGGAATTGGGGACCGACATGGATGTACTGGCTCCGTGGCACATCGTCATCCTGCTCGTGGTGATCCTGGTCCTGTTCGGCGCCAAGCGGCTGCCTGGTGCGGCCGATTCGCTGGGCAAGTCCATGCACATCTTCAAGAAGTCCGTGGCGGGCCTGCACGACGAGCCGCCGACCACTGACGCCGCCAAGGCCACTCCCACGGCCGCCCTGCCGGTGACCCCCCAGCCGCTGCCTGCCCGGACGCTTCCCGGTCAGACGCCGGCCACGGACCCGACCCAGCAGCAGATCCTCGACCTGCAGCGTCAGATCCAGGAGCTGCAGCACCAGCCCGCCGGCGGCAGCAGCAGCAGCACGGCGGTGAACGGCGCCGCGCCGCTGTCCGAGGCGCAGCGCAACCAGCAGTCGTTCTAAGCCCGCCCCGGTCATGTCCACGCAGGACAGCCCGGCGCGGCCGGACGAATCCCAGGGACTGCGCGTGCCGCGCCCGCGCAGGGTGGTTAATCCCGACGCCCGGATGCCGCTCATGGAGCACATCCGGGAGCTGCGCAACCGGGTACTGAAGGCGCTGCTCGCCGGGCTGATCGGCGCGATCATCGGCTGGTTCCTGTTCCCGCACATCTGGACGTTCATCGAGAGTCCGTTCTGCAAGCTGCCGGCCCACGTGATCAGGAATCCGTACACCGGCAAGGCCGGCAATGGCTGCGGCAACACCCTGGTGGTGAACGGGCTGTTCGACGGGCTGTTCGTGCACCTCAAGGTCGCCATCGTGGCCGGCCTGATTTTCTCCTCGCCGATCTGGATGTACCAGCTGTGGGCGTTCCTCGCGCCGGGGCTGTACGCGCGGGAGCGGCGCTGGACGTATTTCTTCGCCGGCACTGCGATCCCGCTGTTTCTTTTCGGCGGCACCTGCGCGTACTTCGCGATGACCAAGGGGCTGCGGTTCCTGCTCTACCTGGTGCCGCACGGGGTCTTCCCGCTGATCACCATCGATGCCTACCTCGGCTACGCGATCGCGATGCTGCTGGTCTTCGGGCTCGCCTTCGAGCTGCCGCTGGTCGTCATCCTGCTGAACCTGGCCGGCATCCTGACCCATCAGCGCTTCCGGAAGTCGCGGCGGCTGATCATCTTCGCGGTATTCGCGTTCGCGGCCATCGCGACGCCCAGCCCCGACCCGATCAGCATGCTGCTGCTGGCCGTCCCGTGCGTCCTGCTGGTCGAGGCGGCCGAGATCTTCGTCTGGGCCCACGACAAGCGGAAGGCGCGCCGGGAGGCGCTGGAGTACGCCGCGCTCGGCATCGAGCCGCCGCTGGAGTACGACCCCGACGCCGCCGCCCAGGAGATCGACACCGGGCCCTCCGGCGGCGTCTAGCCAACCGCCCCGGGGCAGCCCGCACTGCTCATCCGGTCCAGACGGCCGGCTCCTGGCTGCCGTCCGTGCTGCGACGGGCCGGGCGGCTGCGCACCGCGGTGACGGCGGCCGCCTAGTCTTGATCACATGACCAGCGCGGCGAGCCCGGCGGAACGGTATGCGGCAGCCCGGCGGCGCCGCGACGAGCACGGCCCGCAGCTGGCCGCCTTCCAGGCCCGGTACGACTTCAGCTTCGACGACTTCCAGCTGGCGGCCTGCCGGGCCCTGGCCGACGGGCACGGGGTCCTGGTGGCGGCGCCGACCGGGTCGGGAAAGACAGTCGTCGGCGAGTTCGCCGTGCACCTGGCCCTGGCCGAAGGCCGCAAGTGCTTCTACACCACCCCGATCAAGGCGCTGTCGAACCAGAAGTACGCCGATCTGGTCCGCCGGTACTCCGCCGCCAAGGTGGGCCTGCTCACGGGGGACAACAGCATCAACGGCGAGGCGCCGATCGTGGTGATGACCACCGAGGTGCTGCGCAACATGCTCTACGCGGGGTCGCCGACTCTGTCCGGCCTCAGCCACGTCGTCCTCGACGAGGTGCACTACCTGGCCGACGCGTTCCGCGGCGCGGTGTGGGAAGAAGTGATCATCCACCTGCCCGAGTCCGTCCGGCTGGCCGCCTTGTCGGCGACCGTCAGCAACGCCGAGGAGTTCGGTGACTGGCTGACTCAGGTGCGCGGCGGCACCACCGTGATCGTGGACGAGAACCGGCCGGTGCCGCTATGGCAGCACATGCTGGTCGGCCGCAGGCTCTACGACCTGTTCGCCACCTCCGGTGATCCGGCGGACCCGGCCCCGATGGTCAACCCGGAGCTGCTGCGGGCCGCACGGCGGGCCGAGGCTCCCGGCGACCGCACGGCCAGGCGCGGCAGCATCAGTTACGGCGGCGCGAGCTATGGCGGCCGCGGGCGCGGGGGCCCCGGCGCGAACGGCCGCGGCGGCCCGCGCGGGCAGGCGGGGCGCCCCCGGCCGCCGGCCCGCCCGGACGTGATCGAGGCACTGGACCGCGGCGGGCTGCTCCCGGCGATCACCTTCATCTTCAGCCGGGCCGGCTGCGACGCGGCCGTGCAGCAGTGCCTGGCCGCGGGCCTGCGGCTGACCACGCCGGAGGAATCAGCTGAGATCGCCGAGCTGGTGGCGGAACGGACCGCCGGCATCCCGGCCGAGGACCTGCCGGTGCTCGGCCACGCCGAATGGCTCGCCGGGCTCGAGCGCGGCATCGCCGCGCATCATGCGGGCCTGCTGCCGACCTTCAAGCAGGTCGTCGAAGAGCTATTCGCCGCCGGGCTGGTCCGGGCCGTTTTCGCCACGGAGACACTGGCCCTGGGCATCAACATGCCCGCGCGCACGGTGGTCATCGAGCGGCTGGACAAGTGGAACGGCGAGACCCACGCGGACCTGACGCCGGGGGAGTACACCCAGCTGACCGGGCGGGCCGGGCGGCGCGGCATCGACATCGAGGGACATGCCGTGGTGCTGTGGCAGCCCGGCGTGGATCCGGCCGCCGTCGCGGGCCTGGCCGGTACCCGGACGTACCCGCTCACCTCGAGCTTCCGGCCGTCCTACAACATGGCGGTCAACCTGGTCGGGCAGGTCGGCCGGCAGCGTGCGGCAGCATTGCTCGAGTCGTCGTTTGCCCAGTTCCAGGCCGACCGGGCGGTCGTGGGGATCGCCCGGCAGGCCAGGCGGGTACGGCAGGAGATGGCCGAGCTGGCGGTCAGCTGCGACCGGGGCGACTTCACCGAGTACGCCCGGCTGCGCCGGGAGGTGTCGCAGCGCGAGGGCGACCAGGCCAGGCACCGGTCCGCGGCCCGGCGGGCCGAGGCCCTGAGTTCGCTGGAGCAGCTGCGCCGCGGTGACATCATCCGGGTGCCCGGCGGCCGACGGGCCGGAGTCGCGGTCGTCCTCGAGCGGGGGCCGGCGGGCGCCGACGTGCCGCTTCCGCTGGTGCTCACCTCCAACCGCCAGGTCAAGCGGCTCTCGCCGGCGGACTTCCCGGTTCCGGCTACCGTGCTGGAGCACGTCCGGATACCGAACAGCTTCAGTGCGCGCTCGGCCAACCACCGCCGCGACCTCGCCTCCAGCATGCGCAATAAGCTGGCCGGCCACGACTTCAGCCAGCAGGAGCGAAACGGCCGCCCGGACCGGACCGCTCCCGCGGCCGACGAGAACGCCGAGATCGCCGCCCTGCGCCGGCAGCTGCGCCAGCACCCCTGCCACACCTGCCCCGACCGCGAGGAGCATGCCCGGCAGGCCGAGCGCTACCAGCGCCTGGAGCGGGACGCGGCGGCACTGGAGCGCCGGGTCGCCGGCCGCTCGCACGTCATCGCGCGCACGTTCGAGGCGGTCTGCGCCGTCCTGGCGGAACTCGGCTACATCGACGGCGACACGGTGACCGCCGAAGGCATGCGCCTTGCGAGCCTTTACAGCGAGCTGGACCTGCTGGCGGCCGAGTGCCTGCGCCGCGGCCTGTGGGACGACCTCAATCCGGCCGAGCTGGCCGCCTGCGTGTCCGCGCTGACCTTCGAGGCCCGCAGGTCCGAGGACGGCAGCCTGCCCCGGCTGCCGCACGGCCCCGTGCGCGAGGCGCTGGCCGCGGTGGCCGAGGTGTGGGCCGAGCTCGACGAAGTGGAGAAGAGCTACAAGCTCTCTTTCCTGCGCGAGCCTGACCTGGGCTTCGCCTGGACGGCTCATGCCTGGGCCCGCGGCCAGTCGCTGGAGAAGCTGCTGTCGCCCGACCTGACGCCCGGCGACTTCGTCCGGGCGGTCAAGCTGCTGATGGACCTGCTCGACCAGGTGGCCGCCGCCGCCGGCTCGTCCCCGGTAGCCGGCACCGCGCGCAGCGCCATCAAGGCCCTGCGCCACGGCGTCGTGGCCTACTCGTCCGTCGGCTGAGCCACCTCTAAGCGGCCACCGTCTTCCATGATCTCTGCGATTAACGAGTTGCACTGACAGCTGCCGCGTTGCACTCTCAGGCGCATGAGGCGTCAGGAGGTGGGTCCGCCCCGATCTGCGCGGCCAGGGCGCGGCTGACGGGCTGGTCGAGGCGGTGTGCCGCCTGGCCGGGGACGACGGGGCAGCGCGGGTGCTGCTGTGGGTCACTGACGTCAACGGCAGGGCGCGGGCGTTCTACGAGCGCCTGGGCTTCGCGAGCCGAATGCTGATCACCCGGGCTGCGCAGGGAGCCGCGGGGCTAGCGCGCCGGGGCAACTACCGGCAGGTCGTAGATCCGGCGCACGCTGCTGCCCAGGCGGTCGATGTCGGCCCCGTAGACGTGCAGGGAGATGGCGATGTCATCGCCGCAGTTGCGGACCCGGTGAATGTCGCCGGGCGGCGCGAAGCCGGCCACCTCGCCGACGTGATTGCTGCTGGTCCCGACTTCCTCGAGCTGCTCGCCGCTAGCGCTGAGGGCGAAAAGCTCCTCGTACTCCACGCCCTGCAGGACGCCGAGGACGCACCAGGTGACGTGGTCGTGAATGGGCGTCACCTGACCAGGCCGCCACACTAGCCCGCAGACCGAGAAGGCCCCGTCCGGCTCGGTGTGCAGGATATGGCAGACGTAGCCATCGGGGCTGCCGTCCCGCTCGCGGGCGGTGAGAATCTCCTCCGGGGCGGCCAGATGCCGGCCCAGCTCATCGGCCACGAGCACCGCAGTCTGCTGCCAGTCGGCACGGTGATCGGTGGCGCCGCGGATCGCGGCAATAAGCTCACTCGGGCATCGGGTGCGAACAGCGCTGGCTAGCGTCATGGGTACCTCCCTCGGCGGGATCGGATGAACCTAGCCTAGGGACTGAGACGTGCCCAGCTCCAATCTCAATCAATCAGATTTCTCATAGAGGAAATGTATGAATTAGGACCGCCGCCCGCGATGCGGCGGCAACAAGCTCGCCCGGCGCCTCATCCTGGCAGTATGTCGCGGGTGGGCACGCTCATGCTGCTGGACACCGCATCGCTGTACTTCCGCGCGTTCTACGGCGTGCCGGAAACCATGACCGCGCCCGACGGGACGCCCGTCAACGCAGTCCGCGGGCTGCTCGACATGATCGCCCGGCTGGTGCGCGCGCGCAGGCCGGGCCGGCTGATCGCCTGCATGGACGCCGACTGGCGGCCCGCCTTCCGGGTGGCGGCCATCCCCTCGTACAAGCAGCACCGGGCGGAGCCGGACGGCTCCGAGCAGGTACCCGGCGCGCTCAGCGCCCAGATTCCCGTCATCGAGCAGGTGCTGGCCGCGGCCGGAGTGGCGATGGCCGCCGCCCCCGGTTACGAGGCAGACGACGTGATCGCCACGCTGGCGGCACGCGAGCAGCCTCCGGTCGAGATCGTGACCGGCGACCGGGACCTGTTCCAGCTGGTGGACGACGCCAGGCCGGTCCGCGTCGTCAACATCGCGCGCGGCCTGGCGAAACTTGAGGTCGTGGACGAGCAGTACATCACCGAGCGCTACCAGATCCCCGGCCGCGCCTACGCGGCGTTCGCGGCGCTGCGCGGTGATCCCAGTGACGGGCTGCCCGGCGTCCCGGGCGTGGGGGAGAAGACCGCGGCCGCGCTGGTGCGGGTCTTCGGCACCGTCGAGAACATGCTCGCCGCGCTGGATCAGGGGCACGGCGGCTTCCCGATGGGCAGCAGGGCGAAACTGGCCGCCGCCCGCGACTACCTGGAGGCGGCCATGCCCGTCGTGCGGACTGCGGACGACGCCCCGGTGCCCCCGGTCGACGGGCGGCTGCCGGCTGGGCCGGCGGATCCGGGCGGCCTGGGCGAGCTGGACGCGCATTGGGATCTGGGTTCCTCGCTCGGCCGGATGCTCGCTGCCTTCGCCGCCGCGCGCAGCTGAGGGACCCGGCCGCCACCCTGGCTCAGAGCAGACGCGGCCCAGAGCCGGCCCGGGCTCAGAGGACCTGCAGCGCCACCAGGCAGGTGTCGTCCTCGGACTCCGTGCCGCACGCCGCCAGGGCCGCGGCGACCAGCCGCTCGGGGTCGCGGGTGCCGCGGACGGCCGCCGCGAGATCGGCGATGCCGGTGTCGATGGCACGGTCCCTGCGCTCTACCAGCCCGTCGGTGTACAGGAGCAGCAGGTCGCCGGGGGCCAGCGCGAGCCGGGCCGCCTCGTAGGGCGCGCGGCTGGCGCCCAGCAGGATGCCGCCCGGCGGGTCGAGCGGCCGCGCCCATGCGCCCCGCACGAGGACCGGCGGGGGGTGCCCGGCCTGCGCCCAGGTGAGCACCCTCGTGACCGGGTCGAAATAGCCCGCGATCACCGAGGCAGTGTGCTCGGGCGCCACATGGTGCACGAGATCGTTGAGCCAGCCGACCAGCCGCTCCGGCGGCGAGCCGGTGATCGCCAGCCCGGCCAGCGCCCCGCGCAGCCTGGTCATGCCCGCGGCGGCGGGCAGCCCATGGCCGCTCACGTCGCCGATGGCGACCAGGACGCTGCCGCCGGGCAGCTCGGCGGTGATGTACCAGTCTCCGCCGACGCCCCCGTTCCGCGAGGCGGGCAGGTACCGCACCACCGCCCTTAGGCCCGGCAGCTCGAACGGCTCGTCGTGCAGCGGCAGGATGGCGCGCTGCAGCTCCACCGCGACATGCCGTTCCTGCGCCAGCTCCGTCGCGAGCCTGGACTCGAGGCCGGGCCCTGATCCGGGGACGGCCGCGACCGGCGGCTCGGGAGGCAGCACGGCACCGGTCAGCCGGGCGCCGCCCCGCACATTCGCCGACCGCGGCAGCCCGGCCGCGGCATCCTGGTACCCGGCCTGAACATCCGATGTCTCAGAAGTCATCACCGTTCACATTTGGTGAGAAGTTGTGCACCCAGAGTGAAGCATGTCGGGCATGGCTGTCTAGGGGTGAGCGCAACCTGGATGAGGAAGGCAATTCGGCGCGGTGAGATGATTTCCCGACGGCACATGGGCGCGCAGTCAGCGAGGACTGGAGACACATATGGAAAGCGAGCTGTACCCGGCGGACCGGATCGCCGGGGCCGCGGCGGCAGCGGCCGCCGCCGGGCTGGACGCCCTGCTGCTGACCCCGGGCCCTGACCTGCGGTATGTCGCCAGCTACGACGCCCACCAGCTGGAGCGCCTGACCTGCCTGGCGGTGCCCGCCGACGGGGACGCGTTCCTCGTCGTCCCGCGGCTGGAGCTGCCCGCGGCGCTGGCCTCGCCGGCCGGCGGCCTGGACCTTGAGATCGTGGCCTGGGACGAGACGGAAGACCCGTACGCGCTGCTGGCCGGCCGGCTCAAGGCGGCGGCCGCCGTCGGACTGTCCGACCGGATGTGGGCGCTGATGGTCCTGCGGCTGCGGGCGGCGATGCCCGCGGTCCGCCAGGAGGTGGCCAGCCTCGCGCTGCGCGCGATGCGGGCACGCAAGAGCCCGGCCGAAGTGGCGGCGCTGCTGGAGGCGGGCCAGGCCATCGACCGGGTGCACGCCCGGGTGCCGGAGTGGCTGCGGCCCGGCCGTTCCGAGCAGGAGGTCGCCGCGGACATCGCTGACGCGATCATCGGGGAAGGCCACGTCAGCGTGGACTTCACGATCGTGGCCTCCGGGCCAAACGCGGCCAGCCCGCATCACACCGCCGCGGGCCGCGTCCTGCAGCCCGGTGACGCGGTCGTCGTCGACATCGGCGGTACCATGCCCAGCGGGTACTGCTCGGACTGCACGCGCACCTACGCGATCGGCGAGCCCCCGCCTGAGCTCGCCGCCTACTACCAGGTGCTCAGGGACGCCCAGGAAGCCGCCTGCGCCGCCGTCCGGCCGGGCATCACCGCGGAGGCGGTGGACGCCGCCGCGCGCGAGCCCATCACGGCGGCCGGCTACGGCGACTACTTCGTGCACCGGACGGGGCACGGCATCGGCCTGGAAACCCATGAGGACCCCTACATCGTGGCCGGGAACACCGAGCCGCTCAAGGCCGGGAACGCGTTCTCCGTCGAGCCAGGCATCTATCCCGGCGCGCACGGCGCGCGGATCGAGGACATCGTGGTGTGCACGCCCGACGGCGGCCAGCGGCTCAACAATGTCACCCGCGAGCTCGTGACCGTGGCGGCCCGGTGACCACGGTCGACCGCGAGTGCCCGGACGAGGAGACCCGGCACCTTTTCGCACTGACCAGGGAGCTTGCCGACCGCGAACTGCGCCCGGCCGCTGACGAGGCCGAGCGGACCGCGACGTTCCCGCGCGAGGCGTTCCGGCTCCTCGGCCGGTCAGGCCTGCTCGGCCTGCCCTACCCCGAGCGCCTCGGCGGCGCCGGCCAGCCCTACGCGACCTACCTGCAGGTCGTCGAGGAGGTGGCCGCCGCGTGGCTGACGGTCGGGCTCGGGCTGAGCGTGCACACGCTGGCGTGCTTCCCGCTGATCCACGCGGGTACCCCCGGCCAGCAGGACCAGTGGCTGCCCGCGATGCTCGGCGGGGACCTGCTCGGCGCCTACTGCCTGTCCGAGCCCGGCAGCGGCTCGGACGCCGCGGCACTGCGCACCCGCGCCGTCCGCGACGGCGCTGACTACGTGGTCGACGGCGTGAAGGCGTGGATCTCCCATGCCGGCCAGGCCGACTTCTACGCGCTGTTCGCCCGCACCGGCGGCGAGCCCGAGGGACCCGGCCGCTCGCACGGGATCAGCTGCCTGCACGTGCCCGCCCAGACGCCCGGCGTGACGGCAGCGCCGGCCGAGCACAAGATGGGCATGCGCGGCTCGGTCACCGCCCAGATGCGCTTCGAATCAGCCCGGCTGCCCGCCGGCCAGCTGATCGGCACCGAGGGCAACGGATTCGCCATCGCCCTGGCCGCCCTGGACTCCGGCCGGCTGGGCATCGCCGCCTGCGCCACCGGCGTGGCCCAGGCGGCGCTGGAGACGGCGGTGGACTGGGCCACGCAGCGGCGTCAGTTCGGCCTGCCGGTGGCCGAGTTCCAGGGCCTGGCGTTCATGCTCGCCGACATGGCCACGGCCGTCGAGGCCGCCCGCGCCCTGTACCTGAGCGCGGCGCGGCGCAAGGATGCCGGCCTGCCCTACGGTCAGCAGGCCGCCATGGCCAAGCTGTTCGCCACCGACGCCGCGATGCGGGTCACCACGGACGCGGTCCAGGTGCTGGGCGGCTACGGCTACGTGGAGGACTTCCCGGCCGAGCGCTACATGCGGGAGGCCAAGGCCCTGCAGATCGTCGAGGGCACCAACCAGATCCAGCGGGTGGTGATCAGCCGCGGCCTTACCGCCGGTGCGCGCGGATGACCCTCGGCGCGTTACCGTGACCACGTGGAGGAGACCAACCGCAAGATTGTCACGCTGCTGGCTCGTGACGGCAGGATGAGCTTTACCGATCTGGCCCGCGAGACGGGCCTGTCGGTGTCCGCCGCCCAGCAGCGAGTGCGCCGCCTCGAAGAGCGCGGGGTGATCAAGGGCTACGCCGCGCTGATCAACCCCGAGGACGCCGGCCTGCCCCTGACCGCCTTCGTTTCCGTTACGCCGTTCGACCCGTCGGCCCCCGACGACGCGCCGCAGCGGCTCGAGCACCTGGGCGCCATCGAGGCCTGCCATAGCGTGGCGGGGGAGGAGAGCTACATCCTCAAGGTCCACGTCGAGTCACCCGGCGCGCTGGAACTGCTCCTGCAGGAAATCCGGGCGGCGGCGAACGTCTCGACCCGGACGACGATCGTCCTCAGCACCCCGTACGAGAACCGGCCGCCCGCCTTGTAGGGGCGGCCCCGACCCGGCGCCCGACGTAAGTCACCAGGCCCGGCGGCCTGCTCCCGGCCGGGCCGTAACAGATCGCTACCCGAGCACTGCCTGTTTGATGCCGCCTGCGATGCGGCGGGCCTTGCCTGCGGGCGTCATGACGTCCGCGGCGAGCCGTCGCGGCGGCTCTCAGCGCCGCCCGCCAGACGACCCGGCAGAGCCGCCTACGAGGCCACCGCGAAGACGCGCAGCGGCTCGGCGGCGCACACGTCGGCACCGGGCGGCAGGATGACCGCTGTGCCGTGATGGGCATCGGCGGCCGCCGCCATCTCCTCGGGCCGCGCCGCCACGACCGTGGCGCCGCGGACCAGCGCGTTGTCGATGAAGGTGGTGTACGGGCCGCCGCCGCCCGCAGGCGGCGCGGCCAGGACTACATCGCGTTCGGTGATCCCGGCCTCGGCGGCCAGCCGGGCCAGGTCGGCCGCGAAGTCGATATGGGTCAGCGCGGCGGGCCCGAGCGATCCGTCGAGCCGCCGGGTGAATGGCAGCAGCGCGACATCATGGGCCCTGGCCGAGGCCGGGCGCAGCGAGCCAAGCCGCAGCAGCGAACTGAACGGGATCGCGCCTGCGGCCTCGCCGAACGAGATGACCTGGCGCACCCACGACCGGTCGGCGGCCGGCAGTGCCGCGGCGGCCAGCGGCGGCGCCGTCAGCAGCATCCTGGCGCCGCACTGCGCGAGCTGCCCGGCGATCTCCTGAACGGAGAGACCGGGAGCGACCGGCGTCGGAATCCCGCCGGCGGCCCTGATTGCATGCGTCGCCAGCACGTAGCTGACGGCGTCAGGCACGTAGACGCCGACGATGTCGCGCGGCTGCACGCCCCGCCACGCCAGGCCCGCGGCGGCCGACTGCACGGTCGCGGCCAGCTCGGCGTAGGTGAAGGACTCCCCGTCGGCGCCGCCTGCCAGCGCGCGCCGATCGCCGCGCGTCTGCGCCAGATCGAGCAGCCGCTGGGTGACAGTGGCCTCGCCGACCGGCGCATCCGATGACGTCATGTTTCTCCCGTGGTACGGGGCTGCTGCCGACTCAGGCTACGGGGGGCCTGCCAGCGGCGCATCGTAAGGAATGTGTAGGCCGGTATGTAGTCACGCTCCGGCATCAGGCCCTGAGGCCTGGCGCCAGCCATGGGCGCGGGCCCGGACAAACTGCCCGGGCCCGCCGCCGTACTCCATCGCGCCGCCGGACATCCCCCTCCTGACGCCCGGATGCGGTGCAGTAAGCGCGTTACGCGCTGTTATGACGGTAAGCAACCCGGGCTCCGCCCCGCATGCGCCGAATTGGCCATTAGGATGTGCATTTGCAATTGCACGGATCATGTAGGCGGCCGGCCGGGGTATGTAGAAGGTCCGCGGCGGGCCCGGTCCGGGCCAGTCAGGTCATGTACATACCGCCGTCAGCCCGGTGCCGTCAGCCCGCTAGGGCCAGCCCCGCCAGCCCGCCAGCGCGGCCCGGAAGGGCCTGCCCGGACACTTCCTACCCCCTGTGCTCCCCGGAGCTGCCGGGCCCGGGCACTTCCTGTCCGGTGCCGCCTTCCCCGGAGCTGCCCTGCCTAGCGGTGCGCTGCCCGGAACTGCCCAGGCCGGAGCTGCCCGGCCCGGGCGTCTCCCGCCAGGCAGCGTCTTCGGCGGCAACGTCCTGGGCGGCGGCCCAGGCCGCGATCTGGGCACGGGAGGTGAAGCCCAGCTTGGCGAAGATATTGGCCACGTGCCGCGCGACCGTGGCCGGGCTGATGGTCAGCTCGCCGGCGATGTCGCGATTAGACAGGCCGCGCGCCACCAGGGTCGCGATCTCGCGCTCGCGTCCGGTCAGCACCGGCAGCCCGGCCAGGCCGGACTCAGTGCGGCCGGGTGCAGGTGACCCGCCGCCTTGCGCGCTGCCCTCCCTGGCGCCGCCGGCGCCGCGGGCCGCGCTGCCGTTGACCGTCTCGCCGCCGCCGCCAGGGTTCACGCCGGCCGCATGACCCGGCGCAGGATCCCCGCCAGGACGCACGTCGCCGTCAGGCTCGCTGATCGCGAAGCGCGCCGCCGCGTAGGCGCTCATTGCCCTGCCCTCTGCCAGCAGGCCGGACGCGACGGTCGTGCCCAGCCGGGCCCGCGCGGCGCCGAGCAGCTGCTCCAGGCGGCCCTCGGCGCCCGGCGAGGCGACCTCGCCCGCCGCCTCCCGCAAGGCCACGGCCGCGCCCTCGATCTTGGCCGAGCGCACGACGTCGCCCTGGGCCGCGGCGAGCATGGCGAACGCCTCGAGACCGCGCGCGATGGTCAGCCGCTGCCCGGTGGCCAGGCCAAGCTGGAGGCACCGGACCAGGCTCGAGCGGGCCAGGGCCAGATCCCCCTGCGACAGCGCGACCCAGCCGATTCCGGCGAGGCAGCGGGCAATCTCAGGCCTGGCGTCAATCGCCGAGTACCGCGTCAGCGCGTGCCCGAAATGGCGCAGCGCCGCCTCACAGTCACCTCGCGCCCTGGCGAGACTGCCCATCCCGTACAGAGTCTGGGCGACCCCCCAGCCGTTGTTCTCACGCAGCACGTCAAGCGCGACCTCGTATTCGGCCTGCGCCTGCGCGGCGTCGCCCAGCCGGGCGAGGATCGCCGCCTTGACCGCGAGCGCGAGGCCGTGCTCCCAGTCGTCCCCGGCCGCGCAGGCCGCCGCGATCGCCGCCTCCGCGCTGTCCAGCGCCTCCGCCGGGAGCCCTGACCGCAGGGCCACCAGGGCCAGAACGCGCAGGCCGCCCGCCGCGCCGCCGTCACCGGCCGTGCGGCTCAGATCCACCCCTGCCCTGGCGCACTTGCCGGCGGCGGCGTAGTCCTGCTGCTCGAAGGCCAGCTCGGCCCGGAGCATCAGGGCACGGGCCCGCAGGTCAGCGGGAACCTCAGCGTCAAGGCTGAGCATCCGGTCGAACCAGCCGATGCCCTCGCTGACGTCGCCGTAGGCCACCCAGAGCGCGCGCAGGTCGCAGCACATGCGCAGCCCCTCAGCTGCCTCGCCGCGCTCCAGGCAGCATGCGAGCGCCGCCCGGAAGTTGGCCCGCTCGGCGACGACGCCGTTGTACAGCCGCACCCGCTCGGGCCATGGCGGGTCACCGCGGATGAACGCCACGGCCGCGACTGACTCCACCAGCTGCAGCATCTGGTCCCGATGCCGCCGGCGCAGCAGCGGCGCCTCGCCCGAGGCAGCCAGCCGGTCCGCGGCGTACTCGCGGATCGTGTCCAGCAGCCGGTAGCGGGTCACGCCGCCGTGCTCGCCGTCGAGGGTCACCAGAGACTTGTCGATCAGGGCGGCGAGCAGGTCAAGCACCTGATCAGCGGGGATCATGCTGTCGGCGCATACCTGCTCGGCCATCTCCAGATTCCACCCGTAGAACACCGACAGACGGCGCAGCAGGGCCTGTTCGGCGTCGGTGAGCAGGTCATGGCTCCAGTCGACCGCCGCCCGCAGCGTCTGCTGGCGCAGCGGCGCGGTCCGCTCGCCGGACGCCAGCAGGGCAAAGCGGTTGTCCAGCCGGGTCGCGATCTGCTCCACCGACAGCGCCCGGACCCGGGCGGCGGCCAGCTCGATCGCCAGCGGCATCCCGTCCAGGGCGCGGCAGATCTGGACCACGGCGCGGGCGTTGTCCTCGCTGAGCCCGAACCCGGGGCGGGCGGCCGCCGCGCGGTCGGCGAACAGCCGCATCGCCTCATGCACGGGAAGCTCTGCGAGATCAACTCCTCCGGCTGGTATGCCGGGCAGCTCAAGCGGCGGTACCCGCCAGACCGTCTCGCCCCTGATGCGCAGCGGCTCGCGGCTAGTGACGATGATCCGCAGGTCCGGGCACACTGCCAGCAGCTGGACCACCAGCGCCGCGCAGGCCTCCACCAGGTGCTCGCAGGTGTCGAGGATCGCCAGCGCGCGCCGCTGCCGCAGCGCGTCGGCGAGCGTGTCGGCCAGCAGCCGGTCCAGTTCCTCCCTGATGCCGAGGGCCGCGGCGATGCGGGGGACAAGCAGCGCCGGATCAGTGGTGTCGGCCAGCTCGATCAGCCACGCGCCGTCAGGGAAGCCAGCCGCCAGCTCACCGGCGATCCGCAGGGCCAGCCGTGTCTTGCCGATCCCGCCGGGCCCGCACAGGGTGAGGGCGCGCACGTCATCGAGCAGCCTCGCAAGCTCGGCGAGGTCGCGCTCCCGGCCGATGAAGCTGTTCGGCTCGGCCGGGAGATTGCCGACGCCGATCGCGATGTCAGAGGTCATGATCCCAGGAGTGGTGTAGCCGTTGCCTCAGTGTCTCACTGGCGCCGTGTCTGACAGGCGTCATCGCCGGAGGCGAGGCGCAGCCGCACTGGCCGAAGGCCGGGCAGCCTTCGGTCAGCCGCCTACGGTCACGGCTACCGGCTCGGTGTAGCGGACGCGGCCGAAATACATCACCTTGACGATGGCCCACCAGTGCTGGCCGGGCCTGGCGGCAGCTGGCACGGTCACGGCGAAGCGGAGCGTCGCGGTCTTTCCGGCGCTGACGCTGAAGCCTAGCGTCCACGGCCGGACGAGGTCCCAGCTTCCGAACGGCGACACGAGCTGAGCCTCGCCGCGCAGCGCCGAGGCCGTGGCATTGCGCAGGCTGACGGCTATCTCACCGGTCTCGCCGGGGCCAAGGGCGAGGGTCGTGGCGGCCACGGCCAGCTCGGCCTCGGCGGCCCGGGCCTGCTGGTCAGCGTCTCGCAGCGGCCCCACCTGCGCCCGCGGCAGCTCGCGTGACGGCGCTGGATGCTGCCCGATCGTGATGAGCGCGGTGTCCTCGATCACCTGGCCGAGGTCGTCGTCGATCTGTGCCGCCACGAAATACCGGCCGCCGGCCGCATCGGCGCGGCCACGCACGGTCAGATCCCACCGAGCATGGCCGCGGCCGGCCAGGTCGAAGGCCAGCGGCCCGGCGGGCTCAACGGAAAGGCCGGCCGGGACCACCAGCCGCACTGCGCCGGCCGCGCCCTCCGGCCCGCCGCTGACAGTGAGCTGAAGCTGGCCCGCGCGACCGAGGCCGGCGGGATGGCCCGCCGATGCCCGTCCGGTCGCGGCCGGCCCGCCCGATGCCGGGCCTGCCGCTGGCGGGCCGCCCGCTGCCAGGTCACCGGCGGCAGGGCCGTCCAGCGCCAGCCGGCCCGGAGTGAGGTGCACCGCCGCCGGCAGGTTCCCGGCCGGAGCCGGTCCCTTGCCGTGCAGCCAGTAGCGCGCGTGCACCGGCTGAGCGGGCTCAGGCGGAGAATCAGCCGCCTCGCCGGCCGTAGCCACGGGGCGGGCCGTCGGTGCAGTCACCGCCGCCGGGGCGGAACCAGCCGGGGCAGGGCCAGCCGGGGCAGGGGGCGCCGGGGCGGGGGTGACCGCGAGCGTCACGACACCGGCCGCGGGCAGCTCAGTGACGGCGGCGCCGTCGCGCAATGGCAGCGGCTCGCGCTCGCTGTCCTCGCGCAGATCACTGGCGCGGGCGCCGGCGATGCCCGTGAACAGCCGCACGCTCGCCGGCGTGGCCGCGGTCTTCCCGGAAACGTCCCGGAGCCGGACGGTGACGCCATCGGCGGGACTGGGCGGCACGCCGGGCGCGAGCGGGTTTCCGCGCGGTTTCAGCGCCGCCAGCATCGCGGTGGGCGGCTCGACGGCGGCCAGGCTCGCCGCGGCGGGCAGCGGCCCGTCATGCAGATCCGACGTGATGGCCAGCAGGTCGTGGTTGTAGTCCTGGCCCGCGAGCGGGAAACCCGCGCTGCGCCAGTCGCCCTGGCCTGCCGCCAGGGCGTACTCGAAGGTGTGGCTCCAGTGCTGCCAGGCGAAACTGGTGCCGTCCGGGACGGTGCGTTTCTCCCCGTCGATCCAGACACCGCACGGCCAGGTGCTGCACGAACGCATCAGCGCGATGCTCAGCATGCCGTCGGGAGACACCAGGCTGCTCGGCGTGCCGCGGTTCAGCAGCGCGACCGTCTGCGGGCCGAGCGCCGTATCCGGCGACCCGGCCGCATCCTGGTGCCAGGGCACGGCCCCGGCGGCGGGAACCTCGATGACAGCATCGGACAAATCATCGACCAGCGCGGCGGTAGCCGCCTCCAGGTCAGCTGCCGCCACGATGAGGACCGGCAGGTCCCGGGCGCCGCGCACGTCGGCGCCGGGCGCGAAGGCGTCGTGCCTGCTGCGCAGCGCCGGCACCCAGACCCTGGCGCTGCCGGCCTCCTTCAGCTGGCGGGCCAGCTCCGCGACGGCCGCCTCGGCTGAGGCGAGCACCGCCGCGGTGACCGCGTTCTGCTCGGGTCCGCCGAGCAGTAGGCGGAAGTCCGGCAGGTTCGAGTCGATCTCGATCGCGCCGTAGCGCGGGCCATCGGGCACGGAGCAGGTCGCCGTGACCCCGCACTGGGCCAGCGCAGTGAGCAGGTCACGCACCGACTCCCGGCTGCCCGGGTTCGCCGCGCCGGTCCCGGTACCTGCCCCGGTGCCGTCCCCGTCCGCCCGGCCGGGCCTGGCGGGAACCGGCGGCGTGATCACCTCGGCGACGCCGATCGCCTGCAGCTGCCGCTCGCCGTCCGGGCCGGTCAGCGCCACCCGGGCGGCGGAGCCCAGGCCGAACCATTCATGCGCCGGATTGTCGAGCGTGAAGGAATGCTCGGCGACGTCCATGTCAGCCGTGCCGAGCGGCCGCCCGATCACCGACAGGGCCGTCTGGTATACCGGCAGGCCGCCAGGCACCCGCACGGGAAAGCCGACGCGCAGCAGCCGGTCGCGGCCGATCGAGCCATCGGCATGGGTGCGGAACTCGACCCGCTCGGCGCCGTCCCACAGCAGCGTTTCCTGAGTGATCCGCAGGTCGCCGAGGTCAAGCTCGGCCACCAGCCGGCTGCCGACCGGGCACCGCTCCGCCCGCAGCCGGGCGGGCGCCCCCGCGGAAACGATCCCCATGCCCTTCGGGCACAGCAGCCACGGGCCCTCCCGCCAGCGCGGATGCGCGGGGTGCTCCTCCTGCAGCATCAGCTGGTTGCCCGGGCCGGTCAGCAGCTCGGTGCCCGAGCGCTTGTCCAGGATGCTGCTCAGCGTCCCACCGCGGGACGGATCAGCGGTGACGGCGAATGCCTCGTTCTCGATGCGCGCACCCGGCGCCGGCCGCCAGCCCGGGTCCGCCGGCTCGGCCGCGGACGGCAGCACCAGGTAAGTGCGGTATCCGACACCTGGGACCTGCGCCGCGCGGAACTTCAGGGTCAGGGCCGCGAGGGAGCCGTCGGCGCTGCGCTGGATGCCCTCGGCCAGGAACGGCCGCGGGGCGCCGGTGTCGTCGCGCAGCTCGATCCAGCGGGCGCCTGTCCCGGCGAGCTCCAGCTCGGCCTCGACCAGGCCCGGCCGGCCGGCTGACAGCGAGTTGACCACCACGATCGCCATCGGCTCGCCGCCGCGGCCCGCGGCGCCGGCCCCGGCGGCGCGGGCTGCCGCCGCGGTGTCGGCGCGCGCGGCCAGGTAGCTGATCGCGGCCCGCCGCGCAGCGCGGCCGCGCTCGTAGGCCTCGCGCCAGCCCGCGACCAGGTCCAGGTAGACCAGGTCCCCCTCGGTACCGGTGATCGCATAATGGTGGGCGCCGAAGACCAGCTGGTGCCAGGCCTTGTCCAGGCTGGCCGCCGGGTACCGGGCCCCGGCCAGCCACGCCAGGGTCGCCAGCCGCTCGCCGTCCAGCACGGCGGTCTCAGCGGCCCGCTGGCCTTGTTTGGTATCGATGAACGAAACGTCCTTGCCGGTATAGACCGGGTTCATGTCCCTGGTCTGCGGCGTAATCCAGATGTCCCGGTCGGCGGCATCGCGGCGGACCGCGGCGAAGAACTCGCGGGGCAGCCCAGTGACGAACCGCGGCCAGACGTAGCGCGCATTCCAGTCGCGGTGAATGGCCGTGGCCCAGCGGGACGGGATAACGTGGTCGCCGCCGACCGGCAGCAGCACGTTGCGGGTGGCTGCGACCGGCGCCAGCTGGCGGAACTGCTCGTAGGCGTCACGCTCGGCCGTCGCGAGGTCGGCGGCGTGCTGGGTGCCCCAGCCGGCCGAGTAGTGGTTGGCCATGTAACTGGTCAGCAGGCCGCTGCCGTCGGGGGAGAGCCACTCGAACTCCGCGGCGAACTGCATCAGCCGGTTGTCGCCCGCAGTCCGCATCGGGCCCCACTGGTGAAACGGGCCCCTGGCCCACGAGGACTCGGTCATCCCGGCCGCTGCCATCAGGCCCGGGTAGGCCGGGTCGAAGCCGAACGCATCGAGCATCCAGGAGATCCGCGGATCGCCGCCGAGCACGTCACGCTGGTAGGCCACACCGTAGACCGCATTGCGGATCGTCGACTCGGCGCAGGTCAGGTTGGTGTTGGGCTCGTTATAGCTGCCGCCGACCAGCTCGATCCGGCCGGCCGCGATGAAGTCGAGCAGATCGCGCCGGTCTTCGGGATGCGCATCGAAGTGCGGCTTGAGATAGTCCACCTCGGCGAGCACGAACTTGTAATCGGGGTCAGCCCTGGCCGCTTCGAGGTGCAGGCTGACGAGCTCGAACGCCGTCCGCACCTCGGGCAGCTGGCCGTCGTCGCCCGGCAGGATCAGCCGCGACTCCAGGAACTGCCCCTGGGTGCTCCACCACACCGGGTCGTAATGAAAATGACTGACCATCCACATCGTCCAGCCGGGCTCGGCGACGGTGAGCTGCGCCTGCGACTCGGCCCGGTCGCCTGCGCGCTCGGCGATGACGGTCACCGGGCGCGTGCCGCCCGGCTGCGCGGGCGCGGCGACCTGGACGCCGACTTCCGCGGTCACCTCGGCGCCTGGCGGGGGCGCGGGGACCAGCACAGGCTCGGGCGTCGTCACGCCGGCGCCGGCAACACGCACGGTGATCGCGGCGCCGGGATCAGCGGCCCGGCCCCGGCTCTCGCCGGCCAGCATCACGCGGACGATCTGGAGCGGGCGCGCCGTCGTTCCGGCAAACAGATCGGTCGAGGAGACACCGCTGATCCGCATGACGTCATGGTCGCACGGCGCTCCGCCGCAGGCCGGTCCGCCGCCCGGGACCGGTCCCCGCGACGGCGCCGCGGGGCGGGCGGCCCGCGCCCTGCTACCAGTACCGGGACTGGCCGGGGATGGTTTCCAGGTCGGCCAGCAGCAGCCCGCGGTCCCCGCGCCGGGCGATGTCCGCCGCGGCGCCGAGCGCCTGGTCGGTGCAGGCGCGCGCCTGGCGGTAGGCCCCGCCGATCGCATGCGCACGTGCCATGGCCTCGTAGGCGAACGCCAGATCCCAGTCACCGATGCCGTTCTCGGTGCAGATGTCCAGGACCCGCCGGGCATGGTGGCGGGCGGGCTCGGGCCGGCCGAGGACCGCGTACACCCGCGAGATCAGCCACTCGCCGCGGGCCGCGTGCTCGGGCGTGGCCGCCGGCACCTGGGCCCAGTGGTAGCGGGAGGCGTGCGCCATGTGCAGCATCATTTCCGCCTCGGCGCTGGTCCTGGCCGCCAGCTTCAGCAGCCGCCAGGTGCCGTTGAACAGCTGCACGCCCAGCATCCGCTCGTCGCTCACCGTGCCGGTGCCGGGCACGCTGTGCGCCGTCGCCGGGTCGGCGCCTGACATGGTCATGGGCATCCCCAGCCGCCGTTTCCGCCACCGGATGCCACTCCTATCACCAGCAAGCCCTCCTGAACGGGCATTTCCCCGATCACGATGGCCCGATAGCATGCTGCTGATCAGCGGGCGCCATGGTGTGACCCCGCGCCCGCTACGCTTGCGGCGCGCATGGCCGCCATGCGCCGCGTGCGCACCGAGCGGGAGGGTGAGTGCCCATGCCCGAGCCGCCCGTCACCCTCCGCGACGTCGCGCGGCAGGCCGGAGTGCACCCGGCCACTGCCTCGCGCGCGCTGAACCCCGAAACCCGCCTGCTGGTCAGCGAGGAGACCGCGCAGCGCGTGCTGGCCGCGGCCACCGCCCTCGGCTACCGGCCGAACGCGGTCGCGCGCAGCCTGCGGACCAGGCAGTCGCACACGATCGGCGTTCTCATCCCCGACCTCAACAACCCGCTGTTCCCGCCCATCGTCCGCGGCCTGGAGGACCGGCTGGCGCAGGACGGCTACGTCGCCCTGATCGGCAACACCGACTCCGACGACGAGCGCGAGAGCATGCTGTTCGAGCAGATGCGGGTGCGCCACGTCGACGGCTACGTGCTGGCGACCGCCCGGCTGCGCAGCCCGCTGCTCGCCGAGGCTGCCCGCGCGGGCCTGGCGGTGGTGCTGATGAACCGGCTGGCCGAGGACTACAGCTTCCCCTCGGTGTCAGTGGACAATGAGCGGGGCGTGCGGATGGTGGTGACGCACCTGACCGGGCTCGGGCACCGGCGGATCGGGTATATCGCCGGGCCACAGGAGATCTCGACCGGGCTGAGCCGCTACCGCGGGTTCGTCGACGCCATGCGGGCGGCCGGGCTGGAGGTCCGGCCCGATCTGGTCGCGCACGCGAAGGCGTTCTCGATCGACGAGGGCTGGCGCTGCAGCAAGGAACTGCTCGCCGCGCCGGACCGGTGCACTGCGATCGCCGCGGGCAACGACATGCTGGCGGTCGGCTGCTACCGGACCCTGGACGAGGCCGGGCTGAGCTGCCCGGATGACGTCTCGGTCGTCGGGTTCAACGACATGCCGTTCGTCGACCGGCTGCGGCCGCCGCTGACCACCGTCCGGTTCCCGCACTACCAGGTGGGGACCGAGGCGGCGCAGCTTCTGCTGGAGCGGATCGCGGGCAAGGACGGCCCGGTCAAGATCCTCTACCTGGCCCCCGAGCTCATCGTCCGGGGATCCACGGCGCCGCCGGCCGCCGCATCCTGACCAGCCGCGTCCTCACCGCCGAATCCCGAGCCGCCGCGCTGTGACCCGCGGGCATGCGCGACCCGGCGGCGTCTCATCGCGATAGCTGCCGGGCCATCCAGTCGGCACTGGCGGGGCGGTGCAGGTACGCCACATTGGCGCAGCCGTGGTTGCCGTGCTCCAGCAGCATCAGCTCAGCCGGGCCGCCGGTCGATGCCGGGCCGGCCGGACGGGGCGTCGAGGATCGCGCCGCCGGGAGCCTCCCGGTCCGGGCGGATTGCCAGGTCGTACTCCGCCTCGCCCTGGCCGGGGCCGTCGACCGACAGGATGGCCATGCCGCGGTCGAGAAAGTGCTGCTCGACCGCGCGGAAGTCTTCCTTGGCGGAATCCAGGCCCGGCACGAGCACGATCGCCGGCGGCCCGGGCCAGGTGCGCGCCGCCCGAGCGGCTGCGGGCGTCGCTGAGCGCGCGCCGCCCGAGCTCGGCGTGCTGCGCTGCCGCGGCGCTCCAGGCGGCGCACCAGTCACCCAGCTGCCGATACCGGAGGTGATGACGGAGAAGTCGCTGGCGTCGACCCCTGCCGACAGGAAACGTGGCGCCCAGTGCGCGATGGCGGCCCGGACTCTGGCATCAGTCATGCACCAGTTTTGCACACGATTGCAGAGTCGGCAGGGGCCCTGGCCCGGATTTGCCGGAAATCATCTCCCAGCGTCCCCACCTGCGCCAATGGCAGCTCCAGGGTGATCCCGGGCGGATGAACTGGCACATCCGGCTGATTGCCCGTTGACAACAGCGGGACCAGTGGGACAGGCTCGAACGGCAAACGATTGTGATGGGCGGCGGCTATGACCGATCAGGGTTTCGACCGGCGGCTCGGCTGGCTGGGCACGGGCCGGATGGGCGCCGCCCTCGCCACCCGGCTGCTGGCGCACGGCTGTGATGTATCCGTTTATAACCGTACACGCGCCAAGGCCGAAGCGCTGGCCGAGCACGGCGCAAAGGTAGTCGACTCCGCCGCTGACCTCGGCGCCGCCGACATCGTCTTCGTGACCGTCGGCGCGTCGCAGGACCTGGTGGACGCACTTCTCGGGCCGGGCGGCCTGATGGACGGCTCGGCCGCTCCCGCCATCGTCGTGGACTGCTCGACGGTCTCGGCCGAGGCATCACTGCACGTCCGGCAGCGGCTGGAGGCGCGTGGCACCGCCCTGCTCGCCGCGCCGGTGATGGGCAACCCGAAGGTCGCCGAAGCCGGCCGGCTCACCCTGGCGGTCTCGGGCCCGCAGGCCGCCTACGAGGCGGCGGGGCCCTACCTCGGACTGCTCGGCGCCGGATCCACCTACGTGGGCGACGGCGAGGCGGCCCGGATCGTCAAGCTCTGCCACAACCTGTTCCTCGGCGTGGTCGCCCAGTCCCTCGCGGAGGTCACGGTGCTGGCACAGAAATCGGGTGTCAGCAGGCAGGCGTTCCTGGACTGCCTGAATAAGAGCGTCATGGGCTCCACATTCAGCCGGTACAAGGCGCCGGCTCTGGTGAACCTCGATTTCCATCCGACCTTCACCGCCCGGCTGCTGCGCAAGGACTTCGATCTCGGCCTGGCGGCGGCGCGCGAGCGCGAGGTGCCGCTCCCGGTCGCGGCCACGGTCCACCAGCTGGTGCAGAGCCTGGTCGGCAACGGCTACGGGGACGAGGACTTCGCCGCGCTGCTGCAGCTGGAGGCGAAGGCAGCCGGGCTGGAGCTGGTCAGCGAGAACGCGGATGTCGACGACGGGCTGGAGCCCGACGGTCTCGGCGGGGGCGAGTAAATCCGGTGAGCAGCATGCCTCACCGCCACCGGCCGCGCGCACGCGGCGGCCACTCTCGCTGCCTCCTGCTTTATCCGCGCGTGCCCGCGCGGATAAAGCAGGAGGCAGCCACTGATCGGGATCACTCCTCATCGAAGGGAGGACCGGGATGAGGCATCACCGAGCCCGGTTCCTGGCATTAGGCGCCGGAGCGGCTCTCGCGGCTGGCCTGATCGCAGGCTGCGGCAGCTCAGGGAGCAGCGCGTCCGGCGGCGCCACGTCATCGCCCATCCTGATCGGCGCGTCGCTCTCGCTCACCGGCGACTTCAGCGCCGACGGCCAGGCATTCCAGAAGGGCTACGAGCTCTGGGTCAGCCAGGTCAACAGCCACGGCGGCATCCTCGGCCGCAAGGTCCAGCTGAAGATCCTCAACGACAACAGCTCGCCCACCCAGGTCGCCACGAACTACCAGACGCTCATCAGCGCCGACCACGTGGCCCTGACGTTCGGGCCGTTCTCCTCGCTGCTGACCGCGCCGGCGGCCGCGGTCGCGCACCGCTACGGCTATGCGTTCGTGGAGGGCGCCGGCGGGGCGCCGGTGGTGTTCGCGCAGAAGCTGTCGAATGTCTTCGACGTGAGCCTCCCGGTCGCCAACGAGCTTGATCCCTTCACCGCGTGGATCAAGTCGCTCCCGGCGTCCCAGCGGCCGACCTCCGCGGCTTACCCGATGGCCAACGATCCGTTCGCCACCCCGCAGGTGCAGCGCACTCAGAGCGCGCTGCAGGCGCTCGGGGTCAAGACGGCCTACTCCAAGATTTTCCCGGAGGAGGTCACCGCCTACAAGTCACCGGCCGACAACGTGGCAGCGACGGGCGCGCAGGCGGTGGTGCTCGGATCGGTGGACGTGCCGACCGTGTCGGCCTTCATGACGGCCTTCGAGCAGCAGCACTACAACCCGAAGATCTTCATCGCGGCCGCCGGGCCCGACCAGGGCAGCGCCTTCACCAGCGCGGTCGGCGCGGGCAACGCCAACGGGATGATGGTGCCCAACGCCTGGTACCCGGGCTCGCCCGACGCCCAGAGCCAGGCCATGGTCAAGGCGTACGTCGCGAAGTTCGGCGGCAGCCCGTCGGACATCAACGCCGACGTCGCCGAGGCCTATTCGGTCGGCCAGGTCGTTGACCAGGCGGTGACGCACAACAAGAGCCTCGACAACGCCAAGCTGATCAGCTATCTGCACAGCGGAGCCACGATGCAGAGCGTGCAGGGGCCGGTCCGGTTCAACTCCCTGGGCGAGAACCTGGTCGCGACCGCCTTCATCTTCCAGTGGCAGAACGGCAAGTTCGTCCAGGTCCTGCCCGCAGGCTCGGCCGGCTCGGTGAAGATCCTCTATCCCAAGCCGCACTGGGCCAGCTGAGCATGGCCTGCTGAGCATGGCCTGCTGAGCGGAGCACGATGCACACAGCGGCACACGGCTGAGATGGCACGGAGCTGAGATGGCACGCCAGATCTATGAGGCCATCGCCGACGGGATACTCGGCGGCGGGGTCTACGCGCTGATGGCGGTCGGGCTGACGCTGATCTTCGGCGTGCTCGACATCATCAACGTCGCCCAGGGCGTCCTGGTGATCACCGGCGGCTATCTCAGCTACGTGCTGTCCGTGCACTTGCACATCGACCTGTTCCTCGGCCTGCTGATCACCGTCCCGGCCATGTTCGTCCTCGGCGTCATCATCCACGCCACTGTCATCAGGCCGCTGCGCGGCAGCGAGCGGACCTCGATGTCGCTGCTGGCCTGCTTCGCGGTGGCCATCATCATCGAGGGCGCGCTGTACTGGATTTTCGGGCCGAACGTCGTCTCGCTGAAGGCGTCCTACGTCACCTCGAGCATCCGCGTGTTCGGCTTCTACCTGACCGACATCTACCTGTACTGCTTTGTCCTGGCCATCGCGCTGGTGGCGGCCATCTACCTGCTGCTCTACCGGACCAGGTTCGGCGCCAGCGTGCGCGCCACCATGCAGGACGCGACTGCGGCCCGGCTTGTCGGCATCGACGTGAACCGGGTCGCCACCCTGACGTTCGGGATCGGCGTCGCGGTGACCGCCGCCGGCGGCATGGCCTACGGCGCCACCAGCGGCGGATTCAACCCCAACAGCGGCTACGACCTGATCTCCCGCCTGCTGGCGATCATCATCCTCGGCGGTCTCGGCAGCATCGGCGGGGCGCTGGCGGCGGCCATCTTCATGATTACGCTCGAGTCCGTGGTGGATATCTGGTATCCCAACTGGGCCATCGTGGTGTTCTACGCCGCGCTCGTGCTGGTGCTGACGATCCGCCCGTCCGGGCTGTTCGGCCGGCGGGCGGTGCGGGCCCAGTGACCACGGCGGCCGTTCCTCCGGGCGCAGTTACTCCGGGCGACGGGCCCCATGGCGCCGGCGCAGCGGCCCCGAAGCGGCTGGCGCTGCGCGCGGGCGGCGTCCTGGTTCTGCTCGCCGCGTGCGCGGTGTTCCCGCTGGTGTTCCCGAACCCGCTCGCCACGACCTACGGGTTCCTGGCGCTCATCTTCGTCGCGGCGGCGTCGGCCTGGAACATCTTCTCGGGCTACTCGGGTTACCTGTCGCTCGGGCATGCGATCTTCTTCGGCACCGGCGCCTACACGGTGGCGATCGCCGCCCGGGACTGGAACCTGACCGGAGACGCGGTCTTCGGCCTGCTGCCGCTGGCGGCCGCGGTGGCCGCGGTGATCGCCGTCCCGCTCGGCCTCGTGGCGCTGCGGGTCCGGCGGCACACGTTCGTGGTGATCACGATCGCGTTCTTCTTCATCTTCCAGCTGATGGCCTTCAACTTCTCCTTCACCGGCGGTACCAGCGGAATCGACGCGCCGATCCTGAACTGGGCACCGGGTACCTACAATGACCCGTTCTACTACCTGGCCCTGGCCATCGGCGCCGGCACCGTCGGCCTCTCGGCGCTGATCCGCCGGTCGAGATTCGGCCTGCACCTGCGCGCGATCCGCGACGACGAGGACCGTGCCCGCGGCCTCGGCGTGCACGCCATGCGGGTCAAGCTGGGCGCCTTCGTGGTCTCGGGCTGCATCACCGGCCTGGTCGGCGGCCTCTGGTACTACTTCATCGGGGCGGTGCAGCCTCAGTCGGCGTTCGACCCGCTGTTCGACCTGTCGCTGGCGCTGATGACATTCTTCGGCGGGCTCGGCACGGTCTTCGGGCCCGCGCTCGGCGCGGCAATCCTCGAGCCCTCCCAGCAGTGGCTGACCGTGCGGTTCACCAACGACTATCTCAGCGAGATCCTGCTGGGCGCGCTGTTCCTGCTGGTGATCCTGTTCCTGCCGCGCGGTGTGCTGCCCACCGCTGCCGAGCGGATCGGATCCTGGCGAGCGCGCTACGGCCGGGGCCGGGCCGCCGGCGCGGCGCGCGCGACGGTGAATGCGGCGCCGTCCGGTACCGCCCCGGCCGGGCCTCGGGCGGCGGAGGCGGCGGACGCGGGGGGATCTGCGTCATGACCGCCGAGCTGCGCACGGACGGGATCAGCAAGGCCTTCGGCGGCGTGCAGGCACTGGATAGCTGCTCGCTGACCGTCGAGCGGGGCTCCATCACCGGCCTGATCGGGCCGAACGGCTCGGGGAAGACGACGCTGTTCAACATCATGACCGGGTACGAGCGGCCGGACACGGGCACGGTGCACCTGTCGGGCCGCGATATCACCGGCGCTTCCGCGCAGCGGACCTACGCCCTCGGCATCGGGCGCACCTTCCAGCTCACCAGGGTGTTCCCGCGGCTCACGCTGACGGAGAACATGCTTGTCGCCGCCCGCCACGGCGGCCGCAAGGGCGGCCTGCTGGCCAGGGCCGGGGGAGCAGCCGACCGGCGCCGGGCGCACGAGCTGCTGGAGTTCACCGGCATCGCCGCGCACGCGGACGCGCTGGCAGGCACCTTGTCGTATGGTCAGCGCAAGCTGCTCGAGCTGGCCACCGTGCTGGCCGCCGATCCGGCCATCGTGCTGCTCGACGAGCCGGCCGGCGGCGTGAACCCCTCGCTCATCCGGCACATCGCGGCCAGGATCCGCGACCTCAATGATCAGGGCAAGACCTTCCTGATCGTGGAGCACAACATGGAGTTCGTGATGGGCCTGTGCCATCAGGTGACGGTGCTGGACTACGGCACCGTGGTGGCGTCCGGGCCGCCCGAGATCATCTCCACCGACCCGCGGGTACTGGACGCCTACCTGGGCGCGACCCTGGACGACCCGGCGGACGCCGCGGCTGAGACAGCGCATCGGGCCGGCGGCAGCACCGCGGCCGGAGCCAGTACCGCGGACGGTGCCGGTGACTAGCGCGGTGGCGCTGGAGGTCGAGGGCCTGTGCTCGGGCTATGGCGGCGGCGACATCCTGCACGACGTCTCGTTCACCGTCCCCGAGGGGGGCATCACCTGCATCGTCGGGCCCAACGGCGCGGGAAAGTCGACGTTGCTGGCCAGCATCAGCGGGCTGCTGCGGCCGCGCCGCGGCCGGGTGCTGCTGCGTGGCCAGCCGGTGGCGGGCCGCAGTCCCCGGCAGATCCTGGGCATGGGCATGGCGCACGTGCCGCAGCACCACAGCCTGTTCCGCGAGATGACGGTCCGGGAGAACATCGACCTCGGCGGTTACACGATCAGCGACCGGGCGCTGCTCGCCCGCAGGCGCGCCCAGGTCGAGGAGATGTTCCCGGAGGTGGCGGCCTGGGCCCCGAAGAAGGCCGGGAGCCTGTCGGGCGGCCAGCAGCGGCTGGTGGAATTCGCCCGCTGCCTGATGCTCGACCCGTCGCTGATCATCCTGGATGAGCCGTCAATGGGCCTGGCGCCCAAGGTGCTGCGGTCGGTGTTCGACGCCGTCGCGCTGATGAACGCGGCCGGGAAGACGGTCCTGCTGGTCGAGCAGAACGCCCGCGCGGGCCTGCGGCTGTCCAGCCACGGCATCGTGCTGGAGAACGGCCGGGTTCGCCTGGCCGGCAGCGGCCAGGAGGTGCTCGACCATCCGGAGATCGGGGCCCTCTACCTCGGCGGCCATGCCGGGCAGTCAGCGTGAGAGCGCCGCCCGCGCAGTGAGATCCCCGTCTCCGGCCGGTCCGGCTGGTACCCGGCTGGCGTGCGGCGGGACCATCCGGTACCGGTGTAATCACAGGAGCGACAGCTGAACTGGCACGACAACTGCCGAACGCGGGAGCGAGGTGGCCGACGATGACCATTCACACCTACGGGCCGAACGCCGTCGACTGGGAGGAGCGCGTCGACCTGGCCCGGCTGCGCACCGACCGGCTGGCGCGGCTGCGGGCCCAGCTGGAGCGCTCTGAGCTGGGCGCGCTGCTCAGTTTCGACTTCGCCAACATCCGTTATATGACGGCCACGCACATCGGCACCTGGGCGATGGACAAGCTGATCCGCTTCGCGCTGCTGCCGCGCGGCGGCGAGCCGGTGGTCTGGGACTTCGGCTCGGCCGCCCGCCACCACCAGCTGTATAACCCGTGGCTCGATCACACGCCGGGGCCCGCCACGCAGGCCGGTGCGGCGGCGACCGGCGCACGGGCGGGGATCTCGACGCTGCGCGGGGCGTTTCACCCGGACGCGGGGATCGCGACGGCGCTGGCGGGCGAGGTGGCCGGGGTGCTGCGCGAGCACGGCCTCGCCGGCGCCCCGCTCGGCATTGACATGGCCGAGATGCCGGTGCTGGCCGCGCTCGCGGCCGAGGGCATCCAGACCGTCGACGGCCAGCAGGTTTTCCTCGAGGCCCGGCGCACCAAGACCAGGGACGAGATCTCGCTGCTCAGCCAGGCGTGCGCCATGGTCGACGCCGCTTACACCGAGCTGTATGAGTTCCTGCGCCCCGGGGTCCGCGAGAACGAGTGCGTCGGCCTGGTCAGCAAGGTGCTCTACGACCTCGGCAGCGAGTACGTCGAAGGCGTGAACGCGATCTCCGGGGAGCGCTGCTCGCCGCATCCGCACGTCTACTCCGACCGGCTGATCCGGCCCGGCGACCCCGCGTTCTTCGACATCCTGCACAGCCACCTCGGGTACCGGACGTGCTACTACCGGACCTTCGCCGTCGGCAGCGCCTCCCGCGCGCAGCGCGATGCCTACGTCAGGTGCCGGGAGTACATGGACCAGGCCATCGCGCTGGTCAGGCCGGGGACCACCACGGCTGACATCGTGTCGCTCTGGCCGACGGCGCAGGAGTTCGGCTTCCCCGACGAGACCGCGGCCTTCGCCCTGCAGTACGGCCACGGCGTCGGCCTGTCCATCTGGGAGAAGCCGATCTTCAGCCGGCTGGTATCGCTCGATCACCCCGAGACGCTGGAGGAGGGCATGGTCTTCGCACTCGAGACGTACTGGCCCGCCGCGGACGGCTGGTCGGCGGCCCGGATCGAGGAAGAGGTGGTGGTGACCGCGGACGGCTGCGAGCTCATCACCAAGTTCCCCGCCGAGGAGCTGCTGGTGGCCGGCCGCAAGTACTGGACCGCCGGGGGCGCCCTCGACACCCTGCGGGAGAGCCAGTCGCACCTCAACACCGCGGCAGGCCGCGGCGAGAAGACCGGCGGTGCGTCCGGCCGCCCGCCGCGCCCCGCAGATGCGCCCGCTGGCCCGGCCGCCCCGGGAGACCCCCGGTGACGGCGACCGATCCCGGCAGCCAGCAGGCCGGCCGCCCGGCCGCCGGCGGTGATGACGCCATCAGCGCGGACGAGCTCCTCGGCCTGTACGAGCAGATGGCCGTGATCCGGCGGACCGAGCAGGCCGCCCACGATCTGTTCCTGGCGGGCCTGGTCAAGGGCACGACGCACCTGGCGGCCGGTCACGAGGCAGTAGCGGTCGGCGCCAGCGCGGCCCTGCGGCCCGACGACTACGTGTTCGCCACCTACCGCGGACACCATCACGCGATGGCCCGCGGCGCCTCGCCGGCCGAGTGCCTGGCCGAGCTGATGAGCAAGAGCACCGGAGTCTGCGGCGCCAAGGGCGGCAGCATGCACCTCACCAAGGCCTCGGCCGGCATGCTGGGGTCTTACGCCATCGTCGGGGCCCACCTGCCGATGGCCGCCGGAGCCGCCTGGTCGGCCCGGCTGCGCGGCACCGGCCAGGTTTCCGTCGCGTTCTTCGGCGACGGCGCGACGAACATCGGCGCGTTCCACGAGGCACTCAACCTTGCCGCCGTGTGGGCCCTGCCGGTGCTGTTCATCTGCGAGAACAACCTCTACATGGAGTACACGCCGATCGGCTCGGTGACCGCCGTCGCCCACCCCGCCGCCGACCGGGCGCCGGCCTACGGGCTGCCCGCGCAGATCATAGACGGCAACGACGTGGTCGCGGTGCGGACGGCGGTCGCCGGGGCGGCGCAGCGCGCCAGGGCGGGCGGCGGCCCGACGGTGCTGGAGGCGCTGACCTACCGGCACTTCGGCCACAGCCGCACCGACCCCGGCGCCTACCGGCCGGACGAGGAGGTGCAGCGGTGGCTCAGCCGTGATCCGCTCACGGTCGCCCGCACCCGGCTCGAGGCACTGGGCATGCCCGCTGAGGAGGCGGCCGGAGCGGACGCACGGGCGAAGCGGATCGTCGACGAGGCGATCGCGGCCGCCAAAGCCGCGCCGCCGCCCGATCCGGGCGACGCATTCACCGATATGTGGGCGGACGGAGGCTCGGCATGGCGGACGTGATCACCTACCGGGAGGCGGTCGCCGAGGGCATCGCCAGGGAACTGCGCCGCGACCCCTCCGTCGTGTGCCTGGGGGAGGACATCGGCGCCGCCGGCGGGGTCTTCAAGACCACCGCCGGACTGTTCACTGAATTCGGCGCAGAGCGCATCTGGGACACCCCGATCTCCGAGCAGGCCATTCTCGGCATGGCGATGGGCGCCGCCATGACCGGCATGCGGCCGGTGGCCGAGATCATGTTCTCCGACTTCTTCGCCTGCTGCTGGGACTACCTGGCCAACGAGATACCGAAGATGCGCTACATGACCGGCGGCCAGGTGACCATGCCGCTGGTGGTGCGCACGGCGAACGGCGGCGGCCTCGGCTTCGGCGCGCAGCACTCCCAGGCGGTCGAGAACTGGGCCCTGGCAATTCCCGGCCTGAAGATCGTGGCACCCTCGACCCCGGCCGACGTCGTCGGGCTGATGGCAAGCGCCATCCGCAGCGCGGACCCTGTCGTGTTCTTCGAGCACAAGGGCCTGTTCGCCAGCAAGGGCCCGGCGGCGCCCGACGGCCACGTCGTCGAGCTGGGACGCGCCGCGACCGTCCGGCCGGGCACGGATATCACCCTGGTGGCCCTGGCCGCCACCGTGCCCCTGGCGCTGGCCGCGGCCGCCCGGCTGGCCGCCGGCGGCGTGTCCGCCGAGGTGATCGACCTGCGCTGCCTCGTCCCGCTGGACATGGCCGCGGTGCTCGCGTCAGTCGGGCGGACCTCCCGGCTGCTGATCGTGGAGGAGAACCCCTACCAGGGCGGCTGGGGCGGCACCGTGGCCTCGATCGTCGCCGACGAGGGCTTCGAGCTGCTGGACGCGCCGGTCCGGCGGCTGGCCGCCGCATGCGTTCCGCTGCCGTTCGCTGATGCCCTGGAAGACCAGGTCATCCCGACGGTCGACACGGTGACCGCCGCCGCCCGCGCCCTCGCCGGCTACTGACGCCCCGCCTGCCCTCGCTGACGGGCCGCCCGGCCGCAGCTGCCGGCGCGCCCGACCCGCTACGGGACCCACTCGGCGCTAGGCCGGTGTGCGCAGATCAAGCGGTAAAGGTAGTGGGCCCACAGGCCACTACCTTTACCGGATCATGGTCAGCGAGGCCGTGCCTGCTGCGCCAGGTCCTGCAAGGCGGGGCCGGTGACGCGGTGCACGGTCCACTCATCCATCGCGGCGGCGCCGAGCGAGGCGTAGAAGCCGATGGCGGGGGAGTTCCAGTCGAGCACCGACCACTCCAGCCTGCCGTAGCCGCGCTCGACGCAGATCCTGGCCAGCTCGGCCAGCAGCGCCCGGCCGAGGCCGGTGCCGCGCATGGCCGGCGTGACGTACAGGTCTTCCAGGTAGATCCCGTGCCGCCCCAGCCAGGTGGAGTAATTCAGGAACCACAGCGAGAATCCGACAACCTCGTCCTCGTGCTCGGCGACGTGAGCGAAGACTGCCGGCTCGGAGCCGAACAGCGAGGGCCTCAGCTGCTCCTCGGTGGCGAGGACCTGATCCAGCGAGCGCTCATACTCGGCGAGCTCGCGGATGAGCCGGTAGATGGCCGGAACATCCTCCGGCCCTGCGCGCCGGATCACGCGCCCGCCCCCGGCATGACCGCCTCCGGCGGTCCGGCGGAACCCGGTGCTGCCGGGATATCGAACCGGTATCGGAGCCGGAACCGGTCGGCCGCCGTCACGATCTCGGCGGTCTCCACCGCCTGCCCTCCCTTGCGGTGGGTCCGCTCCACCAGCAGGACCGGCGCTCCCGGCACTATGCGCAGCGCGCCCGCCTCGGCGCGCAGTGACGGCCGCACAGACACCTCCTCCGTGACCTGGTCCACGACGATGCCGATGGCCCGCATCCGCTCGATCACGCCGCGGCCGGCGAACGGGCCCTGCTCGGGCACGGCCACAGGCGTGCCCTCGGTCAGGACTACAGGCTCGTAGCTGGTTGCCAGCTGCACGGGCTCGCCGTCCGCGCTGAGCAGGTAGCGGGTCACGGTGACGATGCTGCCGGCGGCGGGCAGGCCAAGGCGCAGCGCGATATGCGCCGGCGGGTGCGCCTGCTCGGTCTGGTGCTCCCAGGACAGCCGCCGGGCGGGAACGTGATCGGCGGACGGCTCGTTCTGCGCCGCCGACGTCTCGTCGATGCCGAAGGGCGAGCCGGGAAAATGCAGCCGGTCATGCTCCAGGTACCGGGCGGCAGGAACCTTCCGCACATAAGATCCCGAGCCGGCCCTGGCTTCGATCAGCCCCTCGCTGGCGAGCACCTGGAGGGCATGCTTGGCGGCCGTCTCGCCGACGCCATATCGGGCGATGATCGCGTTGCGCGACGGCACCCGGGCACCGGGCTCAAGAACGCCTTCCTTGATCCGCATCCGCAGATCCTCAAGGACGCGCAGGTAAACCGGGTCGGTTGACATGATCATCGGCTCCCGGTCGGGTCTCGCCGCACCGGCAGATTCCCTGCCGGAGCTCATCCGAGCGGAGCTCATCCGAGCCGCAGCCATTGTGACCCGGCGCAGCCGCGAGCTGTGACCCAACCGGAATATTTGTGGTCCCGGCCCGCGCCGAAGGCCAGCCGCGCTGACGGTCTCGCGCGCCGACCATTCGGCACGCAGCGGTGACGGTCCGGCGCGCGACGGTTCACCGCGCTGACAGGCCAGTGCGCTGGCGGGTCAGTCGGCGTCGGCGACGATCGAGCCGATCCGGGTGGCGAGGGTCCGGTCCCTGGCGTTGAGGATCAGCGCGTAGACCACGGCGACCACCATGATCGCCAGGGTGATGTACGGGAAGATGTCGAACGGATGGCTCTGGCCGGGCTTGATCAGCTCGTACAGCGGGAACGCGATGGCCAGCACGCCGAGTACCGGCAGGACCAGATGCCGCAGCACCGAGAACTGGTCGGGGTGATAGCGCCGGTAGTACACCGGCAGCGCCAGGTTGGTGACCAGGTACACCACCAGGATCGGAATGGTGCCGAGGGTGGCCGCGTCGCCGAAATAGGTCACGGGGTTGATGCCCCAGCCGAAGCCATAGACCAGCCCGATCGCGACGACCAGGAAGATCACGAAGGCGACCCATGGCGTCCGGCTCTTGACGGTGACCCGGCCGGTCACGGCCGGGAGCAGGCCCTCGCGCCCTGAGCTGAAGATCAGCCTCGCCTGGGAGTTCGTCGCCGCGATCAGCGAGCTCATGATCGAGGTGAAGCCCGCGAGGTAGGCGAGGAACCCGACCGCCGCGCCGACGCCGAGGGCGACGGTGACGAACGGCACGCCGGCTGCCGTGCCGAGCGCCGCCGCGTGGTAGTTGTAGCCGACGACCGTCACGTAGGCGAACAGCACATAGCAGACCGCGATCGCGCCGATGGCCAGGAAGATTGCCCGGGGGACGGCGCGCCGCGGGTTGTTGGTCTCCTCGGCCAGGGTGGCGGAGTTCTCCCAGCCGATGAAGAGATAGACGGCGATCGGGAAGCCGAGGCCGAGGCCCTTAAAGCCGGACAGCAGATGCGACGGCTCGAACGGGGTGAAGTTGAGGTTGCCCGAGTCCTTGATCAGCACCCATACGCTGACCAGCAGGAGCAGCCCGATCTCGAAGGCGAACAGCGCCCCGGCCCATTTGGTGGACAGGGCGACGCCGCGCACCACCAGCAGGAACGCCAGCAGCGTCAGCACCGCCGTCAGCAACTGCCAGGCGATGTGCACGTGCGCGTACTTCAGGATCATGTCGGAGGTCCAGCCGCCGGAGATGGCCACGACGGACGAGATGGCGATGATGTAGCCGACCGACATGACGATCGCCGTGGTCAGCGCCGCCACCGGGCCGAATCCCTTGCCGACGAAGGTGATGAACGACCCGGTCGACGGAATCGACTTGGTGAACTGGGCCACGGTGTTGCCCAGCAGCGCGATCGCGATGGCGGCCGCGATGATCGTCAGCGGCGAGGCGATGCCCGCGGCCGCTGCGATCAGGCCCATGCTGAAGTAGAAGCTCATGGCCGGCGCGATATTGGCCATGGTCGAAGCGGTGATGTCGGTCAGGCCGAGAGCTCCGCGGTGCAGCCGCTCAGGCGCGGGCCTGGTGCTAACCGGGGCATCGGACGCGGTTGCCATGAGCCACCTCCAGGCACACAGGCCATTTGCCTCACGTTAAAGGCAAATGGCCCGGCCGTACATCCCCCGTTAGTCGCTGCCTTCCTCGAGCAGGAGGTGGTAGCCGTTCGGCGTGCGCGCGTGCAGCACGCGGTACCGCCAGTCGGCGCTCGGGGTCATCAGCTCCTCGCGGTACGGCACCCCGACCTCGGCGAGCTGCTTCTTCGCGGCATCGAGATCGGTCACGCCGAACTGCCAGGTCAGCACCCGGTCGGGACCACCAGTGGAGAAGCCTTCCCGCCACTCGATCCCGAACTCGACCGGCCCGTGGCCCAGCGCGAGAAAGTACGGATACTCGGGACCCTCATAGGTGACATGGAAGCCCAGGCGAATATAGAAGTCCCGTTCAGCGCGGAGGTCGCTGACGAAGAGGATCGGAATGATCCGGCTGAACAATGCCGCCATAGCGGCACATGCTAGCGACCCTTCGATCACTAAGGTGGCCGTGTGCGCGCAGACTCGGTTAACGATCCGGTACGAGTCGCCGTATGCCAGGTCAGCCTGGCGATCGGCGAGGTGGCCAGGAACCGCGCGGCGGCCCTTGACGCCGCCGGCGCGGCCGCTGACCTCGGCGCGGGCATCATCGTGCTGCCGGAGCTGGCGCACTCGGGATACGCGTTCCGCGACGCGGCCGAGGCGCGCTCGCTGGCCGAGGCCGCCGACGGGCCGACGGTGAGCGGCTGGGCGCAGCTCGCCGCCCGCCGGGGCCTGGTGATCGCGGGCGGTTTCTGCGAGCTCGGGGCAGACGGCTCCGTCTATAACAGCGCGGTGCTCGCCGACGCCACCGGGATCCGCGCGGTATACCGCAAGGCTCATTTGTGGGATGCCGAGAAGGAGTGCTTCACGGCCGGCTCCGCCGTCCCGCCGGTGGTCCGCACGGAGCACGGCAACGTGGCCGTGATGATCTGCTACGACGTGGAGTTCCCCGAGTGGGTGCGGATCCCCGCGCTCGCGGGCGCCGACCTGCTGGCCGTCCCCACGAACTGGCCCGCCGAGGACACGCCGCCCGGCGAGCGCCCGATGGTCGTGACCGGCGTGCAGGCCGCGGCATTCGCCAACCGGATGTTCATCGCGGCTGCCTGCCGCTGCGGGCCCGAGCGGGGGGTGGACTGGACCGGCGGCAGCGTGATCGCGGGCCCGGCCGGCTATCCGCTGGCCGGGCCGGCCGGCCAGGACGGCCCCGAGCTGGTCATCGCGGACTGTGAGCTGGCCCAGGCCCGCTGCAAGGCCACCAGCGCGCGCAACGACGTGCATGCCGACCGCAGGCCCGATCTCTACCGCTGAGCCGCGCGGGCCGAGCTCTCCGGGCCTTCCCCAGGGCGAAGCCGGCCCTCCCCGGGGAAGGCCGCCAGGTAGCCCGGCGAGCCTGCGAGGCGCTGGAGGGACTGCCGGGTAGCCCGCGGGTGCCGGGTACGCCAGGTCGCCGAGAGCCGCTGCCTCTGCGCGCGCCCGGCACGCGCGGACCTCCGGTCTCGTTTACGAACTCGTGTCGCAATCGTCATGGCGAACACCGCGAACCGGGCACTGGGCACCTGGCGGGCGGGTTTACCCTCGGTGCATGGCGATGCACATACCCAGCCCGCCGAGCAACGGGTTCCACCTGGGCCCGCTCTTCGTGCATTACTACGGGCTGATGTACGTCGTCGGCATCACCCTGGCCATCATCATCACCCGCCGGCGGTGGAAAGCCGTCGGCGGCGACCTGGGGCTCGTCGGCGATGTGGCCACCTGGGCGGTCCCGGCCGGGATCATCGGCGGCCGGATTTACTTCGACATCACCACCCCGATGGATATCCCGCACGTGTGGTACGGCGTCTTCGCCGTGTGGAAAGGCGGCCTCGGCATCTGGGGCGGCGTGGCCCTGGGCGCGGCAGCCGGGCTCTGGCGGGTGCGCCGGGCCGGGGCGAACAGCGCGCAGTTCGCCGACGCCGTCGCGCCGGCACTGCTCGTCGCGCAGGCCATCGGCCGGATCGGCAACTACTTCAACCAGGAGCTGTTCGGCCGCCCGACGACGCTGCCCTGGGGCCTGGAGATCTCCTACGCCCAGCGCCCGCTGGGCTACCAAGGCTTCACCACGTTCCAGCCCACGTTCCTGTACGAGCTGATCTTCGACCTGGCGCTGGCCGCTCTGCTGGTCTGGCTCGGGCACCACCGCCGCATCCGGCCGCCGGGGCTGTTCGCGCTTTATGTCACCGGCTACTCGGCATTCCGGATCTTCGAGGAGTCGCTGCGCATCGACTCCTCTGAGCACTTCCTGGGCCTCCGGCTGAACTTCTACGTGGCCGGGCTGCTCATGATCTTCGGGATCGTGTGGTTCGTCTGGACCCAGCGCCGCAAGCCGGCCGCCGCGGCGGGGCCGCCGGACGACTCCGCCGTCCCCGCGGAGGCGTCAGCGGGAGCCCCCGCGCTTAATGCCGATTCTGCCGATTCCGCCGAGGCTAACGAGGCGGGCGCCGACCCCGGCCCGGGCAGCTCCAGCGTCGCGACCGGCACGTCCGGACCCTAGCCAGGCCGCTGGCAGCACGCTGACCGGGGCAGCCGGACACCAGCCGTCTGCGCCGCCGCGACGGGGCTGCCGATATTGCGTCGACGGCAGCGGCGCCCCTGCGGCAGCATGGCCCGTCATGGGCGGCGCTGCGGACAGCGGGCGGGCCGGCCGCAGCCGCGAAGGCCGACTGGGCCGGCTGCCTGCGCGACTGCTGCCAGATACTGCGCCGCTGCGGAACTCGCGGGATTTCCGCACGCTCTACACGGGACAGGCCATCGGCTACGCCGGGACCATGATCACCTACGTGGCCATGCCGTACCAGGCTTACCAGCTCACCCATTCATCTCTCATGGTCGGCCTGCTCAGCTGCGCGGAACTGCTCCCGCTGGTCATCATGGCGGTCCTGGGCGGCATGCTCGCCGACGCGTTCGATCGCCGGCGGCTGATCCTGGCGGCCGAGGCGGGCCTGGGCGCGGCCTCGGCGGCGCTAGCCCTTAATGCCGCTATCTGGCGCCAGGTCTGGGTGCTCTTCGTGGTCGCCGCGGTCAGCGCCGGCTTCCTGGGCTTGCAGCGGCCCTCGGCCGACGCCCTCGTGCCCCGCCTGGTGGCCCGCGACGATCTCCCGGCCGCTGCGGCTCTCAGCAGCCTCGCCGGGAATGCGGCGCAGGTCCTCGGCCCGCTCTTCGGCGGGACGCTCATCGCCGCGGCGGGGCTTCGGACCGCTTACGGCCTGGATGCGGGCAGCTGCGTCCTCGGCCTGCTGGCGTTCGCTCGGCTGCGGCCCCACCCGCCTGTGGCCGATGCCGGCCGGCCGGGCCTGCGTCAGCTGCGCCAGGGCCTCATTTACGTCCGGAGCCGGCCTGAGCTGCTCGGCACCTACCTCGTCGATATCTGCGCGATGTTCTTCGGCGCGCCGTTCGCGCTGTTCCCGGCCTATGCCGCGCGCCTCGGCGGCCCTGCGGCCCTCGGCGTGCTCTACGCCGCACCCGGCGCCGGGGCTGTGCTGGTGAGCCTTACCGGCGGCTGGGTGCGGCAGGTAAGGCGGCACGGCCGGGCGATCGTGCTGGCGGTATGCACCTGGGGGCTGGCCATCGCCGCCTTCGGGCTCGCGCCCGGCCTGTGGTGGGCGGTCGCCGCGCTGGCCGCCGCCGGCGGGGCCGATATGGTCAGCGGCCTGTTCCGGACCACGCTGTGGAACCAGACGATCCCGGCCCGGCTGCGCGGCCGGCTCGCCGGGCTGGAGATGGTCAGCTACACCACGGGGCAGCCGCTGGGCAATCTGGAAGCCGGGCTCGCCGCCTCGCTGACCGGGTCGGTGCCGGTAGCGATCGTCTCCGGGGGCCTGCTCTGCATCGCCGGCGCCGCGATAGTGACCGCCGCGCTGCCTGCACTGTGGCGCTACGACTCAGGTGCGCCCGCCGCGGCCGGCCGTGAGCCGGCGGCCGGCGCGGGTGCGGAATCTGGCGAAGACGCCGATGCCGCACCCGCCGGGCCGTCGTAGCGCGCTGCTGGCCGGCCGCCGCTGCTCACCGGCTGCGCGGTGCTTAACGGCTGCGCGGGCTTAACGGCTGCGCGGTGCCTGAATTGCTGCCCGGCGCTTAACGGCTGCCGATGCTGACCGGCTGCGCGGTGCTCACGGACTGCGCGGCGCTGAGGGCCTGCCGGTCGCTCTCCAGCTGCTCGGCCTTGGACCGCCACCAGTCCTGCCCCTCTTCGGGCAGCAGGTAGATCGGGTCGTAGTACTCGTACTGCCGCTCCAGGACCAGCGGGTCGTCCGCCTCCACGCCGGTCCGGTAGTTCTTGGTCCAGTACGAGATGCCCAGGTCCCGGTCGTAGCGCGCGACCTGGTGCACCCACCGCTTGCCGACGTACGGCACGTCGCACAGCATCCGCGGCGTGGCGAACCCGGGCAGGTAGCCCATGATCTGGTGCTGCAGGTCCATGGCCTCGCCGAGGGACAGCCGCCAGTGCTCGCTGCCGGGGATCATGTCGCACAGGTAGAAGTAGTACGGCATGATCTTCGCGTCATCGAGCAGGGCGAAGCACAGGTCCAGCAGGGCCTCGGCGCTGTCGTTGGTGCCGCGCAGCAGGACGCCCTGGTTGCGCACGTCGCGGATGCCGGTGTCCAGCATGGCCTTGGCCGCCTTCGCGACCGCCGGCGTCACCGACTGGGCGGAGTTCACGTGCGTGTGGATCGCGATGCTGACGTCGCGCTGGCGCGCGGTGGCGGCGAGCCGCTCCATCCCGGCCCGGACCTCGTCGGACAGCCAGTACTGCGGCAGGCCCATCAGCGCCTTGGTCGCGAGCCGGATGTCGCGGACGGTCGGGACATCCATCAGGTCGGAGACGAACGCCTCCAGCCGCGGCCACGGCAGGTTGGCGACGTCACCGCCGGAGACGACCACATCGCGCACGCCCGGGTTGGCCTTCAGGTACGTGATCATCGCCCCGAGCCGGTCCTCGCGGGCCAGCCCGAACTTGTGCTTGTCCACCGTCGGGGTCGGGTTGCCGACCAGGTCCATCCGGGTGCAGTGCCCGCAGTACTGCGGGCAGGTGGGCAGCACCTCGGCGAGCACCTTCGTCGGGTAACGGTGAGTGAGGCCCTCGACGGCCCACATCTCCGCTTCGTGCAGCGAGTCGCGCGAGGCCATCGGATGCGACGGCCAGTCGGCGCGGCGGTCACTGAAGACGGGGATCATGTAGCGGCGGACCGGGTCGGCGTAGAAGGCATCCGTGAAGCCGGGGTCATCGGCCGGGATCAGCGGCGCCATCGTGTTGATCATCTGCGGCGGCACCAGCATCGACATCGTGGCGCGCTCGGCCTGGTCACGCTCGAGGTCGGCGCAGAAGGCCTCGCTCAGTCCGCCGCCCATGACCTGGCGCAGCTGGCGGATGTTCTTGACGCAGTGCGCACGCTGCCACTGGGCCGAGTCCCACTGCTCCGCAGTGACATCCGCCCAGCCGGGCAGGCGGCGCCAGTCCGGCTCGACGAGTTCTTTGTGCCGGTACACATAAGGCTGATCGATCATGGCGTCACCCGTCCCTCTTCGCTCACCCCCGCGGCCGGACAATGACCTGCGGTGTCGGCAGACTACGCAAGAAGCTACTGTCTGTATAGTCTAAGACAGTTAATTCTGCCGAATCGCAGCCCTAGAGCTGCACCCGACGTCCGCGAGGGGAAACACGTGAGCCGACCGACGGCCGACCCGCAGGCCACCGACTCCCGGCAGCGCGCCGATGCTGACGCCCGGACGCCAGCTGCTGACGCCAGGATCGCCTCCGGCGGCCGCGCCGACCGCGGCGCCGCTGCCGCGCCCGGCGGATCGCCGCTCGGCCTGCACCGGGTGCTCGAGCCAGCCGGCGCCCTGCCGCAGGCGGCCCTGCGGGTTGATCCGAGCCCGGCGCTGTGGCCCGACGAAGCCCGGGTCCGGGTCGAGCGGCTGAACCTGGACGCGGCCTCCTTCCGGCAGCTGCGCGAGGCCACGGGCGGCGCCCCCGGCGCCATGCGGGCCGCGGTGCTGGAGATCGTCGCCAGCCGCGGCAAGATGCAGAACCCGGTCACCGGATCGGGCGGCATGCTGACCGGAGTGGTCGAGGAAGCCGGGCCGCAGTCACCGCTGGGCCTGCACGCAGGTGACCGGATCGCAACCCTGGTCTCGCTCAGCCTGACGCCGCTGGCGATCACCGACGGCCTCGCCGCCTGGGACGGCACCTCCGAGCAGGTGCCGTGCACCGGCCACGCCATCTTGTTCGGACGGTCGATCGCGGCGGTCCTGCCCGATGACCTGCCCGCCTCGCTGGCTCTGGCCGTGCTGGATGTCTGCGGAGCCCCGGCCCTTACTCACCGGGTCGTCGCGCAGGCAGCCCGCTCCGGTGCAGGCGAGCACGGCCCGGTGGTCGCCATCCTCGGCGCCGCGGGCAAGAGCGGGACGCTGTCCGCGGCGGCCGCCCGGCGGGCGGGTGCGAGCCGGATCATCGGCGTGGTCCCGCACGAGGCCGAGGCCGCCGTGCTGGCGGCCGCGCGCGCGGCCGGCGGCGACGCACCGCTCGCCGATCAGGTCGTCATCGCCGACGCCAGGGATCCGGTAGGCGTCTCCGAGGCGGTGCGCCAGGCAGGCGGACCCGCCGACGTCACCGTCGTCTGCGTCGACGTGCCCGGCTGCGAAGGCGGCGCGATCCTCGCCACCGCCCAGGGCGGGACGGTGATCTTCTTCTCGATGGCCACGTCGTTCACCGCCGCTGCCCTCGGCGCCGAGGGCGCCGCGGCGGATGTCACGATGCTGGTCGGAAACGGGTATGTCCCCGGACACGCCCGGCTCGCCCTGGACCTGATCCGCGCCGAACCGGGCGTGCGCGCCATTTTCGACGGCCGGATCGACGAGCATCAAGGCGCCCCCGGCAAGCCAGGAGAACAGCAATGACGCACTCAGCAGGCGGGATCACCCCGAGACTTCATCTGGACCCGGCCCTGGTCCGCGAGGCCAGGGGCCTGGCTCGCCGGGCAGGCGAGCCGATCACTGAGCTGGCCACCCGGAACACGACCGTCTCGGTCGAGCGGGCGGTCCTGCGGCTGGCGGGCCTGCGCGGCGCCGACCAGGACGGGATGCCCTGGGTAAACCGGCTCGCGGACGCGATCGGCGCGACCACGGGCCTGCAGCACGGCGTCGCGCTGCCGGTCTGGGATGCGCTGCTGACCGGCGGCTACCCGAGCCTCGCCGCCCTGGCCGAGGAAGCGGCCCAGGGGAAGGTGAAGTTCCGGATCCCGGCGGGCGAGGATGCCCGGGCGGCGCGCGCGGCGGCGACCGCCGCCGTCGGCGGCGGCATCGCCGCCATCGACGCCCAGCGGGGCCGGCGGGACGCGATCATCGCCGAGACGGCGGAGCCGCCCCGGCCGTGGATCTACCTGATCGTGGCCACCGGGGACATCCACGAGGACATCCCGCAGGCGCAGGCCGCGGCCCGCGAGGGCGCTGACATCATCGCGGTGATCCGCTCGACGGGCCAGTCGCTGCTGGATTACGTGCCTGAGGGCGCCACCAGGGAGGGCTTCGCCGGGACTTATGCCACCCAGGAGAACTTCCGGCTGATGCGGACCGCGCTCGACGAGGTCTCCCGCGAGCTCGGCCGCTACGTGCGGCTGACCAACTACGCCTCCGGGCTCTGCATGCCGGAAATCGCCGCGCTGGCAGGCCTGGAACGACTCGACATGATGCTGAACGACTGCATGTACGGCATCATCTTCCGCGACATCAATCCGCGGCGGACGTTCATCGACCAGCGGTTCTCCCGGCAGATCCACGCCCGCGCCGGGATCATCATCAACACCGGCGAGGACAACTACCTGACCACCGCCGACGCCGTCGACGCCGCGCACACGGTGATCGTCAGCCAGCTGCTGAACGAGTACTTCGGCAAGGAAGCGGGCCTGGCCGACGGCCAGCTCGGCCTCGGCCACGCCTTCGAGATCAACCCGGCGGTGCCGGACTCGTTCCTGCTGGAGCTGGCGCACGCGCAGCTGGTCCGCGAGCTGTTCCCGGACGCGCCGCTGAAGTACATGCCGCCGACCAAGCACATGACCGGCAACGTGTTCGGCGGCTACCTGCTCGACGCGTTCTTCAACCTGTGCGGCCTGATGACCGATCAGTCGATCCTGCTGATCGGGATGATGACCGAGGGCATCCACACCCCGTTCCTGTCCGATCGCGACCTGGCGCTGGAGAACGTCCGCTACGTGCGGGACGCCGCCGGCCGCCTGGGCGAGAACTTCCGGCCCCCGCAGGGCGGCTTCATCGATCGGCGCGCGCAGGAAGTGCTGGCGGAGTCCATCGGCCTGCTGCGCCGGATCGGCGACGAGGGCCTGCTGACTGCGATCGCCGACGGCACGTTCGGCATCACGAAGCGGCCCGCGGGCGGCGGCCGCGGCCTGGCCGGAGTGATCGAGAAGGCCGAGGGGTATCTCAACCCGGCCACCGAGATCCTGGCTGATTCCGCTAGCGCAGCCGGCGGCGAGTCGCCCGCGGGCGCGCCCGTGACGACCGGAGCGCAGCAGTGACCGGGCACACGACGGGAACCGGGCAGGTGACGGGAACCGGGCAGGTTGTCAGGCCCTACGGCGACACCACCGGCGACGGCCGGGTCCAGGTGTCCTTCACCCTGCCGGTGCCATTCGGCACGTCCAGCGAGCGGGCCAGGGCCGAGGGCGCGGCGCTGCAGCTCGCCGCCAAGATGGGGCTCGAGCCGGCGATGGTGGTGCACGCCAAGGGCATGGGACCTGACTTCACGTTCTTCATCGTCTACGGCCGGGTCAGCCACCTGGTGGACCTGTCTGAGGTGATCATCGCCGAGCGCGAGTTCCCGCTGCTTGCCGCCGCTGAGATTAACCTGAGGATCCGGTCGGGGCTCGGGCGCAAGCTGGTCGTCGTCGGCGCCTGCATCGGCACTGATGCGCACACCGTCGGGATCGACGCGATCCTCAACGTCAAGGGCCACGCGGGGGAGAAGGGCCTGGAGTACTACCGCGAGATCCGGGTCGTCAACCTGGGCTCGCAGGTCGCCGTGCCGGACCTGGTGGCCCGGTCTGCGGCCGAAGGGGCCGACGCGGTCCTGGTCAGCCAGGTCGTGACACAGCGCGATGCGCACATCCACAACGCGCGCGAGATGGCCAGTGCCTTCGCGGCCAGCCCGGCCCAGCCGCTGCTGGTGGTCGGCGGCCCGCGGTTCGACCCCTCGATGGCCGCCGGGCTCGGGGTGGACAGGATCTTCGCCAAGGGCACGACGCCGCGCGAGGTGGCCAGCTATCTCGTGCACGCGCTGATCCCGGCCGGGGCCGGCGATCCGGACATGGCGGCCGGCGAATCAGAGGTGACCGGCGGCGCCGGCGAGTCAGGGGAGACCGGCGGCGCCGGCGCCGGGGAGGCAGCCGCAGCGGAGGGCACCGCTGGCCGGGCTCCGGCCAGCCGGAGCGTCGGGGCGCAGGCATGACCGGCCCGGCGACCGGTCGCCCGGGCACGGCCGCCAGCGCCTCGCCGGCCCCTGCAGCCGCGGCGGACCCGCGGGTTGGCCTGACCGTCACGCACCGGCGGTACGTGCCCTACAGCCACGCGCACTACGGCGGCAGCCTGGTGGACGGCGCCTACGTGCTCGGCCTGTTCGGCGACGTGGCGACCGAGGCCTCGATCCGCGCGGACGGCGACGAGGGGCTGTTCGCCTCCTATTCCGACGTCCAGTTCCGTGCGCCACTGCTGGCCGGCGACGTGATCGAGGTCACCGCCACGATCACCGGGGCCGGCCGCCGCAGCCGGCAGATGGCCTTCGAGGCGCGGGTCGTGTGCCGCGCCGAGCCGGAGCGCGGTCCGTCCGCGGCCACGGTCGTGGACCCGCCGCTGACGGTCGTCACTGCGGCGGGCACGGTCGTCGCCCCGCCCGTCTAGCGCTCAGCCTGGCTCAGCCGCGGCCCTGGCTGAGTCCGCGCTGGCCCAGTCCGCACACGGCTGCGGCGGATCGCGGGTGCCGTGGCACCGCGATCCGCCGCAGCCATCTGATGCGGCCGGTGTCCGGCCTGGCTGGCCGGGCGCCGGGCGTGCTGCCGCGAATTACTCGCCGAACTTCCTGATCTCCTCGTACTCGGTCTCGGTCAGGTCGCGCGGCACGTCATCCTTGGCGACCTTGGTGCTCTGCACGTGATGGCGGATGCTGTCGACGATCTCGGGGTTCGCCAGGGTGGTGACGTCGCCGACGTCGGCGAAGTTGGAGATCGACGCGATGACCCGGCGCATGATCTTGCCCGACCTGGTCTTGGGCATGTCGGGCACGATCCACACG
>JBKQMG010000075.1:0-4579 GCA_052146815.1 Streptosporangiaceae bacterium | reverse complement strand
CAGACCGACCTGCTTAGCCTGGGCGATATCCCGCCGCGGGCGTGGATCAACCGACTGCTGCAGGAGTGCGCGTCACCGAGTGGAACTCTTAAAGTCGGGCGAGAGGACACGGCCGCTGCCGCAAGGCCCATGCAGCGGCCGAAAAAGTAACACATCAGGTGCAGACTCGATGCCCAGACAGGCCAGTGCATCTCTGCCTGTCCGCGGTCCGGTCCCCCGGGATCGCGCCGAAAGTATCGTGATCCGCCTCACCCGGGGCGGCCTCAAGAACGATTATGTGTCCTTGGCCAAGTACCTGGACTTCTTTCCTGCGGCCGCGATCGGCGCTTCTAAGGTCCAGGACGGGGAAGGCGTACCGCTCACCCTGCACTTCGCAGGACTTCCCGAGATGGTAAAGACCGACATCGCTGGCAAGCATAGTTCTTCCGCCGCCGTGATCCTTGGCGGAAATTCTTTGCTCACCATCGTCTAGTCGAAGGCGATAGTGTCACTATCGAGCGCCTGTCCCATACGAATACCGCGTCGCTCCGCTCCCGTTGCGGAAGATCGCGGTTTGTGTCTCTCCGCCTGCTCTATCTGACCTCATTCGGCCAAGCCGCAGAGCATAGTGCCTGCGGCGAGTTCTGAAGCGGTACAGGGCGTAGCCGGCCGTGCTGGCCGGGAATTCTCTGACGCCGAGCAGCCCTCCGATGGGATCGAGTGCGGCGGCGATGAGCCTACAGCGCATGCACCGCACCGGCGGTCGGCACGTGACACTGACCGAAGGACCGATCTGGGCTGCTAGGCAGAGCCTGATCGAGGCGAGCCGCTACTGGCCGGGGGTGACTCGCGGGCAACAAGGCGGAGCTCGACCCGGACAGCCGGGATACGCTCTTGCTCACGGGCGAGCAGCGCCTGTGCGCGGACGTCGGCTGCCGTGGGCTGGTTCACATCCAGGGCCCGCGGCCATAGGCGGGCATATCGAACGGCTGCGACCTCGGCCGCGTAGACCAGCGCCTGGTTGACCAGGTAGAGCAGGGCGAACATACCTGCCACGGTGGCGAAGCTCCCATAGACGGGGCCGGCCTTGCTCACCAGCCTCGCCAGCACTGGCGCGCCGAGATTGAGCGTCAGGGTCACCGCCGCAGCGCCCAGAACAGCGGCCGGCCAGAGGGCACGGACCGGCGCTGGCCGGGCGAGCAGCAGCCTGGCACCAAACAGCAACACGGCGAAGATGACCACGGCCGACCCGAGCACCGCCACGGCGCGTTCCGCTCCCGGCACGCGGGGCAGCGCCGTGACCACCACAGTGAGCGCCCCGGCCGCCACTGCCCCCAGCAGCAGCATCGCCAGCATCACGAACACCCGGACGTACCGGGACGCGAACCCGGCACGAAGGCGTCTCGGGACGGCAGCGACATGGTTCAGCGTCTGGTAGGCGGAGAACACGACACCGGTGCCGGAGAACAGCAAACCGATCAGACCGGCGAAGAACGGGATTGCCGACGTCGGCAAGGTGGCCACCGAGTGCTCAACCGTGGACCGCAGCGCCTGCGGCACGATCGCGGAGATCAGCCGCTGACGCAGGTCCGGGTGATCGGCCAGCACCCGGGACAGGACTGCCACCCCGAGCAGCAGCAGCGGGAAAATGCTCAGGAAGCCGTAGTAGGTGATGAGCGCCGCCTCCCGGCCGCCTGCATCGTCGCCGTACTTCTTCACCACCGCGTAGGGGAACCCCAGCACGCCATGCTTGCGCTGCAGACGGTCCGCCCAGGCGATGACCCGGGTCACCCGCCTGGTCAAGCCTTCGAAGCTCATGGATCCAGCCTCCGTTGCCCAGGCTGCCGGATGCGCGGACTCCAAGCCAGTGTCGCGGAACCGCCGCGCCAGACGTCAGGTCCCGAGCACCCACTCGCCGTCGCGCGGCCTTCGCCCTGGCCAGCAGCGCCAGCATCGGGCTGGCCCTGCTGGTGGGAGCGGCGCTGGCGCCAACCGGCGCTTATCGCCGCTGCGATGGGTAATCCAGTGACCGTCGGCCGGCGGGCCGGGACCAAGGTCACCTCGTAATCGTGCGCGCGAGTTACGCACTGAAAGCAAGAGATGGCAGTGCATGACGGCTTCGAGCTCGGCCCGGGTCATGCGCGCACTGGGTAGCGGGGACGCGGTCATTGTCGCGGTTGTCTCTCCCGTCGTTCTGTTTGGTCCGGGCGGCGGCTAGTGACCGCGGTGACCCGTGGCTGACCGCCTGACCGGGCATACGGCGGGCGCGATTGGCGCGGCCCTGGGCTTAGGCGTCGTCGTCGGCCTCTGCCTCCAGTTCGGCCTCCAGCTCAGCTTCGGCTATGGCGACCACGAAGCCCAGCCCCCTGGCGATGTTCGCCGCCCCCGAGACCACGCGGGCCGTGCCTACGATGGGAGCTACCGCGACGAGAATGTCTTCGACGTCATCGAGGGTGATGTCGGAGTCGGCCGCCGCTTCGACGTTGAGGGCATAGGACGCAGCGGGTGCGTCCACTGCGACCAGGGCGGCGATCCGGGCGATCATGAACTCGCGTGGCGGCAGGTCGCTGCTCTCCAGCGATGCGGCGGTCATCACCGCGAGGGTGTCCATGACGGGCGTGTCACTGTCGGGCATAGCGGGGTCCTTTCAGAACGGGAGCAGCCAGCTAATCGTCCTCTTGCCGCGCTCGTTCCGCCAGACCCACGGGCCACGCTGTGGTCTGCCCGCCGCATTAGTTCTTGTCGGCACGACATGTCGTTGGCAAGATGGCCGGGGCGCCCTGGAAGCCATGACTTCGGCCACATGGCTGGTACCGCACCTGCGGACACAGAGCCCGGGTCGAGCTCGTGACGGACGAGGCGATCGCGCTGCTGGCGCCGAGGATCGGCACCAGGGCGGCGTGCGCGGCGTCTGGCGTGCCGCAGGCCACCTGGTACCGGCGGCACCGGGCCAGCCCGGCACCAGTGCGGCGGCCGGCCATGCCGCACCGGGACCGGGTGCAGCCCCGCGCCCTGGCCGCTGCCGAACGGCAGGCCATCCTGGACATGCTGCACTCGGCGCGGTTCGCGGACACTGCCCCGGCCGAGGCCTGGGCGGTGCTGCTGGATGAGGGCATCTACCCGGGATCGGTATCCACCTATTACCGGGTCCTGCGCGAGGCCGGGGAGAGCCGGGAGCGGCGCGCGCAGGCCACCCACCCGGCCGCCGTCAGGCCCGAGCTCGCAACTACCGGGCCGAACCAGTGCTGGAGCTGGGACATCACCAAGCTGCACGGTCCGGCGAAGTGGACCTGCTACTACCTGTAGTACGTGATCCTGGAGTGCGCCACGAAGTTCTGCTGGCCCGGATGGAGGTGAAAGACCGTCTGTCGCTCCGCCGTCGCAGCGGCGGGGTGAAGCTGGAGGAAGTCTGATCCGGGGAGCGCCGGAAAGGACGGGAGCATCCTCGACAAAGTCGCGCCGGTTCAGGACTGCCGGATGGGCCGGGCGCGGTGAGCGAGACGGGAAGGTATACGCGAGAAACCGGTGTCGTTACGCCTCTTGAAGCAACGCCAGCTCAAACCCGGTGGATACGGGCTGGTTCGCGGCGCGTACCCGCCCCTGTCAGGGCGGGGAACTCCTGTCCGGGTCTGCACAGCCTGGGGTGGGAGGTCACGGTGAATGCCTGCGGCGTAGCCGTGGCGATGCCGCAGGGGTAAAGCCGGGTGCCTAGCCCGTCAAATGGTCAGCAGTGAACGCGGGAACCGTCCGTGGCACGTTCCGGGTCCTCTCCCCGTCCAGGGGTGAAGGGGCCGGATAAGCACGATGCCTGCCGAAGGCGCGGACGGGACGGAGCCGCCGTAGTACTCCGGGGCCGGGAAAGCCGGACACATGGGGAAGGGCGGCAGCGTGTCAGTCAGGGAAGGAGCTGTAATGCCCGAAGACGCACCGGGGAATCCCGGTGCCGTGCGGACAGATGCGCAGCCCGCCGGAAGGCAGGCGGCGCAGTACCGCAAGGTACGGGAGATGCAGGCCAAGTTGCACCGCTGGGCGGGAGAAGATCGCTCCCGCCGGTTCGGTGACCTGTTCAACCTCGTTAGCGACCTGGAGTTCCTGGCTGAGGGATGGCTGCGCGTGAAAGCCAACGCCGGGTCAAAGACGCCGGGGATCGATAAGGCCACGGTGGCTGACATCGAGAACCGGATCGGGGTGGGGGTGTTCCTGGACCAGATCCGGGACTCGCTGAAGTCCGGTGAGTTCCGGCCGGTGCCGGTGCGGCAGGTGATGATCCCGAAGAAGAGCGGCAAGCTCCGCAAGCTCGGGATACCAGCGGAGGCGGCATAGTGCCGTTGCTTCCAGGGAGCCTTCGGGTTCTGTTCTTATCACGCATCCGTTCCACCCGCTGAGCGGCCAGCGGCTGGAGGTCTTGTTCGCCAAGCGCCGCGCCGGCGCGGTGGTGCTGGTCGGCGAGAGCGCCCAGCTGGGCCGGGTGACGGTGCAGGAGTCGTGGACGGAGCGCGGCCCGGCCCCGCTGGGGTGCCGGCTGTCGGCTGAGGGCCTGGCCGCGCTCGACACGCTGATCCGTTCGCTGCAGGGTCGTTGATCCCGGTGGCCGGTCACG
>JBKQMG010000074.1:0-24047 GCA_052146815.1 Streptosporangiaceae bacterium | reverse complement strand
CGTACGCAGGCTGACGCGCGTGCTGCCGGCCCGTCCGATGCGCAGCCGGCGACTGGACAGCCGACGCAGAATTCCGTGATTTATCCATGATCTTTCGTCCCGCCTTTCCAGCGGGCAGCACCCCCTGGCTTTTTTCGTGCGCGATTACTAACAGTGCTCGGGCAGACAGCACTTACGCTGATACGGCGCGCCTGGCCCTCAGCCGGGCGGCAGAAGCTGTCCTGGCGGCCCCGGGCCGGCTCTGCTACCGGGGTCCCGAGGAGATCCCGGACGCCAGCCCTGCGGGTCCCGTCACGCGCGGCCCGGTCTGCCGACCGGGCCCGGGCCCGTTATCCGGACGGTCAGTCCCGGCCAATCTCTCGGCTTATCTCGAACTTTTCTTGATTCGTGACGTACAGCCGGAACTGTGAGGTAATTCCGGGATCGTAGATCTTTTTCATCCTGAAATTTTAATTGTAGTATGCCTGGCAAATCTGCCTATTCAGACGGAGCGCCCGCCCGCCTCGCAAAATAGCATAAGCCGGTCAGGACGGCCGGTCGTTATTGCACGCGAGACCGTGTCACGGAGTGCCGGTCCCGCTGCCGGGCGATGGCAAACAGGAGCGTGTCGACCAGCGCCAGGAATGTCGCCGCGTGGTCGCGGGTAGCCCGCGCCGGGTCGCTCGCGGCGGAGTTGCGCAGTCTGACCACCCCGTCGACCGCGCGCACGATCGATTCGGGCAGCAGGCCCTGGTCCCGGGCGAAGCGGGCCACGGCAGTCGGGTCGCCGGTCCCGACCGGCAGCAGCTTGCCGCTGCCGGCCAGCAGGTCGCGCAGGGCCGCCTCGACGACGGCTAACGCCGGCGGGAAAGCCGCCGCCGGATCGTCCTGCGCCAGGACCCCGAACCTGAGCAGCACCGGCATCGCGGCCGGCTCGGCCTGCCCCGCCGAGACCGCCGCGGTCAGCTCGGCGTTCGCCTGGCGCACGACCCGGTCGAACTCGGCGTCCGACTGCCCGGCACGCAGCCGTCGCAGACCGCCGGCGAGCTGCCGGAGAATGTCGGCAATCGGCCGGCGCAAGATCATGACGAGCGCGACGACCGCCAGCGGCCAGGCCAGGGTCCTGGCGAAGTCCACGATGAACTGCAATCCGGACATGCAGCGAAACTAGCGGAAAGCACCGGCGGCGGCCCGCCTGACCGGGCAAACGTCGCCGTTGCCCGGCAAAAGTCTCGCCTAGGATGCGCGTCATGACCGTGCGGGCCGTCATTTTCGACTGGGGCGGCACACTGACCCCCTGGCACACCATTGATCACGCCGACCTGTGGCTCGGCGTCTGCGGCCTGCATTACCCCCAGGGCCAGCACGCGGAACTGGCCGGGGCGATTGTCGCCGCCGAGCGGGAACTGTGGCTGGCCGCCGAGCAGGAGCACCGCAGCGCGACGATCTTCCAGGTGCTCGAGCGGGCCGGCGTGCCGCCCAGCGAGGAGTTCCTCGCCAGCTACCTGCGCGCCTGGGAGCCGCATACGCTCACCGACCCGGAGGCAGCCGCAGTACTGGCGCACCTGCGCGAGCGCGGGATCAGGGTCGGCGTGCTGTCCAACACGATGTGGCCGCGAAGCTGGCACGAAGACGTATTCCGCCGCGACGGGGTGCTGGATCTCATCGACGGCGCCGTCTACTCCAGCGAGATCGCCGCGACCAAGCCGCACGCGGATGCCTTCAGCGCCGCCATGGCCGCGGTAGGCGTCACCGAGCCGGCCAGCTGCGTCTTCGTGGGCGACCGGCCGTTCGACGACGTGCACGGCGCCAAGAGCGCGGGCATGCGGGCCGTCCTGATCAACAACAGCGAGGTGCCGGCCTACCCGGACGCGGTCCCGGATGCGGTGATCAGCCGGCTCAGCGAGCTGCCGGCCCTGCTCGAGACCTGGTGACGCGCTGAATAACTATCACTCACTTATATAAGTTTGTGATATAGTTCTGCAGTGCGCGGGACACAGCATGCGGCGCGGGTCCAGGCGGACCCGGCGGCCGAGGTCAGTCTCGGGCTGGAGCGGCTGTACGGCTGGCTGCGGCTGGCGACGCCGGCGGTGGAGTGGAACTCCGTCGCGCTGAGCACGCTCGGCCAGCTGGCGCGGCGCGGACCGCTGCGCATTACCGATCTTGTGGCCGCTGAGCGGATCACCCAGCCCGGCATGACGAGCCTGGTCGGCCGGATGGCGGCGGCCGGCCTGGTCGACCGGCAGGCCGACCCCAGCGACGGCCGGGCCACGCTGGTCTGCCTCACGCCTGCCGGCGTCGCGTACGTCGAGCAGATTCACCAGCGGCGCGCCGAGGTGATCGCCCGGCACGTGCGCGGCCTCCCCCCCGCTCAGCTGCAGTCTCTCGTCGGCGCGCTCGACGCGCTGGCGAGCCTCGCCGATCAGCCCATCAATACCGGAGCCTCCACGACATGAACGCTGCCCACCCCGCCGGTCCGAGTCCCAGTAGCACCAGCCCGGCCGGCAGCCCTGCTGCCGGGAGCGGTCACCAGAAGCCGCCCAGCCCGTTCCGCCAGCCCAAGGCGGTCTTTGCCGTCGCCTTCGCCTGCGTGGTCTCGTTCATGGGCATCGGGCTCGTCGATCCGATCCTGCCCGCGCTGGCCAGCAAGCTGCACGCGACGCCCAGCCAGGTCGACCTGCTGTTCACCAGCTACCTGATCGTCACCTCGGTCGCGATGCTCGTGACCGGCTGGGTGTCCAGCCGCATCGGCGCCAAGCGCACCCTGGTCGCCGGCCTGATCCTTATCGTCGTCTTCGCCGGCCTGGCCGGCTCCAGTTCCACCATCGGCGGGATCGTCGGGTTCCGGGCCGGCTGGGGCCTCGGCAACGCGCTGTTCATCGCCACCTCGCTGGCGGTTATCGTCTCCTCGGCCAGCGGCGGTTTCTCCGGCGCCATCATCTTGTACGAGGCGGCCCTCGGCGTCGGCATCGCGTCCGGGCCCGTGCTCGGCGGCCTGCTGGGCAACATCAGCTGGCGCGGCCCGTTCTACGGGGTCTGCGTCCTGATGTTCATCGCGCTGATGGCGACGATCCTCCTGGTTCCGGCCACCCCCGCCCCGCCGCGGCGGTCATCGCTCAAAGAGCCGCTCACGGCCCTGCGGCATGGCCCGCTGGCCAAGACCAGCGTGACCGGGCTGCTCTACAACTGGGGCTTCTTCACGATCCTCGGCTACGCGCCGTTCCTCATGCACCTGTCGGCGCTCAAGCTCGGCGCCGTGTTCTGCGCCTGGGGCGTGCTGGTCGCCATCTTCGCCGTCTTCGGCGCACCCGCCCTGCGCGGCCGCTTCGGCACGACCCGGACGCTCATTTCCAGCCTCGTGCTGATCGCGGTCATCCTCGGCATCATCGGCGTCTTCCCCTACCACCGCTGGGTCGTCATCGGCGCCGTCATCGCGTCGGGTGCCCTGATCGGCCTGAACAACACGCTGGTGACCACCGCGGTGATGAGCGTCTCGCCCGTCCCCCGCGGCGTCGCGTCGGCCAGTTACGGCTTCGTCCGCTTCATCGGCGGCGGCATCGCGCCGTACGTGGCAGGCCGGCTGGTCGCGACCTATAACGCGCACGTCCCGTTCCTGCTCGCCGCCGTGATCGTGCTCGCCGGGACCGTGGTAGTGGCGACGCTGCGGCGGGCCCTCGACGACGCCGACGCCGGGGAGAGCGCGCCCGGTCATTCCGACGTCCGCGAGGCCGAGGAAGAGGCCGTCAGGCAAATCCCCGCCGAACCTGAGGAAGCGGTCCTCGCCGAGCACGCCTACCGCACCGACCGCCGGCAATGAGCCAGCAGCCGGAGACCGCGCCCGCCGGATTCGAGCTCGGCACCGACGGGCCGACCGCCATCCTGGTCGGCTTCGACGGCTCTGATCCGTCCTGGCGCGCCCTGCACTACGCGGTCGGCCTGGCCCGCCGCCTGGCCAGCCGGGTGATCGCCGTCTACGCCCACCACTTTCCGCGGTCGCCTACCGCGGCCCCGCGCTCGGCGTGTGCCCGGTCGTCCCCGACCCCTGACGACTCACGGCGCAGCAGCGACTCAGCAGGGAGGCAGCCTGCCCGGGATCGGCCTTGCGCACCCGATCTGGCCGGGAACTAAATCGCCGCAGAGCTGAAACAGGGCATCCGGGCCGCTCCTAATCTCCCGTCCGCATGACAGCATGACGGGAGAGGAGCGCATATGGCCTGCACGCTGCGCGTGGCCTGGGACGAGCGGCTCGCTGCCTACGACTTCGGCGCCGGGCATCCGATGGCGCCGATGCGGGTTGAGCTGACGATAGAACTGGCCCGCGCCTTCGGCCTGTTCGACCGGGACAATGTCTCGGTCGAGCGCGCGGCGGCCGCGACGGACGTTCAGCTCGAGATGGTGCACGTCCAGCGCTACATCGCCGCGGTGCGCCGCGCGGGCGCGCCGGGGCTGGATTCCCCGGAGCTGAGTTTCGGCCTGGGCACGGCGGATGACCCGGTGTTCACGGGCATGCACGACGCGTCGGCCATGGTGGCAGGCGCGACCCTGGCCGCGGCCCGCGCCGTCTGGACCGGGGCGTCGCGGCACGCCGCCAGCATCGCGGGCGGCCTGCATCACGCCATGCGCGCGAGCGCGAGCGGCTTCTGCGTCTATAACGATCCCGCCGTCGCGATTGCCTGGCTCCTGCTGGCGGGTGCGGAGCGGGTCGCCTATGTGGACGTCGACGCGCATCATGGTGACGGCGTCCAGGCGGCCTTTTACGGCGATCCGCGCGTCCTGACGATCAGCGTGCACGAGCATCCGGCGACCCTGTGGCCGTGGACCGGGCTCCCGTCCGAGACGGGCGGGCCGGGAGCTAAGGGATCGGCGGTGAACGTGGCGCTGCCCGCCGGCATCAGGGGCGCCGGCTGGCTGCGTGCCTTCCATGCGGTGGTGCCGCCGCTGCTGCGGGCGTTCCGGCCGCAGATCCTGGTCAGCCAGCATGGCTGTGATACTCACTGGCTCGATCCGCTCGCCGACCTGCGGCTGTCGATCGACACCCAGCGCGCCGCGCACGCCTCGATTCATGCCCTGGCCCACGAGACGGCGGACGGCCGCTGGCTGCTGACCGGCGGCGGCGGCTACGAGCTCCTGCAGGTCGTGCCGCGGACCTGGTCGCATCTGCTGGCGGAGGCGGCCGGATATCCGATCGCCCCGCGGGCGCGGATCCCGGCCGTCTGGCGCGAGTACGCCTCACGCCGCACCGGCCGCCCGGCGCCCGAGGTCATGACCGAAGACGATGACCCCCGGTATGTGCGCTTCGAGTCCGGATACGATCCGGGCGACCCCGTGGACCGGGCCATCATGGCCACTCGCATGGCCGTGTTCCCCGAGCACGGGCTGCTGGCCGTGCCCTGACCTGCCGGCGGGCGCCGCGGTCCCATCTGCGCCACTGCGGAGATCTCCTGTCGTCAGGGCAGGTAGCGGGGGGCCCACCGGGCGCGGGTAATGGCCTCGTCGATCTGGTCATCGGTGAGCGCCGGCGCGACGGCGTCGGCGACGGCGGCCCTCGCGACGGCTCTTGCCACGGCGGTCGCCGTGCCCGCGAGCTGAGTGCGGTCGGGCAGGAGCGTCCCGTGCGGATCGCGGTTGATGGTGGCGGCGTCGCTGACCGCAGCGGCCGCCGCGGTCAGCATGGCGTCAGTCACGCGGGTCGCCCGCACGGCAGTCACGGCCAGGCCGACCCCCGGGAAGATGTAGATGTTGTTGCACTGGGCCACGGGGATGCTGGCGCCGGCCGCCTGCATGGGCGCAAACGGTGAGCCCGTGGCGACAAGCGCGCGCCCTTCGGTCCAGTCGGCGAGATCCTGCGGCCGCGCCTCGCTGCGGCTGGTCGGATTGGACAGCGGCATGATGATCGGCCGCGGCACGTGCGCGGTCACGCGGCGGACGACATCTTCTGTGAAAGCGCCGGCGGCAGTGGACAGGCCGATGAGCGCGGTGGGGCGCAGGGTGTCAATGACGTCGGCGAGGCCCGCGGGCCGGCCGTGTCCGCTGCCTGATACGGCTGCGGGCGGCTGGGCGAGACGGCGCTGCGCCGGGTCGAGATCCGTGCGGGCCGTGGTGAGCAGGCCGTTGATGTCGACCACCCAGACTCGTCCGCGGGCCCGCCGCTCGGACAGGCCGTCGGCCACCATCGACCGTACGATCTGCTCGCAGACTCCGACGCCGGCCGAGCCGGCCCCGAGCATCACGACCGTCTGGTCGCGCAGCCGCGAGCCCGTGGCCGCGGCCCCCGCGGAGAGCGCGGCCAGGACCACGGCGGCCGTCCCCTGGATGTCATCGTTGAAGGTGAGCATCTGGTCGCGGTAGCGCTCCAGGATGGGCAGCGCGTGCGTGCTGGAGAAGTCCTCCCACTGAAGCAGCGCGCCGGGCAGCTCGGCCCGGACGGCCTGAACGAACCCGTCGACGAAGTCGCTGTAATCAGCGCCGGCGATACGGCGGTGCCGCCAGCCGAGGTACATGGGGTCGTCAAGAAGCTCGGCGTTGTCGGTGCCGACATCCAGCAGGACCGGCAGCGTGCGAGCGGGGTCTATGCCGCCGAGGGCCGCGTACAGCGAGAGCTTGCCGATCGGGATGCCCATGCCGCCGATCCCCTGGTCACCCAGGCCGAGGATCCGCTGCCCGTCGGTGACGACAATGACGTCGACCTCCCGCCGGGGCCGGTTGCGCAGGATCTCGCCGATGCGGTCGCGGTCGGGGTAGGCGACGAAAAGGCCGCGCGGACGGCGGTAGATCTCGCTGAAACGCTGGCACGCCAGCCCGACGGTGGGCGTGTAGAGGATCGGCAGCATTTCCTCGATGTGGTCGGACACCAGCCGGTAGAACAGCATCTCGTTGGTGTCCTGGAGCGCCCGCAGGTTAATGTGCCGGGCGATGTCCGTGTGCTGGCCCTGATAGCTCTGGTACCTGCGGCGCGCCTGCTGTTCCAGCGTCTCGACCACGGCCGGCAGCAGCCCGCGCAGGCCCAGCTCGGAACGCTCCTCCTCGGAGAATGCGGTGCCCTTGTTTGTCAGCGGGTCCTCGAGCAGTGCGACACCCGAGCCGTGATCAGCGCTCATGCTTTCTCGTTCCCTTCGTGGACGTCCCTGCGTGCCTTCTGCGGCAGCGGGCCGGACATCGCCGCTGAAACGAGGGGCGCCGGGCAGCCTCAGCGGCCGATGTACAGCGCTATGGCGACGAACTGGCAGGTGGCGGCGGCGCAGACGAAGGCATGGAAGACTTCGTGGTAGCCGAAGACGGACGGGGCCGGGTCAGGCCAGCGGCGATGGTAGGAGATCGCCCCGGCCGTGTAGAGCAAGCCGCCCGCGAGTATCAGCACCGCCGGGGCGACACCGCTATGGATCCACACGCCGGGTATCGCCAGCCCGGCGATCCAGCCCAGTCCCACGAAAGTCGCGCCGACCAGCAGCTCGGGCGCGTTCATCCAGGTCATGTGGACGGCCGCGGCCGTCAGCGTGAGGGCCCAGATCACGATCAGGCAGGTCAGCCCGAAGGTGCCCCGGTTAGCGAGCAGGAAAGCAGGGGTCGCGGTGCCGGCGATGAGGAAGAAGATCATCGCATGGTCCAGGCGCTGCAGCCGTCTGCTCCAGTCGGCATTCCAGTTGCCCCGGTGATACAGCGCGCTGACTCCGAACAGTGCGCTGACGCTGGCCGCGTAAATGGCGACTGCCGTGATCCGGGCCGCTCCGTGGGTGCGAGCCACCAGCAGGGTCCCGACGGCCACTGACACCTCGAACCACACCAGATGCAGCCAGCCGCGCAGCACCGGCTTGGTGTAGTACACACCGCGCCGGGAGTCATACAGGGCGTCCGATGCCGACGGCCTGGACGCTGCCGGAACTGGCTGCATACCCACCTCGACCTCCACGTTATTCCGCCAGCACGCCGCCGGAGGGCCCGTCCCCGGTGGCGGGAAGGCCAGGCAGCAGGCTGTCCCCGTATTGTTCCAGCGACATCAGACCGGCGGAATAGAGCACTTGGGTCATGTTTCTAGGATTTCGCGAGAGCATCACTCGCTCCTGCGCCCTCATCCCGGCGAAGGCTGAGAACCCGACGGAGCAGGCGACACCGTGGCGGCGGGCGACGTCGGCGCGGCGCCCGCCGAGCGCGATGTCCCGGCCGGATGCGGCGTCGCGGCCGGGGATGGCGCTGTCGTGGGCTTCGCCGGCGAAGATGGCCGTGCCGTAGCCGGCCGGGTGGGGCGAGCCGTCCCCGGCGAGGCCGGCGGATGCGTGGGCGTCCCGGTCGGCGCCGGCGCGACGCCGGCTGCGGTCGACGGAGGCCCGACCGTCACGTAAGCCACCAGGGCGATCAGGAAGACTGCCGTCAGGACCCAGGTCGACGTGCGCACCCGTCGCATCAGTGCTCACCGGCCGGATCAGCGGTTTCCAGGCCGGCCGGCAGGTGGATGCCCTCGCGCCGGAGCCTGTCGGCAATCCGGGCCCGAAGCATCCGCCCGACATCGAACTGCTTGCCCGGCAGTGTCCTGGCCACCAGCCTGACCAGAAAATGGTCCACGTCGATGCTCTGCACGCCCATGACGGCGGGGGGATCCAGCAGCAGAGGGCGCAGTTCCTCCTCCTGGTAGGCCTGTGCCCCGATCAGCCGCAGCAGGTCACTCACCCGGTAGACGTCCGCGGCCGCCGGAACGGGCACGTCCACCACGGCGCGCGCCCAGTCCCGTGACAGATTGGTGACCTGCGTGATCTGGCCGTTCGGAGTGATGACTACCTCGCCGTCGGGGGTACGCACCGTGGTCACCCGCAGCGTGACATCCTCGACGGTTCCGATCGCCGGGTCAGTCAGGCCCGGCACGATCAGGCGGACGAGGTCGCCGAAGCCGTACTGGCGCTCGGTGATGATGAAGAAGCCGGCCAGGATGTCCTGAACGATTCGCTGCGCACCGAATCCCAGGGCGACAGCCGCCACCGCAGCCGGAGCGACCAGGCTGGTGACGGGGATACCGAGGCGCTCCGCGATGGCCACCCCCGTGGCGCAGTAGATAACGACCAGGGTGACCCAGGTGATTACCTGCGCCAGCGCGTGCCGGTGCTTGGAGGCTTCCGAGCGAACCAGCGCGTCCGTCTCCCGGGCGTTGGCGTCGATCCGGTCGGTGATCCTCCCGCCGAGCCAGGTAGCGAACCGGGTGAGCAGTATTGCCCCCGTCACAAGCAGCACGAGCTCCAGACCGCTGCCGCGCGTCCATGAAGCGATGTCGTGCAGGTATCTCGCAATTGAAGGCATGGCTCTCCATCATGGCTGAACGGCGGCCCGCGCGTACAGCGCAGTCCGGCGGCCGGTGACGTAAGCCGGCTACCTCAGCCGGCAACGTCAGCGGGTGACGCCCGCCTTCGGCTGCCGGGCGTCGGCGACCTGGCGATCTGCCCGCGCCGGCCGGACCAGCAGCCGCGGCGCCTGCCTGCCCGAGGAGGCCAACCAGGCCGGCCGAAATGCACCTCCGGAAATTAGTGACAAGGACGTTCCGCATGCTGCGAAAAACATACGGGGCCATATTTTCGTCACGCCAGGCACGTGCTTTATCGACGAGCCCAGGCCTGTCAATCAGGACAATTTAGGAGCATAATAAATGCAGGGCAAAAATAACATAAGCCCCATTTCGGAGGGCAAGATGACGAACCTGAATTCTGCTTTTGCGCGCGCGACGGCTGATCATGGTGCGGGGCCGGCCATCCGGCTGGACAGCCTGGTACTGAGCTACATCGAACTGCGGGAGGCCGCCCGCCGCGCGGCTTCCCTGCTGACTTCACTGGGCGTGATGCCCGGAGACCGGGTCGGCATCATGCTGCCGAACGTGCCCGCCTTCCCTATCGCGTTCTTCGGCGCCCTCGGCGCCGGGGCCATCGTGGTGCCCATGAACCCGATGCTGAAGAGCCGTGAGATCGCCTACTACCTCCGGGATTCGGGCGCACGCATCCTGCTCGCCTGGCACACCGCCACCGCGGAAGCGGCTAAGGGGGCCGCTGACGCCGGCGCGAGGGTCGTGGAAGTGGACGACCCCGACCTGGCCGGACTGATCACCGGCCTAGCCCCGGCGCAGGTGCTGGCTAAGCCGGCCAGCGGCGATGACGCGGTGATTCTCTACACCTCGGGAACGACGGGCCGGCCCAAGGGCGCCGAGCTCACGCACGCGAACCTGACCCGCAACGCCGAGCTCACGGCCGCCACCATGCTCAACGTCGCCTCGGGCGATGTGGTCATGGGCTGCCTCCCGCTGTTCCATGTCTTCGGCCTGACATGCGGCCTGAACGCGACCATCATCGGCGGCGGCTTGCTGACCCTGCTCCCCCGGTTCGACGCGGCCGCAGCCCTCGACATCATCGAGCGTGACAAGGTCACGATCTTCGAGGGCGTGCCCACTATGTACGCGGGGATGCTGCACCATCCGGCCAGCGGCGAGGCCGACGCGTCGTCCCTGCGGACCTGCATCTCCGGTGGCGCTTCGATGCCGGTGGAGATCATGCGCGGGTTCGAGGAGAAATTCGGCTGCATGATCCTGGAGGCCTACGGGCTGTCGGAGACCTCCCCCGTCGCGTCCTTCAACCACCCGGGCAGGACGCGCAAGCCCGGCTCGATCGGCACGCCATTCTCGGGGACCGAGATGCGTGTCGTCGGCACCGATGGCGCCGGGCTGGCCGTCGGCGAAGTCGGCGAGATCACCATCCGCGGGCACAACGTCATGACCGGCTACTGGGGCAAGCCCGAGGCGACGGCTGAGGCGATCGCGGACGGCTGGTTCCGCACCGGTGACCTGGCCAGGCTGGACGACGATGGCTACTTCTTCATCGTCGGCCGCAAGAAGGACCTGATCATCCGGGGCGGGTACAACGTGTATCCGCGCGAGATCGAAGAGGTCCTGCACGAGCACCATGCCGTCGCTGAGGTCGCGGTCATCGGAATCCCGCACCCCGAACTGGGCGAGGAGATCGGAGCCGCCGTCCAGCTCAAGCCGGACGCGGCCGCGACAGCCGCAGAACTGCGCGCGTTCACCCGTGAGCGGGTGGCGGCGTACAAGTACCCGCGCCATGTCTGGCTGGTGGGCGAGCTGCCCAAGGGATCGACCGGCAAGATTTTGAATCGCGAGGTGCACCCGCCGCAAGAGCTCCTGCGGTGAGGATCGGCCGCGGCCGGATCGACCGGACAGGTGCTGCCCCTGGCGTGAGCAAAGCTGCACATGCTCCCTCCGGTGCAGCAGCTGCCCGCCGGGACGCTGACGCCGCCGGGCGCCACGCCGACCGGCTGCGCGTCATGAACGCGATTTACGAGGCAGCCGAGGGCAGTCAGGCCTCCCACGTCAGCGGCGAATGGCTGCTGACTCACCTCGACTTGCCCGACGCGGAACTCGGCAGCATCTGCAGGTATCTGGAGGGCGAGCACCTCATCACCGCAGGGCGGGAGCACTGGGATCACGACACGCCGTTCATGATCTTGCTGACCGGCACCGGAGCAGCGGAGATGGAGCGATCTCGCGCGGCGCCAGAGCAGGCCACCGAGCATTTCCCCCCGATCCGCGTCATCCGCACCGCCGGTGATGCCATCGGCTCTGCTGTCCAGGTCGGTCACCCTCGAGCGCGCCGGGCCCTCTCTATCAGCGACCTGAGCCTGGACCAGGTTCGCAAGTTCGTGGACGAGTGGGACGCGCAGGCATCCTCCCTTGATCTTCATGACGGCGACGCCGGGGAGCTTTGCGCGGAAATTGCGGCGGTCAAGCTTCAGACCGCCCTGCCGACGCCGGATCACTACGTCATCCGCGAGCGCCTGCAATCCGCGCAGACGATCATCGAGCACCACACCGGCTCGGCGGCAGCCGCCCGGCTACTGGACCTGCTTCGGAGCCTGCACCTCTGACACAAGCTTTATCACGCCCTGCTGGCCAGGCGCTGTGACTGCGCATGCCCCTGCCCTCGCCGCCGCGGTGACCACAGGCCTGCGCCGCGTCCGCTGCAGCTCTGGAAGTTGGACACAGCAGCAGACTGTCTTGCTATTGTGCTAGGAACCTAGATGAATCGAGGAATCGGTTGATCGAGTTCCACCTGGACACGCGCTCCGGGGTCGCGCCGTACCTGCAGCTGATCCAGCAGGTGCGCCGCGCCATGCGGCTCGGCCTGGTGCAGCAGGGTGACCAGCTCCCCACGGTCAAGGACGTGGTAGCCACGCTGGCGATCAACCCCAACACCGTGCTCAAGGCCTACCGGGAACTCGAATACGAGGGCCTGGCAGCCGCCCGGCCGGGCGTGGGCACGTTCATCACCAAGACGCTGACCGACGGGTCGCTCGCCGCGCACGGGCCGCTGCGCCGCGACCTGCAGCGCTGGCTGGGCAAGGCCCGCCGGGCCGGGCTGGACGACGAGAGCATCGAGGCCCTTTACCGGGACACCTTCCGGGCCGCCGCCGCGCGGGCCGTCGCTGAGGAGGAAGCACTATGACCGCCGTCCTGGAATCGCGGGGACTCGGCAAGCAGTACCGGCGCCGCTGGGCGCTGACCGACTGCACGCTCATCATTCCCGCCGGGCACGTCGTGGGGCTGGTCGGCCCGAACGGAGCGGGCAAGACGACCCTGCTGAACCTGGCCACCGGCATGCTGGCCCCGACGACCGGCACGATCGAGGTCCTCGGCGGCCGCCCGGCCGGCAGTACGGAGCAGCTCGCCAGGGTCGGCTACGTCGCCCAGGACACCCCCACCTACGCGGGACTGAGCGTCGCCGACCACCTGAAGCTCGGCGCTCACCTGAACCCCGGCTGGGACGCAGACCTGGCGCGGGACCGGATCGACCGGCTGCACCTGGACCCCGGTCAGCGGGCCGGGAAGCTGTCGGGCGGCCAGCGCGCCCAGCTCGCGCTGACCCTGGCCATCGCCAAGAGGCCGGACCTGCTCATCCTGGACGAGCCGATTGCCAGCCTCGACCCGCTGGCCCGGCGCGAGTTCCTGCAGGGCCTGATGGAATTCACTGCCGAGCGCGACGTCAGCGTCGTGATGTCCTCGCACCTGGTCGCCGACCTGGAGCGGGTCTGCGACTACCTCATCGTGCTCGTCGCCTCCCGGGTGCGGGTGACAGGAGAGGTCGACGAACTGCTCGCCTCGCACCACCAGCTGACCGGGGCGCGCTGCGACCCCGCCGCCCTGCCGGCCGACTGGCAGGTCATCTCGGCCAGTCATACCGACCGGCAGAGCACGCTGCTGGTCCGCACCACGGCGCCGGTTGACGATCCCGCCTGGGCCGTCGACCAGATCGGCCTGGAAGACCTGGTCCTGGCCTACATGAGCAATGACGCCGTAGCCGAGCGCGACCGCCGCCCCGCACTGGAGGCACAGAAATGATGTGGCTGACCTGGCGCCAGTTCCGCGCCCAGGCCATCGTGACCACCGCCGCGCTGGCCGCCGTCGCGGTGGTCCTGGCCGTCACCGGCGTGCATCTGGCCCACCTGTATGACACGAGCGGGATCGCGACCTGCCACGCCCGCGGCGACTGCGCGAAGGTCGCCAGCAGCTTCCTGAACCAGGTAGAGGACGGCGCCCTCTACCACGTTCTCTACCTCCTGGGTATCGGCGTCCTGTATGTCACGCCCGCCGTCATCGGCATCTTCTGGGGGGCGCCGCTGATTACCCGCGAGATCGAGGCCGGCACCTTCCGGCTAGCGTGGAACCAGAGCGTGACGCGGACCCGCTGGCTGGCGGTCAAGCTCGGCCTGATCGGGCTGGCCGCCATGGCGACGGGGGGCCTGCTGAGCCTGATGGTGACCTGGTCGGACAGCCCGGTCGACCGGGCGGCCAGGCTGGCTACCGGCCCTGGCCCCGCGCTGCTGAACAGGCTCACGCCGCTGCTGTTCGGCGCGCGCGGCATCGCCCCGGTCGGCTACGCGGCGTTCGGCTTCGCCCTCGGCGTGACCGCCGGAGTACTCATCCGCCGCACCGTGCCGGCCATGGCCGCCACCCTCGCTGTCTTCACCGGCGTCCAGATCGCCTGGCCCCTGTGGGTCCGGCCGCACCTGATCCCGCCCCTGCACGCCACTAGTGCGCTCAGCATCTCCGATATCAACGAACTGATGATCAACGGCAGCAACAACGCGATGACCGTGCTCGGGGGCGCGCAAAAGCCCGGTGCCTGGATACTCTCCAATCAGACCATTACCCCGGCCGGACATCTGTTCACCGGCCCGGCCACCCAGGCCTGCCTGTCGGGCGCACAGCAGCAGTGCAATGCCTGGGTCAGCCGCCAGCACCTGCGCCAGGTGCTGACCTACCAGCCCGCCAGCCGCTACTGGGCCTTCCAGTGGTACGAGACGGCCATCTTCCTCGTGCTCGCCCTAGCCCTAGCCGGGTTCTGCGTCTGGTGGCTCCGGCGACGCCGCGTGGCGTGACCCTGAATGATCCCAAACGGGAGGCATCACCATGATCTGGCTCACCTGGCGGCAGTTCCGCATCCAGACTCTCGTCGCGGCCGCGCTCCTGGCCGCGTCCGCCGTCGCCCTGGCGATCACCGGGGCGCACCTGGCGCACCTGTACGCCACCAGCGGGATCGGGAACTGCCACGCTCACGGTGACTGCCAGCCCGCCACCAGTAACTTCCTGTTCCAGGTGAACGCCACTCTGGCCAACCACCTGCCGCTGCTGTTCGGCACCGCGCTGGTCGTCGTCCCTGCAGTCATCGGCGTCTTCTGGGGCGCGCCGATGATCGCCCGCGAGCTGGAGGCCGGCACCTACCGGCTGGCGTGGAACCAGAGCATCACCCGCACCCGCTGGCTCGCCGTCAAGCTCGCTCTCGTAGGGCTGGCCGGCATGGCCGCGGCCGGGCTGTTCAGCCTGATGGTGACCTGGTCGGCCAGCCCGATCGACGCGGTGAACATGAACCGGCTGCTGCCGTCGGTATTCAGCCAGCGCGGGATCGCCCCGGTCGGCTACGCCGCGTTTGCGTTCGCCCTCGGGGTCACCGCCGGACTGCTTATCCGCCGCACCGTGCCCGCCATGGCCGTGACCCTGGCCGTCTTCACCGCCGTCCAGTTCCTCATGCGGTGGGTCCGGCCGCACCTCATCGCGCCCGTTCGTGCCACCACTGCGCTGACGGCCGCCAACATTAATTTCGTCAACGTGACCATCAGCAACGGGGGCCCCAGCCACATGACCGCGTTCGCGATGGGGAACCCGCCCGGCGCCTGGGTCGTGTCCAGCCAGGACCTCGACCGGGCCGGCCATGTTTTCACCGGGCCCGCCCCGCTGGCCTGCCAGGGGGGCAACCAGCAGGCCTGCACGGCGGCGATCGCCCGGCTTCATCTGCGGCAGCTGGTGACGTACCAGCCCGCCAGCCGCTTCTGGGCGTTCCAGTGGCAGGAGACGGCGATCTTCCTGGCGGTCGCGATGGCCCTGGCCGGCTTCTGCTTCTGGCAGGTCCGCCGCCGCCGCTCCTGACCGCAGCCGGAAATCGGCATAAGTCAGTGATGACTCATGTCTTAATTTGCTTTCTCATATTGCGGCCCTGTAGCCGTCAGATTAATGGGAATTGACGTTATCCTGGCGGCTAAAATCTGCCTCCGGCCGGGGTGTCGGCGCCCACACACGGAAAGTGTCCGGCGATCATTGCTGTCAGCGGTCGACCACGACACTCAAGGGCGGATATGACTGAATCCGAGGCTGACGCCGAGAAAAGCGGCATTACCCGCGGCGAGCTGCTGAAGGCCGCAGCGGTCGCCACACCCGGCCTGCTGCTCGGCCGGGCCGCCGTTGCCGAGGCCAGTTCGCGGCGCCGGCCAGCACGGCCGGACCGCGGCATCGAGGGCATGAACGTCCTCCTCTTCCTCACTGATCAGCAGCGCGCGATTCAGCACTTCCCGCCGGGCTGGACCAGGCGCAACCTGCCGGGCCTGACCCGCCTGCTCGATCACGGCATGCTGTTCGACCGCGCCTTCACCAACGCGTGCATGTGCTCGCCGGCCCGCTCGACGCTGATGTCCGGGTTCTTCCCGGCCCAGCACGGCGTCAAGTACACGCTGGAGCAGGACATGCCCGCGCCGCAGTATCCGCAGGTCGAGCTGGCCACCAGCTTCAAGAACCTCGCGACCGTGACGAGAGCGGCCGGCTACGTGCCGGTCTACAAGGGGAAATTCCACTGCACCAAGCCGGCCGACGGCTCGGACTGGGTGCCTCATGACGTCAACAAGTACGGCTTCACCCGCTGGAACCCGCCGGACGCAGGCGCCGACCAGAGCATCCCCGAGGAAGGCGGCGGCATCTACGACAATGACGGCCGGTTCATGAACTCCAAGGGCACGCCGGCCGCGGGCACCGAGGGCGCCGTCCAGTACCTGCGCGACACCGCTTCCCGGCAGCAGCCGTTCTTCATGGTCGTCTCGCTGGTCAACCCGCACGACGTGCTGTTCTACCCGAAGACCTATCTGGACGCGGGATATGACGACAGCTGGCTGGCAGGCGAGATCAGCGAGCCGGCCACCGCGAACGAGGACCTGTCGACCAAGCCGTCGGTCCAGGCGCAGTTCCTGCGGCTGTTCAACGCGGCCAGCGGGCCGCTGGCGACCCCGCAGATGAAGCGCAATTATCTCAATTTCTACGGCAACCTGATGAAGGTCCCGGACGCCTACCTGGTGAAAATCCTGGACACGCTCGAGGCACGGGGCCTGCTCGACAATACGCTCATCGTCGCGACCGCTGATCACGGGGAAATGGGCACAGCCCATGGCGGGCTGCGGCAGAAGAACTTCAACTTCTACGAGGAATCGACGCGCGTGCCGCTGGTCTACTCCAATCCGCGCATGTTCCCCCGGCCGAGGACGAGCCACGCTCTGGTCTCGCACGTCGACTTCCTGCCCACCCTGGCCAGCCTGGTCTGCGCGCCGGCGGACGCCAGGGACGACTGGCAGGGCGTGGACTACTCCGGCCAGATCCTCAGCCGCTCGCCCCGGCCCTCGCAGGGCTACACCGTCTTCACCTACGACGACTGGCAGTCCGGGCAGGCCAGCGGCCCCTACCCGCAGCCGCCGAACCACATCGTCAGCATCCGCGAGCAGCGCTACAAGCTGGCCCGGTACTACGACGCCGACGGCCACGAGCCGGAGCAGTGGGAAATGTATGACCTGAAGACCGACCCGCTCGAGCGCACGAACCTCGCCTATAAGGGCTACAAGCGCACGCCCGAGCAGGAGCGCGAGTACCTGCGGCTGCGGCGCAAGCTGGCCCGCGTCGAGCGGACCCGCCTGCAGCCGCTGACCTGAACGGCAGCCGCTGACCTCAGCCCCAGCCGCTGGGCCGGGCCGCCCGGAGCCGCCTGGAACGCAAGCTCCGCCAGGTGGCCGGCGAGGCGCAGCGCGGCGTCCGGTGACTCGCCGGCCGGATCCTCAGCGGCACTGGCACTGGCCGCCTGCTCGGTGAGCACAACTGCGCGTGGACGGCGTCAGCGACCAGGGAACTGCCGGTATCGATCAGAACCAGGCCGTCCGGCGTGCTGACCGCGGATACGTTCGCGCACGTCGGGACGAAAGCAACGTCGTCGCAGATCTCGGCCAGACCGCCGAGGTGACCCACCGGGTGGTATTCGCCCGGGCCGACCTCCCCGCCAGAGCCGGCCAGCCAGGCCGAGCACGCTCTGTGGCAGTGGTGTCGCGCCTCCTCGGTCAGGGTGCGTCCCGGAACTCCTCGTACCAGGCCGGGAACTCCTCCAGCGAGCCGAAGACAATCCCGGCGCCGGCGTCCAGCAGGTCATCGCGGCCGAACGAGCCAGTCGTGACGCCCACGCCGAACGCGCCGGCCGCGCTCGCCGCCCGCATGTCGGCCAGGGTGTCGCCGACGTACACCGCGGCGCCGATACGGCGCAGCACGGTGGCCTTCTCCGGGCCGTGCACGTGCGTGAACAGCTCATCGGCGGCCAGGCCGGCGGCGGCCAGGCTGGGCGTCACCGAGACCGGGTGCTTGGCGGTGACGATCACCGCCGGCGCGCCGGCCCGCCGGACCGCGGCCAGCGCCTCGTGCGCGCCGGGCAGCGCGGTCGTCAGCTGGGACGCCAGCGGAACGTAGTAGCGCCGGTAGCCGGCGACCGCCGCTTCCCGCTCCTCGGGCGGGAACCAGCAGGCGACCTCGTCCTCGAGCTTGGCGCCCTGCCGCGAGTCGATGACCGCCACGTCGATCTGAGCACCCGTTTCGCGGGCCAGTGCTGACCAGGAGGCCAGGATCGCGGCCCGTGAGTCGATGAGCGTGAGGTCCAGGTCGAAGCCGACCGGCCGCGCTGCCCGCACTGCTGCTCCCCGTCCGGCTTGTTCCGCTGCCGCTCTGCTTACCCGGATCTCAGTGTTCTGCTGACCGGTTTTGCACGCTTAGGATCCGGTGGTACTGCGATCCTGTGCTCCCGGGATTCGGTATTCCCCAGGATACGGAGAGCCCACGCTCCCGTGCGGCAACGGCAGGCGGGAAGGATGCCCGATGATCATCGATGTGCACGCCCACTATTACCCGGCGCCCTACCTTGAGCTCATCGGCAAGCCGGGGCTGCCACTGCCCTCGTCGGCCGCGCTGGGACGGCAGAGCATCGCCGGGCGGCTGGCCCTGCTGGACCAGGCGGGCGTCGACACGCAGGTCCTGTCGGTCTCGCAGGCCCAGCCTTACCTGCCGGGCGCCGGCGCCGCCGCGCAGGCCGCCCGGCTGGTCAACGACCTCTACGGCGAACTCTGCGCGGATCACCCCGGCCGCTTCTGCATCTTCGCCGCCCTGCCGCTGCCGCACGTCGATGAGTCGCTGGCCGAGATCGCGCGCACCGCGCAGGAGTCCTCGGTGGTGGGCGTGACGATCGGCTGCAGCGTCGCGGGCCGCGAGCTTGACGATCCGGCGCTGGAACCGGTCTTCGCGGAACTGCACCGGCGCGAGTCGGCGGTGTTCCTGCATCCGGTGGGGCGCGGCGCGCTGCCGCTGCTGGCCGGTCACGGCTTGGAATGGCTGGCGGGCGCCACGTTCGAGGACACGGTCGCGGCGCTGCGGCTGGTCCTGGCCGGAGTGCCGGCCCGGTACCCGGGCATCCGCTTCATCATCCCGCACCTGGGCGGGACGCTGCCGTTCCTGTTCGCGCGGCTGACCCGCAAGAGCGATGAGGGGCTCATCGCGGGGCTGCGCAGCATGTACTACGACACGGTAAACGGCGGCGCAGATGCTCTCGCCTGCTCGTGCCGGGCGTTCGGCGCTGACCGCCTCATGTTCGGCACCGATTACCCGTACTGCGACGAGCAGGAATTCGAGCGTCACCTGGCCTACCTCGATGACGGCGGGCTTGACGCGGCGCAGCTGGCCCTGGTGCGCGGCGGCACGGCCGCGGCCCTGCTCGGCCTCGGCAGCGGGCAGCCAGCTACCGGGCGGATCTGAGCACCTGGCGCAGCCGCAGCCTGGGCGACGGCCAGGATGCCCATGCCGATGACCTTGCCCGCCAGCAGCTGGACGGGCCGCAGCGTGGTCAGCAGCACCTCGACGACCCGGCTGGCTTTCTCCTCGCCGACGCCGATGGTGATCCGCACCCCGTAGGTCAGGATGATCACGTAGATCAGGATCGCGACCGCCAGGCCGGTCAGGCGGCTGGCCAGGCCCCGGGGCGGCGGCGTCAGCCAGTGCACTGGCAGGGCGATCCCCTGCCGCGCCAGCCGGGCGGCGGCCGCGGGGGGCAGCTGGGCGTAGAGCCGCTGCAGGCCGCCGATCTGCGCCAGCACGCCGGCCAAGGTCGCCCCTGGCGAGCCCGTCCCAGCGACCGCCTGCTGCTTCACCAGGACCTGCGAGTCGCCGATCAGCACGGCGGCCAGGCTTCCTGCGCGCAGCTGCGCCTTCGCGGCTGCCACGTCGGGCAGCGTGACGACGGTCACCGTGGTACCAGAGAGGCGGCCGGCCTCCCGGGCGGTCTGCGCCAGCGCCGCCGCCGGCGTACCCACGATCCCCACCCGCTGCGAGGAATGGCCGCCGTTAGCCAGGGCGGGAATGATGGCTCCGGCGGCGGCGGCGAGCACCAGGATGACCGTGGCGATCCAGAACGATCGCGCGCGCGTCCGGTCCCGGATCTCGCGGCCGGCCACCAGTGACGTCAGCGTCCACCAGTTCCTGGTCACTCGGGCACCTCCGGCGGCGGCATGGAGCCGACCGCGTCGCGGAACACCTCTGACAGCCGCCTGCGCACGAAGCCGAACTGCTCCACCGGCCCGGCGGCCCGTGCCCGGTCCAGCACGGCCTGCGCGTCGGCCCGGTCCCGCAGCCCGATCAGCACCGTCCCTGCGGTGATCTCCACCTCGGCACCGTCGCCGAGATCAGTAGCCCAGTGACCTGAATCATCGCCCGCCACGCGGACGGCGACGCGCAGTTTCCCGGCCCGGGCCAATTCGTCGACGCTGCCGCAGGCGACGAGCCGGCCGCGATGGATGATCGCCACCGACTCGCACAGGTGCTCCACCAGGTCGAGCTGATGACTGGAGAACAGCATGGTGACCCCGGCCGCGGCCCGCTCGGCGAGCACCTCGCTCACTGGTGCACCATCTTCCTGTCCGAGCCTCTCGTCTGATCGCTGAGTGGGAGGGTTCGGGTGCACCCCTGGTCCCCGCCGGGCCATTGCCATCGCCGCTTGACCGTCGAGGTCCACCATGAGTTCCGCAAGGCCCGGCGGCCCAGGACACCCCGACTGGCTACAGGGCTATGCGCCAATGAGCGCCGATCAGTGAGCGACCGGCTGCGGTGTCCCGGGACCACCGGGTGTCTTCCCACTGACGCAACAGCGAGGAGACAACCATGAGTATCGACCCGAATACCGCCGCAGCGCGCGTCACGGCAGGAGTGGACTGGGCCAAGGACGACCATGTGGTCTGTGTGACCGGCTGCGAGGGTGAGGTTCTGGACCGGTTCACCGTCGGCCACAACGCGGCCGGGCTGAAACGGATGGCCGCCCGGCTGCTGCGCGCCGGGGCCGGGCAGGTCGGCATCGAGCGCGGTGACGGGCCGGTGGTGGACACGCTGCTGCAGGCCGGGCTGACCGTGTTCGTGATCCCGCCCGCGCAGATCAAGCACCTGCGCAGCCGGTACGGCTCGGCGGGGAACAAGGACGACCGCTTCGACGCCTACGTCCTGGCCGACGTGGTCCGGACCGACATCCGGCGGCTGCGGTCCATGGTCAGCGACAGCGAGCAGGCCACCGCGCTGCGCTCGAGCGTGCGGGCCCGCCGGGACCTGGTCGGTCACCGGGTCGCCGCAGCTAACCAGCTGCGGGCCCACCTGCAGAACGTATTCCCCGGTGCAGCAGCACTGTTCGCTGACATCGACTCGCCGATCACGCTGACATTCCTGAGCCGCTTCACCAGCCAGGAGCAGGCGGACTGGCTGTCGCCCCGGCGGATGACCGCCTGGCTGGCCTCAGTCGCCTACAGCGGCGGAACTGACCCCGCGGTCCTGCATGCCCGGCTGCTGGCCGCACCCCGCGGCGTGACTGGACAGCACGCTGGCGTCCACGCCGCAACCACGCTCGCCTGGGTGGCCGTCCTGCGGACCCTCAACGCCCAGATCCAGGCCCTGGCCGCCAGTATCGGCACCCAGCTCGCCTCCCACCCCGACGCGGCGATCTTCACGTCCCTGCCCCGCTCCGGCACCGTCCGGGCAGCCCGGCTGCTCGCCGAGATCGGCGACGCCCGCGGACGCTTCCCCACCCGCGACTCCCTGACCTGCCTGGCCGGCGTGGCACCCTCCACCCGGCAATCGGGCAAGGTCAAGTCCGTCACCTACCGCTGGGCAGCCGACAAGCAGCTGCGCGACGCCCTGTGCGATTTTGCCGGAGACTCCCGCCGGGCCAGTCCCTGGGCCGCCGACCTCTACAACAAGGCCATCGCCCGCGGCTGCGACCACCCCCACGCCGTCCGCATCCTCGCCCGAGCCTGGGCGCACATCATCTGGCGCTGCTGGCAGGACAAACTCCCCTACGACCCCGCCGCCCACAACAGCCTCCAGGCGCTCCTCAGCCAGCACCCGCCGCTCGCTGCCTGACCAAGGGGTTGACACAGGGCTGCAACTCATGGCGTCGACCCCGGCCGGATCCAGGCCAGAGAAAGGCTCGTCCAGCACGAGCAGGTCAGGCTCGTGAACCAGCGCCGCCGCTAACTGCACGCGCTGCTGATTGCCCAGCGAGAGCGCCTCGACCTTGGTCTGCCCTGATCAGCCAGGCCCAGCCGCTCGCTCCAGTGCCGCGCCCCGGACCGGGCCTGCGCGGCAGTCAGGCCGTGCAGCCGGGCCAGGTACTCAAGCTGCTCGAGCACCCGCATGGCCGGGTAGAGACCGCGTTCCTCGGGCATGTAGCCGATCCGCCGGCGAGCTTCCTCGCCGATGGGCTCGCCGTTCCAGCGGACCCGGCCGTCGTCGAGAGCCGTCACGCCGACGATGGCACGCATCGCCGTGGTCTTGCCGGCCCCGTTCGGCCCGAGGAAGCCGAAAACCTCGCCGGGCGGAACGGTGAAGCTCAGCCCGTCCAGCGCCAGCACGTCGCCGTAGCGGCGGCGCAGGCCGGCCAGCTCCAGCATGCCGCGCTGGCCGCCCATGGCCACCGCCTCTCCGCCGGTCCGCGGGCGCTCTGATCCGGGAACCAGCGTTCTGCCCAGTGAATTCTGTCAGGGAATGAGCACAATCTTTCCCCGAGTATGCCGCTGCTCGAGTTCGGCAAAGGCATCCTGCACCCGATCCAGGGGATACGTCGCGGCGATGGGAATCTCTATCGCGCCTGACGCGACCAGATCAGCCATCTCGGTGAGGATCTCGGGGGTGGAGGCGTCTCCGCTGCCCTCGGCCTTCGTCCCGAGCTCCCCGGCCTTGGCGAAGGAGATGATTGTCTCGATGCGGTCGCGGGGAATCCCGAGGTCGACGGCGAGCTGGATGTACTCCGGCCCGAAGAGATCGATAAAGGCATCGATCCCGTCCGGCGCAGCCGCCCGCAGGCGCTCGGCGAGCCCGTCGCCGTAGGCAACGGGGACAGCGCCGTGCGTGCTCAGCCAGTCCGCGTTCGCGGGCGAGGCGATGCCGAAGACCTGCGCGCCCCGCACGCGCAGGAGCTGCACCACGACGGTGCCCACGCCGCCCGCGGCGGCTGAGACCGCGACGGTGTCTGCCTGCTTGAGGTCCACGGCCCGCACCGCGGCGTAGGCAGTGCACCCGGCGACGTATAGCGACCCGGCGGCTTCCCAGCTCAGCGCCGGGGGCTTGCGGATCAGCTGGCCGACCGGGGCGGCGGTGTGGGTGGCGTGGCTGGAGCGGGTCCAGGAGAAGCCCAGCACCTCGTCCCCGACGGCGAACTCGGTGACCCCGTCGCCGAGAGCTGTCACCACACCGGCCAGATCGCTGCCCTCGCCCGAGGGGAACGTCGACGGGATCTGCTCGCGCATCGCACCGGAACGGATCGCGGCCTCGCCCGGGTTGATGCTGGCGGCCCGGACCGCCACGACGACCTCGCCCTTGCCCGGCACCGGCGTCGGCACGTCAGCGACGTAGAGAACGTCCCTGCCGCCGTAGTCATCGAACCGCACGGCCCTCGCGCCGGTTTCTGCCATCTCATTCTCCTGTCAGTCGGTGCTCATGGCCGACCACGACCGAATAGGTCAGCACGTCCCCCGATGCCTGGATACAGCACATTAGCGGGCTGCCTGCTGGCAGATTTGGCGGCCCTGGCGCGGAAACCGCGGCGGGCTGGTCAGTTCCCGTCCGTCCAGTACTGCTGCAGCCGGGCAATGGCCTCTTCCCTGTACATCGCCGCGACTTCGCCCTCGGCAAGACCTGCGCGCAAGATCAGCAGATGCACGACGTCAGCCGGAAGGGCCGCAGATGGTATCTCGATGACACCGCGATCGGGCAGCTCGCCATCCCTGATGCAGGACCAGAACTCGTCCTCTGTCACTAGGCCGTGTCTAAGAAGTGAGAGGCCGGAGCCACTCTCCGATGGCGGCGACGTGGAGGGTGGCCTCGTAGCGGACGGCGAGCTTGTCGTAGCGGGTGGCGACGGCACGGTTGCGCTTGAGCCGGT
>JBKQMG010000073.1:0-4609 GCA_052146815.1 Streptosporangiaceae bacterium | reverse complement strand
GATCACGCCCCCAACGCAATGGGCAACTGGCCGATTGGTCACCCTCCGTGTCAGGTGTGTGTTCCTGGTTGCTGTGGCTGTGGCTGGTTCGCTCGCGGATGGGGATGCGGTGCCGGATGGTGATCTTCTCCGGTCCGATGAGGACGTCCTTGACGAGGAGCCGCAGGACGCGCTGGCGTTCTGGGACGCTGGCGCCGCTCGTGCTGGCTCGCAGCTGGGTGAGGAATCCTTCCAGGTCATCAGCGAGTTTGAGGTAGGCCTCCTGATCGGCGAGCTGGGCGTCCAGGGCATCGACCTGGCCACGCAGGTTAGTCTCGCGGGCACGCAGGTCCGGCATCCGGGACCGCAGCTCATCGATGGTGATCAGCTGCTCCTGGAACGCCTCGATCATGCGGGTGATCGCGGTCGTGGCCTTGGCCAGGGCGAGTTCCAGCCGTTTGCGCTGCCTGGTGGCCGGATCGGCGGTGCGGGCCTGCTCCAGGCGCTTGCTGATCTCGGCGCGGATCAGTGCCGGGTCGGCGAGCAGGTGCGTGATGTGGTCCCAGACGACGGTGCCGGGGTAGTCGGCGCGGACTGGCTTGTTGCCGCAGACCCGCCCGCCCTGGTAGCGGTAGTCGTCGGAGCCGAGGCACCGGTAGTAGCAGATCTTCTTATTGGTGGTGCGGGTCGAGGTGCGGTAGTAGCCGTACCCGCAAGCCGAGCAAGCGGCCAGGCCCTGCAGCAGGGAGGGGATTTTGCTGTTGCGGGAAGCGAACCGCTTGTTGTCCTCAAGGCGGCGGGCGGCCCGCTCGAACGTCTCGGCGGTCACGATGGCGGGGACGGGGATCTCGATCCATTCCCCGCGGGGCCGGTCAACGGTCCTGGACGCCCGCGGCGTGGTACGGCCCTCCAGCCGTGCCCGCCGGTTCAGGCCCGGCGATTCCTGCACGACCATGGTCTTGCCGAAGACCGCGGTGCCCGCGTAGGCCGGGTTGCGCAGCATGCCCCAGATCACCGACCGGTCCCAGCGGGACTTGCCGGTCCGGGTGGGGACGTTCTCGCTGGCGAGCCAGCGGGCCAGGTCAGCGATGGATGCGCCGTCGTCGGCGTAGCGGCGGAACATCTCCGCGACCAGGGCCGCCTCATGCCCGGCGATCTCGTAACCGGCCCCGCAGCCGGGACTCTTGCTGAGGTAGCGGTAGCCGAACGGGGCACCGCCCAGCACGTTCACCGACCCGGCCTTGGCGCGGTAGGCCTTGCCGCGCCGGTACCGCTCCATCAGCTGGGCTTTCTCATACTCGGCGAACATGCCCTGGAACTGCACCATCAGCTGGTCCTCGGGGCTGTCCCCGCGCGGGCCCTTGATGAACTCCACGCGGGTCCCGGCGCGGGCGAACTCCCCGGTCAGCAGCGCCTGGCAGGCGAACTTGCGGGCGAGCCGGTCCGGGGAATAGCACAGCACCACATCGACGCCGACCCCGGCTACCACATCCCGCAGCCGCTCCAGCGCGGGGCGCACCAGCGTCGCCCCCGAGTGCCCCTCGTCCTCGAACACCCACTCCTCCGGCAGCTCAGCCCCCAGCTGCCTGGCATGGTCCCGCAATGCCGCTGTCTGCGACCCGATCGTCTCGTCTTTCTTCTGCCGGGCGCTCGATACCCGGGCGTAGATCGCCGCGCTCGTCACGGGGCGGCCTTCCTTCCTGGCCGGCCCGGATACGGGCCCGCCGCTGTGGCACGAGAATGGCGTAAGCCACCGACAGATCCGTGGCCGCGTGACGGTCAAAGACGAACTCCGTCCCGACTGCCCTGTCGTTCACCTGCGGGGATCGTTCCTGCCGCCCCGCGCCAGGAACTCCTCCAGCGCCTGTGCCACCACGGCGGAGATCGTGCGCCCCGACACTCTGGCATGCTCGCGGACCGCGGCCGCCAGCCGCACCGGCAGCCTGACCGTGAACACCGCGGCTGCCTCGGGGACCGCGACCCGGCCCGACCGCGCCGCGGTGTCCGCATACCGGCGGGCCTGCCGCGCCGAGCACCCGAACCGCCCGGCCAGCACACGCGCGGCCTCCGCCGCCGGCACGCCGGCCTCCGCCAGCTCAGCGGCCGCGTTGATCCGCTCGGCGTGCTCACCCCCGCCAGCACGATCACGACCAGGCATGCCATAAACATACTACTCACAATGTCGCACATGGTCAGTGACACGCACGGGCCTCCTCACCACGGAACTCCCGCGTCCCCGGATTCCGCCGCCACCCGCAGGCACGGAGGCAGACCGGGCTTCAGATACCGCCGGGATTCCGCAGTGTGGCGCGTTACGATATCCGTCATGCGGGAGTGCGCCGGGTGCGGCCAGCGGCTGCCGCGCCCGCTGCCGGGCGCCGGGCGCCCGATGACCTACTGCTCGCCCGCCTGCCGGCAGCGGGCCTACCGTACCCGGGGCGGCCGCGCGTCGGGGACCACCGGAGCCGAACGCCGCCGCCGCGCACGCCAGGATCCCGCGGCCCGCTGACCGCCCGCCCGCACCGTCACGCCCCGGCCGGCACGTCACTGCGCCCGCCGCGGCCGTTCCAGCCGCCGGTAGCTCAGCGTGACATCAAAGCAGAAGTTGCCCATTGCGTTGGGGGTGTGACCACCCCGCCTTGCGGGGTCCCGGTGACCGGCCGCCGAAGCTGCCCGTCCTCCATCACCCCCGCGCGCAGCATCGCGCGCAGCAGCTTCAGGACCGGCTGGTCGCAGACGCGTTCCTCCACCGCCTGCATCAACTTGTCATGCGGAATCGCCGAGAAGCAGTTAGCGATGTCCGTCTCGACCACCCACCGCCTGCCCCGCCAGCACTCATCGATGAGCACCTGCAGGGCATCGTGCGCCGACCGCCTCGGGCGGAACCCGAAACTGACCGGCAGGAAATCGGCCTCGAAGACCGGCTCGAGCACGATCTTCACCGCGGCCTGCACGATCCGGTCACGAACCGGGGGAATGGAAAGCGGCCTCTGCTCGTCCCGCATTCCGGGCTTAGGGATATAGACCCTGCGCGCGGGCAGCGGACGATAGCGGCCCTCCTCCAGCTCGCTGGCCAGCTCGCCGAGCAGCCGGTCAACGCCGTACTCCTCGACTGCAGCCAGGGTGATCCTGTCAATGCCCGGTGCGCCATTGTTCACGCGCACCGCCGCCCACGCGCGCCGCAGCACGTCCCTGCGGCGGACCTTGTCATACAGCGCGTGGAACCTTCGCCCGGGATCGGCCTTGGCCGCCCGGTACAGCGCATGCTGCAAGGCACGGACCGGATCCAGGGACACCCCGGACCCCGAGGCGGCGGGACTAGCCGAGACGGCACTCACCGGACCCCTCCAAGACAGACGCTGCGCACCGACGAAGCAGCGGCCCTTCCCATCACCGCAGGTTGTGTTGTCCTGCAGCTCAACCGGTACTACGGCCGCCTCCGACGCCCACCCGGCCAGCCATCCACTTCCCGGGGTCACCGGTTATAGGACGCCACGCTCCGGCAGCACTTCCGCAGTCTGCCGGGCCGGGGAGGGCCTCCCCAGTTCCCGCCGCCACCATCGATACGTTCCGCGCCCCGTACGCCGGGGAGTCCCTCACGGCTGCAATCCAGGATCTGCACCGCTTCCATGGCCTTCGCCCTGAATTCGGGGGCTCGGCACTCCCTGTTCCCGCCCGAGGACGAGACCTCTAACGACGCCGCAGGCTTCGCGTCATGCTACGGACCGCATCGTCGCTCCCCCTTGCAGGGCTCCTGACGCTGGGCTCCGACCCGGCCCGTTTCCCGACCGAGCCGCCAGCCTGCTACCGGGCCTCCTGGCAGCTACCCGGACCGGACTCACACCGGCAGGCGACGACGAGCTTATGTTGGATCACGATCTAGATATCGACCTCCAACGACTTGGCGCACTCGGAGGAACCGTGTAAGCGTGATCGAAAGGACTGGTCATGCATTCATCTTCTGCTTCTACTTTCCATAACAATGCGTCTGTCGCTGGTCATGCGGACGATGTCGAGCGGGTTTATGTTGAGCCGTGCGGCGGCCAGCGTGGGTGTTCTTTGCCGGGGTTGCCGGGCGGGCCGGTCGGGGAGCGTGAGGATGTGATCAGCGATGAGCTGCTTGACGCGCTGTTGGCGGGAGCGCGCACGGCGGAGGAGATCGCTGGGCCTGGTGGGGTGCTGGCGCATTTGAACCGGAGGTTGTTGAACCGGGCGTTGGAGGCGGAGTTGACCGCGCATCTGGGGTATGAGGCTGGTCGGGCGCCGCGGGGCGGAAGCGGGAACTCGCGCAACGGCCGGCCGGCGAAGACGGTGATCACCGATCACGGGCCGCTTGTGATCCGCTCGCCGAGGGATCGAGCTGGGACGTTTGAGCCGCAGATCGTCAAGAAGCGCCAGACGCGCTGGGTCGGGTTTGATGAGAAGGTCATCAGCCTGTACGCGCGCGGCTTGACGGTCCGTGAGATCCAGGGGCATTTGCAGGAGATCTATGGGACTGAGGTGTCGCCGGATCTGATCTCGAAGATCACCGACGCGGTCATCGAGGACGCCAAGGCGTGGCAGAACCGGCCGTTGGAGCGCGTCTACGCGATCGTCTATCTCGACGCGATGGTCGTCAAGATCCGCGATG
>JBKQMG010000072.1:0-29529 GCA_052146815.1 Streptosporangiaceae bacterium | reverse complement strand
CGGGGGGCGGTGGTGTCATCATGGCCGTTTTGCAGCGACCGCTATAGACCGTCACCCCGGCTCCCGCCGAGCTCCAACGGCAAGCACCGTATCGGTGCCCACGCTAAGGATGGTGCCCTAGTGACCGTCACCGCCTGCCCGGCGCCGAGCTGGGCCGCCTCAGAGCGTCCAGAGCGCCTCGGTCGGTGACATGCGGGCGGCGCGCAGGGCGGGCAGCAGTCCGGCGACGGCGCCGATGAGCACGGCGGCGCCGAGCCCGCCGACCCAGGCGATGACCGGGACGACGATCGTCCAGCCCTTGGCGTGGGCGTAGATGGCGGTGCACGCCGCGCCGATGACGACGCCTGCGATGCCTCCGGCCAGGGCGAGAAGAATGGCCTCAGACAGGAACTGGATGCGGATGTGGCCCTTGGTGGCGCCCAGTGCACGGCGCAGCCCGATCTCAGAGCGTCGCTCAAGGACGGAGATCACCATGATGTTGGCGACGCCGACCGCGCCGACCAGCAGCGCGACCGCGCCAAGGCCGAGGAAGAGGCCATCGAACGCGCCCTGCGCGTCAGCCCGGGCGGTCAGCGCGGCCGACGGCTGGGAAACGTTAACCTGACCTGGTTCTCTGGATTCGCGGTGGCCGCGAGCAGGTTGTCGACGGCATTGACATGGCCACTCAGGGCGTGCAGGTAGACGGTGGACGGATGTCCGTCGAAGTTCAGGTACTTCTCCGCCGCCGGGAAGCCGACCAGCACCGAGGAGTCGATCTCGGGGGCCAGCACGGCAGGCCTGAGGATTCCGGCTACATAGAACCACTGACTGCCGACCCAGATCCGCTCACCGGGCCAGACCAGGTATTGTTCCTCGCGCCCGCCGGAATGCACGGGCGCAGAATTATTAGCGACCTAATCAATGGGGTAGGCTGATTTCTTCAGCACCCCGTGGCGGGCGTCACCTCCGGCAATTCAGCAGCCCCGCTGGCGGCTACCGCCGCTGCGGTGGTCGTGGCTGTTGCGGGCGTAGCCGCCTACCCCGCTCTCCAGCACTCGCAGGCGCATGCCGCTACGTCGGCGACCGGCCGGCCGGGGGCAAGCTCGCCGGGCCGGCTGCCGGGCACGCCCGTCCGAACGGGTAGCACTACTCCGGCAACCCTGGGCCAGCATGCCGCCGCCACACCCGGCGGGTCGCCATTGCCGTCCTTGGCGGCCGGCTCAGCCCCAGCCCGCACCCCGACGCCGGCCGCCACTCAGACGGGTAGCCCGGCTACGGCAGCCACGCCTGCGCCGCGCAGCGTCGCACCTGCCACGCCAGGCGTCACCATCCCGAACGTCACCATCCCGAACGTCACCGTCCCGCGAGTCACGACACCCGCCATTTCTGTCCCTGGGGTGAGCGTGCCCAGTATGACGTTGCCTGGGGTGACGGTTCCCAGGGTGGCCCTTCCCGGCGTGACGGTGCCCAGCATCTCCCTGCCGCGCGTCTCGGTGCCTGGCGTGTCGGTCGCGGGACTCTCTGTGCCCGGCATCTCAGCGAGTGGCATCACCTTGCGCGAGCTCTCAGTCCCCGGCGTTTCGCCGGGCGGGATCACGCTGCCTGAGGTGACGGCGCCCGGGATGACGGTGCCAGCGGTTTCAGTGGGCGGCGTCAGGCTGCCCAAGATCTCAGTCCCGGTGGTCTCGATCCCCAGCGTGTCGGTCCCGAGCGTGACCACACCGCACGTCTCTGTCCCCGCGGTGTCGGTCCCGAGCGTCACCGTGCCGCACGTCTCAGTCCCCGCCGTGTCTGTCCCCAGCGTGACCACGCCGCATGTCTCAGTCCCGGCTGTCTCGGGGCCCGCTGCGCCCACGCCTGCTGCCTCGGCCCCAGCCGTCTCCGTTCCCGCTGTGGCGGTTCCCGTCGCCTCGCCCCCCGCGGCGCCGACCCCAGCAGTCAGCACGCCGGCGGTCAGCACCCCGGCGCCGACCGCCCCGGCACCCGCGATCCCCCTGCCCGTCGTCACGCCCCCAGCCCTGCCGGCAGCCAGTGAGCCGTCGTCAAAGGTCTCGTCACCAACGACGCCGGTGCCTAGCGCCGCGACGCCGGCTTCCAGCGCTCCGGCGGCCCCTGCCCCGGCGACTCCCAGCCCCGCGCCGACGGCTCCCGCGCCGACGGCGAGTCCGGTCTGTGCCCAGGTCGGGCTGCTGAGCACGTGCCTGGAGCCCTGAAGTGACGTATGCGGTGGCTGATGACAGGATGTTCTAAGGGCTGGCAAATTCCGGCGGGCACGGCCGGATGCGCGCGCTGCAAGCCCGCTAAAATTGTCTAAGCGGATTTACCTCCTGAGGCGCAAGGAGAGGCAGGGATGAGCGACGACACAGACCCGGTACCTGACGGCGGCTGGATCGCTGACGAGCTGGAGGTGCTGCGGGACAACGCGGCGTCGCTGATCCGCGTGGCGGAGCGGCTGCTGCTTGCCCATCTTGAGCAGCAGGGTGACCAGCCCGAAGAACGTCACCTGCGCCGAGTCAAGTAGCGGGCTCGAGCAATGGGAGGCCGGGGCGGCCGCCACCGGGTAAAACTGACGCCGCCACGGCAAAGGCCTGGACCCGGCTATGCCCCGCGGCGCGTCGACTCGTCGTGCTCGTCTTCCTGCTGGCGCCAGTTGCGCGCCAGTGCGATCAGGCCGCGTACGACGTCGGCAGGCAGGCCCGGCGTCTCGGCGATGTGCTGCAGCGTCGGGTCCTCGTAGCGAACCTGACCGGTCCGGGCAGCCACCAGGCTGGGCTCAGCCCCGGACAGAACACGCCGGCAGGAACCTGGCGTCCAGCCGAGGCGGTTCTCCACCGCGCCGAGAGTGCTGGCCGACACCCGCTCGCCGTTCTCGAGCTTGCCCAGGGTGCGGTCGCTGACCCCGGTGGCGGCGGCGAGAGCCCGACGGTCCCTGACGCCGAGCGCGATCCGCCGTGCGACTACGTAGTCGCCCAGCCGCTCCCAGTCATCAACCACCATATCTACATCCTGTCGGAAGAAGTCGGAAGAATCCAGTTTCGCGGGCAGACGTACGCAGGATGTTTGCTGCTAAACCTCGCAAACGTGACAGCACCTTCCGCCTCGTGTCGGCTACGTCAGCATGTAGCTGCTGCTATCTTGACATTACTTCATTTATCTTCTTACTCTTCAGTGGTGGGGGCCGAGCCGAGTGATCGCAGCAGACCGACCGCACCCGCAAGTGGGGCGGCCTGGCTGCGGGCCAGCCGTGGCGCCGCCGGGGAGAGCGGCGCCAGTGACTGGTAGAAACGCGGTGCGCGGTGACCAGCATGCCCGTCGGCGCCTCGAGCGCAGCCGGACGCATGCTGGCCACGGCGCTGGCCCGCTGACCGAGGCGGCTTTGGACCCGGCGTCCGCGAGCGCGAGGACCGCTGAGCAGGGGATCACGACCATCTACGCGGCGCATTACCGATCGCTGGCCCGCCTGACCACCCTGCTGGTCGGCGACGTCGCGACCGCGGAGACGGTGGTCCAGGACTCGTTCATCGCGATGCATGGCGCCTGGCGCCATCTGCGGGACTGCGACGAGGCTGTCGCCTACCTGCGGCAGTGCGTCGTGAGCCGGTCCCGGTCCGTCCTTGACCAGCAGATGCGGGCAGACCGCGAGACGGCCGGCTGCGCAGCACCGGCATCCGATGCCGGACGGCCCGACGCGGGGCGCCCCGCCGCCGCAGCGCTGACCGGCGCGGCGATGATCGCGACCCTGCGGACGCTCCCGCCCCGGCAGCGGGAAGCGCTGGTGCTCAGCTTCTACCTCGATCTGCCCCCGGAGCAGGTCGCCGCGGCGATGGGAATCAGCCGGGCCGCAGCGGAGAGCCACACCGCGCGGGCCATGGAGGCGCTGCGCCGCGTCACGGAACTGGGAACGTAGCTGGCTGGCGGCCGGGAGCCCAGTCGCCACGGGCTGCCTTTTTGGCCAAAATGAGGAGTGCCGCTGACCGGACGCCAGTCGGCCGTGCTGCCCGTACCGAAGCCCAGGAGGCCATCGTGATCTTCATTGTCGTCAAGTTGAACATCCGCCCGGAGCGCAGTGACGAGTGGCTGAGCCTCGGCGACGACTTCACCAAGGGGACCCGCAGTGAACCGGGCAACATCTTCTTCGAGTGGTCCAGGAGCGTCGACAATCCGAACGAATTCGTCCTGGTCGAAGCGTTCCGGGACGGCGACGCCGGCGGGGCTCACGTGAACTCCGACCATTTCAAGGCCGCGATGGGGTGGATGCCGGACGTGGTCGCGGCGACACCGCAGATCATCAACGTCGAGGTGCCCGGCGACGGCTGGTCGCTGATGGCCGAGGTCACGCCGCGATAAGGGCCGTCAGAGCGACGCCAGTTCCTCGGTCAGGTCATCCAGGCCGAGAGAGCCGAGGGACAGCGCCGCCATGTGCCACGCCTTGAGGTCGAAGTCGCTCCCGCGGGCGGACTGTGCCGCCGCGCGCCCGGCCAGCCACGCGCGCTCGCCGAGCTTGTAGCTGATCGCCTGGCCGGGCGCGCTCAGGTACCGGGCGATCTCGCTGGCGATGAACTCCGCGGAGCGCGCGCTGTGTGCCGCGAAGAACTCCTGCGCGAGCTCGGGCGTCCACGGCTGGCCTGCGCCCAGCGGCGAGTCGGCGGGCGCCGGCAGCCGCAGGTGCATGCCAATGTCGACGACAACGCGGATCGCGCGCATCATCTGGGCGTCCAGGTAGCCGAGACGCGCGCCGGGCAGGGACAGGTAGCCCAGCTCGTCCATCAGGCGCTCGGCGTACAGGGCCCAGCCCTCGCTGCACGCGCTCACCCCGCCGACGCTGGTCTGGTAGGCCGACAGCTGACCGGACAGGTACGTCCACTGGGCCAGCTGCAGATGATGGCCGGGGACGCCTTCGTGGTACCAGGTGCTGATCAGGTTCCAGAGCGGGAAGCTGGTCTCGCCGAGCGTGGGCAGCCAGGTGCGGCCGGGCCGGGAGAAGTCCTGTGAGGGCGTGGTGTAGTACGGGGCGGCCGCGCTGCCCGCTGGGGCGATGCAGGCCTCGACCCGCCTTATCGGCGGGGCCAGATCGAAGTGAGTGCCGTCCAGGTCCCCGATGGCCTCGTCCATGATCTGCTGCAGGCGCCGCCGGATCTCATCGATCCCGTGCACGACCTCGCTGCTGGTATCCAAGTGCGCCATGGCCTCGGCGACCGTGGCGCCCGCAAGCACCCGGTCGGCCTCGGCGCGCATCTGCGCCAGCAGCGACTGGTACTGCGACCAGCCCCATTCGTAGGCCTCGGCAGGGTCCAGGTCGGCGCCGGTCCAGCCGCGCGCACCGAGCCGGTAGCGGTCCGCGCCGACCCCGTCCGGGGTGCCATCGGCCGGCGGCAGATACTGCGCGGTCAGCCAGCGCCGCAGGTCGTCCACCGAGCCCGCCGCCGCGGCGGCTGCGGTGTCCAGCTGCGCGCGCAAGGGCGGGGGCACCGCGGCTGCGGCCGCGAAGTCGGCGAACCAGCCGCGGCCGTCCGCGGCGGCGGTCCACTCCGCGAGCTGGCCGGCGACGGTCCGCACCTGGCGCGGAGCGGCGAACAGGCCGCGGCGGGCGCCTTCGGCCAGCGAGGCGCGGTACCCGTCCAGGGCCTGCGGCACCGCCGCCATCCGCCGGGCGATCACCGCCCAGTCCTCGTCGGTGCCGGCCGGCATAAGCGGGAAGATGCCGCGGACCCGCTGGACCGGCCCGAAGATGTTCGAGATCGCGCGCAGGTGCTCCCCGACGCTGCTCATCGCCAGCGCCGCCTCGAGGCGCTCTCGCAGCAGGCGGGCGCACCGGCGCTCGTCACCGTCGGCGCTCAGCACCGCCGCGCTGGCCGGGTCCCGCTCGACGGCCGTCAGCTCCGCCAGCGTCACCCGCGCCAGGTCGTCGCGGGCCTGCTGGCCGGCCGGCGACAGATCGGGCAGCTGGTCCTGTCCCGCGGGCAGGCCGAGGCTGGTGGCCAGCAGCGGGTCCAGCGCGGCGAGCGAGGCGACGTAGGCGTCGGCGACGTCGCGGACGGGCCGCGGGCGCGCGGCCGCGGCACTCGGGGCGGCGTCCGTCATGAGGCGCCGAGCTCCGGGACGAGCAGCTCGGCGATCTGCGCCGCGTTCAGGGCGGCTCCCTTGCGCAGGTTGTCGCCGCAGACGAAGAGCTCGAGCGCCCTCGGGTCGTCCATGCCCTGCCGGACACGCCCCACCCAGGTCGGATCGGTGCCGACGATGTCGGCGGGCATCGGGTACTCACCCCGCTCGGGGTCGTCGGACAGCACGACACCCGGCGCGGCGCTCAGCACGTCCCGCGCTTGCTGCCGGGAGACCTCGCGCTCGAATACCGCATGCAGCGCGACCGAGTGCCCGGTGATCACCGGAACGCGCACGCAGGTCGCCGACACGCGCAGATCCGGCATGCCGAGGATCTTGCGGGTCTCGTCCCGGATCTTCAGCTCTTCGGACGACCAGCCCTCCGGGCGCAGCGAGCCCGCCCATGGGATGACGTTGAGCGCCAGCGGAGCCGGGAACGGGCCGAAGTCCCCGACGGCGCCGCGCAGATCGCCCGCCCGCTGGCCGACGGACCTGTTGCCGGCCACCTTCGCGAGCTGGTCGTAGAGCGAGTCAGTGCCGGGCTGCCCGGCACCGGACGCGGCCTGGTACGACGCCGCGGTCATCTCGCGCAGCCCGAACTCGCGGTGCAGCGCGGCGATGGCCACGATCAGCGACAAGGTGGTGCAGTTCGGGACGGCGATGATGCCCTTCGGCCGCAGTGCCGCTGCGTCCGGATTGACCTCGGGGACGACGAGCGGTACATCGGGGTCCATCCGGAAGGCCCCGGACTTGTCGATCACGACCACGCCGCGGCTGACCGCGACGGGCGCCCAGCGGCTGCTCACCTCATCGGGCACGTCGAACATGGCCAGGTCGACGCCGTCGAAGACCTCCGGCGCCAGCTCGCGGACCTCGACCTCCTCGCCGCGGACCCGCAGCATCTTGCCGGCTGACCGGGCCGAGGCGATCAGCCTGATCTCGCCCCATACGTCGACGCGGGTGGACACGATGTCCCGCATGACGGTGCCGACGGCCCCGGTGGCGCCGACAATCGCGAGCACTGGCCTGCCGGTCACCGGCCCGTCCCTCCGTAGACGACAGCCTGATCCTCGCCACTGCCCAGGCTGAACGCCTGGTGCGCGGCCTGCACCGCGCCCGCGACATCGTTCTCGTCCACCACCACCGAGATCCGGATCTCCGACGTCGAGATCATCTCGATGTTCACCCCGGCTTCGGCGAGCGCGCCGAAGAAGGTGGCGCTGACGCCGGGATGAGAGCGCATTCCCGCGCCGATAACCGAGACCTTGCCGATCCGGTCATTGTAGAGCAGCGAGTCGAACCCCACCTCGTCCTGCAGGGCGCGCAGCGCGTTCACCGCCACGTGCCCGTCCTCGCGCGGCAGCGTGAAGGAGATATCGGTCCGGCCGGTCGCGGCGGCGGAGACGTTCTGCACGATCATGTCGATGTTGATCGCCGCGCTGGCCAGGACCCGGAAGATCCGGGCCGCCTCACCGACCTTGTCCGGGACGCCGACGACGGTGATCTTCGCCTCGCTCCGGTCGTGGGCCACGCCGGAAATGATCGCCTGCTCCATCTCGGTGTCCTTCGTGTCGTGCCCGGCGTCGGTCACCCAGGTGCCCTCCCTGTTACTGAAGGACGAGCGCACGTGGATCGGGATGCTGTATCGCCGCGCGTACTCCACGCAGCGCAGCATCAGGACCTTCGTTCCGCAGGCGGCCATTTCCAGCATCTCCTCGTAGGAGATGCGCGGAATGCGGCGCGCGGTCGCCGTGATACGCGGATCGGCGGTGAACACGCCGTCCACATCGGTGTAGATCTCGCAGGCGTCCGCGCCGAGCGCGGCCGCGAGCGCCACCGCCGTGGTGTCGGAGCCGCCGCGGCCGAGCGTGGTGATGTCCTTGCTGGTCTGCGAGACGCCCTGGAACCCGGCGACGATCGGGATCGCTCCCTCGCTGAGTGCCAGGCTGATCCGCCCCGGCGTCACGTCGATGATGCGCGCCCGGCCGTGGGAGGAGTCAGTGATGACACCGGCCTGCGAGCCGGTGAACGACCGCGCCTGCAGGCCGAGGTTGGCGATCGCCATCGCCAGCAGCGCCATCGAGATGCGCTCGCCCGCGGTCAGCAGCATGTCGAGCTCGCGGCCGGGCGGCAGCGGGCTCACCTGGTTGGCGAGATCCAGGAGCTCGTCGGTGCTATCCCCCATCGCGGAGACCACGACGACCACGGAATGGCCGGCCTTGCGGGTCGCGACGATGCGCTGGGCGACGCGCTTGATCCCGTCAGCGTCAGCGACCGAGGATCCACCGTACTTCTGTACGACTAGGGCCACGGGCGGACCGCTCCTCCCGGTGTGGCTGGCGGCGGGCAGACCTGACGAGTGTACCGAGCAACCGGCGCTGCTAGGCGGTCGCGGGATCCTCGGCTACGTCCAGCCGGGCGTGCGCGACGACCGAGTGCAGAGCGCGCAGGGCCGCCCCGCCGTGCGTTCCCCAGTGATTGACGTAGGAGTACTGCCACCACCACAGGGCCTCGGCGGCCCGGCCCGCCTCGTAGTGCTTGAGGCCGTGGATGAGGTCGGCGGCCACGGCGGCAAGATCGTCGGAGAGCCGGAAAGGTGTTGCCTGGGTGTCCTCGTACGGGTCGAAGAGCTCGGCGTACTCGTCGCAGCTCAGCAGGCGCGCCGCCAGGCCGGTCCGGAGGGCGTCCAGGTCTGGGTCGGCGCCGACGTCAGGCTCCCAGTTTCCCGGCAGGATCACGTCCTTGCTGGCGCCGAGCTGGGCCCCGGCCAGCATCACCTGCGCCACCTCCAGCAGCAGGAGCGGTACCGTCTCGTCGCCGCCCTCGCCCCGGGCCACCGCGGTAAGCCCGTCCAGGAAGTTTCCCGCGTGCCGGGCGATTCCGTCTGCCAGCGGCCGCCATTCCCCCGCCGGGCTGGCCGCCGACTCCCGGCCGGCCTCCGAGATGCTCAACGGGTCCTCCCGTGCGCTCGCCCGCCGCCACTAGACATCCAGCAGTCTCCGTCCCTCGAATGCCCGCCCGAGCGTTACCTCGTCGGCGTACTCCAGCTCCCCGCCCACCGGCAGCCCGCTCGCCGGCCTGGTGACCCGCAGCCCCAGGGGCTTGATCAGCCGGGCCACGTAGGTGGCCGTGGCCTCGCCCTCAAGATTGGGATCCGTGGCCAGAATCAGCTCGGTGACAGTGCCGTCCGCGAGCCGGGCCATCAGTTCCTTGATCCGCAGGTCATCCGGGCCGACCCCGTCGATGGGGCTGATCGCGCCGCCGAGGACATGGTAACGGCCGCGGAACTCGCGGATCTTCTCGATCGCCGCGACATCCTTGGGTTCTTCCACCACGCAGATCACTGACAGGTCGCGGCGAGAGTCCCGGCAGATCCGGCACTCTTCTTCTTCGGCGACATTTCCGCACGTGCGGCAGAACTTCACCCGCTCGGTGACCTCGACCAGCACTGATGCGAGCCGTCGGACGTCGATAGGGTCAGCGGCTACCAGGTAGAAAGCGATCCGCTGCGCGCCCTTGGGCCCGATTCCCGGCAGCTGGCCGAGCTCATCGATGAGATTCTGGACAATCCCCTCGTACACCTCAGGGCCCGTTCGGGGAGCCGGCGTCGTCGCCGTAATCCGGCGGCGCCGCCTCCTGCGGCCTGGCCTCCTGTGGCGCTGCTCCGAGGCCGGGCAGACCGGGCAGGCCCGGCAGCCCCGGGAAGGCGGATTCGCCGGCCGGCTCCTCCTCGCCGACGCCGCCAAATCCGGCGGCGAAGGGCCCCATCATCTCCTGCTGCAGTTCCCCGGCCGCGCGATAGGCATCACGGCAGGCCGCGAGCATCAGATCCGCCAGGGTCTGAGCCGTTTCCTCCGGATCGCTGGGATCGATCGCGCTGGCGGAGATGGTGATGTCCACCAGCTCGCCCTGACCGTTCACCACGGCCCTGACCAGCCCGCCGCCTGCGGAGCCCTCCACGGTGGCTTCCGCGAGTTCCTGCTGAGCGGACAGGAGCTGATTCTGCATCTGCGTCGCTGCCTCGAGAAGCTGCTGCATGTCCAGCTGGCCGCCAGGGTCCACGCTGCCCTCAATTCCCCGTTCACACCCCGCGCGCCGCGGGACATCCTTAGACCGGCCAGACGGCTTGCGCGCCCTCGCGATCCCTTGTCACTTCCGAGCCTACGGCCTGCCGAATGCCCGCGGCACCTTTGCGCGGCACTCGCGTCATGTCGCGCTCCGCGGACCCGCGCCAGGGCGCCTCCCGAGGGACCAGCTGGCTAGGTCCCGGAGCCGTGTGACATGGCGCCGGCGCCTGCCGCGGGGCAATTCCTGCGGGCCCCGCTGCAGCTCGTCCTACCGGTCCTTACGGCTCGCCGAGCTCAGAGATCATCTGGCCGCCGAGCTCGCGCACAATGAGATCAGTCCCGCTCAGCACGTCCGAGCTGGCGATCTCGGCGTCGTCGGGCTGCGCGTTCCAGGCCCGGCTGGCGGCCTCGCTCGCCCCGGTGACGCCGCTGGCCCAGGCCCCGGGCCCGGCCCCGGCCGCGCGGACAGCCGCATCCCTGGCGGTGGCGGCGGCGTCCGCCTGCGGCCGGCCGCGCCGCTGAGCCGTCCCCCCGCTGTCACCGGCCTGCCCGGCGCCCGCGCCAGCCGAAGCGGCCCGCACCGCCGCAGCCGGCCCTGCGCCGGCCTGCGGAACATCCGGCCGGGTACCGGCCTGGCCGCCGCCATGGCGGGTTTCGCTGCCCTGCGCGACGCCCGCCTCGTGCGGCGTGGTGCCCTCAGGGCCGCCGGCTTGCCCGGCCGGGCGGTGCGGTGCTGACGCCGGCCCGGATCCGCCGCCCGACCCGGCCGGGACCTCGCCGGGAGCTGCTGAGCCCGGTTGCAGTCCCGCCGGTCCCCTCCCTGGCCCGCCCTGACCAGGTCCTCCGCCGAAGACCGTCCTGACGTGCGGGCTAATGCCGAACATGCCCTGGAGAACCTGGACCAGGTCGCGGTCGTAACCGCTCGCGGAAAAGCCCTTGGCCTCGCCTTCGCGGTCAAACCTCAGCGTCAAGACACCGTCAGCCAGCGTTTCGACACTCGCATTGCCGAGCAGGATCCAGGCCACCCGGCGCTGGTTCTTGACGGCATCCAGCACGCCCGGCCAGCGGTCGCGCAGCAGGCTCGCGTCAACCCCGGAACCGTTCGCGGCACTGCCCTGCCCGCGATCGGCGGCCTCGCTCGCAGCACCGGGCCCCCTGGCGGCGCCGGCATGTGCGGCGGGAGCGGAATCTTCCGGCGCGCTCCGCGCAGCAACGGTCTCCTGGCCAGCCGGCCCGGAATGGCCGCCTCGCTCAGACTGGCCGCCCCGCTCGGCCCGGCCCGCGCTGGCCGCCGGTTCCCTGATCTCGCCGAGCCGCACTGACCCATCCGGCGGGGCCGGCTTGACCGGAACCTCCGCGGGCACCAGGCCCGCGTCCGGCGCGGCTCCGGCCTGCCTCGCCGCCGCCGCCTGGTCAGCCGACGGGCCATGCTGCCCGCCAGCCGAAACGGGCGCCCCGCTGTCCAGGTGACGCTCAAGCCGCTCAAGCCGTGCGAGCATGCCCCGCTCGCCGGACCCTGGAGCGGGCAGCAGGACCTGCGCGCACATCAGCTCCAGCTGAAGCCGGGGCGACGTCGCGCCGCGCATCTCGACCAGGCCCGCGCTGATCCGCTCGGCGGCGCCGACCAGATGCGCCTGGCCGAACCGCTTCGCCTGGTCGCGCATGCGCTCCAGCCGGTCGGCGGGGACGTCCAGCAGTCCCGTCAGCCCCGCGTCCGGCACCGCGGCCAGCACGATCAGGTCCCGCAGCCGGTCCAGCAGGTCAGCGGCAAAGCGGCGCGGATCGTGGCCGCCCTCGACAACGCGGTCGATGGCCCCGAACACCGCTGCGCCGTCCCCGGCCGCGAACGCCTCGGTCACCTCGTCGAGCAGCGTGTCGTCGGTATAGCCCAGCAGCGCGGCGGCGCGGTCATAACGCAGCCCGGAGTCGTCCGAGCCGGCGATCAGCTGGTCAAGGACCGACAGCGAGTCGCGGACCGAGCCGGCACCCGCCCGGATCACTACCGGCAGCACGGCCGGCTCGTAGGCGACCTTCTCCGCGGCGAGTATCTGCTCGAGCAGTTCGCGCAGCACCGCAGGCGGGACGAGGCGGAACGGGTAGTGGTGCGTGCGGGACCGGATGGTGGAGATCACCTTCTCCGGCTCCGTGGTGGCGAAGACGAACTTCAGGTGCGGCGGAGGCTCCTCGACCAGCTTGAGCAGGGCGTTGAAGCCCTCTCTGGTCACCATGTGCGCCTCGTCGATGATGTAAATCTTGAAGCGACCGGAGACCGGCGCGTAGAAGGCGCGCTCGCGCAGGTCCCGCGCATCGTCAACGCCGCCGTGCGAGGCCGCGTCGATCTCGATGACGTCGATGCTGCCCGGCCCCGACGGGGACAGGGCGATGCAGGACGCGCAGACGCCGCACGGATCGGGGGTGGGACCGGACTCGCAGTTCAGCGACCGGGCGAGGATGCGGGCGCTGGAGGTCTTGCCGCAGCCGCGCGGTCCGCTGAACAGATAAGCGTGGTGCACCCGGCCGCTGCGCAGCGCCTGCCGCAGCGGTTCGGTGACGTGATCCTGGCCCTTGACCTCGGCAAAAGTAGCCGGACGGTACCTGCGGTACAGCGCCAGCGGCGCACCTGGGGCACCTGGCCCCGCAGTACCTGCTCCACCTGCAGCGTCTGACCCGGCGGTGCCTGAGCCAGCGGTCTTCGATCCAGCGGGATCGGCGGAGCCGGGCTTCGGACTGGGACCGGGAACGTCGCCTGCCATGACCTCATCCTCGCCAGGGCTGAAAGGGACCCCCCGCACACCCGTCAGAGCCCGCGTACCCTTGCTGCCTTCCGGCCCTGGGGGGGTTGGCGGGATAAACGCCGTGCGAGGGGTCTGCAGGCCAGTCTAGCCATCTGCGGGACTGCCGGCGTGCGGCCGGGAGTTTCCTTCGCACCGGTCCTGGCGAAGACGCATGCGCAGAGTCGGTAGGCTTGCCGACGGAGGATTCGCCTAGTGGCCTAGGGCGCACGCTTGGAAAGCGTGTTGGGTGCAAGCCCTCGCGAGTTCGAATCTCGCATCCTCCGCCATCCTGACCAGGCACGATGAAAAACCGCTGGTTCTTGCTCATGATCGCCGACCTCTCTTTGTCTCAGTTTTTGTCTCAGTTGGGGTTCCGGACAGCCCTGCTGCTGCCGCCAGGGACGCATCGAGTTCGGCCAGGGCGGCCCGCAGCTCGGCGCGATCATTCAGGTCTTCGTGCCGGGCCAGGCAGTCCTCGACGGCCGCCAGGAGCACGGCGAGCGCGGCCGACCGGACTGTGAGCCGGTCCTTGCTGGCATCGGCAGCCGGTGTCCAGATCAGCTCCCCGACCTGACTGGCCACCTCGCTGCGCATCGCGTCTGTCACGTGCTGGTAGCGGGCGGCCATCGAGCCGCTGGACCAGCCCATCAAGGACATGACTGTCGGCCCTGGCTGACCCAGGATCAATAGGACCGTCGCGGCCGTGTGCCTCGCATCATGAAGCCGGGCCTCGCGCAGGTCAGCGTCCCGCAGTAGCCGCTTCCACGCGTGGTAGTCGCTGTTCGGGATGAGCGGCTGGCCTGTCGGACTGGCGAAGACCCATCCCCCGTCACGCCACTGGTCGCCTGCCAGGGCTCGCTCCCGCGCCTGCTCGGCCTGATGGTTGCGCAGGATGGCGATCAGCTGAGGCGGCAGGCCGATCGTCCGGCGGCCGGCCTTCGACTTAACCCCGCCCGTGTCGTCGCGAAGGTTCTCGCGCTGCGGGCAGAAGCCCGGCTTCCCACCGCAGGTCCCGCCGCATCCGTGCGCGTACCGGGGCCGCAGCCTGGACTGGCGGATGCGGATGCTCCCCTTGCCCAGGTCGACGCAGTCCCACGTGAGTCCGAGGGCCTCACCTTGGCGAAGACCGAGGGCTAGGGCAAGGGCCCACCGTGCGGAGTTCCGTCGCTTCGCGGCGGCTTCAAGGAGGCGCTGAACCTCTGATACGTCGTAGGGCTCGACATCCTCTTCGTCGAGCGTCGGGGATCTGGCCAGCAGGACCGGGTTGCGCATGATGGCCCGGCGGCGTACGGCCTCATTCAGCGCAGCCCGCACCGTCCGGTGCACGTGGTGGACAGTGCCGGCCGACGATCCGGCCTTGCGCATCTTGGCGTAGAGCTTCTCCAGGTGCTCAGGCTCCAGCCGTTCCAGTCGGTGGGCGCCGATACCGGGGATCAGGTGCTTAGTCACGTCGACCCAGTAGCCGGAGTGGGTGTTCTCGGCGACGTGCGGCGGCGCGGCGATGTTCTCGAGCCAGTAAGTCAGCCACTTCTCGACCGTCCACTTCTGGCCGAGCTTGCGGACGGTACGTTCGTGCCTCTCGCGCTCCAACCCCCGGACGCGCTCGGCGACCTCTGTCTTGGTCCTGCCGCCGACGTGCCGGCGGTCGGGCCGGCCATCGTCGAGTACGCCGACCGTCACACGGCCATGCCAGTATCCGCGGCGGTCCTGATAGATCGTGGACCTACCGTTAGGGTTGCGACCGCGCTTGGGCCGGGGATCCTCAGGTTTAGGCGGCTGTTCCGGCATCCGCTGACCTTGAGACTTGGTCGTTCCTGAGGCTGGCCACATACTCGGCCACGCATTCGGCGGGAACGCGGCGCAGCCGACCCACCTTCACCGATCCGAGCTGGCCGCTGGCCATCAGACGGTAGGCGAGCGTTCGGCCGATTCTCAGCCGCCGAGCTGCCTCCTCCACTGTGAACAGGACTCCGCCTGGGCGCTGCTCACCGACGACTGCCGATGGAAGCTGATCTGACATGGCATTTCTCCCCTATCTAGGAGCGGCGCCTGCGCCGTTCGTCGGTGACGATGGCGACGTATTCGTCGTGCGGCCATAGCTGCGTGAGCCAGGCTGCGAGTTGCTTCCAGTCGGCTCGGCCGGGCTGGCGGGTGATGCGCTCCGGGTGATTGGCGGGCATGCCGATCGCGGCGCGTGCAACGCGCTCCCTGCGACCGATCCGGCTGGCTGACGGAGTGCTCATCTGCCGACCCCCGGTTCGGTGTTCAGTCGCAGCCGGACGCGGAGCCTCGCCGCGAGATGCGGCGGAACTCCGGCGGCCCGCAATGCCGCCTTGGCCGCGTGAGCGGTGACGCGCGGCCTGGCGAGCAGGCTGGCCTCGCAGAGAGTCAGTGCCTGGCGCGAAGCTTTCGCGTAGTGCAGCTTCCTGGCTCGTGCTGTGCCCGTCATGCGGCGTCGGCTTTCCGCTGTCGCCGCAGCAGTGAGCGCTCCCGTGGGGTGGTGCCGCCCCAGATGCCGGTGCTGAGGCCGTTCCAGGTGTCGGCTCCGGACAGGGCATAGTCGAGGCACTCGGTCCTGACGGGGCAGTGCCCGCAGATTCGCCTGGCCATGGCGGCGCCCGATCCTCGCTCGGGAAACCAGGCGTCGGGGTCCGCCTGGCCGCACAGGGTCTGCTGTGCCCACTGCCCGGGCCGTGGCAGCGGGATGGCGGTCACGACGCCGCTGCCTGGCGCCGGGTGCGATCTGCGAGGGCGAGCGCGGTGGCGCCGCTGATGTGCAGTCGTGCGGACACCTGGTAGGGGGTTCCGCCGCTGGCGAGGATGCGGGCGGCGAGATGCCGCTCGACCGGGGTGAGGGCGACTGGCCGGGTTCCGGCTGCGGCGATCTCGACCGCTACGGGGTCGATGATGCCGTCGTCGGGCAGGGTGAGGGTGATTGGCTGGGCGGTCACTGGCCGGCTTCTAGTTCGGCGTCCAGCGCGGCGTTCCATTCCGCGATATCGGCGGCCAGCCGGGTGCAGTCGCCGGTGTGGCCCGGCTCGTCGTCGGCGGGCCCGGCGATCAGGCCGCGGTCGGTGATGGCGTGGTCGCAGGACCGGCACCGCCAGCCGAACGACCGGCCGTAGCGCATGGCGTGGTCGGTGTACGGGTTTCCGGCTGCGTAGGTGTAGGCGGCCTCGCCGATGGTGAGCCCGGCCTGGTCGGCGTCGGCGTTCGGCGCCACGCCGAGGGCGAGGCCGATCTGCTCCCAGCCGTGCCCGGCTTCGCGGGCCTGGCGGACGTAGCCGCGGGCGGCCCGCCGAGTGGCCAGCTCGAGGTCGCGGGCCGCGGCTGCTCCGGCGAGCGGTTCGACGTCGGCCGGGACGCGCTCGCGGCCTGGCGGGCCGGTGATGACCTGCGCGCCGCGGCTGCGGGCGAGGCGGAGCGTTGCTGCCCGGGCCTCGTCGCGTGCGGCTGCCAGGCGCTGCTGCGCGGTGCTGGTGTCTGGTTCGGTCATGGCCGGTGTGCTCCTTCCGGGTTGGTCAGGCGCCGGCTTCGGCTTCGGGCTCGGTCCGGGTGGCGGTTCGCTCGATGCGGTCGTGCAGGCCGAGGGTGAACCAGCTGGTCTTGCCGTGCGGCTCGTCGCGGACGCCGCTGGCTGTCGCCAGGGCGGCGACGATCGCCAGGCCGCGGCCGCGCTCGTCCTGAGGCGCGGCGGTGGGTGGCCGGGGCCGGGCTGGTGAGGTGTCGGTGATCTCGCAGGTGATCCCGGCCTGGCCATCTGGCTCGGCGTGGCGGTGCAGGGCCAGGCTGATCGGCCCGGTACCGTGCTCGGCTGCGTTCGCGGCAAGCTCGGAGGCAAGGAGCTCGGCATCGCGGTCCGGGTCGGCGATTCCCCAGGCGGCGAGGGCGCGCCGGACAGCCGTGCGGGCGTCCCGGGCGGCGGTCAGCCCGGCGGGCAGCTCGGCGCGGATCAGTCTGCCCGGCGCGTCGTTTTCGATCTGCTCGGATCCGGCCATCAGGCACCGGCCTCGGGCTCGCGGTCGGGGCTGGTGACGACCGGGCCGCCGGGCTCTGCCCCGTGCCGGGCGATCACCCGGGTCATGTGGCGGCGGCCGGCAGTCCCGGCGGTCCCGGCCTGCAGGCGGAGGGTGCCGTACCGGTCGCCGTGGCCGAGCTCGGCGGCCAGGGCCGCACCGAGCGGGTTCAGGTGAGCTGGCTGACCCGGTGCCTGCGGGTCCGGGGATCCGGGGTCGCGGCCGGGGTCACCGTGTCCGGGCTGCGGTTCGGCGGGCTGGTAGCCGGCGGGTCCGATGACCGGGCACAGGCTGGTCCCGTCGCGGTGCGACCACTGCGGCTGCGGCAGGTCGTCGGCTTGCCAGGGCACGAGGTCGACCGGCTCGCGGCTGATGGCGGGCTCGCCGCATTCGGGGCAGCTCGCCTCGGGCCCGGCGGCCTCGCCGGGTCCGCGGCCGGTACGGTCGTTGCCGGTCATCGCCCACCGTCCTGAGCAGCCTGGTGGGCCAGGCTGTCGAACCGGGGGTCGCGGTAGGTTCGGGCGGTCATGCCGAGCCAGCCGGATGCCGGGGTGATGGTCCATCCCCCGGCGGCGGCCCGCTCGTCGGCGGCGGCGTGCAGGCGGCTCGCGATCCGGGTGAGCCGCGAGGGTCGCGGGCCTGATGCTGCCGGTGATTCCTGCTTTCCGGCGATGCTGAGGGCTGTCACGTCCGGTGTCCTCTCGGGGTCAGGCGATCCGCGAACGCGGGGCGGGCTGCGGATGGGTGAACGGGAAGTCGGGTGCGACGCCGGTCCCGGTGGCGGGCCGGTAGTGGCACCAGGGCCGGTAGCCGGGCTCGTCGAGCTGGTCCTCGTCCAGGCCCGCGGCGGCGGGCCAGTCGCGGGTGCTGGCCTGGCGCAGGGCACTGGCGGCGGCCCGGCGCCCGGCGGGGCTGCGCCGGGGCGGGGTCTTGTCCCACCAGGCGTCCCAGAGCTGGCACACGGTGGCATGGAGCGCCGGGGTGACGGTGCGGGTCTGGGCGTTAACGATCCGCCGCACCAGCGAGGGGGGCACGCCGAGTGCGCGGGCGATCCGGGCGCTGTCGTGTCCGATCGCGATCAGCGAGCGGAGCCGCCACGTGATGCCGTTGGCGTCGACCCGGCTGGGCTGGGTGGCGGGGGCCAGGTACCGGCCGGTGCGGGTGGTCATGAGGCGCACTCCCGTCCGCCCTGGTGCTCAGGCCGGGGCTGCCCGGCGGTGCGCCGGGCCGAGGCGATGGTGGCGGTGATCTCGGGGCCGGTGAGCCCGGCCTTGCGGGCAGCGTCGGCGAGTTCGGCCAGGACCGTGTCGTCGCCTGCTTCGGCGGCGCGGCAGGCGGCCCAGAACAGGCCGGCGTTGCGGTTGCCCTCGGTTTGCCGCCCGACCCATGAGGCCAGGTGGCTCAGGTCACCGACCCGAGCGACCGCCGGCTGCTGCGGCGTGAGCCGGCGTGGTTGGAGGGAACCGTCTGATCCGCGCTGGCCTGGTCCGGGACGCGGGCGCTGCCGTATCCACGCCGTCCGGCGGACTGCACCTGTACTTCATGGGACAGTCCGGTGACCTGGTCCCAGTCCAGCCCGCCGGCCGGGCAGGCCGGCGAACCCGTTCCCGGCTGGGCCGTGCTCGTCGACGTCCAGGACGTCCGGGCCGGGTGAGCCGGTGGCGATCGCGACGTTGGCGTCAGGCTGGCGGCGCCACCACCACGCGATCCGGTCCTGGTCGGTGGTCGCGTCCTGAAAGCCGTGCTCGGTGAGGGGCTGCTTGCCGCCGGGCCGGCAGGGGAATACCGGCCATCCGTGCGCGGCGTACGCCTGGGCCTGCCCGGCGGTGGTGCGCGCGGTCATGGCCGGCTCCCGGTCCGGGCCTGCTGCTGCCAGCCGCCGCGGTGGGCGCAGCCGCGGGTCTCGCGGGCGAGCAGGTCGGCGGCGGCCGCGAGCAGCCGGACGTGCCATTCGGCCTGCCCGGCCAGGGTCCCGGCGGTCCGCGACGGCTGAAGGTAGAGAACTGACCACAGCTCGGACAGCCAGTCCAGGATGTACAGGCACAGCGGGTGCTGCTCCCAGCACTCCCCCAGGCTCGCGGCCAGGTGGCCGTACCCGGGCCGGTACACCTGGTCGACCCAGGCCCGCAGCTTGGCGACCGCCAGGTCGCGGTCCGGGCCGTCCGGCTTCCAGAACCGCGGCGCGGCGGGCGGCTGGTAGCCGACTGGCTGGTCGTCTTCGCCGTCCGGGTCTGGATTGCCGCCGGCCCGGACCGCGAGCCGGCGGTCCAGCTCCTGCAGCGCTGTCAGCGCCTCGCCGTGACTGGCGGCGGTGCCTTTCAGGTCGCTGACGATGGCGGCAAGCGCGGTCACGCGGTCAGTGAGGTGGCGGCCGTCGCCGGCCTGCCGCTCATCGAGGGCGGCGAGCCTGGCCGTGATGTCGGCGAGCTGGAGCAGCACTGCGGTCAGGCCGCCGGGTCCGGTCGGGTCGGTCATCGTCATCAGCTCCAGGGGAAGGCTCGGGGGCTGTCTTCGCGGCCCGCGGCTTCGGCGTCCAGGTCCGGGACGGCCCGCAGCCGGCGCGGCGGCGCGGCGATGCCCGGCGCGGCGCAGACGGCCGGCGCAGCTGGCACGGCGGCGGGGGTCAGCGGGGCGACGGCGGTTCCGGCGCGCCGGGCGGCCTTGTAGGCGGGGTCACGCCAGGCGGCGCCGAGGCGGGCGACCACGGGCGCGTAGCCGCCGCGGATGACCAGGGCGTGGCCGGCCGGGAGCTGGCGGATCATGTCCGCCGTCATCACGTCATGCCAGACGCGCCGCCGCTCGCCGCGCTCACCGCGGGCGTCGCGCAGGCTGGTGCGCTCGGTGAACGCAGCCTGGCCGCACAGCTCGCTGGCCATCTTCAGCGTCGAGGTGTCGGTGATTCCGGGGAGCCAGATCTTGACGCCGCAGGTGTCCAGGACTACCTGGGCGCCGTCCTTGCCCCACCGGGTCCGCAGCTGCGCCTCGCCGTGCGTGACCGGGATCAGCTGTATGCCCTTGCCCCCGGAGTCCGCGAGCCAGGCCGGGAGGGCAATCGGGCAGGTCTGCACGATCTCGTCCAGGGCCATCAGAAGAGGCGGGTCTAGCCTTTGGGAGGGCGACGCCTGGCCGATCTGCGCGGCGACGTGGTGGATCTCCCCGGCCATGGCGGCGAACAGCGGCGCGACCGGGCTGTCGTCGTGCTGGGACTCGGCGATCAGGTAGAGCGTCCCCGATTCGGCCAGGAAGGCCCCGATGTCGACGCCGCGCTCACCGTCGGCGGGCAGCACGGAGCTGGCCAGGGCCGGGTCGGTCATGAAGCCCAGCGCGCGGGACAGGACCATGCGGATGGTCGCGGCGGTCTTCTGCGCCTCGCCCCGCAGCTCGGCGAGCTCGGCGGCCCACTGGTCCGCTCCGGCGCTGTCGAGGATTTCCTCGGCCGGCTCGGCTGAGCTGAGCGCCCACCGGGCGACCAGCCGCATGTCCCCGCCGGCGTGCGCGGCTGCGCAGAACAGGCAGCGCAGGTAGTCGGAGGCCTTGGCGGTCCAGAACGAGCCGTCGTCGGTGCCGGACATGGAAACCGCGTGGGCGAACCCGTCAGCGCGCCGGATCGCGGTGGCCGGATCGTCGCAGCCGGCGACCGGGTTCCACCGGAAGGTTGATGCGACGCCGCCGATCCGCTGCGGGTTGAAGACGTGCACCGGGCCGCGCCGGGCACGCACGCCGCTGGTGAGCTGGAACACGTCGTGCTTGGTGGTCGTGGACACGACCGGGCCGGGGTAGCGCAGGATGATCCTGGCGAGCAGGCCGGTCTTGCCGCCCCTGGGCGGCCCCTGGATGAGCAGGTGCTCATCGACCGGGACCCGCAGGCCGTGGCCGTAGTGCGCCCGGCCGGGCATGACCGAGTGCTCGTCCGGCCGGGCCGCGCGCTGCCAGATGCTCAGCGACGGGCGCGAGCGGGCGGAGCGGCGCAATGATGCGAGCCGGCCCCAGCGCAGCCATAGCTCGAATGCCGTCGCATGCCCCCTGCCTGGGTACAGCCGCAGGCGGAGCCGCAGCCGCAGCCAGCGGACCCGGAACCGGGGCAGCTCAGCGTGCGGTCCGAAGCACCAGCGCGCGGCCGCAAGCACGAGCAGGACCGACATCGTCGCGGCGGCGTAGACCGGGAAATGCCGCATGAAGTCGCTCACCGGGAACTCCCCTGCAGGGCGAGGACGTGGCGGCGCAGCACGGACCGGGCCGCCCCGGCATGCAGGCCGGCCTGCGGGGCTAGTTCGCTGGCGACCCGTGATACGTCGGCGACGGGGAACGCCTCGAGCGGGCCGTAGCGACTGACGACCAGGTCGAGGAACCGCGAGGTTTTCGTGCCGGCCCGCGCTCCGCCGCCGGATGTCCGCGGCCGTGAGCCTGCCGGGCTCGCATTCGCGTGTGGTGGCGCGACCACAGCGCGGGCGGCGCGCTGTCGCGGCTGGGCGTGGCGGCCCGGTGCGACCGGGCACTCCTCCACCACCCACGCCCGGAAACCGGCCAGCGTCGAGGCCGGCGCCACGATCAGGCGCAGCAGCCATAGCAGCAGCGCGCCGAGCAGCGCGAGCGGCGTGGCATCATCGTCGGCCGCCAGCTCGCCGGTCAGCGCCTTCTGCCGGGCGATTGTCCAGGCGCGGACGACCCCGATTGCCGTGTCCGATGCCAGCGCGTATGCGACGGGAGGCATCGCCCAGATCGCCAGGTCTCGCCAGCCATGACCGGCCGCGAGAACATTCATCGTCACCGACGTGGCGACGGCCGCGACGTTCAGGATCCTCGACCGGATCGCCCGCCGGCCATGAAGCGCGAGCGCGATGCCGAGCGTGGCGAAGATCAGCGCCGCGACGTCGGGGATAGCGGCGTCCATCGCGGCGACCGCTGCGATGCCCTTCACGTCATGCACCATCTGGTACTGCGCCGAGAAGCTAACCGCCGCGGCAGCCGCGGCCAGCAGGGCCAGCGCCAGCATCGAGGCAGTCAGCCAGCGGGCCGGGTAGTCGCGCATCCCGCGGCTCGCACTCCCCGAGGCGCCGGTGCTGTGCAGGTGGTCCGGCCCGGTCACCAGCGGCGCGGTCACGCCCTGGCAGCGGGCGCCATGCATCTGCCCGTTGCTACGGCCGGTCTGGTCACCTTCCGGGGTAACCAGAGCTCCATGCGCCGCATCCCAGCTAGGCAGATCCCCCATCACGCGGCCCTGCCATTCGTCGTCAGGCATCCGGTCCGCCCCTCTCCAGCCCTGCCTCATAGTGCACTCTGTCTCAGAGTGCACTATGAGCTTTGGGCTGTCAAGCGCGTCGCCGGCGCAGGGCTGTGATGAACTAGGAGGCAGTCCGGTCAGGGCTAGCTTCGGAGGGCGGAAATGGCCGACTGGTCCGGGGGACCTGCCTATGTTCAGATCGCCGATCAGCTGCGCGCGGCGATCCGGGCTGGCCGGTATGCGCCGGGCAGCCAGCTGCCGTCTTACGAAGCGCTGATGAAGTCGTACGACGTCTCGATCACTGTGATCCGCAGCGCGGTCCGGGAGCTGAAGACCGAGGGCCTGGTCTATACGCACCAGGGAAAGGGCGCGTTCGTCAGTGATCCGCTTCCAGCCCCAGGGGAGCCGGCCGCAGGCCGCGGCGCCGACGGGTTCCGCGCGGTGATGGCGGAGATCCAGTCCCTTCACGACGACCTCGACCGCTTCGGCGAACGGCTCTCCCGGGTAGAGCGGCTCGTGCGGCCGGACTCGGACTGAGCCGCCCGCGCGAGCTTGTCCAGCCTGGCGCGGAACACCTCCACCCGCCGCGCTAGCCGCCGCAGCTCGCCGGTCACAACCGCGAGCTCGCCCGGAGTGAGGGCCAGCGGAGTGCCGCCCTGGCTCGCCGACGCCAGGCCTGCGGCCTCGCCGGAACCGCCTGAACAGCAGCGGCCTTTTCCGTCATCCGGATCGCTCATCGCCATGCCCGCCACTCCGCTATCGGCTTAATAGCCACCAAAGGGCTAATGTGGATAGCACTAAGCATTTGCGTGCGGCAGCGTTCCCGGCAGAGCGCACTGGGGGGCGCACATGTGCATGTGGGAGGTCATGAATTGGCGTCCGGCCGATCGGCACCGAATGACCGGCTTGCCCGGCTGATGGCCGAGGCGGGATTCACCTCGCATAAGGCCTTCGCCCGCGCGGTGCGCCGGGTCTCAGAAGAGCAGGCAGCCAGGACGCCGATAGGCTGCGACCACACCTCCGTCAGCAGATGGCTGAGCGGGATGAGCCCGCGGTCCGACACGGCCCAGTGCATCGTGACGGCCCTGGGCCGGTCCCTTGGCCGTCGCGTCAGCCTGGCCGAAGCTGGCCTGGCGGCTTCGGCTGCCATCCCGCCCGATCTTGGCCTTGACTACCATGCGGCGGCTGAGGACGCGCTTGGGGATCTCGCCCGCCTCTGGCACGCCGATCTCGACCAATCCGCCGCGGTCATCGCCCGCCCGGAGCAGCCTGCCGCCTGGCAATCCGCACCGTTAAGCTGGCTCCTCAGCTCCGGCCGGAACGAGCTACCCAGCGGCACGGTGAACGGGCCGCGAGTCGGCTCATCAGACGTCACCCGAGTCCACGCGACAATCGGGATGTTCGTCGAGCTGGACAACAGGTTCGGCGGCGGTCACGCCCGCCGCGCCCTCATCAGGTATCTCACCGACGACCTGCAGCCATTGCTTAATGGCCGGTACGGCGACGGCGTCGCCGGGCTGTTCTCCGCGGCAGCGCAGGCCACCCTGCTGGCCGCGTGGATGTCCTACGACAGCGGCCTGCATGGCCTCGCCCAGCGGTACTTCATCCAGGCACTCAGGCTGGCTGAGGCAGGAGATGACCGGCCGCTGGCCGGCAGCATTCTTGACGCGATGAGCCACCAGGCCACGTTCCTCGGCCGGTACCAGCACGCCGCCGACCTCGCCCGGGCAGCCCGGACCGGCACCGAGCACGTCGCCACCGCCTCGCTGACCGCTCACTTCCACGCCATGGAAGCCCGCGCGCTGGCACGGCTCGGCGATGCCCGCGGATGCGAACTGGCGCTATCCGCTGCCGTCAGCCTCTTCGAGCGGCGGCGGCCCGGCGATGACCCGGACTGGTTCGGCTACTTCAACGACTCCGAGCTAGCCGCCGAGTTCGGCCACTGCTACCGCGACGTCAGACGCGCCAGCAGCGCGGCCAGTTACGCCGCGCAAAGCATCGGCAACACCTGCGGTGCCCGCAGCGACTTCTTCGTCACCATGGTCCTAGCCGAAGCGCACCTGCAGGCAGGAGACGCCGAGCAGGCCTGCCACGTCGCGCTCGAAGCGCTGCATCTCGGAAACCAGCTCGCCTCGGCCCGTTGCGCCCAGTACCTCCGCGACTTCCATACCGCCCTGACGCCCGCTGCTGGCTCACCGGCCGTCCGGGACTTCCAGGAGCAAGCCAGGACGTCAGCGCTCTGGCAGCGCGCGGCAGCGTCGCCAGACAGGCGTCAGTAAGGCCGCCAGTCCCGCTTGCCGCCGCCGGTCCGAAGCGCCGCGATCCGCTTAGTAACCTCGGCGGCGGCCTGCTCGTCATGGCCGGCCTTCTGACTCAGCCACGTGACCATCAGGAACTCCCGGACGTCACGCAGTACCGGATAGCCCGGCCAGCGCATCACGTCAAAACCGTAGACCCGCGCGAACTCCGCGTACTCCTGCTCGGTGTGCCAGCCGAAACTGTCGTAATACATCGCCGTCACGACCAGATCCCACTCACGCGGCCCGATCGCGAACCCGTCCAGATCGATAAGCACCGGCCGGCCGCCCGCTTCGCGGATCACATTGCCGACGCTGGCATCTCCGTGGATCACGCCCGCAGGAAGGTCGAACTGCAGCTGCGCGTAGCTCGCCTTGAGTTCCGCCAGGCGAGCGTTCAGGAACGACCGGTCCTCCGGGGTCAGCCAATCGCTCGCCGCGATCCGGCGCTCAGCACGAGCGAACGGACTCAGAGGCGGAAGGCCTAGTTCGGTCGGCGGAGTCAGCGCGTGCAGGCGCGCCAGCAACCCGGCCACCTCAATAGTGGTGCCGAACTGCTCGCCGTCTCCGAGCGACTCCCAGAACGTGACGACCCGGCCATCGACCACCAGCGGCTGGCTGATGTCCAGAGCCCGGACGGCTGGATAGGACTCCGATTCGAGCCACCGCGCGACGCCCACCTCCCGGCGCGCATCGGCCTCATAGGCCACCGTCCGCGCGATCCGCACCACGACCGACTCAGCCAGGCGGAACATCGCATGCTCACCCAGCCGGATCAGACGAGCACCTCGATCATCGAACCCCGCCAGCTCACACGCCCGCACCAGCGTCCCGCACGTGCTCGCCTCCGTGAAGCCGTCGGGATCGAGACCCGGGGCCTCAGCGGATGCGTCAGTCACGAGTTGCAAGCTACTCCACCACTCAGACTCAGTGACTTCGGCCACGTGCAAGCCCCGATCAAGGGACGACGAAAGCGGCGAGACCTGCATCGTTCAGCCACGCCGACAGCGTGACCGAGGCTTCCGGACCGTCCGAATTGGTGAGCGGGTTCGACTCCTGATCGATCATAACGATCCCGGCCATGCCGCCTACGTGATCCGGCTCGGTCTGCCCGACGTTCATGAGTACTACGAGTGAGGGGCGGCATTCCAAGCTACACTTTAAAATATGGCAAATGTCATAGTCGGTTTGTCGTCAGCCATCCAGGCCCTCCGGACGGAGCTGCTGCGGGCGATCGATGCGGGCGACGACCCGCGGATGCGATTCAGGCTGGATCCGATAGAGCTGTCGTTGCAGCTCGCAGTCACCAATGAGGCCGGAGGCAAGATCGGCTGGAATGTGCTGGGCCTGGGCGGCTCGCATGAGTCAGCGACCACGCAGACGCTGAAACTGCGACTGGTGCCGGTGTGGCGGCAGGAAGACGGCTCCTACTCTTCTGATTTCCTGATCGCCAGCCAGGATGAGCGGATTCCGGGCTTCGGTCCTCAGGACTGACACTGTGCGGGATTCACTGAAACTAGGGGGCCATGCCGATGGGCGACTCGGCGGACTGGCCAGGCGTCGCGGCCGACCGCATTGTTGGGATCCTCGCCCACCTCGACACGGGAACGACTCAGGTCGGATCGGGCTATCTGCTCACCAGTGACAAAGTGCTGACAGCGCGTCACTGCATTCGCGACAAGCTATCCAACCGTCCGGCGCTGAGCCTGCAGGTGTACAAACTTTCGGACGGAGCGACGGCCGATGCGCAGGTCGCTGCCAGTGCCCTTGATATCGGATTGCTGGGGATCTCCTGGACCGATCCCTCACGCGCGGCGGCGAGCGCAACGATGGAGCCCCCAGCGTTCGGGCAGATATCCCAGAACCACGCAGCCCAGCTTCAGGGCTGCGAGACCGCTGGTGTCCCGCTCTGGAAGGTAAACCCCGACAACCTCTACCGGCAGATCGCCGAGCTTTACGGCCACATCAGCGCCATGGAAGGACGCGAGACCGGTGAGTTGATCATGCGGGTGCCGCTGTTCCCGGACGTCGATGTTCCCGAGGGACTGACTCCATCGGAGGGGAAACCAGCCTCGCCCTGGGACGGGCTGTCTGGCGCCCTCGTCTTCTATGCCGGCTACGCGCTGGGCGTGGTCGTCAAACATCAGCCGTGGCTCGGCGGAGCGGCCCTGACGATCCTGCCGGTCGAGCGGATCGCCCAGGCCGCCCGGAAGGGCGATGCTGCCGCAGCCGTAGTGATGACGGAGCTGGGCTTTTCGGGACCTCTCTGGGTGCTGCCCCCGGTCGCGCTCCCGCAGTCATCATCTGCCCACGAGAGACTCTGCCTCGGTGTGCGAGCTAAGGGGCACCCGCTGCCGGACGCTCTCCGGGACAGGCTGTCGTGGATCATCGTGGCGGGGCTGCGTGCGGCGGGAATCGATACGCACCCGTGCGCAAGGCAGGATGAGCTCGACGGACGGCACGTGGTTACCTTGCCAGCTGGCGTGCATCTCCCCTCGACAGTGCCGGCCCTCGTGCGTGGGATAGAACTGGCGGCGCGGGAGGCGAATTCATCCTCCGACACTACGGAGCATGTCCGGATAGCGTTGGCCCTTGCCCACGGCCCAGTGAGACTTAGAGCCGGCGCTTACACCGGCCCGACCGTCTCAGCGGTAGTGAGCATGCTGGATTCGGCGGCACTGCGCGACCGGCTGCGCCTTCGGGCAGACGCGGCTGTGGCCATCGCGTTCGCGGACGATCTCCACCGGCTGATCTGCTCCCAGGCACCAGGGAGCTTTAGCCCGGCGGACTTCCGACCGCTCGGCGCGGCCGGGCCCGGGATTCCGCAAGGTTCACGAGGCTGGCTGTATACACCGGCCGGTGCCACTCCGTCGAGCACCAAACCGGGCGTCAACTCGTCACCAGGCATGAGGCCCAGCGCGCAGCTGGCGGTAGAGCCCAGCTCAAGCACACGCTCGGCCCCGGCCGGTGCCGCAGGGGCTTACGGCTTGGCATTCGCCGCCGTGCCTGTGGGCGCGGCGGCCAGCTGGCTCTACAGCCACCCGGTTGATGCTGGTCTCGGGACCCCCAAGACGCTGGCAGACTTTGCCCACGCCGTCGTCCCCTATCAAGACATGGATCCGCTGGCTGGGAAGCCTTCGCCCGGGTTCCAGACGACTCCGCCAGCCGATGGTGCCGGTACTGGGCACGGCGACAGTCAGGTTCATTCTGGGGTGCATCACGTCGACGGCGGATCCACGTATTTGGCCGACGGAGCCACCGGCGACGGTTCCACCGGCGCGGACTGGGCTGGCGATTCTGGCTGAGGCCGTCACCGGCTAAGGCGACGGGCTGCTCCACGCCCGGGCGATGTCCCCTCCTTCAGCTATCAGCACGGTCGCCTGGCCGATCAGGTTCTCGCATTCGGCGATCTTCCGCTGTCGCTCCTCCGGCGAGACCTCGTCCTCCTTCGCTTTGCGGTTGGCGTCGATCTCGGCCTTCAGGCCGGCCAGCCCCAGCGTTATCTCGCTCTTCAGTACCTCGATGGCGGAGTCGACCGCGTCCGTGGCTTCCTGGACGACCCCCGACCGGATCAGCTGCTCAATCTTGATGAGGTAGTCGACCGCCTCAGCCACGCCCTGCGAATGAGTTCTCTGTTTCCACGCAAGATGAGCGAAGAGGGCGGCGCCAGCAGCGATCGGTAGCAGGAACACCGTGGCCGAGGCAGCCACCAGGCCAGCGCCGACCGCGACTCCGGCGGCTCCGCCGCCTACCATGGCGCCGGCAATCACAGTGCGCAGGTCGTTGGGATCGAAGGTGACCTTGGTGCCGCCCGGACGGGCCGGATCGCTTAGCCGGGAGGCAACAGCCCGGGACGCGATGAGTTGCTCTATCGGCTGGGAGAGGTTGTCCTGGCCAAGAAGGTCACGGACCGCTTCGAGCGCTCTGGCGATCTCGCGCGTGCCGAGCTCCGTCATGTCATCGAGCAGCGCTTCGGGCTGCTCGCTCAGCCGCTTGACCGCCGCATCCCTGTCCTCGGTCTTCATCTGCTGGAACTTCAGCCGGTACGCATGATCCAGATCCTTTGCCTTGTCATCAGCCAGTTCAGCGAGTTTGTCATGGAGTGCACCGCGGTGCTTCTCGAGCTCGCTCGCCCAGGCATCGCCATTGTCGGCCATCCACTTAGCGATGTCCTGCTCACGCTTAGCCTGCGCAGCTTCGGCCTGCGGGTCCCCGATGAGCAGTCGCCGGGTGTGGTCGACGCGGTCGGCAACGTTACTGTTCAGCAGGTCGCAGAGAAGAAGGACGTTCCTGCGGTGCAGGATATCGATGCCCTGGATGATCTCCCGGTCGATCGCGTCGAGCAGGGCCGGAAAGCGTGACACGTCGCTCAGCCGGGCGCGCTCTGTCCCCTGGGGCTTTTGCGATGCGTCGAGCCAGTTCTTCGACGAGACCGAGAGCGCCGTGACCGACTTGAACCGCTCGGCGAGTTCGCTAGCTTCACCGGGATCGGAGACGATTTGCTCCCACTGCTGCGAGTCGCACAACATCGCGGTGTCGGCAAGGACCGCTTCATTGGCCTGCTGCGCCGTCTGGATGTCCCGATGGGTGAACACGAGGATGCACGTCGTCACCCGCCTGACCGCGTCGGCGAGGAAGCGGCGCTCCGAGGCACTGATCGGGGCGTCCGCCCTGGCGACGAAGAGCATGGCGTCCGCCCTTGCTATCGCCGCACGGGCCATGTGCAGGTGCGCGTCCCGCAGGCCGCCGGATCCCGGTGTGTCGAGCAGCCGCAGGCTCTTGCTGACGGCCGTGAACGGGACGCCTACGGTGACAGAGACGACCGTCGCGCCCCGGCCGTGGTAGCGGCGAATCTCCGTCTCGCCGCCAACCGTCAGATACGTCTCGAGCTCGCTCTCACGGATCTGGTGCTCTTCGAGCGTCCCGTCGCGCTTGCGGATGATCGCAACGGCGGTGAACTCCGGGGCGTCGTACACCTGAACCCATGTCGACGTCCAGGTCTTGCTGTCCGTGGGCAGCAGCCGACGCCCCAGCATCGCGTTGATCAGCATGGTTTTGCCCGAGCTGATCGGGCCA
>JBKQMG010000071.1:0-5535 GCA_052146815.1 Streptosporangiaceae bacterium | reverse complement strand
CAGCCGTCCGCCAGCAGCCACCACGCCATTCTGCGTCATACGCCGCGATCATGCCGGCCAGCAGGCAGAACACCACGCAACGACACGCCCTGGAACCAAAGATCAACTTACGCTAAGCGGCATTGGGCCCTGGGCACCCGAGACTACTGCCGGGTGGGGCACGAAGCGTCGAAAGCGTTGTCAACCGGATGTTATGGCTAAGCGTCTCTTCAATGCCGGACAAGATAAACAGTAAGCGCCTAAGAGGTGACAACACGGCGGATCGGCTATGGCCGTGCCCAGTGTTGGGTGAGTCCGGGGAAGGACGGTGTGGCGCGTGGCTGGTCAGACTGCCATCGGCGGACATCGCTGGGCCGATCGTGTCGTCGCGCGCCTCGCCGCTCAGGATTCCACCGCCTGGACCAACGGATATCTGCGCCATGCCATCGCGGGTGACGGCCTGTGTGCCCTCGCCGCTGGCCTGCTCGCCTTCCAGCTTCGGTTAGAGCCGGAAGGGCACTATCCTAGCCGGTACCTGGTATTGACAGCAGCTCTGCCGGTGCTCTGGATGCTCACGGTCTGGCTGGCGGGCGGCTACGACTCACGTCTTATCGGAGTCGGCTCCGACGAGTTCCGGCGGGTGCTGAACGCGGGGGTGTGCCTCACCGCTGCAGTCGCCATCGCGTCCTACGCAACAAAGACCGACGTGGCCCGCGGATATGTGGTCAGCGCTCTACTGACGGTCACTTTGCTGAGCCTGCTGTCCAGGTTCATACTGCGCAAGCGGCTGCACAAGGTGCGGCGGCTTGGCAGCTGCATGCGCAAGGTCGTCATTGTCGGCCACGAGAACGTCGTCGCCGAGCTGGCGACCATGCTGCACCGGGAGACATATCACGGGCTCTCAGTTGTGGCAGCATGCGCCGCCGGACGGGACTGGCAGGAAGAGATCGCTGGTGTCCCGGTGGCCGGCGGCCTGGAAAGCGTGCCTGACGTGGTCGAACGGTTCAAGGCCGATACGGTCGCGGTACTGGCGTGCCCGGAAATGAGCGGCGTGCGGCTACGCGAGCTGGCGTGGGCGCTGGAGAAGACCGGAACCGACTTGTGCGTGGCACCCGCCCTGCTGGACGTGGCCGGCCCGCGCACGACTATCCGCCCGGTTGCCGGGCTGCCGCTGCTGCACCTGGACCACCCGGAGTTCACCGGCGCACGGCGGGCCCTGAAGTCCGGCTTCGACAAGGTGCTCGCGCTCTCCACGCTGATCCTCCTTTCACCAGTGATGCTGTCGGTCGCGGCTGCGATCCGGCTCGGCGACGGCGGCCCGGCGCTGTTCCGGCAGACCAGGGTCGGTCAGGACGGCCGGGGATTTACGGTCTTAAAGTTCCGTACGATGGTCACCGACGCTGAGGAACGCAAGGTGCAGCTGGCCGACTGCAACGAGCATGACGGCGTGCTGTTCAAGATCCGTAACGATCCCCGCATTACCAGGGTTGGCGGCTGGCTGCGCCGCTGGTCGCTGGACGAGCTCCCGCAGCTGCTCAATGTCCTGTTCGGGGACATGTCGCTGGTCGGCCCGCGTCCCGCGCTCCCGAAAGAGGCGGCGATGTACGGTGACCACGTGCGGCGCAGGCTCGCCGTCAAGCCGGGCGTCACGGGCTTGTGGCAGGTCAACGGCCGGTCAGATCTATCCTGGGATGAGTCAGTGCGGCTCGACTTGCGCTACGTAGAGAACTGGTCGTTCGTGCTGGACCTGCAGATCCTGTGGAAGACATGCTCGGCAGTCGTGCGTGGCTCCGGGGCTTACTAGCCTCGCCGTCCGCGGGACATATGAAATGAACTGCAGTCCGGGCCTGGCCCCCTCAACCCACGAGGCGATGATGAGCGACCATCGTGAACGGCTAGAGTCGTATTTTCTGGAGTCTGCCGGTGCGCAGCGGCGACTGCGGCAGACTAAGCCAACTGATTCCAGAGCACGCGCGGTACTGAAGAACCTAGTCCCGGTGCGCTACCGCGGCACCGCGCGGATGATACTCACCGATGTGGTGCGCGGGCGCGAGCGGCGAAAGGCGCAAGTGCTCGCGCAGCGGTCCGAGTTGCGGCTTCACCTGGGCTGTGGCGGCGAGAGCAAGGCGGGATGGGTCAACGTCGACCTGCTCGGGGACCCGGTGGAAGTCGCGTGGAATCTGGCTCATCCGCTGCCGTTCAAGGCCGGCTCGGCCAGCGCGGTTTTTCACGAGCACCTACCCCTAGAAGACGGGGCGGCCTTGATGCGGGAATGCTATCGGGTACTTACTGTAAGCCGGGTGGGGTGCTGCGGGTGGGCGTTCCCCACGCGGGCCGACTCATCCGCTCCTACGCGGACGATCGGGTCTACCTGGAGAAGCTGCACCCGGGACGCCCGACGGCCATGATCGCCGTGCAGGAGTTGTTCTACTGGCATCGGCATTGCGCGATGTTCGACACCGAAACACTGTGTGTGTTTTTCAAGGCCACCGGATTCCCCGACCCGCGCAGCCGCGATTTCGGCGACAGTGACCTGGACCAGGCGCCAGACACCGAGCGTCGGCGGTCCGAGACCTTGTACGTCGAAGCTGTCCGACCATAGCGCAGTTGCGCCGGGCGCATCGCACGCGACGGCCGCCTCCGCCTCGCCGCGGAAGCTGTCAACCTGAGTGAGGCACGGCTGGGTGGGTTTTACTGAGCGGCGGCTTCTTTCTGTCGGGCGGGTTGATCCAGGCGCTGGCCGGGATGGCTGGCGGGGCGGGTGGCTGGCGGACAAAGCGCTCGGGATGGGCGTGGCAGGCGGCGGCCAGGACCTGGCCTCGGGCGGCCCGGATGGTGCCGGCGTGGCCGTGGTGGACGTCGGCGGGGGTGTGCAGGCCGAGCCCGCCGTGGCGGTGCCCGTCGTTATACCAGCGGAAGAAGTCCTGGCAATGAGCGCGGGCAGCCTCGATGGAAGCGAACCGGGCGGGGAATCCGGGCCGGTATTTCAGGGTCTTGAACTGCGCTTCTGAGTACGGGTTGTCGTTGCTCACATGGGGCCGGGAGTGCGACTGGGTGACGCCGAGGTCGGCGAGGAGCAGGGCGACTGGCTTCGAGGTCATCGAGGAACCCCGGTCGGCGTGAATGGCCAGCTGGCCGCGGCTGATGCCCTGCTTCGCGCAGGTCCCGGCGATCAGCTTCTCCGCCAGGGCGGCGGACTCGCGGGAGGCGACCATCCACCCGACGGCATACCGGGAGTAGATGTCGAGGATCACGCAGAGGTGGTAGTACGTCCTTTTCGCCGGCCCGTGCAGCCTGGTGATGTCCCGGGACCAGACCTCGTTCGGGGCGGCCGCCGCCAGCTCGGGCCTGACCGCCGCGGGATGGACGGCCTGCGCCCGGCGCTCCCGGCTCTCCCCGGCCTGGCGCAGCACCCGGTAGAACGTGGAGACCGACCCGAGGTAGATGCCCTCGTCCAGCAGGGTCGCCCAGACTTCGGCCGGTGCCAGGTCAGCGAACCGGTCGCTGTGCAGCATCGCCAGGATGGCGCGGCGCTCAGCGGGAGCCAGCGCCCGCGGCTGGCGCCGGTCGCGGTGCGGCACGGGCACCCGCGGCGGCGGGGCCGCGGCGGCCCGGTGCCGCCGGTACCAGCTGGCCTGCGGCACTCCCGCTGCCGCGCACGCCGCCCGGATCCCGATCCGCGGCGCGAGCAGGGCGATGGCCTGATCGGTCACGAGCTCGGCTCGTCGCCAGAATCCGCGCTCTCGGAGATCGTTTCCAAGAGCGCCAGGATATGCAGGTGATCCCCGGCCGGTTCGGGGAGGCTGTGACACGACAGCCACCGGCGGGGGGACGGGGGAATTGCATGTCGGATTGGGTGCCGTCCCTGGAGCGCCGGCCGCTGGGGGAAACGGGTGTTGAGATCCGGCTCGGGAACGACCTTGTGGATGATTACCTGCGGTTTGTCGCGGCCCGGTGCAGGCCTAATACCGTGCTGGCGGCCGGGTTTGATTTGAAGGTCTTCTTTGCTTTCGCGGGGAAAGAGCCGGCCGAGGTGAGCACGGCCGACGTACTGGAGTTCATCATCGATCAGCGTGCTCCCCGGCGGGGCAACGTGGTGCGGCTTGATGACGGCGAGGCCGGGCTGTCGGCACGGACGATTGCCCGGCGGCTGTCGACCCTGTCCGGGCTGTTCGGCTACCTGACCGCCAGGGGCGTCGTGCTATCCAGCCCGGTGCCCTCGGGGCCGGTCACCCGGCGCCCGGCCGGGCGTGGCGGCCGGCGCGGCAGGGTCCCGCTGATCCGCGTGCCCCGGACGCTGCCGAAAGTGCTGGCACCGTCGGAGGCCAGCTCGCTGCTGTTAGCGCTGCGCACCGCGCGGGACCAGGCGATGGCGGGGGCCATGCTGCTCGGAGGGCTTCGGCGCTGCGAGGTCCTCGGCCTGCGGCTGCGCGATGTCCAGCTCGCCGGCAAGCGCGTGTTTATCGCCGAGGGCAAGGGCGGTCACGAGCGGATCGTCCCGGTCGCCGGCCGGTTCTTCACCGCGCTGGCCGCCTACCTGGAATGCGAGCGGCCCGCCGGGACGGCCACCGAGACTGTGTTCGTCGTCCTGAAAGGCCCTGGCCGGGGACGTCCGCTGACCGCGGCCGGCGTGGATGAGATCCTGCGCGGAGCCCGGCAGCGCGCCGGGCTGCAGCACGCGACCTGTCACATGCTGCGCCACACGTGCCTGACCCGGCTGCGGGAAGCGGGCATGGCGCTGGAGGCGGTGCAGGCACAGGCCGGGCACCGCTCGATCGAGTCGACCCGCATCTACCTGCACCTGGCCGACCGGTGGCTGGCCGGGGAGTATCACCGGGCCATCGACATTCTCGAGGACGAGCTCACCGCCGGCCAGCCGGGAGGCAGCCGGTGACCGCCGCACCGGGGACGCTGCAGGCAGGGGCCCTGTTCACCACCGCCGGCCAGGCCGCGGCCGCGTTCATCAGCGACGGCGGCACCAGGCCTGCCCGCAATTCCAGGGCGTGGTCGGTGCGCCGGCTGGAGGACATGTTCGGCGGCCTGGCCGGGTGGCTGGCGGCGCCGCCGGCGCTTCGGCTGGACGCGCCCGTGGACGTGCGCGGTGTCGCGGTATGGCTCGCGCTGGCCACCGCGGCACCTGTGGATGCCGCCTACGTCGCCGCGTGCCGTGCCGAGTGGGGATACCGGCTAGCCGACCTGGAGCCGCGCCTGGCCGCCCGGTTCACCGTGACCGCCACCGCGCTCGGGTACTCCGGCCAGCAATCTGATCGCCAGTGGGCCGCCCTCGCCAAGCTGGCGGCCGTCGCCGGGCAGCCAGCCGGGCAGCTGGACCGGCCCCGTTTCGACGCCGCCCGCGACGCCCTGGCCGCCGCCGTCCTGGCCAGGCGGGGCCGGCTGCCGAACACGCTGACCACGCCGCTGCACGGGCTGCAGGCCACCCTCGCCGCGATGAGCATCCTGGGCGAGCCAGAAGGCAGGCGCGTCACCGGCCGCGGAATCCCGGCCCGCTGGGACCTGCTGGCGGACCTCGCCCCGGAACTGGCGGGCACGATGCGC
>JBKQMG010000070.1:0-10561 GCA_052146815.1 Streptosporangiaceae bacterium | reverse complement strand
TGGTGGAGCCGACCGCCCAGGCGCGGCCTGCCGAGGTGGCCGCCACGCCGTAGAGGCCGCTGCTGGCTCGGGGAGCCGGGCTGGGCACCTTCTTCCACGCGGTGCCGTTCCACCCCAGGATCAGGGTCTTCGTGAGACTGGTGCCCTGGCCGGTGAGGCCGACGGCCCAGGCCCAGCGGGCCGAGACGGCGGCCACGCCGAAGAGGGTGGTGCCGCCGCCCGGGGTGGGGCTCACACCAGCCCGGCTGTCGGCCAGCTCACCTCCACGCTCTGCCGTCCCAGCGCAGGACCACGATCCTGGGGTGCGCGGTACCGGTACTCCTCCGGGCCGGACGGGGGTCCGAGCGTCGATAGTCCGCGCCACACAACCTCGGGACATCGTGGCGCGTCAGATGGTCCTGATCTGCCGCCCTCGCCGATAAAACTCCGATAGACCGCTGGTCGCGGCAGTCTATGGGGCGTGGCCGCCACTTCAGCCCGTAATGCCTGGGCAGTCGGCTACACCGGCAGCGACAATCCTGATCCTGCGGTGGAACGGCAAAGCATCAAGGTGACCTGGCCGCAGCCGGAGGCTGGCCTTTCACTTGTGCCCCTGAGCGTGCTCGCTGTCACTTCTTGCCCTGCAGCGCGCTTTGGTGTCATGCTCGGGCTGCGGGCGGTGTTCCCTCCACTACTTGCGGTTGTTCCGCCGATGCCGCCGGGCCGGCGGTCCCGGTTGGGACCGCCGAGCCCCGTGGCCGTCCATGGGGAGGTGCCAGACCGATGCGCAGGCCTAAGCTCGCTACACGTTCCGTGAGTGCCGCCGTCTTGTTGTTGCTGGCGGGGATGCTCGCCGGGTTCACGCCCGCAGCGTCGGCTACGGCCGCCCGGACCAGGGCCCCCGGTCCGGCGCCATCCTCCACCGCCGGCGGCCTCCTCTACAGCGTGGCCGCCACATCCGCGAGCAACGCCTGGGCGGTCGGCATCACCGGTATAGGTGGCAAGGCCCTCATCTTGCACTGGAACGGCAAAACCTGGAGGCGGGTGCCCAGCAGGAGCGCCGGACCCTACAGCACCCTCCAGGGCGTGGCTGCGACCTCCGCTCGGAATGCCTGGGCGGTCGGCTCGGCTCGCGGGCTGGCCCTTATCTTGCACTGGAACGGCAAAACCTGGAGGCGGGTGCCCAGCAGGAGCGCCGGATCCGGCAGCACCCTCAATGGCGTGGCCGCTGTGTCTGCTCGCAACGCCTGGGCGGTAGGCGTCACCCTCCGCGGGACCCTGGTCATGCGCTGGAACGGCAGAGCGTGGAAGCGGGTGCGCAGCCCGAGCCCCGAAGTCAGCATCCTGCAGGGCGTGGCCGCGGCCTCCGCGCGCAGCGCCTGGGCCGTTGGCTTCTATAGCGCCGTCACCCGTCCCGGCCCGCGCAAGAGCACTCCGCTGATCCTGCGGTGGAACGGCAGGGGATGGAAACGGACGCCCAGCCCGACCCGCACGGCCGCCCTCCAAGGCGTGGCCGCGACCTCCGCCGGGAACGCCTGGGCCGTCGGCGACACCGGCACCATCACCAGGCCCGGTGGCACCCTGATCCTGCACTGGAGCGGCAGGGCGTGGAAACGAGTGCCCAGCCCGAATACCGGGTCCCTCGAAGGCGTGACCGCGACCTCCTCCCGGAATGCCTGGGCGGTCGGCGGCTCCCTGATCGTGCGGTGGAACGGTACCTCCTGGAAAGAGGTACCCAGCCCGCCCACGAACGTCCTCGAAGGCGTGGCCGCGACGTCTGCCCGGAACGCCTGGGCAGTCGGCGTCACTGGACGCACCGGTAATAAGACCCTGATCCTGCGGTGGAACGGCAAATCGTGGAAGTAAGTTGACCGGCCGCCGAGCGCGATGAGTTCTACTGGTGCCCAGCCTGGGTGATATCGCCTCCGGCGGCGTGGCCGCCGTCTCCGCATGTTACCTGGGCGGCTGGCTCCGCCGTCAGCAAGGACACCACCAAGGCTCCTGATCCAGCTACAGAACTGGGGATTCGGCACGAGTATGGCCAGGCTACCTCGGAGCCTAGGTATGGCTCATAGTCGGCGGTCGGCGCTTTTCTCGCGAGGATGGCTTCGCGGCTCTCGGTCATTACGCCGTCGCTGGCGCGGAGGCGGGCTCCCGTGAAGCTGCTGAGGATGCTCGGGCCGTGGTGGTGGGGCGATACTCTTTGGCGCATGTGCGATGATCATGAGCACTCGGCGGGCACGGCGTGGTCTGCGCCTCGCGCCACCGAGGGACCGGCCGTTGACCCGGTGACGCTGCCCGCAGTCGATGAGGTCACGGTCACCACGATGGTCGACAACAGCTTCGATGCGCTCCTTGCCCCGGCCGGCGGCATCACTCGGACGCCGATGGGCGCCGGGCGGGTCGCCGCATGGCAGTTCGCCGGCGGCGAGACCGTCGCGGGCCTGCGCGCCGAGCACGGCTTTTCCGCCCTGGTCACCGTCCGGAGCGGGCAGACGAGCAGCGCGCTGCTGTTCGACACCGGCGCCTCGCCGGACGCGCTGGCGGTGAACGCCGAGCGTCTTGGCATCGATGTCGGCGGCCTGCAGGGCGTCGTGCTGAGTCACGGGCACTTCGACCACGCGGGCGGTTTGGACGGCCTGGCCCGGCTCCGCGGCCGGTCCGGCCTGCCGCTGACGGTTCATCCCGCGGTCTGGACCCGCCGGCGCCTGGAGCTGCCCGGCGGCCGGAGCCTGGAGATGCCCGCCCTGTCGCGGGGTGCCCTGGAGCGGGAAGGGTTCGAGGTGATCGAACGGCGGCAGCCGTCGCTGCTGGCCGGCGGCATCCTCATCACCGGCGAGGTGGACCGCGTCACCGAGTTCGAGCATGGCATGCCGCCGCAGCACCAGGCCTGGGACGGCCACGGCTGGCAGCACGACCCCGCCGTCATCGACGACCAGGCGCTCGTGATCAGCGTGCGCGGCCGGGGCCTGGTCGTCATCACCGGGTGCGGCCACGCCGGGGTGGTCAACATCATCCGGCACGCCATGCGGCTGACCGGCGTGCACCGGCTGCTCGCCGTCATCGGCGGCTTCCACCTCAGCGGTCCCGCATTCGAGCCGGTCATCGAGCCGACCGTCGCCGCGCTCACCGAGCTCGCGCCCGAGCTGATCGCCCCCGGCCACTGCACCGGGTGGCGCGCGCAGCACACCCTTGCGGCGATGCTGCCCGATGCCTGGGTGCAGACCAGCGTCGGAACCACATACACGGTCAGCGCCGCCTAGACGAGCGATCCCTGATCCCAGCCATTGCAAGGCCGACCTGACCGGGACACCGGCAACGCACCTTGGCGGCTACGTCATGTGACTGCGGAGGCAGAAGGAAGGCGCGGTATCCGCCGATCTGGCGCTGTCTCCAGTGCGTCAGATCAGCCGCCCTGGCGACGCATAGCAGGCTGTTATGGCGGGTCGGCGCGCTCTTGCCGCGGCTGCGGCTGCCTGCGGGGAGGACGGGGCTGGGGTCTAATTCATCCTTTGCAGCGCGTCGTGCAGGCCCGGGGCGGCCAGGGAGCCAGATCGTGGCCACGGCGAGAGGCCAGCCCGGCGGACAGGTCAGACCCGTGGGGCGTACTCGATCGAGCGGAACGGCCAGTCGCGTTCCAGCCATGCGCGGACCGTGTGGTACAGCACCGGGTCGAGCTCCGCACAGTCCGCGCGTACCCAGGAGCTGACGGCCGCATCATGGTCACCCGCGCTGACGCTGCCCTCGCCGTCGCTGCGCGGCGGGTAGATGTACACGCAGCCGATGACTTCGCCGGTACCGGTGCTGAGCACGGTGTAGGTGAACCCGCGGCGATCAGCGAAGTCGCGCGCGTGGCATTCGAGATCGCGCAGATTTTCCGCCAGGCTCATCGGGTGCGGCCAGCCCCTCCCGGCGAATCCCGGTGTCGCCTGGATGTGGCTGATGCTGGCCGTCCATGCCGCATAGTCCGCGGCGTTGTACTGAGGCCCGAGCGGTTCCAGCCGGAATTCCTCAGCCGTGAGCCCATCAGCGATCACGAAATCCGCCGGAACGAAGAGTTGATCACTCATCAGGCGATGCTAGCCGGACGGCCGTCGCATCACCCCGCCCAGCCGCGGCAGACGCCTCTGGTGGCGCCCTGTGGGACGGCGCCATCTGGGCAATCCTGGACCCCGCTGACGGCCGCGGTCACATTCAGTGGAAGCCTTCGGCGCCAGGTCACGCCCGGATCCGTTCGTTATGCGCGACCTTGCTGTTGGCAAGGCAACGCTGGCCCACTGTGCAGAACCGGGTATTCGGTGGCGCCGTCGCACAGCAGAAAGTCCCTGTCCGGGCCGGGATGTTGTCACGGGCATCGCCGGGTTGCGCGGGTGCTATCCCTGTCACCTGGCCGGTGCGATCGGTTACATACTTGCCCTTCGACAGATCCACCAGGACGAGGACGTTGCCGAACGGGTCGGCGACGATCACCCCCCCGGCCGGCCGGGATCTCCAATGGCCCTGCCATCGTCGCACCGTCAGCGGCGATATCCCAGGCGGCTCCGGCAGCCGAGGTGACTGCGTGAGCTTACTGGCCGACTCGCCCGTCGATGCGCTCGCGCAGGAAGTCCGCGTGGCCCATGTGCCGCGCATACTCCTCGATCATGTGCACCAGCACCTCGCGCACCGAGATGCTGTCCTGCCCGCCCAGGCCGTTGTCGAAGCTGACGGTAGCGCCGAGGTCCTCCTGAGCGGCCGCGAACTGCTCGGCGAAGGCAACCTCGCCCCGCCAGGTATCCCAGGCTTCCGCGACGACAGCCGGGTCGGCGGCCGCGCCATCGAACGCCTCGTTACGGCCGTCGGCGGAGCGATACAGCCGGGGCGCGCCCTGACCGGCCAGCACCCGGCGGAACCAGGAATGCTCGACGGCGGCCAGATGCCGGACCAGGCCGAGCAGCGACAGGTCGGACGGCGGCACCGACTGGGCCGCCATGGCAGCCGCGTCCAGCCCTTCGCATTTTAGCTCGAGCGTCAGGCGGTAGTCGCGCAGGAACCGCGCCAGGGTGTCGCGTTCGCCGACCGGGGGGTCGCCCTGTTCCCGCGGATCGGACTCCCGCGCGGCGACGAACATGTTCGACCAGCCGAAGGTGCGCTCGGGGAGTTGTTCAGTCATGACCAGGAAGTATCGGCTGGAACGGGACGTATGCGCCAGCGGATTTTGGCGGCTGCCCTGCTCCCGGTCCGTCAGGCGGGTCGCCCGCACTCTGGAGCGGTCCTCACGCTGCGTCAGGGTCGCTCGCCGCAGCCACGGCGCGAGATCCGCCGATAGGCGCGCCCCCAGCAAGCCAGCCCGAGAACTCGCCAGCCGCTCCGAACGGCGGATCTCGCGCCCGTGGCGCCGATGGTCCTGGGCAGCAACGTTCGGTCACGAGCTTGCGGCTGGCGCGCAATCCGGCATGACCATCAGCGGGCGCGATCCCGTTGGTCGGGCCGTTGTGCGCCGAGCCAGGTCGCGGCTCTCCGGGCGATGCTTGCGAGAGCCAGGCGTCCTGGACCACTTCGGTCAGTTCCTGCCGGGTGAGCTCGCCGATCCGGCTTGCCCGTACCAGCACGGACGGGTGGCCATCGAAGTGTGATGTGGTGAAGAACGGCGACGCCTGATCTTGAACCAATGCCTGCTTGTCCGACTCCGACGGCACCCAGAAAACGATCACGTCCTGGTAGCGCTCGCCCGTGCCGGGATCGGCGGCGTCGGGCCGGGGGTTACGGAAGAACACGAAGGATTTCCCCCCACTTGGTAGACGGGATTGCCAAGCGGTCCGTGCACGACCGTGACATGAGGCATGCTCATGGCCAGTTCGTGCACGTCCTCGACCCGCGCGCGGCGCGGCTCTACCGCCATGACAGCACAGTAGGCCGCGACGAGGATGCCACGGTTCCAGCGATCCCAAACCGAACGGATGCTGCCGCGGCCCGCGCCCGTCCCGCGACAGAGTGCTCGATCTGTGCGGCGACAGCCAACAGTCGATCGCGGCATCCGAGAATACAGATCGGCGGAGATGCGCGCCCTCGCCCGGGCCGGCGCCGACTCACGCTCGTGTCACGCAGCGTGGAGCTGGTGGTCGGCGCACTACCTGCGAGTTGCCTCAATGCCCGGGAGGCGCGAGGTCCTTGATCTGGGTCAGCCAGGTCGGCGGATGGCCGCAGTCGATCTCGGTGTTGCCCGGCACCGTGATGACCAGGTATTCATGCACCCGCTTGGGCCGGTAGCCAGGCGGCACCGAGGTCGACGGCGGCAGGCAGGCCAGCAGTCCCGGGGCTGCGCGCACGGTGCCGATGGTCAGCCAGACCAGCTGCCTGACCTGGCAGCTCTGCTGCATGGAGCCGCCGTACGGGCCAGGGTCGGCATGATTGAGCACGGGCAGGGTGGTCAGGATGAGGGCCCAGGCTGTCGCCCCCGGGCCAGGGCGAGGCGAGGCCGAGCTGCCCGTCAGGAAGGTCTGCTCGGTCCCGGGTCAGGACGCCGAACGGCACCTGGGCGGTGGACCCGCCCGGGCATCCCGATGCCCGCGCCGCCCGGTCGGTCAGGTGCGAGAACCACGCCGCGCCCGCGGATGCTTGCGCGACGAGCAGGACGCTCCCGGCGGCGGCGGTCGTGCCGGCGGCGTGAAGCCCCACGACCTGCTTCGCACCTCGGTTCTGAGAGATTTCCTGATGACCTCCGCGGCTAATCTCTACGGCGCCATCAGGCTGCGGGTGCCGGCGTATTCGCACCTCGCGCCCACGAGAGCGCGTGCTCCACCGCCGAACCGTAGTGCCAGCGGTACTCGTCCACCTGCATCAAAGCAGTGTCGTGGTTGACACCCTCGGCCTTGGCCCACTCGCTGTAGATGTCTTGTGAAGGTCGTCGCTGCAGCCGCATAACTTTTGTCGTATCGCTCTGGCTGTGGCCGGTGCACCGCTACTGGCGTGGCTGCGCCGTAACCTTCCTCCATGACGGAGGCGGGTAGCGGAGCACGGATGGACGCCGCACCGTATGCCACGGGCGGCGGCGGGACGGTGCTTGAGCACCGTTACGGAGCCGTTCTCCTGGCGTCTCTTCTCACCCGCGATCCCGTGACCGAGCTGGGCGATGATGCTACGCCCACCTCAGTGCATTTTCAGGCAAGCGCCGTCAGCCCGGCCGACGATCTCGTGGTGGTGGGGCGCACGCCAGACGGCGGGGAGCGGCGGGTGTCGATCGGCGTTCGGCGGGCACCCACGTTGGTGGCGAGCGATGACGCATCGGCTCGGCTACTCACGTCATACCTCCGGATCGTTACCGCTAGTCGGGAGGAGTTGCGAGCCGGGAGGTGGCGCCTGTGCCTGGCCGTCGCCAGCCCGAACACTCCTGTACGGCAACTCGGTGCCCTCGCAGAAATGGCGCGGGCCTCCGTTGACGATGCACAGTTTGGCGGCAAAGGGCTCGTGACGCTGGCGAATACTTCGCCTTGTGGTTCGCGATCGCGGAGATCGAGCAATCCGGGGTGGCCTTGACGATTTCGAGGCGTTGCTGCGCCCTCCCGCCGAGGCCGGTGATCTCTTTGCAATGCGGACTCTGGCGGAGCGATTCGACGCGGCAGGCCGGGGTTCCGAGGCCAACCGGTGGCTGAGCGATTCGGCCGAGGCCGGCAATCTCAACGCTCTCCATGTCCTGGCCGGACGACTCCAGCAGGCGAGCCGAGGCGGGGAAGCTGAGCAGGTTTGGCGCCGAATCATCGAGGCCGGGAACTCTTTCGCCATGCACTCGCTAGCCCAGCAATTTGAAGGGACCGATCCCACCCGCGCCGACAGCCTGCGACGTTACGGCATCGAGCCGGGAGGTAGCACAGCCGCCCCGTGGTGAAAGGCACCGTCTCAGAACCGTCGTCGTTAGGGGGTCTCAGCGCAACCGCCGGACCGCCTGCTTCATACCCCGCTGCTCGGATTGCTGGCGTTCCGACGCGAGCACATCACCGGTCCGGCCCGGCGTCCGTCGGCAACGACCAAGCGCTGATCAGCCGCGCCGACTGCGCGCGCGGCGCCGACTACTTCACCACCCGCCTGGATCCCGAAAGGGAAACCCGCCGCCTGATCGCCCGCCTCCAAGCCCTCGGGCATACCGTCAGCCTGACACCAGCCGCCGCCTGACCAGCCGGCCACAAGAACCCGGCTCCGCTAACGCTCCGCCGGGTGCTGCCGCGTGCCCCGCTAAGGACCATTCACGTATCAGAGGCTTCGCTATGCGCGCTAGTCCCGGCCTCGGGAATCGCCATCCGCGCCGCAACCGAATGGCCATTATGTCGCGGCGGCGAGCCGGTGCACCTGCCCGAGATCGCTAGTCAGATTCCTGACGAGTACGGCAGACCAGCCGATTGCTAACTCGGCCAAGCACGAGGAACCGACCGTGACGGGCAGGAGCACCACGCTGGTTGGGGCCTAGCTTGTGAGGACCTACGGCCGAAATCCGGCGATAAAGACTGCCCGCCCGCACGCTCGCGGTGCCGTAGGTGTCCTGGTACTCGTGGCCATCGGGGTCCAGGGCGAGCCTGCTCAGGTCCAGCATGGTCGGCGCCGGATCCCGCAGCCCACGGTGACCGCTCGGCCGAGAGCGGCCAGGGCATCGACGAGCTGCGCGGCCGGCGGTGGGTCGCCCCGAAGGGCAGGAACGTGCGTGTTCGCTTTTCTGCTCCTCGTCGGGCGCCTCGGGGTCGCAAGGGCCGGCGGGCGCCGTCGAGGTCGGGCAGGGCGAACGAGTAGTGGCCGGCACGTGCAGGATGTCCTTCGGGGGTTATCGGAGATGACCTTGCCCGCGAGGCCCACCGCCCGGTCGGAGATCATGTTCAGACAGGTGACATCGCGTTTGCGGGCGAGGTATTTCCGGTTGGGTCGGGCGTCGACGGTGCGGACCGGGACGACGGAGCGCATCTCGTCGACGGCGGTGACCATCCCACCGCCCGACGTGTGGGAGAGCCCGATCGCGGCCTGTGGCGTCGCGTCGTCCTTGCCCACGTGCAGGCGGCTCTCGTTAATTGGGGGATCATGATCCGGAGCGGAGGTGGGGTGTCCCGTCTGGGCCCGGTAGTCGACAGGGATGGTCACCGTCGGTGAAGGATTCCGCAGCGCGACCGCACACCCGTCCAGAACCCGCTCGGCGTAGTTCAGGTACGTGCGGGCGAGACCAGCCCGTCGCAAACGGCGATGCCGGCCCGAAGAGCCGGCCGTCGCCGGAGAATACGGCCGGCCTAGCCTCCGCCGGTGAGGTGGCGGATCACCGCCGCGAACTCCTGTGTTGGCGAGAAATCCATGTACTCGCAGTCCTCGAGGGCGGCGGGCGCGTGGCCCGGAGGCCAGTAGAACGCTTGCCCGGCCTCGTACACTTCGTCGCCGTTGCGGGTCTTCATCGTGAGCCGGCCCCTGAACATGTAACCCCAGTGCGGGCAGGGGCACAGGTCGTCGGGCAAGCCCGCGAGCGCTGGGCCGAGGTCGGTTCCCTTCTGGAGCCGGATGAAGGAGACGGTCATGTCGCCGACCTCCGACAGTCGCACCTCGACATTGTCGTCCTTGATTGCCACGGGGATGTCGTCGCGGTTGATTACGCCCATTTCTGGTGCCTCCTTGTTGAGCCGCGGTCCATTTAGCCGCGGGGACGGATGTTGTGGTTGAGCCGGAACAGGTTGCCCGGGCCAAGCGGTCCTTGAGCGCGACCAGCCGGGCGTAGGCGTCGGCGCCGAACGCGGCCCGCACCGGCTCCTCGCCCTCGGCCGGCAGGAAGTTGAGGTACGCCGCCCCGGTCCCGAAGCGTTCCATCGCCGCGTGAGCGCTGCGGGCCCACGCCCGGCAGGACTTGTCCTCCGCCGGGTCGGCCCACCTCGCCAGCAGGTTGTAGGCGAAGGCCGCCTCCCGGTGCGGGCGACGGCGCCGCCCAAGTGGTGCAGGTGGATCTCGGTCGGGCGAGCTGCGCGCTGCCGCCTCAGGTCACCGAACCTCCTGCGGAACGCAGGGCGCGGCGCCAGATGCCTTGGTCATCAGATGCCTTGGTCATCCGCGTGCCGGCGGAGGCTTCTTCCGGCTCACGGATTGGATCCGCTGGCGGGCTGGATGTTCTGGTTGATGTGGAAGGTGTTGTCCGGGTCGTAGCGGTCTTTGACCTGGGCGAGCCTGCCGTAGTTGCCGCGGTAGGCGGCTTTGACCCGGTCCCGGCCTTCGTTCATCAGGAAGTTGACGTAGGCGCCGCCGGCCGAGGTCGGGTGCAGATCCTGCCAGTAGTCCCGCGCCCATTGCGAGATGAGGCCGGCGTTGGCCGGATCAGGGTCGACGCCCACGATGACGCCGGCCCAGCCGCCGTCCCGGTAAGCGAAGGCTGTCGCGTCGGCGGGCACCCTGCTGGCGGCACCGTCGATGGGGTACAGGTGCATGGTGGAATGACCGGTCGGCAGCAGCTCGCCGAACTTCAGGTGCACGTCGATGGCGGCGTCGGAGATCTCGTTGAAGAAGTCCGCCCGCCAGTACCATTGCAGCCCGGCCGGGTACAGGCCGTCGAACGCGCTCTGCAGCACGCTGAACGGCATGGCATGCAGGCCCA
>JBKQMG010000069.1:0-6394 GCA_052146815.1 Streptosporangiaceae bacterium | reverse complement strand
CTGCGGCCACGCACCGTGACCACCGCCCACATCGCAGACAGCCCCGAAACTGTCAGCACCGTGGCCTAACCTGATCATGAAGCCGGAACCACGCCCGCCGGTTTACACCGGATTCCGGACGCCACCGCCATCGACCGCGCCGTGGGTCAGCGCGCCTCGGGGCTGGTCCTGCTCAACAGCCACGGCACGCGGATGGACCGGCATGCCGCCACCCGACGGCTCCGGCGGCTCGCCGAGACAGCGGGAGTCCGGATCAACCGGACTCATCCACATATGCTCCGGCATACGTTCGTCACGACCATGCTCGACGCGGGCGTGGACCTGCGCGACGTGCAGATCGCGGCCCGCCACGCTGACCCGCGGACGACGATGCGCTATGACCGAGCCCGCAAGAATCTCGACCGCCATCCCAACTACATCCTCGCCGCTTACATGGCCTCTGGCACCTGACCAGCTCTCAAGCATGAAGCGCGGTCGTGCCGAATTGAGCGCGTTGCCTGCACGCATGCTTATGCACCGACCAGCATGTTCACTCGTGCCGTCAGAGCTGGCCGTAGACCAACCGCGACTAGCGGGTTGACGTTGTGATCCGCTCCGAAGCCCTGCCGATTCGGTACTCGGTGCGCAGACCCGCTCTGCGCCGGCGTTGACGCACCGATCACCCAGATCTGTCGGGCTCCAGGTCGGCTGTCCTCCTCTCCGTCCCCGACAGGAATGGATGTCCTGACTGCTTGCACCAGCACAGAGTCTGTGCTGCTGCACTTCTGTCCGGCCGAGGGGAGCTTCCGGCTGGTCATTGTCTTGGACACTGCCCCGATGAGCTGGTCAAGGGTCGCGTCAGCCACCTTCAGTCCGTGGCCGAAAGACATCGACCTCGTGACTGTTCATGCCTCTGACCCGAATCCGCGATTAGGACGGTGACACGGCCGGGGAAATAACGATGGGTTCCCCTGTGAGCTGGGATGATGTTGGTTGCTGAAGTCAATGTCATCCCGAGTCGAGAGGCACCCATCTGGTGAAGAGGATACGCGGCGGGAAGCGGAAGCGTGAGCAGGTGCCCTCGGCGCGGCGGACCGGGCGCTGACCCCGAACGCGGGGATCGTGGCGGTCACCGGGCTGTGCGACCGCCCGGGCGTGATCGGGGCACTCGACGCCGCCGTCGGGCCGGTGAAGCAGCGGGACCGCGGGTTCGGGGCCGGGCAGCTGCTGACTGGGATCGCGGCGGCGCAGCTGGCCGGGGAGGATTTCCTGACCGGGCTGGACCGCCACCGCGCGGACGGGGCGCGACCGGCTTGCAAGAAGACCACCAGATCCCCCGAACAGATCCTGCCCGCCCCGGCCGCGACCAGCGCCGGCCGGCCGTCCTTGCCCAGCCCCTGCCCTGCCGGCGAGATCAGGTCCTGGACCCGGACCGCAACCATCCCCGCCCCGCCTGGCAGCTCAAAGACGGCATCCGCCCCGCCAGCGAGGGTGACATCCGGCAGCACGGCAGGGTAGAACGGCATCAGGAGGCTCCCGGGACGAAAAGGTTGCTCGACACTTCCTCTTCTACTGGGAACCTCCCTCCCATACCCGCACCCGCCGGGCGTGTCTCCTGACCGGAGCGACGGCACGGCCATCGGCGTCACCGCCGGGCGCCGTCACTCTCCGCTGAACATTACGGTGATCGCCTCCGGCTAGCACGGCGACCGATCCGAACGCCCGGCCACGCTGAACTACATGCATTGCGGATGCCGAGCCGGGCCAGCGAACCGCGCAGCGGCTCCCTGAAGTGCTCCGGCCAGCTCTGATGCCTGCCGCACCGATCGGGCACCGCCGTCAGCGGACGGCCGACGTGCGCGGCAAGCTGCCTTCCCCGGGCCGTATGGCGCGATGCAGCGTGGTCATACGAGGTGCACGACTAGGAAGAAGAGCACGACGGCGCCGAGTGCCCAGCCAAGAGACCTGCGAGCGTCTCGGTAGAACACTCCTCGCAGTCCGGGCAATGTCGCCCGCCTCAGCCGCCAGAAATCCCACGCATCACGAGCGCTGAGAAACCGGCGGGCCGCGAAGCCAGCGAATACACCGCACACTATAGCTAGGACGATCATGTCATGTCCCTAATGTTCCTGGGGCCCGGGGGATCAGTCCAAGTCGCGTAACCAACACCAGGACTTAACGGGTTTGTGCTTCCCGAAGGTGACCATCGTGGCACCTATCCATATCGCTGACTTATTAGACACGCCCGGCATGGCACTGGGGTTGTTCGGCAGTGTGGCGGAGCGACGGCCAGAGCCGGCCCTGGGGCTGGACTGGGCCGGTGCAGAGGTAGACGTGGCCTCCTGCCTCCCAGCGGACTGCGACGGGGGGCAAGCGCATCATGTGAGCTTGCACCACGCTCCGTGCTTGTCTCAGCGCTTGTCTCAGCGGCTGTGTACGCGCGTTTACGTGCAGACGCGCGCGAGGTAGACATGTCGCTGACGAAGGTCCCGCGCGAGGAGCAAAGCCCAAAAACAGCATCGACAAGGGGATTGGCGCAGGTCACGTGAGCGACATCGCCTCGGATGCGTCGTGGACACCGCTTGAGATAACGTGTCTACGACGCGACGAATACCCGACAAATACCCCTCGTCAGTTACGTCGTAGACACCCCAGCGGCCACTTGTGATAACGGCGGCTCGGCGCGCGTGCATCTGATGGCCGAGTAAGTCTCCACCGGCAACGAGGGGCTGCGCCGACCGGCATCGCGGCGCATATTTATACACGACCGCTCGCGGCGAGAATGTGCGCTTCTGCCGCTGGTCGGTCGAGGTTCACGCTGCCTTTGGGCCGCACAGATGGCCGAATAAGCGCTGCTGGGAATCGCGTGGACGACGAGAGCGACAGGGCACATATTCATTGTTACGGCGTTGTCTCGCGCTCGAGGTACGTGAGAAGCCGTAGCGATCAACGCGGAGCGGAACCGTCTGTCCCGTAGGCCCGGGTACAGGGCTCCGAAGCCCTGATTGCGCCGGGCGGTCAGGCCGGCATGAGTGGCGGATGAACTCGACGACGAGCGTGTCCCCCGGGAAATCCGCCGGCGGGCTGCGCCGGGACTCGTGGGCCTCCTCGCACTGGGGCGAGACGGCGTTGATGCCGATGCGGCCAGGTGGGAGGGCGGGGCGGTGTCAGCTGATGTTCATGCGCGCGGCGAGGCCGTCGAGCAGGGCCTGGAGGCCGCGTTCGAACTGGCCGGTGAGGGCGGCTTCTGTCATCGGGGGACCGGGAGGTTCTGCGGTCTGGGCGCTGCCCGCTGCGATCGCGCTTAGCTGCGGGAAGTCCCCGGTCTGGAGCCGGGCGATGCCGTATGCAACCGCGGCGGCGACCATCGCCGGGTCTTCCTCGGCTATCTTGGCGCGGGCCAGGGACTCGACGGCGTGCAGGGAGTTGCCCGATACGTAGTCGTCGACGGCGGCGATGAGCTCGAACCTGGCAGGGAGGGCGAGCCTGGTGCCGGCCACCGCGGCGAGGGACTGCTCGAAGTGGCGCATGGCGCTGGGCCCGAACTGGGCCTCGTTCAGCGACGCCAGCGACCAGGGGTGGGCCATGAGCACGTCCCTGGTCCGCCTCGCGATCGCGGTGATGGCGTCCCGCCAGCCGCCGCGCAGGCACGCGTCCGGGACGAGGACGTCGGCGAGGATCGCGTCCTGCATCAGCGCGACGATGTCGCTCTTGTTGCGCACGTAGTAGTAGAGCGTCATCGTCGCTGCCCCGAGTTCGACGGCGATCCGCTTCATCGTGACCGCGTCGAATCCTTCCTGGTCCGCGATCCGCAGCGCGGCGTCGGCGATCTGCTCGCGGGTGTAGCGCGGCTTGCGGCCGGCCGGCTGGGGCAGGGCCCAGATGGGGCGGTGGTCGTGCTCAGCTGCCACGCGCACAGCATACGAGTAACCTATTCGTACCTCATACGAATAGGCGGGGCGATGGGACGGGCATAGATGAGAGCCAGCAAGGCATCGGCCGCGAGCGGGCATGACGGGCTGCTTCGGCCGGAGGCAGCAATGACCGGGGGTGCCGAGCTGGCGATCGCTGCGGCCGGCCTGACCAAGCGCTACGGCAAGACCGCTGCCCTGTGCGGCGTCGGCCTCCAGGCCAGGGCCGGGACGGTGACCGCGCTGCTCGGGCCGAACGGCGCGGGCAAGTCCACCATGGTCCGTATCCTGGCCACGCTGCTGCGGCCCGACGCGGGCACGGCACGGGTGGGCGGCTATGACGTCGCGCGTGAGCCGGAGCGCGTCCGGGCGCTCATCGGCCTGGCCGGCCAGTCGCTGTCGGTCGACGGCAAGCTGTCCGGCCCGGAGAACCTGGCCATGTTCGGCCGTCTGCACCGCCTGGCCTGGCCGGTCGTGCGGGAGCGCTCGGCGCGGCTGCTGGATGTCTTCGACCTGGGCGGTGCCGGGAGGAAGGCCGTCAAGGCCTACTCCGGCGGAATGCGGCGCAAGCTCGACCTCGCGCTGAGCCTGATGGCCGAGCCCCCGATCCTGTTCCTCGACGAGCCCACCGTCGGCCTGGACCCCGCCAGCCGTCACGCCCTGTGGGACATCATCCGCGGCCTGGTGGGACGCGGGACGACCGTGCTGCTGACGACGCAGTACCTGGACGAGGCAGACGCCCTGGCTGGCTCGGTCGTGTTCATCGACGCCGGCCGGGTCGTCGCCACCGGAACGCCAGCCGAACTCAAGGCACGGGCCGGGCAGGCGCAGTTCGACCTGATCGCGGCCACCGGCGCCGACGTCATCCGGCTGACCGCCGCCCTCGGCGCGCTCGCCGTCGTGACCGACCAAGCGCGCCGCGCCGTGCGCGTAGCCGTCCAGGGCAGCGGCCTAGACGGGATCCGGGAGCTGCATGCCATTGCCGGGGCGGTCGTGCGGGCGGGTGCCAGCTCGAGCGGTTCTCCCTCCGCGAACCGGACCTTGACGACGTGTACTTCCAGCTCACGGGTCATGCGCGGCCTGCCGGAGCGGCCGGGGACGCGGCATGACCGCCCTGCCTGCCGGGACCCGCCGCCAGTCCGCTGCCTGGGTGGCCAGCGATTACTGGGAAATGGCCAAGCGCAGCCTCCGGCACATCCGCCACGACCCCGAGCAGCTAGCCAACGTCACACTGCAGCCCGTCCTGATCGTGGTGGTCGCCGACTTCCTGCTCGGCGGCGCCATCAACACCGGCACGCACGGCAGCTACATCAACTTCGTCATGCCCGGGATCCTGGTCGTGGCAGCGGCCTTCGCCGCCGTCACTACCACCATCAGTGTCGCGGCCGACATGCTCGAAGGCGTCATCGACCGGTTCCGCACCCTGCCCATGGCCAAGTCCGCTGTCATCACCGGCCACCTCATCGCCGACCTCGCACGCAGCCTGCTCGGCCTCGCCGTGACCATCGCGGCCGGCTACGCCGTGGGCTTCCGCCCCGCCGCGGGAACCGGCGAATGGGCCATGACCGTCGCCGTCTTCCTGGTCGTCACGCTCGCCCTGTCACTGCTCGCGGCGCTGATCGGACTGCTCGGCAAGAGCGTGGAAGTCGCCCAGCAGCTCGGCGCGATCATCATCATCCCGGTCTTCTTCAGCAGCGCCCTCGTCCCGGCTGGCGCGATGCCGTCCTGGCTGCGTGTCGTCACCGCAAACCAGCCCGTCACCCAGGCCGTCGACACCCTCCGGGCACTGCTCCTGAACCAGCCGCCAGGTAGCCACCTCTGGCTCACGCTGACCGAGTTCGGCGGCATCATCGTCGTCGCCTACACCCTCGCCACCATCTTGTTCAAGCGGACCGCGAGCAGCTGAGCCCGGCAGCTGCGCTCCCAGCGAGCAGCACTGCATGCCCTGCTCACGACCGGGCCGCCCGCACTACTAACCAGAGAAAATGCCGCCACGAGAACACAACCCGGTGCCGCGAACCTTGAGCCAAACGGAACTGCAGATCGCGGCAGCCACCGCATGACACATGCGCCGAGAGCCTGGAGTCGTCCAGAACATTCGTTCGCGTGCGCCTGCGACCATTGTGGATCCGACCGGGCAGACGCTCCGAACGGCGGGTATTCGCGCTCCGGATACTGGGCCTTCGCCTTGTCGGTGGTCCTGCGACCCCGGCTTCGGTCCGACGATCCGGCCGGTCAGCTTGCATAAACATCCATCACCGCGGTGCGCGGACACGTCCGCTTCTGCCGCGCGTGGTGCGGGTTCGAGGTCTTTGCCGTAGCTGCGGGCGGGCGCAATGTCGAGGCATGATGCACTGCAACGAGTTAGCCTCGATGATTCGTGCGCCCAGCAGATCGGGAGGTGACGCTGTGACGTAGCAGCGGATCTTGCTGTTCGTAAGCTCGTCGTCGCCTGCCGGTGTGAGTCCGGTCCGGGTAGCTGCCAGGAGGCCCGGTAGCAGGCT
>JBKQMG010000068.1:0-7059 GCA_052146815.1 Streptosporangiaceae bacterium | reverse complement strand
GCGGAGCTGGCACGTCGTTCGTAAGCCAGACCGTCACCGGCCGGCAGGCGGATATTGAGCGAGCTCCGCGGGCCTCTCGACGCTACGACCAAACCGCAACGCCTACATGGATTCTTCAATCAGGCGGATATCGCGTGTCAAGCGGTGCGCAGCGCAAGCTACAGCGCGTGACGAGGTGACGGTGGCCCTTCGCGCCGGATCGCCGACTATGCGCGCTGGGCCCGTGTGTCAGTGACGGCCGTGAGCGTACGCAGATTATCCGGCTCTGCGCACGCGGCACTGAGCGTAGCGGCACTCACCGCTCGGGGATGCCGGCGCGGTTGTGCCGGCCGGGATCTGCTCGTACCACAGGCCGGGACGTGACGCTGCCGCCGTGCCAGGCGCGTGGCCCGGAACGACCCCGCACTCTTGACGTAACGATTTTCGTTAGTTACGATCCTCGATAATAACGATAGTCGATAAACGAGGCCACCCGGATGTCTTCATCTACCCTCAAGCCACGCAACCGGCTGGACACACTCGCCATCCTGGTCACCTGGGTGTTCTGGTTCGCCGTCGTCGCCACCGCGCTCCGGGTGCTCCTTGCCCTGCTTGGCCGACCACCCCTGGTCACCCTCGGCTGGGGCGCCCCGGCGGCCCACCCCAGCGGCCCGCTCCCGGCCCTCTGCCTGAACGCCGCGCAACGTCTGCTGCAGCACACCGGCAGCGGGCTCGGCCATTCCGGCCTGTCCCCTGGCGTGCGCGCCACCTGGAACACCGCGAGCGTGTGCGCCGCCCATCCCACCGTCCGGCAGGCCCTGGCCGCCGCGGTCACCCTGCTGCCGGCTGACCTGCTCCGCCTTGGCGCGCTCTACCTTGCGATGCGGCTGGCCCGCGCCGCCGCCCGCGACGGTGTCTACACCGCCCAGGCCGCCCGGCTGCTGCTGATCCTCGGCTGGTGGCTGCTGGCCGGTGAACTGGTGGCCACCGCGATCGAAGCGTTCGCCCGGATGAACCTGCTGGGCCAGTTGGTCACCTGGAACGTCGACTGGGGCCAGTGGCCCGTCGCCTGGACTGTGTCCTGGCCGGTCGTCTGGATCGGCCTGGGCCTGATCATCTTTGCCCGGGTCATGCGCATCGGCGCCGGCATGCGCGCCGATCTTGAGGGGACGGTGTAGTGCCGCCCACGGTCCCGGATAACCATGCCATTGCCGTCCATCTCGACAAGCTTCTCGCCGACCGGGGCATGACCCTGACCGAGCTTTCCGAGCGGGTCGGCGTCAGCGTGGTCAACTTGTCCATCCTGAAGAACGGCCACGCCAGGGCGATCCGGTTCAGCACCCTGACACGGCTCTGCCAGGAGCTCGACTGCCAGCCCGGCGACCTGCTCAGCCATGACAGCGCAAGCATCCAGGCCGAGCAGCCAACCCCAGAAGGCTGATCTGACCGGGCGGAAGCCCCCGCACCACAGGAGAAGGAAGCTCATATGACCTGGTATCTGGCCGTCCTGAAGAACTACGCCGGTTTCCGCGGGCGGGCCCGCCGCCGGGAATACTGGATGTTCGTCCTGGTGAACGCGACCATCGGCATAGCTTTGATCGCGATCGGCAAGCTGACCAAGATGCCGGACGGGCCCTCGTTCGGGATCGGCACGTCCAGGAACGATCTCGGCGTGTTCGGGATCGGCGTGTTCAGCAATCCCATTGTCTTCCAGGTCTACGCTCTCGCGACGTTCCTGCCATTCCTGGCGGTGGAGGTCCGCCGGCTGCATGACATCGGCCGGACCGGCCGGTGGTGGCTAGTCGGTTTTATCCCCGTGCTGGGCTGGATCGTGCTAGTGGTCTTCTGCGCGACCCGTGGTGTCGCCGGTGACAACAGGTACGGCGTGGACCCGAGGGCCTGCGATCCGCGCCCAGCGCCGCAAGCCCCGGGTATCTAGCAGCGGCCGCAGCCAGATCAACTGCCATCCAACGACCCTTGCGAGCAGGCATATCCGACGGCTACGGACCAACCTGGACGACCCCAATCCTGCCACGGAACAGAAGGTCACGCTTGCCGCGCGCCAGGTGGCCGACCCATGCTCATAACAGCGCCGAGCAGCCAGATCTGGCACATTAGAGCCTGGCGATCGCCGGTCGCCTGCTTGATCGTCACCCGCGCCGACAGGGAACGTCCGCCGTCCGCGCCTGGGCGATAGGTCACACGCAGCTGGCCCGGACTGCAACGAGGGGTGCGCTGCGGGTCGCCGCCGGGCTCTGGGCGCCAGTGGAAGCGTGCGCTGATCTGCTTGCTGGCCCCTTAACGGACTCGCGGGTGTTCGAAGCCGGGCGCGGACATTGAGGCGAGTACTGGCGTGCCTGGCGCTGCGCTTCCCTGCGGGGTGAGGAACCTGCTGACGGCCGTCCGGCGGGCGTCCCGGGTGTGCATTGGGCGGTGATGGGTCATCGTGCTTTCCTTGCCGGGCGGGCGGCACGTTTTATAATTACGTGCGAGCACGGATAATCCGCGTAAATGAGGCTGAGGTGATGTCATGGCAGAGGTTGCGGGACCGGCGGCGTGCGAGGCGTGCGGATGCAAGCGACTGCGGCCAGCACGACGTCTTCGGCCTCGGCCCGGACTAAGCACTAAGACCGCGCCTGACCGGTGACGATGTAGCCGCTGCCGAGCGCGACCTCGCGGACTTCGATGCCGTCGATCATCTGCTCGAGATGATGCCAGGGCCGGTCGAATCCGGTGAAGCTGCGCACGAACGGCGCATGCAGTATCCGGACCTGCATGTTCAGGGCCATCAGGGCCGGCGAGGCCCATTTCCCGCCGCCGGCGGCTACCGGTGCCCCCGGGCGTAGCTTGCCGAGGACGTTCCTTAACGCGGCCGGGGACTGCAAGATGTCGTGCACGGCGCAGAACAGTGCCGCGTCCGCGGTGACCGGGATCTCCGCCGCCTCGGCTGGTGACTCCACGATCGTGACGTTGGGCCAGCCCTCGCTGGCGACGCGCTCGCGGGCCACCGCCGCCATCTCGGGGGATTCCTCGATGCCGACGACACTGCCGCCGGGGCCCACTTTCTCCTGCAGCAGGCCGCAGCACAGCCCGGTGCCGCATCCCACGTCGAGGACTACCTGGCCCTCGCTGACCGGGAGTGCCCCGACGATGGTGCCGCGGTAGCGCTGGAAGGCACCTGTCCTTCGCTCGTAGGAACGGGCATGCTCTTTATAGGCCGGCTTCACGGCGGCCGGAGCAGCCGGCACTGACGTACGTGGCTTGCTCATAGCACTCTTCGCCCCGCCGCTTAGCCGGGCGACCTCCTGACGTGTTTTCGGCGTGTCATTTAGAACAGTGTTCAAGGAAGCCATCCTCTCGGTTATCCGTTTTAGGCGGCATGTGAGCCTTCCACCTTGCTGGCAGAAGATTCCCATTCGGCGCGGAGCCGGCCATGGTTACCTGGTTAGAACGACACGGAGGGCCAAGCCTTCTCCAAGATCACGCTTAGGCTATGTGCCATTGGCCCATTCGGGCAATCGATCTACGCGCGGGAAAGCGAGGTAACCGGTACCGGCCCGGCCACGGTGCTGCGATCAGCGCGACTGAACCGGACGATAATCAGGTCGCCCTCGCTCAGGTCCGCCATCTGGCTGACCGGCGCGACGAATCTTATCGGCTTCTGGCCAGTCAGCTTCGTGCCAGAAGGCTGCAACCCGAAAATAATCTCGCCGCTGATTTCCGTGACGGGCCCGGCTATCCGGCCAGCCTCGGCCAACATCTCGCCCATTGATGATCTTCTTTCGTTACTGACGGGCAGCCGGGTCTGCATGATCTACTACCGGCAGCCGGGATTTTTTCCGGGCTGGAATTTCAATCGTAGAAGACTCAGCAAATTCTGCCATTCGGATTACGGTCCCCCGGCCGGCCAAAGAAGCATAAGTCGGTCACGGTGCCGGCGAGTTCGGTTCCTGAATTCCGGTAACTTTAAGTTAATCATGGAGTTACGTTGCGTAGTTGCCGCAGCTCAGTCGGCAGCCAGCAAGCCCGCCGCCACCTGCTGCAATCGGCTGCCAGAAGATTGCAGTTAGCCAGCGACCGGCATTTCAGCCTCGTGGCCCGCGGGCCGGTCGTTGCCCTCCTTGATCCAGTCCTGGCATCGCCGGTTGCAGCCGTGCCGCGCAAAGCGCGCGTGGACCGACCCAGGCACCGGCGCTGGAAATCCGATCACTGCGCTCAGCCTTCGTGTCACGGCCCGCAGCGGGAGCTTGATCGCGACGGCACTACCTGGGCTGAGCAGGTGTGATTCCCCCGGACGAGCACGGGGGCATGGCGCGGCAGCGCCTCAAGGTGGTATGGGCAGCGTTCTTAGTGGCTGGTAATGAGGTGGATCGCGCCGATGGCGGACAATCCGTTGAGCGCCAGTTGCACTGCAAGCGCGGCGAGCAGGAAACCGAACACCTTCTCGGTCACCAGCATCCGGCTCGCGTCCAGCTTGCTGCCGACCTGTACGGCAAGCGGCACACCGCGACGTCGAGCGCGAGCACCACGGCGAGCATGCAACGGCGACTGCGAGCACTGCGATTGAGCCAGCCTCTGCCGACAGGGTGACCAGGACGACGATCCCGGCTGGGTTGGGCAAGTAGGGCACGGCCAGCGGGAAGACGGCGGCCTGCATCGGGTCAGGTCTTTGACCGGGTGGCCGCCGCCGTTTCCGTTCTGCTGGCGGAGCACCATGGCGACCGCGATGATCAGCAGGATGATGCCGCTGGCGACCCCCAGCGCGCCTGGCGAGAAGTGCAGCAGCCTGGTGAGCAGGCCGCCGAGGACCAACAGAAGCGCGGCGACCATGGCGGCGGTGGTCAGCATCTTGCGCAGGACGCGGCGCTTGGTAGCGCCGGTCATATCCGTGGTCACGTCAAGGAACGGCGCCAGCGCGATCTTGGGTCCGATGCCGATCAGGAGCAGCAGGAAGGTGTCGATGACGAAGGTGGCGTTTAGCGATTCGAGGTCTTTCATCCTGGCTTCGTCCAGTGAGCCTGCAGATCCACGCTGACGCTGGTTGCGGCTGACCGCCGACGGCCACTCAAGCTTGCGGACTGCGCCCCCGCCGACGGTCAATTGGGTGCTGAGAACTCTAGATCACGCGATCTCCCCACCGTCCGGGTGAAGGACGACGCGCTCGCCCCGCGGCACCAGCCGATCAGCTCGCAGAGGCGCATTCGCGGGCGAGCGCCCCAGCTACGGTATACGCACGTCGAGCCGGAAGGCATACCGGCATTTGCAGCCGACGTGGCAGAACAGCCTGTTCTGTACGGCACAGCACGGGACCGGGTGCCGCGCCCGGGCCCGCGCCGAACGGCGGCTACTTGCTCGCGCGAATTCTGTCTCAGTCCTGACCGTCGACGGCTGGAAGGCCCATCCCGGTTGCATTCTTATTCACACTCGCCCGGCCCCGGCATGCGCGCTCATGCCGCGCACAGAGCGTCCATAGCGCCGAATACGATCGGCCGGTCGCGGCCTGGAGTCTCTCTGTGGCGCCTTCCGGGATTGCTTATGTGCGCCGGACGACGCTGCCCAGGGGCTTCGGTGCTATCAGGAGTAGCCACGCCCGGTTCGGCACTTTCGGGCGTAGCTGGGTCGTCTCCCCATAGCATTCGGGGACGGCGACTCCGTCGTCGCGGGGACGCAGATCGCCAGGTGCGGTCGCCGGTTTCGTCCGTGTCGCGAGCATTTGGTGAGACACGGCGAAGGCTCGGCCGCGAACCGCCTGGGTCTCGCCTTGGTTCGACCGGCGCGATGCGCGGCGAACTCGTGCCGTTAAGAGGCGATGGTCGGTTGCGCTGGGTACAGTCTGGGGTCGACTGTCAGCCTGTCCGGGCGACGTGGGTACCGGCGCTGTGATCAAACCGCTCGTGATGCTGCCGGAGGAGATCGACACCGTAGTCACCGCCGTTTGGCGTGCGAACAAGGGTGTGGATGTGATTACGAGAGGGCACGACATTGTCGAACGCAACGCCAGGATGATGATCGAACTCGATCATCACGACGGGGCTATGGACCCGGTAGTAGAAGGGACCATCGTCGGCTGCCGCGCCCATCCAGGCAAAGTAGGTCTCATCGAGATGTTGATCGACTTCGCGCATCTTCACCCCGGAGTGGCCTTCGGCAGCCCAACCAACGTAGGCGGCGACCAAGGCCCGCAGGCGGCGGCGTTGAGCATCGGTCAGGTCGGCGGCGCAGACTCCAGCGAAGGGAACCACGGCGTTGTCCCGGAACGCGCCAGCCTGCATCCGGCCATCGAAGGGGTGCTGCAGCTCTCGGGGAAGGTCGTCGGGATGGATCGAGGATCGGAGGACGGCGCGGGCTACCTGCTGGTCATCGAGCGAGCGGATCAGTTCCAAGCCGGCCCGCTCCTCGGCGCAGAAGACCATCGTGCCGGCCAGTGGACCGTCGAACACGTGGCACGGTTCCGAGCCCATGAAGCTCGGCGTGAGCACGAGCTGATCGCCGATGATCGTGCCGTTGACGCACAGGTGATGACCGTCGATCTGCCACGCCCACGGCCCTTCGGCGCTCGGCTCACCGAAAACAGACAGGAAGTACGGCCACTCGCCGAAGTCGTCTGAGAGCCCCGTCACCTCCGATAGGAGGCGGTTCAGTCGCATGATGTCGCGGGCTTGGGCGAAGCCACGAGCCGACAGACTGGTTTCGAGGAGTCGCAATCCGAGCTGGCGCGCGGCGGGCGACAGATCCTCGAGCATCACGCCGTGACGGAACACGAAAGGATGAATGTTCAGCCACATCCGACGCTGCTCAGCATCGAGGGGGAACACGGCACGCTCTCGCTGCTCGGCGCTGAGCGCACCCAGGAAGTCGAGGGCGGCGTCGGTAATGGGCGCGGTGGTGACGCCAGAAGACCGGAGGGGAAACAATCCCGATCGCAGTGCCCCATCCGAGGTGAGCCCACGCAGCGGTTGTTCAAGGGATTCTGCCAGTTCACGGAACATTGCCTGCATCGGCGGGGGAATATCAACCGGCCGTCGCGCCGAGAAGGAGGGGAGTTGACCCACCTTGAAGTCAGTCCAGTGGTCCACGGTT
>JBKQMG010000067.1:0-51956 GCA_052146815.1 Streptosporangiaceae bacterium | reverse complement strand
GGGCGGCAGGCCCGGGTCCAGGACCGGCAGCCGCCGCCTCGCGGTGAGGGCGCGCCCGTTGTCCGCGAACGCCTCGCGGGCCGGCCCGCGCTCGCGGCGGGCCGGCCCGGCCTGGTCCGCGGGCCCGGCCGGCTCCGCGCGCGGGCCGGGGACCGCCCGCCCGGCCGGGGACGCTGACGCCGTCCACCGACGGCGGATCGGCACGGCGAAGTCGCTGAACTCCTGGTACTGCTGGCCCAGCCGGTCCAGGTCCCACCAGCGGCCGATCTGCTCGCCCACGTTGCCGAAGGCCAGGTAGTCGGCCAGGAACAGTTCCACGTACGCCGAGAGCCCGTCACCGTCCAGCACGTCACGGGTCTCGTCCGCCAGCTGGCCGGGCGCGATCCAGACGCCCGGCGACACCGTGCCGAACCCGAGCCACGCGAGGCGCGCGCGCAGCGTGTGCCGCTGCCGCCGCTGCGCCTCGGGCACGCTGAATACCGCCAGCAGCCAGCCGTCGGCGATGCTGGCCCGCGGCCGGTCGAAAATACGGCGGTCCCCCTCAGCCAGGATCTGCCGGCCGCGCCGGGACAGCGCGTAGCCGGCCGCGCCGCCTTCGCGCCGCGGCTCCAGCAGGCCGCGCCGCTTGAGCCGCGAGATCGAGGACCGGACGGCCGGCTCGTCCACGTCCAGCCCGGCCATCAGCCTGATCAGCGAGGCCACGCTGAGCCACCCGCCCGACTCCCGCGCGTACAGGCCGTAGATCGTCACGATCAGCGCCCGCGGCTGCGCTGGCCTGCGTGGCGCCGGGACCGCCGGGGAGGCCGGCTCGGAGGTGCTCACCCCAGTGAAGATAGCGCCAGGGCGACCGGGCAGACCGGGCGATCCGTGCCGGGGTGCGGGCGCGGACTGAGGCCGCGGCGATGCCCTGGTTCATTGACTATCGTCACAGAGCCGGAATACTTGGTGGCGTCCTGGTGCGGCCCGAGAAAGGGTCCGGCAAATGCAGCTGTCGCCGTCAGCCCACGTTGACTCGTTCTGCCGGGACAACCTACCGCCGGCGCGGGACTGGCCTGAGCTGGAATTCACCCTTCCGTCGCTGCGGTATCCGGGCCGGCTCAACTGCGCGCAGGAGCTGCTGAGCGCCACCATCGCGGCGGGCGGCGGGGACCGGCCCTGCCTGCTGTCCCCCGCCGAGACCTGGAGCTACGGCAACCTCGCCCGCCGGGCCGCCCAGGTGGCCAGGGTGGCCACCGAGGACCTGGGCCTGATGCCCGGCAACCGGGTGCTGCTGCGCGGCCCCAACAACCCGTGGCTGGTCGCCTGCTGGCTCGGCGTGCTCCTGGCGGGCGGCGTCCCCATCGTCACGATGCCGCTGCTGCGGGCCGGGGAGCTCGCCAAGATCTGCGACGTCGCGCGGCCCGGCCTTGCGTTCTGCGACCACCGCTTCACCGGCGAGCTGGCGGCCGCGGCCGTGCCCGGCCTGACGACTGTGCCCTTCGGCGCGGCCGGCCCGGGCGATCTTTCCGCGCTCGCCTCCGGCAAGCCCGGCGATTTCGCCGCCGTGGCCACGGCCCCCGACGACGTCGCCATGATCGCGTTCACCTCGGGGACAACGGGTCGTCCCAAGGCCACGATGCACTTCCACCGGGACGTACTGGCCATCGCCGACACATTTTCGGCTCATGTCCTCAAGCCCGTCGCCGCCGACCTCTTCACCGGGACGCCGCCGCTGGCGTTCACGTTCGGCCTCGGCGGCCTGGTGGTCTTCCCGATGCGGGCCGGCGCGGCAACGCTGCTGCTGGAGCGGGCGACGCCGGCCGAGCTGGCCGACCAGATCGCCGAACGCGGCGTCACGGTGTGCTTCACCGCGCCGACCGCTTACCGGGCGATGATCGCGGCGGGGCGGGCCGGTCAGCTGCGCGGCCTGCGCCGGCCGGTCTCGGCGGGCGAGCACCTGCCCGCGCCGGTCTGGCAGGCGTTCTACGACGCGACCGGCGTGAAGATCATCGACGGGATCGGCAGCACGGAACTGCTGCACATCTTCATCTCCGCGGCCGACGGTGATATCCGTCCGGGGGCGACCGGCCGGGCGGTGCCCGGCTACCGCGCCGCCGTCCTGGACGAGTACGGCAAGCCGGTCCCCGACGGCCAGCCCGGCCGGCTGGGCGTGAGGGGACCGACCGGCTGCCGGTACCTGGCTGATCACCGGCAGAATGACTATGTGAGCGACGGCTGGAACATCACCGGCGACACCTACATCCGGGACACCGACGGGTATTTCTGGTACCAGGCGCGCTCCGACGACATCATCGTCTCCTCCGGCTACAACATCGCCGGGCGCGAGATCGAGGAAGCGCTGCTGCACCACCGCGACGTAGACGAGTGCGCCGTGGTCGGCGTGCCTGACGAGGCCCGCGGGCAGATCGTCAAGGCCTTCGTGGTGCTCGGCGAGGGCGCCACGGGCGACGCCGCCAAGGCCGCCGAGCTGCAGGATTTCGTCAAGCAGCAGATTGCGCCGTACAAGTACCCGCGCGCCGTGGAGTTCGTGACGTCGCTGCCCCGCACGATGACCGGCAAGCTGCAGCGCTACCGGCTGCGCCAGCTTTCGGGCGGCTAGCCGGCGCGCCGGATTCCCGTCGGTCAGCCGCGCAGGCCACTAGCCGCCGTGGCCGGCCAGCTGCGCCGGCGGCCAGCCACGCGGGCAGACCGGCCGCGCCGGCTGACCGGCAGATCAGACCTCGATAACGACTGGAATGATCATGGGACGGCGGCGGTAGTTGTCGCTGACCCAGCGGCCGACGCTGCGGCGGACGAGCTGGCGCAGCTGGTAGGCGTCGTTGATCCCGTCCGCGGCCGCCGCGGCCAGGGCTTCCTCCAGCCGCGGCCGGACCTCGCCGAACGCGGAATCGTCGATGCCGGAGCCGCGGGCGTGGATTTCCGGCCCGGCGACCAGCTTGCCGTTGCTGGAGTCGACCACGATGATCACAGAGACGAACCCCTCGTCGCCGAGGATCAGCCGGTCCTTCAGCGACGTCTCGGTCACCTCGCCGACCGACAGCCCGTCGACGTAGACGTAGCCCGCCTGGACGTCGCCGACGACCGAGGCCTTGCCGTTGACCAGGTCGACGACGAGGCCGTCCTCGGCGATCACGATGTTCTCGGCGGGCACCCCGGTCTGGGCGGCCAGATCCGCGTGCGCCTTCAGGTGCCGCCATTCGCCGTGCACCGGGATGAAGTTGCTCGGCCGCACCAGGTTCAGTACGTAGAGCAGCTCGCCGGCGGGCGCGTGGCCGGACACGTGCACCAGGGCGTTGCCCTTATGCACGACCCGGGCACCGAGCCTGGTCAGCTCGTTGATGATCCGCGAGACCGCGGTCTCGTTTCCGGGCACCAGCGACGAGGCCAGGATCACCGTGTCGCCGTCGGCGACCCGGATCGGGTGGTCACGCCCGGCCATCCGGGACAGCGCCGACATCGGCTCGCCCTGCGAGCCGGTGGAGATCAGCACGATCTGCTCGGGCGGCATCTCCTCGGCCTCGCGCTGGTCCACGATCAGCCCGCCGCGCACGTCGGGGATCTGCAGATAGCCGAGGTCGCGGGCGACTCCCATGTTGCGCACCATGGACCGGCCGACCAGCGCGACCTTGCGGCCGTGCTCGGCGGCGGTGTCGAGGATCTGCTGCACCCGGTGCACATGGCTGGCGAAGCAGGCGACGATGATCCGCTGCTCAGCCTTCCTGAACACCTCGGCCAGCACGGGCGCGATCGCGCGCTCGCTGGTGACGATGCCGGGCACCTCGGCGTTCGTCGAATCGGCCATCAGCAGGTCGACGCCCTCGGCGCCGAGGCGCGCGAAGCCGCCGAGATCGGTCAGGCGCCCGTCCAGCGGAAGCTGATCCATCTTGAAGTCACCGGTGTGCAGGACCACTCCCGCCCGGGTGCGGATGCCCACGGCCAGCGCATCGGGAATCGAGTGGTTGACCGCGAAGAATTCAAGGTCGAAGGGGCCAACCGGGAGCCGGGAGCCGGACTCGACCTGCCGTGTCTCCGGCGTGATCCGGTGCTCAGTGAGCTTGCTGGCGACCAGGGCCAGCGTGAGGCGGGAGCCGACCAGCGGGATGTCGCGCCGCCGGCGCAGCAGGTAAGGCACGCCGCCGATGTGGTCCTCGTGCGCATGAGTGAGAACCAGGGCCTCGATCAGGTCCATCCGGCCTTCGAGGGAGGAGAAGTCCGGCAGGATCAGGTCGATGCCGGGCTGGTCCTCTTCAGGGAACAGGACACCGCAGTCGACGATGAGCAGGCGCCCGGCGTGCTCGAAGACGGTCATGTTGCGGCCGATCTCACCCAGGCCGCCGAGGGCGACGATGCGCAGGCCGCCGCCCGGCAGCGCCGGGGGCGGACCCAGCTCGGGATGCGGGTGACTCACCGGAGCTTCACGCCGCCCGCCACCAGATCGGTGCGCAGCTGCTCGATCTCCGCGGGGGTGGCATCCAGCAGGGGCGGCCGGACCGGGCCGCCTGGGCGTCCGAGCAGGCTGAGAGCCGCTTTCGTCGTGATCACTCCCTGGGTACGGGTCATGCCCGTGTAGATCGGCTGCATTTCTCTGTGTAGCGACAGCGCGCCGCGCACGTCGCCGGCCGCATAGGCGTCAATCATCTCGCGCAGCCGGTCGCCGGCGACATGGCCGTGCACACTGACCAAGCCGACGGCGCCGATCGCCAGCCACGGCAGGTTCAGCGGGTCGTCGCCGCAGTAGTAGACCAGGTCGGTGGCCGTCATGACCACCGACGACGCGCCGGCGTCGCCCTTGGCGTCCTTCACCGCGATGATCCGCGGGTGCTGGGCCAGCTGCAGCAGGCTCGTGGTGGCGATCGGAGTGCCCGTCCGGCCCGGGATGTCGTAGAGCATCACCGGCAGCCCGGTGGCGTCCGCGACCGTGGTGAAGTGCGCCACCAGCGCGGGCTGCGGAGGCTTGCTGTAGTACGGCGTCACCACGAGCAGGCCGGCGGCGCCGGCCCGCTCGGCGGCCCGGGCGAGCTCCACGGTGTGGGCGGTGTCGTTGGTCCCGACGCCGGCCACGACCGACGCCCGGTGCCCGACGGACTCGATCACCGCGCGCAGCAGCCGGTCTTTCTCGCCGTCGCTGGTGGTGGGCGACTCGCCTGTGGTGCCGCTGATCACCAGCCCGTCGTTGCGCATGTCGGTGACCAGGTATTCCGCCAGGCTGGCCGCGCCGTCGTAGTCCACTGACCGGTCGGCGTTCATCGGCGTGATCATCGCGGTCATCATGCGGCCGAACGGCGCCTCGGGCATCCGGGCGGCGGCTCCGCCCTCGGACGTTCCGGTTACTGTCATAGACCGAACGCTACCGGGCCGGGCGACGCGCGGGAACTGCTGCCGCGCAACAGGGGCCCCTGACGGGCTCTGCCGCCCCAGTGGCCGCCCGCGGCCCGGCGCAGATTAAGCCCGCGCAGATGAGCCGGTGTAGATGAAGACGCGGCGACGTGAGCTCGGGGGTACCCACGTCGCCTGCGTCTGTATTAGTATCGCCCGCCATTGCATATGGCGTTACCCGTTGTGCGCAATTCGCTGGCGGCTCTCTTCCCGCGGCCTGCCTGTGGCACGGGCGCCGGGCCTCAGACCAGGGGCTGGCCGGTTTCGAGCAGGGTCTTCAGTCCGCTGACGACGAACATCCAGCCGATCCCGCTGACGCTCTGCGCCGTCTTGGGGGCGCCCTCCAGGTGGTCGTGGATGACGGTCAGCAGGCATACGCCGTCCGCGCGCGGCTCGATTTCCCAGGTGACCCGGCTGGGCTCTTCGTTGGCCAGCTCGGGGTCGTAGAGTGACTGCCAGCCATGCACCAGGCGCCGCGGCGGGTCGCTCTCGATCACCTGCGCGTCGCCCCACAGATCCCCGCCGGGCCCATGGGAAACGATGCGGTCGCCGGTCACCTCGATGGCGGCGCCGTGGAAGAACTTCCTGGTGAAACTCCGGGGTCGTGATGGCCTGCCAGATCCGCTCCGGCGATGCCTTGATAAATACCTGGTAGACCTGGGTGGCCAGCGTGGTGGCTGTCTGTGTCACTGCTCCTCCAGTTGCTTCTTGAGATCGGCGAGCGCGGCTGCCGCGTTCTCGGCGTACTTGCTGATCCAGCGATCGTGGATCTGGCGGATCGGCACGGGGTTGAGATAGTGCAGGCGGTTGCGGCCGGACTTGCGCGACACCACGAGTCCGGCGTCGGTCAGCACCCGCAGGTGCTTCATCACCCCGAACCGGGTCATCTCAGCCCGGGACTCGAGCTCGGTGAGCGTGCGTCCGCCGCGCTCGAAAAGCAGGTCGAGCAGCAGCCGCCGGGTCGGGTCAGCCAGCGCCCTGAACGCCCTGTCGTCCTCGTCCGCCGGCCGCCCGCGGGCGGCACTGCCGGGCACCCCGTTGCTGCTGTGCGCCTGCGGCCCGGCTCCCATGCCGCGAGAATAGGTGACCATTTAGTCACATGTCAACGGCATGCGCCGCGACGGCGGCCGCGGCGGTCAGTCCGGCATGTCAGTGCGGCGTGCTCCGGCCGGCGTGTCGGTCCGGCCGCCGTCCGCGGGCGGGCGTCAGAATGACGCAAGGCCCCTCCAGGTATGAGATGGAGGGGCCTTCGCCATTTACCGGTGCCGGGCTGCCAACCGGTCGGCTGGGATCGGCGTCCTGTGTAGGGAGCGCGGGCACCTGCTCGCCCGGTCAGGCCGTCGCGCGCCCCAGACGGAGGGACGCCGCCGATGCACACCGCCATCCGAGCTGGCCGCCGGGCCGCCTTCGCCGGGCCGGCCGTGGCCAGCCTGATCCTCGCGGGCACGGGGCTGCAGCCCGCGCGGGCCAGCGCCGCGCCGGCCAGCCCCGCCCCGGCCGCTGCCCTCCGCCCGATCCGCGCTCAGCGGCAGGCCCGGCCGCCCGGGCTGAGGATCACCGCCACCGTCAAGCTGGGCCGCGCGCCCGGTTCCTTCAACCCCTCAACGTTCACCGAGGCGCCCGATGGGACGGTCTTCTTCGCCAGGGGCTCACGGGTCTATGTCGTGCGCAAGACGTCGGCGCCGGTCATCGCCGAGCGCGCCGGCGGGACGGTCCTGGCCTTGGCCGCCAGCTCAGCCGACCTCTTCGTGCAGGTCAGGCAGACCATCACCATGTACCGCCGGTCAAGCGGCGCGGCGGTTCGGCGCTGGCGGGTATCCAGCCCGCATCCGGTGACGTTCGCCGGGCTGCAGGCGGCAGGCGGCGTGCTCTGGTCGTGGACGGACTGGGCCACCGACATGTCGGGCTTCCAGTACGCCACCGTGAGCCGGATCGCCACGTCGTCTGGCCGGGTTCACCTCGTCAGCAGGTGGGCCTACCCGGCCGACACGGACGCCGACAGTTCCGCCCTCTACTACGAAGCCGACCCTGGCGGCAGCAGCCGCGGGTTCCTGGTGCGCGTCTCACCATCCGGGGTCACCCGCTCGTCGCGGCCGGGTGCGGACACTGATGCGCCGCTGGCCGTCAGCGGCGGCCGGGTGGCGGTGTTCTTCCCCGGCGGCAAGGCTCGCGTCGACACTTACAGCCAAAGGACGCTGCGGCGGCTGAGCTCGCACCGGCTCGGCGACGAATACAGCGACCCGGCGGCGACCGGCGCCGGACTGCTGGTCATCGTCCAGCCCTGCCCGGCGCACTCGTGCCGCGCTTCGGCGGTCGCGCTGCTCAACCCGGTGACCGCTGCGGTCAAGGCCGAGGCGGATGTCGGCGGCGCGCAGCTGATCCTGCCGGGGGCCAAGACGGCCGTGATCGCGGTCACCGGGACGAAGATGTCGCTGGTGCGCCTCTCCTAGCCAGCGCTGGGAGCCAGCACTGGTCTCACGAGAACTGGCCTAGCCGGCACCGTGGTGGCCAGCACCGTTGTAGCGAGCTCTGCCCCGAGCGGCCGCTCGATGCCCCAGCGCTGCACGATGGCCCGCACCTGGGCGATCGTGCGGGCCGGGCGCGTCGTTCTGCGGTAAGGTACGCCTGTCCTGGTCTGGCCAGGATGACGCTGTGCCCAGCGAAGACCGGTGTGATCCCGGCGCTGTCCCGCAACGGTGATGCCCTTTCGAGGGACGAGCCCGGACGCCTGGTCCGCGTCGGCGACCTGTCCTCGGAGGAAGGGCGGATCGCTTCGGCGCCTCGTCGGTGTCGCAGCGGACGCGCTTCGTCCTCCACGAACCCGACGGAGGATGATCATGCGAGTTCTTACCGGAAATCTCCCCGCTCTCGCCGCCGCGGCGGCCCTGGCTGTCGCCTGCGCGGCCTGCGGCAGCAGCGGCTCGAGCGCAAGTGCCGGAGCGAGCGCATCCGCGAGTTCCGGCGCGGCAGCGGCGGCCGGCGCATTCCCGGCGACGGTCAACGCCGCCGACGGCCCGGTGCACGTCCGGTCACGCCCGACGGCGATCATCTCGCTGTCGCCGACCGCCACCGAGATGCTTTATGCGATAGGAGCAGGCAGCCAGGTCAAGGCGGTCGATGACGACTCCGATTACCCGCCGCAGGCGCCCCGGACGAAGCTGTCCGGCTTCACGCCCAACATCGAGGCCATCGTCGCCTACAAGCCGGACCTGGTGGTGATCTCCGGCAATGTCGACGGCCTGGTCAAGCGGCTGGCGGGGTTCTCGATCCCGGTCCTCGAGCTGCCGGCGGCGGCGAGCCTGAGCGACGAGTGGTCCGAGTTCGACGAGCTCGGCAAGGCGACCGGCCATCTGGCCCAGGCGCAGCGGGAGGACACCACCCTGCAGGCCCAGGTCAGGCACATCGCGGCCGCGGCGCCGCACCACTCCAAGCCGATCACCTACTACTACGAGCTTGAGCAGGACTACTACTCGGTGACGTCGGACACCTTCGTCGGGAAGCTGCTCAGCCTGCTGGGCATGAAGAGCATCGCGGACGCGGCCAAGGGCACCGCCGCGGACGGCGGGTACCCGCAGCTGTCAGCGGAGTACATCCTGAAATCCCAGCCGGACTACATCATCCTGGCGGACACTCTGTGCTGCCAGCAGAGCGCGTCCACCGTCGCGAAGCGGCCGGGCTGGTCCGCGCTGACCGCTGTCAGGAAGGGACACATCATCGCGCTGAACGACGACATCGCGTCCCGGTGGGGTCCGCGGATCGTGGACCTGCTCAAGTCGGTCGAGGCCGGCATCTCCGCGGGCGGCGGCCGGTGAGGGCTGCCGCCTCCGGCCAGGCGGCAGGCTCAGCCGGCCGGGGTGGCGACCAGATCGCGGCGGCAGGATCCCCCTCCCCCGCGGCAGCGGCGGCGAATGCGTGTGATGAGGTCAGCCCGGCGGAAGCGCCGGCCAGCCCGGCGGAAGCGGACCTCAGTACGGGCCGCGAGCCCGCCGGCCCGGCTGCCGGGGGCACGGCGCAACCCGGCGGGGCGCTGATCAGCCAGATCCGGCCCGGACGCGCCCTGGTCATCGCGACGGCCGCGCTGATCGTCGCGATGATCATCGGCGTCTCAGTCGGGCCGGCCGGGCTCTCTGTCGCCAGCAGCCTGGAATCGATCGCAGTGCGGCTGCCCTGGCATCCGGCCTTTTCCGTGCCGGCCATCGATGTCGACATTGTCTGGCAGCTGCGGCTGCCGAGGGTCGTGCTCGGCGCCCTGGTCGGCGCCATGCTGGCCGGCGGCGGCGCGGCGTACCAGGGCGTCTTCCGCAACCCGCTGGCTGACCCCTACCTGCTCGGCGTCGCGGCGGGCGCCGGGCTCGGCGCCACCGCCGTCATCGTCACCGGCGCCAGCCCCGACCTGCTGGCACCGGCCGCGTTCGCGGGCGGCATCGGCGCTGTCGCGCTGACCTACGTCCTCGGCATCGGCGCCGGCCGGGACGCCGAGCCCCGCCGGTTCGGCGGCGGCACGGCTTCCATCCTGCTCGCCGGCATCGCGGTCGCCGCGCTGCTCACCGCCGCCCAGACTTATCTTCAGCAGCAGCACTCGCCCACGCTGCAGAGCGTTTACGACTGGCTCCTCGGCGGCTTGTCCACCGCGTCGTGGTCCGACGTCACGATGATCCTTCCGTATGTCGCCATCGCGGCCGTCGCGCTGCTCGCCCACCGGCGGCTGCTCGACGTGCTGCGCGTCGGCGAGACCGAGGCGGGGAGCCTCGGCGTGAACGTCGCCCGGCTGCGGCTCATCGTGGTGATCGCCGCCACGCTCGGCTGCGCGGCCGCGGTCTCGGTGAGCGGGCTCATCGGCTTCGTCGGGATCATCGTGCCGCACGCGGTCCGGCTTACCGCCGGGGCAAGCTACCGGATCGTCCTGCCGGTCTCCATGATCGGCGGGGCAGCGTTCCTCGTCCTGGCCGATGTCGCCGCCCGGACGGTCCAGTCCCCGGCAGAAGTGCCGCTCGGCGTGATCACCGCGGTGATCGGCGCGCCGTTCTTCCTGTTCGTGCTGCGGTCGCGGCGAGCCCGGCAGGACCTGATGTGATCGCCGTTGAGAGGCTGCGGGTCCGATTCGGCGCGGCGACGGCCCTGGACGGGCTGACCGCGCGCGTTGCGCAGGGCGAGTGGCTCGGCCTCATCGGCCCGAACGGCGCGGGGAAGACCACACTGCTGCGCGCAGTGGCCCGGCTGGTCCGCTACGACGGCCGGGTGACGATCGGCGGGAAGACCACCGCCGGCCTGACGCGCAGGCAGCTGGCCTGGCTGGTGGCCTACGTGCCGCAGCAGCCGCTGCTGCCGCCGGAGATGACCGTGAGCGATTACGTGCTGCTGGGACGCACCGCGCACATCGGCTACCTGCGCGTCGAAACCAGCGCCGACTGGCGGATCTGCGCCGGTCTGCTGGACCGGCTGGGCCTGTCGGCGCTGGCCGGGCGGGCGCTCCGGACCCTGTCCGGAGGCGAGCTGCAGCGGATGGTGCTGGCCCGGGCGCTGGCCCAGGAGGCACCGGTCCTGCTGCTGGACGAGCCGACCAGCGCCCTGGACCTCGGCCGGCGGGTTGACGCGCTCGAACTCGTCGACGAGCTGCGCCGGGAACGGGCGCTGACGGTTCTGTCGGCCGTGCACGACCTCACGCTGGCCGGCCAGTTCGCCGACCGGCTGCTGCTGCTGGATTACGGCGCGGCCGCTGCCTGCGGCAGCCCGCAGGACGTCCTGCGCGACGAGGTACTGTCGGGTCACTTCGGGACGGGCGTCCAGGTGCTGCGAACCGACGACGGCGAGCTCGCGGTGATCTCCCGCCGCCGGATCCGCCCGGCGGGCCCGGGTCCCGGGGGAAGCTAGACGCCGAGGCCGCGCAGGTCGCCGCTTAGGGCAAGGCGGTGCGCGGGAGCGCGGACTGCCAGCGCAGGGTGGCCAGGTAAGGGAGGCAGGTATGCGGGTTGCCCGGCTGTACGGGGTCGCGGACATGCGCCTTTCGCAGGAACCGGTACCCGCCGCCGACCAGGGGACGAGCCTGGTCCGGGTGACCGCGGTCGGCATCTGCGGCTCGGACCTGCACTGGTGGGCCGAGGGCGGGATTGGTGACGCGGTCCTGGATCGGCCGCTGGTCCCCGGGCACGAGGCGGCCGGGATCATCGACGAGGGCCCGCGGCGCGGCGAGCGGGTCGCGCTCGACCCGGCGATCGCCTGCGGTACCTGCCGGTCCTGCCGGAGCGGCTACCGGAACCTGTGCGTCCGCATTCGCTTCGCCGGGCATGGCACGCAGGACGGCGCGCTGCGCGAGCTTCTCGCCTGGCCGTCTGATCTGCTGCATCCGCTGCCGGACGCGCTCGCCGACGCCGACGGCGCGATGCTCGAGCCCCTCGGGGTGGCTATCCACGCGGCCGACCTTGGTCACCTGCGGCTCGGCGGATCCGCGGTAGTCATCGGCTGCGGTCCGATCGGGCTGCTGCTTATCCAGGTGCTGCGCGCTGCGGGCGCGGCTTCGGTAGCCGCCTTCGACCCGCTGGCGCATCGGCGGGAGGCAGCCAGCCGGCTGGGCGCCGACCTCACCGCCGACCCAGCACAAGCCGGTACTGCCGCCGATGTGCGCGAGCTGGTCGGCGACGGCGTGGACGTGGCGTTCGAGATCGCGGGCACTGACGGGGCGGTGCAGCTTGCGATGATCGCGGCCAGGCCCGGTGGCCGGGTGGTTCTCGGCGGCATACCTGATGATGACTGGACCCGGTTCCAGGCTTCGGTAGCCCGCCGGAAGGGTCTGACTATCGCGATGGTCCGCCGCATGAACGAGACTTACCCCCGAGCGATCAGGCTCGCCGCGACCGGGCGAGTCGAGCTTCCCTCACTGGTAACCCAGCGCTTCCCGCTGGCGCAGGCGGCGGAGGCGTTCGGCGCGGCGGCCCGGCGCGGCGGCCTGAAGGTCATCGTCGAACCGCATCGCTGACCTCTGCGCATCCGGCATCAGGGCTGTGTATCCCGTCAGGCCTTACGCCACACGACCTCTTCAGGACGGGGTGGCGTGATGGCAGCGGCTACCCCGAAGTAGGCCGCCGAGCGCACGGCAGCCCGCGATTCCGGCGACGGCGACGCCGTCGCCCAAGACAGCTGCGCCCACCTGGACCAGACACCCCATTACCGGCCACCGCCCCGGCTGCGCGAGCACATCATCGCCCGTGATCAGACCTGCCGTCACGTGACCTGCCGCCAGCCCGCCTGGCGCGGCGACCAGGACCACACGATCCCCTACGACCAAGGCGGCCGCACCTGCTGCTGCAACCTGGGCGGCCTTTGCCGGTTCCACCATCAGGTCAAGCAGCTCGCGGGCTGGACGCTGAGCCAGCTGCGGCCGGGAATCTTCGAATGGACGACCCCGGCCGGTCGCAAGTACCTCGTCGCTCCCGACGCCCAAGCGATCTGACCAGAAGGCTCGACGGCCACGGGCCGCGACTTCTACCTCACATCTCCGCCGATGCTGTGCCGCCCCGGCCGCGGTCCCGATGTCAGCGTTGCTGAGGGTGCTGGCGTTGTAGGTCCCGTAGTTAAGACTGGTAGTGGCCATCAGGGAGCCGGGTGAGACCTTGGTTCCGCCCGGCAGCAGGTCGAGAAGCAGTTTCTCGAAGGACCGGGCGGTGATCGGCACCTGATGACCGGTCAGCACCCGGGCGGGCACGGCCGGCTTCACCAGGTGAAAGCCTCTGCCAGGACCTGCCGTTCACGCCGGACGACCTGCCCGGCTTCGCCGGCCGCGTGTTCGACTTCGCGATGACCCACCCCGGCCTGATGCGACTGCTCGCCTGGTCGACGCTCGAACAGTCCACCCGGCGCCCGGACGGCTGCACGGTCTGCCACGACACCAAGATCGCTGCGCTCGCCCAGGCGCACGCCGACCACCGCCTGGACACGGCATTCTCCCCGGCGTTCCTGGTCACGACGGTGATGTCCCTCGCGACTTCCTGGTCGCCCGCGTTCCCCTTCGGCCTGGCGATGCACCCCGGCCGGACGCCGCCGCTGGCTGATCTCCGCGAACAGGCCGTGCACGCGATCCGACGCCTCACGACCGCCTGAGCAGACGGGCCGGCCCGCTTACGCAGGATCCCCGGGCGACCCGCTGACCCCATGCCGGTCGTCGCTCCGCGGACCGTCGGCTAGACGCCGAGGCCGCGGCCGATGATTTCCTTCATGATCTCGGTGGTGCCGCCGTAGATCGTCTGGACCCGGCCGTCGGCGAAGGCGCGGGCAACCGGGTACTCGCGCATATAGCCGTAGCCGCCGTGCAGCTGGACGCAGCGGTCGGTGATCTTGTTGCAGAGTTCGGTGTTCCAGTACTTGACCATCGAGGCATCCTCGTTGGACAGCTGGCCCGCATTGTGCTCCATGACAGCGCGATCGGTGAAGCTCCGGGCGATTGCCAGCTCCGTCGCCATCTCCGCCAGCATGAAGCGGTTGTACTGGAACGAGCCGACCGGCCGGCCGAAGGCCTGGCGCTGCTTGCAGTAATCCAGCGTCAGCTCGAAAACTCTCTCGGCGCCCGCCAGCGCCGCCGCGCCGATCGCCACCCGCTCGCGCGGCAGGTTCTGCATCAGGGCGATAAAGCCCCCGCCCTCGTCTCCGAGCAGGTTCGCCACCGGGACCTGCACGTCGGCGAAGAACAGCTCCGAGGTGTCCTGGGCGTGCATGCCGATCTTCTCGAGATTGCGCCCCCGCTCGAAACCGGGCATCCCGCGCTCCACCACCAGCAGGCTGATGCCCTGGTAGCCCGCCTCCGGGTCGGTCCGCGCGGCGACGATGACCAGGTCGGCCAGCTGGCCGTTCGAGATGAACGTTTTCTGGCCGGTCAGCACGTAGCCGTCGCCGTCGCGCACGGCTCGGGTCGCCATGCCCTGCAGGTCGCTGCCCGCACCCGGCTCGGTCATCGCGATGGCCGTGATGATCTCCCCGGAGCAGTAACCGGGCAGCCAGCGCTCCCGCTGCTGCGGCGTGGCCAGCCGGATCAGGTACTGGCCGATGATGTCGTTGTGTACGGAGAAGGCCGGGCCGTGCGCGCCGGCCCTGGCGAGTTCCTCGCTGAGGATGAGGTAGTACCGGTAGTCGGCGTTGCCGCCGCCGCCGTACTTCTCGTCGATGTCGATGCCGAGCAGGCCCGCGCGCCCGGCAGCGAGCCACACGTCGCGGGAGACGACCCCGTCCCGTTCCCATTGCTCGTGATGCGGCTCGATCTCCCTGGCGATGAACGCCAGGACCATGTCACGGAATGCGTGATGCTCCTCGGTGAAGATGTTCCGCCGCATGCGCCGACCGCCTCCTCCTGTGCACCCGCACCGGGAACGTAACATTGCGGGCGCCCGGCCAGCACCATTCCGCTGGGCTTACAGTGGCGGCGTGGCAGAGATGCGCGCATGACGGGGCCGACCCGGCCCTGGCGCCCGGCTCCCGCCGACCTTGCCGCCGCCCGGCAACTGACCATCCCCGATGTCATCGCCGCCGATCTGCTGGTGCTGTTCGCGGGCATCAATCCCGGCTTGTACTCCGCGGCCACCGGCTGGCATTTCGCCCGGCCGGGCAACCGGTTCTGGCCGGCGCTGCACCAGTCGGGCTTCACCGGCCGGCAGGTGCACCCGAGCGAGCAGGAGGAACTGCTCGAGGCGCGTCTCGGTATCACCAACGTGGTGGACAGGGCCACCGCGCGCGCCGATGAGCTTTCTGCTGCAGAACTGCGTGCGGGCGGCGCCGCCCTGGCCGCGAAGGTGGCAGGACTGCGCCCGCGGTGGCTGGCGGTCGTCGGGGTGACCGCCTACCAGACGGCGTTCGGGCATCCAGCGGCGAAGGTCGGCCCGCAGCCCGATAGCCTCGGCAGCACGCGGCTGTGGGTGCTGCCCAACCCCAGTGGTCTGAACGCGCACTGGAACGCTGCGGCCCTCGCGGCCGAGTTCGCCCGCCTGCGCGAAGCGGCGTCCGGCTGACGGCGGCGATACTGCGACCCTGGCGGCCTGACTCGGCTGGCGAAGGCTGCGGCGAACCGACAGGTTACCGTCGCCTGCTCGGCGCCCAGCCCATGCTCGCGGATGGGAGAGACAGCATTGACGACCGCAGGTGACATCTCCTGGAGCACGGCGGACGGAACCTTCAACCTGCGGGTGGCCGCGATTGTCGGCAGCCGCGACGAGGTCCTGCTGTGCAGTGTCGAGGGTCTCGGCTACTGGTTCCTGCCCGGCGGCAGGAACCGGCTTGGCGAGTCAAGTACCGCGGCCCTCGCCCTAGAGCTGACCGAGGAACTTCGGACATGAATTTCCGGCCGGGAAACTGGCGCTCGTCGTCGAGAACATCTATACCGGCCCGCGGCTTCAGCACGAAGTGGGCCTCTACTACCGGTTCGCCTGGCCCGATTCCCTGGCTCGTGATGACCTCAACCGCGGCATCGAGCCGGGCCACAGGTTTTGCTGGGCGCCCCTTCGTGAGCTCGGCTCCATGCGGTTCGAGCCGGCGGCCCTGGTGCCTCTCCTGCAAGACCCCGCAAGACGGCCTGCGGCACGTGATCCTGGATCGACGCGAGGCGGCGAGCGCTGGCGACGGTCGCTGACGGTAAGGTCGCGAGCTGTGCGGCGGATAAGCAGACGGGCAGCAGCGGGGCCTGATCCGCGGCGGGAGCGGCAGCGTGCCCTCCGCTGACGAGGTACGGGCCCAGGCACTGGAGGTGGCAGCCGGCTGGTCGCCGCCGGATGCGCCTGATTCGTGGCGGCTGACGGCCGCGCTCTTCCAGGTGATCGCCGGACACGAAGGACTGCTGTCCCGGATGACGGTGCTGCTGCCCGACCGGCTGCCTGCGCTGCTGGCGAGCGCGGCGATCTCATTCCTGGTGCGCCGGGACCGGCCGGCGCCGCTGGCGGCCTATTTCCCGCAGCCGGGAGCGCCGCAGCCGCCCTTTGATGCGGGCTTCCATCCGGCCGCCAGGGCGTTCATCTCCGCGCACCTGGACGACATTGCGGCTGTCTGCGACGACCACCGCTATCAGATGAACGAAGTGGCCCGCTGCACTCAGATCGCGCTGGGTATCGCCGCGACGGCCGGCTCGCTCCGCGAGCCGGTCGCCCTGGCCGACCTCGGTACCGGGGCCGGGCTGGGGCTGCAGCTGGACCGGTACCGCTACCTGCTGGACGGGCGACCATCCGGGCCGCAGGCGGCGGCCCTGACCCTGAGCTGCGCGGTACGCGGAACTTACGAGCCGCCGCGGGTCGCGATGCCGCCCGTCGCCGAGCGAATCGGGATCGACGTCAGCCCCGTCGACGTGGCGGACCCGGTGGCCAGGGCATGGCTGGAGTCGTGCGCGCCGCCCGAGGCCTCGGCCCTGGCCCGGCTCGACGCGGCCGTCGAGGTGACCCGGCAGCACCCGGTGCGGCTCGTGGCCGGCGATGCGCTGGCGGCGCTGCCGGACGTGCTGGATGGTCTCCCGGCCGAGCGCAGCGTCATCGTGACCGACGCCTACATGGCCGTGTTCCTGCCGCCGGATCAGCGGGCAGAGCTGACCGCCATCCTGGCCGCAGCAGGCCGGCACCGGCCGGTCACGTGGCTGTCGCTCGACCCTCTTGTGCCGCTCGGGCCCTCAGGCCGTGACAGCGTGCAGGGCCTCCCGCTGCCCGCGTCGCTGATCCGCGACTACCAGCAGCAGGGCGTCTTCGCCGTCCTCGGCGCGCGCACCTTCGACGGCGAAACCGACTCCGGGCAGCTGCTGGCCAGGGCTCATCCTTCCGGCCAGTGGGTCGAGTGGCTAAGCCCTGCCACCGGGGCCGGACTCATACGTCACTGAAGCTCAGGACGCCTTCCTCGAGGGCAGGGCGGCGCGCCGTTGGCGGCAAAGCTGATGGCGTGATACCAGCCGCACGGCAGGAGGATGTCGAGCACCTGGGCGTCGCTGAACTCCCCGCAGATCCGCTCACAGAGGCCGTCGGGGATGCGCCCTGCACGCCGCGGCCAGCGGAGCTCGGCCAGGCCGGCCTGGTATTGCGCGATGACAGCGACGCCTACCAGCTCACCGAGCTCGGCGGGGCCCTCGGCGCTGCCCTGAAGCCACTGGACGCCCGGGCCCGGAGATGGTCGCAGGAACAGGCAGAATAACATCACGGGCCGGAGCGAGCTGGGCAGCAGAGAGCTCGGCCGTTGATTCAGCCGCGCGGGGAGGGCACATGCAGGTGGGGCTGCACGCGCTGGGCATCGGCACCGGCGCCCGGCCGGAGATCATCCGGGCCGTGGCGACGGCCGCCGAGACGGGCGGTTTTGCGACCTTGTGGTCGGGCGAGCATGTCGTGCTCGTGGATCAGCCGGGCTCGGTATACCCGTACTCCGCCGACGGCCGGATCGCGATCCCCGCCGACGCCGACTGGCTGGATCCGCTGCTCGGCCTCAGCTTCGCCGCTGCCGTGACCAGGCGGATCGGGCTGGCCACGGGCGTGCTGCTGCTTCCCGAGCACAACCCGGTACTCACGGCCAAGCAGGCCGCGACGCTGGACGTGCTCTCCGGCGGCCGCCTGACCCTGGGCGTGGGCATCGGCTGGTCGGCCGAGGAGTTCGCCGCGCTCGGCGTCCCGTTCCCCCGGCGCGCTGAGCGCACGACGGAGTACGTCGCCGCGATGCGGACGCTGTGGTCACAGGATGTGGCCTCGTTCAGCGGCGAGTTCACAAGCTTCGAGGCAGTGCGGGTGAACCCCAAGCCGGCCGGGCGCCGGCTGATCCCCGTCGTCGCCGGCGGCAACAGCGACCAGGCGCTGCGGCGGGTCGCGGCGTTCGCGGACGGCTGGTACGGCTTCAATCTCACCGCCGAGGCAGCCGCCGAGCGGATCGCCGCGCTGGCTGAGTACTGCCGGCAGCAAGACCGAGACCTCGGCGAGCTGACCGTGGCGGTCGCGCTCACCGATGCCAGCCCCGGCCTGCTGCCCGAACTCGCCGCCGTCGGGGTGACCGAGCTCGTCGTGGTCGCCGCGCCGCCCGGTGACCCGGCCGAAGCCGCGGCCTGGACCGAAGGCCTCGCCGCCCGCTGGGTGCCCGGGGCCTGAGGTCGCTGGGCAGCTCCTCGCCCCAGCGGAACGCTGAGGCCGGCCAAGCCGGTCAAGGACAGGAAGCGTCAGTCAGGGACGTGGCATACGGCCTCGACGTTGTTGCCGTCAGGGTCACGCACGAAGGCGGCGTAGTAGTCCGCGTGGTATTCGGGCCAGACGCGGGGCGGATAGAGCACCTCTGCACCAATATCCGCCGCTGCCGCGAAGAAAGCCAGCACAGCGGCCCTGTGCGGCGCCGCGAAGGCGATGTGCGATTCACGGAATCCCTCGCCGGTGGCGCGCGGGCCTATCCAGAACTCCGGATTGCCGGCACCGAAGCCGACGGCATCGCCGAACTCCATTACCCGGCTGCCGCCGAGCGTGGCGAGTACAGCGTCATAAAAAGCGGCGCTCGCCGCCACGTCGGCGCACTGGATCGCAAGATGGTCAAGCATGCGCACATCCTGGCACGCGCGATCGCAGCCCTGCCAGCCGCGCGCTGCTGGCCTGTCTGCGTTCGCTATGACACACGACTGGCCTGCTGCCCGAGGAGCGCGGCGAGCCATTGCTCGCGGTGACGGTCGATGTAGTCGGCCGCCGGGCCCCAGTGACGGCCGTGGCCTTCGGCGTACAGCCGGGCCCACGGCTGGGCGCCGGTGGCGCAGCGCATACATGGCGCGGGTATGGGCGCCCGTCAGCGCAGGCAGTTCGCGGCGCTGCCGCTCGTCCAGGCCGTACCCGTCGGCCAGCGCCCGCAGCCGCGGGCCGTCCGCGGCGGGGTCAGCGCCCGGCGCCAGCGGACGAAGCCATGGGCGGCATAGCCCAGGTCCCACAGCCGCGAGCCGGGCACCGCTGTCCTGATCGAGTCCGACCCGCGCAACGTACACGCGGCCCGCCAGCGCGCCGCGGAGGCTGGACTGGCGCAAGTCGAGGTACGCCAGGAAGACGCGAGCTGGCCTGAGAGCTTCGCCGCCGCGCTGCCCGCGGACGTCGTGCTCTTGTGCGGCATTTTCGGCAACGTCAGCCCCGGCGACATCGAGCGCACTGTGCGGGCGGCACCGAGCCTGTGCCAGCCGGGCGCCACCGTCATCTGGACCCGGCACCGGCGCCCGCCGGACCTGACCCCGCAGGTGCGGGCCTGGTTCAGCGCAGCGCGGTTCGGCGAACTGGCCTTCGATGCGCTGGACACCAGCGCGCTGACTGCCCTCGGCGCCTGCCGCCTGCGCGTTCCCCCGGCGACCGTGCTTCCCGCCGGCCCGCTGTTTACCTTCCAGAGCTGATCGTGGTCATTCCTGGCCTTCCAGCCGGAGGTTGTAGACGCTGGCCTGGAACGTGCCGTTCGCATCAGGCGGCAGGCTGGTGAACCAGAGCAGCACATAACGGCCGCGGGCGGGCCTGCCGAGCCGCATGCTGACCTGGCCGCCCCCGCTGCCCGTGCTCATGACCGGCTTGAGATCCGCCAGCGCGGGCGCGGCGCCGACGCGCAGCTGCAGCCGGGCGCCCGCCGCACGGCCGAGCGTGACCTGCGCGGCCGTGATCGTCACCGGGCGGCCCATGTCCACCAGCAGGCCCGTGCCTGAGTACAGGTTCCCGAAATGCGCGGTGGTGTACCAGTCGGTATGCCAGGCCGTTCCGGAACTGCCGTCGATCGCCAGACGCACGTGGCCCGGGTCGTCGCCCTGGCCGTGCGGGCCGAGCGCCGTGACGGCCACCGGCGTGAGCGGCCGCGCCGTAACAGCGGGCGCCGGGGAGCGCTTCGGGGTCGGCGTGGGCGTGGCGCTCGGGGTAGGAGCGGACGTCGCCGTGGGCGTCGCGGCCGGCGCCGGATGCGGGGCATGGCGGTGCGCCGGATGAACAGGTGCCCGCAGCGCCGCGCTCGGTGCCCGGACCGACTCGCCGAAGAAGTGGTAAGCGAGGAACCCGAGCACCAGCAGCAGCGCCAGTCCGAGGGCCGCCACCCGGTTGAGCCGGCGCTTGTCGCCGGCTTCCCCGGTCTCGGTAGTAGACCAGGGCCCCGCGGCGGCCGCCGGGGCCGCCTGCGCCTGCTGCTCCGCCTGCTGCTCTTCCAGTTCGTGCTGCCGGGCCATGTCGAACTGCCGGATCAGCGGCTCCGGATCTATGCCCACGGCCCGGCCGATGCTGCGGATGTGCCCGCGGGCATAGAAGTCCCCGCCGCACGACGAATAGTCGTCGTTCTCAATGTCCCTGATGATCGTTTCCCTGATCCGGGTCCGCTGACCCACCTGGGTCACCGTCACACCGGCTTGACGTCGTGCCTGCGCGAGGGCCTCGCCGATGGTCAACCGCGCCTCCACACTGCTGTACCGCCCGCGCCGCCCGGCCGCGGAACGGTCATGGTCGTCTTCCTGCCATCGACGGTATGTCCGCCGCGGGACTGCCGCGCCGTCAGATCAGGGGATCCGGGCCAGGCAGGGGCGCGCGGACCTGCACCTGCCGGCCGTCAGGCGGCGCTCGGCTCTGGCAGGTAAACCGCCCAGTGCGGGTCACCGTCGTGCGCTGCTCCGATCAGGCGCCAGTGGGCGCCGTGCGGCACGGCGGGATCGAAGCGCAGGGTCCAGCCAAGTTCCTCGATGAGGCGGTCGGCCTTGCGGTGGTTGCACTTGTTGCACGAGGCGACGCAGTTCTCCCACGCGTGCGCGCCGCCCCGGCTGCGCGGCACGACATGGTCGATCGTGTCCGCCCGCAGACCGCAGTAGGCGCACAAATAATTGTCCCGCCGCATCAGCGCTGCCCTCGTCAGCGGGACCCGGCTGCGGTGCGGCACGCGCACGTAGCGGCGCAGCCGGATCACCGACGGTGCCGTCACGATCACCGAGGCAGAACGGAGCACCGCGCCGTCGGCGTCGTCATGCACCACCTCCGCCTTCTCGCCCAGGACGAGGCAGACGGCTCGGCGCAGGCCGATCGTCGTCAGCGGCTCATACGTGATGTTGAGCAGCAATACCCGACGCACTCGCACCTCCCGCCCTGCCGGGTGCGCCGAACGCCTTGGGGGCACCCGTGACCAGTGTGACCGCCTGACCGCCTGTCCGCCAGCATCAATAGCCTAGACGGCCCTTCCTGCGGCGTCGTCCGGCCGCGCCGCCCAGGTCAGAGGGCTGACCTGGCGACCGGCCGTCGCCCCATAGAGTGCAGTTCATGACCGAACGCTCTGCTGCGCCCCCGCCGTCCGCCCCGCTCTCCCCGCTCTCGCCGCCCGCCGCGTCTTCTGGGGCCGGGCCGGCCGGGCCGGCCGGATTGTCGTACCCGGCCGCCCGGCGCGAGGACATCACCGAGGAACTGCACGGTCATACCGTGCGCGATCCCTACCGCTGGCTCGAAGATCCTGACAGTTCCGAGACCCGGGCCTGGCTGGCGGCGCAGGACGCGCTTTGTGCGGCCGAGGTCGCGGCGGCCCCTGGCCGGGAGGCACTGGCGCAGCAGATCGGCGCCCTGCTGTCGGCCGGCGAGGCGGGCGTGCCGGCCTGGCGCGGGAAGCGGCGGTTCTTCACCCGGCGCTCGGGCGGCCAGGAGCACGCGGTGCTGTACACCGACGCGCCCGGCGCGGGCGAGCGGGTCCTGATCGACCCGATGGGGCTCGATCCGTCCGGGACCACCACGCTGGATTCCTGGCAGCCCGACAAGGAGGGCCGCCTGCTCGCCTACCAGCTTTCGCAGGGCGGCTCGGAGGAATCAGTGCTGCGGGTCATGGACGTGGCGGCCGGCGAGGAAGTCGACGGTCCCATCGACCGCTGCCGCTACACCCCCGTCGCCTGGCTGCCCGGCGGTTCCGGCTTCTACTACAGCCGCCGGCTCGCCCCCGAGAAGATCCCCGCGGGCGAGGAGCAGTATCACCGCCGGGTCTACCTGCACCGCGTCGGGACGCCCGCAGACAGCGACGCTCTGGTATTCGGCGAGGGCCTGGACAAGACCAGCTACTACTTGCTCTCGGTGAGCCGCGACGGCCGCTGGCTGTCGGTGGGCGCGGCGGCGGGCACCGCGCCCCGCAACGATCTGTGGCTGGCCGATCTGACGACGTCCGATCCGTCCGCGCCGCGGCTCGCGGCGGTGCAGCAGGCAGTGGACGCGCAGACGTTCTGCCGGGTAGGCAATGACGGGCGGCTCTACGTCTTCACTGACCGCGACGCCCCCCGCGGCCGGCTGGCCGTCGCCGACCCCGCGCAGCCCGGCCATGACGGCTGGCGGGATCTGATCGCCACCGACGAGGAGGCGGTGCTCACCGGGTACGCGATCCTCGACGGCGCGGAACTGGACCGGCCGGTGCTGCTCGCGTCCTGGACCCGGCATGCGATCAGCGAGGTGACCGTGCATGACCTGGCCACGGGCACCCGGCTCAGCGCCGTTCCGCTGCCCGGCCCCGGCACGGTCCTCGGCATGAGCGAGCGGCCCGAAGGCGGCCACGAGGCATGGATCGGCTACACCGACTACTCCTCACCGCCGATGGTGCTGTGCTACGACGCCAGGGACGGCAGCCTGCGAGTCTTCGAGCGGGCACCCGGCAGCGCTGACATCCCGGCGGTCAGGGCCCGCCAGGTGGCTTACGAATCCGCCGATGGCACCACCGTCCGGATGCTGGTCATCTCGTCGGCCGCGCCTGACGGCGCGGGGCCGGGCAGCAACGGCTCCGGGCCGCGCCCGGCGATCCTCTACGGCTACGGCGGGTTCGGCATCAGCATGACGCCGGGCTACTCGGCCAACATCCTGGCCTGGACGCAGGCCGGCGGCATCTACGCCATCGCCGGGCTGCGCGGCGGCGGCGACGAGGGCGAGGAATGGCATCGCGCCGGCATGCGGGACCGCAAGCAGAACGTCTTCGACGACTTCCACGCGGCCGCCGAGAAGCTGCTTTCCGGCGGCTGGACCAGCCGCGGCCAGCTGACCATCTCGGGGGGCTCGAACGGCGGGCTGCTCGTCGGTGCGGCGCTCACTCAGCGGCCGGACCTTTATGCGGCTGTCATTTGCTCAGCGCCCTTGCTGGACATGGTCCGCTACGAGCAATTCGGGCTGGGCGAGAGCTGGAACGACGAGTACGGCACGGCGGCAGACCCGCAGGAACTGGGCTGGCTCCTGTCGTACTCGCCGTATCACCATGTCACCGAGGGGACCGCCTATCCGGCGGTGCTGTTCACGATCTTCGACAGCGACAGCCGGGTGGACCCGCTGCACGCCCGCAAGTTGTGCGCGGCGCTCCAGCACGCCACGTCGGCCCCGCTGGCGCAGCGGCCGATCCTGCTGCGCCGGGAATCGGACGTCGGGCACGGCGCCCGCGCGGTCAGCCGCTCGGTCGCGCTGTCGTCCGAGACGCTGTCGTTCGCCGCGCGGCATACGGGCCTGGACGTGACCGGGAACCTCGGGTCCGCCCCCGTGGGCGACGGCGGTCCGCTTTAGGCCGTGCGCAGCGCCGCGCGGTTACTCATCCACGGCGGGCAGGTCCGGATAACGCGCAGCGGCCGCCTGCCCGGGCGCCAGCGCGACCTGGACCAGGAGCTCGGCGCGCTGCCCGGGGGGCGGTCCGAGCAGCGTGTCGCGGATCAGGGCCAGCTGCTCGGGCTCGCCGGACTCGAGCAGGCACCGCGCCCGGCGCAGCGCGGCCAGCGCTGAGTCGAGGAACTCGGCGGGCGGAATACAGGGCCCGCGCCCGGCCGAACGCCCGTCCGCGCCCGCCCGTCAGTACCGGCGATTCTTCGGCAATCTTCGCGATCGGACAGCCGGGCAGGCGCGTCACGGCGCCGGGATTGGCTGTCTGGCCGCCGCTCATCGGCGACCATGGGACAGACCTGGCGACCTAGCAACAAGAACAGGCAGCGAAAGGACCCCCGCCGTGACTCTCGACACGCTCGCCTCGGTGGTGCGCCCTCCGGCGGACGCGAGCGACACACTGACCGGGGCCTGCAAGTCGTCCCAGCCGGGTATCGCGTGCCGGCTGGTCTGGGACGTGTCGCACAGCGCCAGGGCCGCCGACCTGGCCCAGGCGTTCTTCAATGGCCCCGCGACCTTGGTGCTGCGGATCGCGTGGATCCTGCTGCTCGCGCTGCTGGCGCGATTCGCCGCGCACCGGCTGATCAACCGGTTCATCGCCCGCGCCAGCGAGGAGAGCGCGAACGGGACCGACCGCAGGCGGGTGCTCTTCCGTGAGCGACGGCAGCAGCGCGCGGCCGCGCTGGCCTCCATCCTGCGCAACGTGGCCTCCATCACGATCTTCAGCATCGCGTTCGTGATGATCCTGGGCGACCTCGGGCTTAATCTCGCCCCGATTCTGGCCAGCGTCGGAGTGCTCGGCATCGCGATCGGCTTCGGCGCGCAGAACCTGGTCCAGGATTTCCTGGCCGGTATCTTCATGCTGCTCGAGGACCAGTACGGCGTCGGCGACGTGGTGAACATCGGGACGATCACCGGAACAGTCGAGGGCATCAGCCTGCGGATCACCCGGGTGCGTGACGTGACCGGCATTGTCTGGCACATCAGGAACGGAACCATTACCCAGGCCGGCAACGAGTCACATGGCTGGGCGCGGGCCGTTGTGGATTTCCCTGTCCCGTACCAGAGCGATATCGCCGCCGTGCGCCAGATCATGCAGGACGCGGCGGCGGCGCTATGGCAGGACGCGGGCTGGAACGACACGATCCTCGACAAGCCGGAGGTGTGGGGGGTCCAGGACCTGTCCGCCGATGCTGTCGTGATGCGGGTCACCGCACGGACCACGCCGGCCCGGCAATGGGAGGTGGCCCGCGAGCTGCGAGCCCGGCTGAAGCGCGCGCTCGACGCCAGCGAGGGCGCACTGCCGCCGGACGCCGCCGCACCGGTGCTGATCAGCGGTGCGATCACGGTCCGCGGCGCTCACGAGGAGGGAGCCGCCGGCGTGCCCGCGCCGCCGGGGCCGGACACACCCGGCGGCGCGCAGGCAGCTAGCCTGGAGCCGTCATGAACGAGACCCCAGAGCCAACGCTCTACGAGGCGGTGGGCGGCGAGGAGACCTTCCGCCGCCTGGTGCACCGGTTCTACCGGGAGGTCGGCGGGGACCCGCAGCTGCGGCCCGTCTACCCCAGCCGCGATCTCGGCCCGGCGGAGGAGCATCTGCGCCTGTTCCTCATCCAGTACTGGGGCGGTCCCGGCACCTACAGCGAGCTGCGCGGGCATCCGCGGCTGCGGATGCGGCATGTGCATTTCGCCATCGGCGAGCCCGAACGCGACGCCTGGCTGCGGCATATGCGCACCGCGCTGGACGAGCTTGAGCTGGATCCGGTCTACGAGGACCAGCTCTGGGACTACCTGGTGATGGCTGCGCACAGCCTGGTGAACCAGCCGCGCCGGGCCGGCGGCCAGGACCTGGGCCTGTCCCCCGCCTGACCCGGCCGGCCGGGCCTGGCGCGGGCCAGCCAGCTCGGCACTGACCAGCCGACCCGGGCCTGCCCGGGCTGGACCCGCCGCGAGGCGGGCCTGACGCTAGCGGTTGGAGTAGGCCCGGTCCGGCGTTATGAGCACCGCCGTGCGCTGCTCTTGCGCCATCGCCCGGTCGTAGGCGTGCCAGTCATCGTGAGTGCCGCCGGCCGCGGTGAAGATCTCGCGCAGCAGCACCGGCAGCCGGTCCGCGGTGAACTGCTCCAGCGGGTCATTGGGCCCCGCCAGCTCGGCGGGCCCCTCGGCTGCCGCCCACTGCCAGCCTGCACGCAGCACCACCGTGGCGCGGCGGCTCGCGCGCAGGTAGCTGAGCTTGCGGGCGTCGCCGCGCGCGACCACGCCGACGACCGGCGCACCGGTCACCGGATGCCTGAGCACCCCGGCGTTCACGACCGACGAGGCGACCGTGCCGTCCGGGCGGGCTACCGAGATGACGGCCAGGCCATGATCGCCGCCGGCCAGCGCGGCGAACTGCGCGAGATCGCTCATACCGCCGCGCTCAGCCCCTGGTGAGCTTGCGGTAGGTGACCCGGTGCGGCCGGGCCGCCTCAGCACCAAGGCGCTCGATCTTGTTCTTCTCGTAGGACTCGAAGTTCCCCTCGAACCAGGTCCAGCGGGAATCGCCTTCCCAGGCCAGGATGTGCGTCGCAATCCGGTCCAGGAACCAGCGGTCGTGGCTGGTGATCACCGCGCAGCCGGGGAATTCCAGCAGCGCGTTCTCCAGCGACGACAGCGTCTCCACGTCCAGGTCGTTGGTGGGCTCGTCCAGCAGCAGGAGGTTGCCGCCCTGCTTGAGGGTCAGCGCCAGGTTGACCCGGTTCCGCTCGCCGCCGGACAGGATCCCGGCCGGCTTCTGCTGGTCGCTGCCCTTGAATCCGAAGGCAGCGGCGTAGGCCCGGCTCGGAATCTCGGTCTTCCCGACCCGGATGAAGCTCTCTCCGTCAGAGATCGCCTCCCAGACGTTCTTGTCCGGGTCGATGCGGCCGCGGGACTGGTCGACGTAGGCGATCTGCACCGTCTCGCCGATCCGGATCGAGCCGCCGTCCGGCTGCTCCTCCCCCACGATCATCTTGAACAGGGTGGTCTTCCCCACGCCGTTGGGACCGATGACGCCGACGATCCCGTTAGGCGGCAGGCTGAAGCTCAGGTCCTCGAACAGCTCGCGATCGTCGAATCCCTTGGACAGGTCGCCGGCCTCGACTACCAGGCTGCCAAGGCGCGGGCCCGGCGGGATCTGGATTTCCTCGAAGTCCAGCTTCCGGTTCTGGTCGGCCTCGGCCGCCATCTCCTCGTAGCGCTGCAGCCGCGAACGGCTCTTGGCCTGGCGGGCGCGGGGACTTGAGCGCACCCACTCCAGCTCGTCTTCCAGCCGCTTGCGGCGCTTGACGTCCTTCTGGCCCTCGATCTTGATCCGGGCCGTCTTGGTCTCCAGGTACGTGGAGTAGTTGCCCTCGTAGGGGTAGGCGCGGCCGCGGTCCAGTTCGAGAATCCAGCCGGCCACATTGTCGAGGAAGTAGCGATCGTGGGTCACCGCGACCACCGTGCCGGGGTACTTCTCCAGGTGCTGCTCAAGCCACAGCACGCTCTCGGCGTCCAGGTGGTTGGTGGGCTCGTCCAGCAGCAGCAGGTCAGGCTGCTGCAGCAGCAGCTTGCAGAGCGCCACGCGGCGGCGCTCACCACCGGACAGCACCTTCACGTCGGCATCGGGCGGGGGGCAGCGCAGCGCGTCCATCGCCTGCTCTAGCTGGCTGTCCAGATCCCAGGCCTCGCGATGGTCCAGCTGCTCCTGCAGCTTGCCCATCTCCTCGAGCAGGGCATCGGAGTAGTCAGTGGCCATCTGCTCGGCGATCTCGTTGTACCGGGCGAGCAGGGCCTTGGTCTCGGCTACGCCGTCCTCGACGTTACCGAGGACGGTCTTGCTCTCGTCGAGCGCGGGCTCCTGGTCTAGCATCCCCACCGAGAAGCCGGGCATCAGGCGTGCCTCGCCGTTCGACACCGGCTCCGCACCAGCCATCATCCGCAGCAGGGTGGACTTGCCGGTGCCGTTGGGACCGACCACGCCGATCTTCGCGCCGGGCAGGAACGCCAGAGTCACGTCGTCGAGGATGACCTTGTCGCCGTGCGCCTTCCGCACAGCATGCATCTGATAAATGAACTCGGGCATGTAACTAAGAGTAGGGCCAGCCGCAACAAGCTCCGACCGCGGCCGCCGCCCGTAGCTCACCGGCCGGTCCAGCGTGCATTTCAGCGGCCCGTCGAGGGCCCGGTCGAGGGCTCAGCCAGCGACCGGGCCCCGCCAGCACCGAGCCCGGCGGCCCTAGAACGGCACCGGTACCTCCCCGGCCTGTGCGGCCAGCGCGCCGATCGCCTCCTCATCGAAGATATCCGGGCTCCCTGGCCGCCCGGCGCCCGCGGGCACGGCGTCTGCGGCCCGGTCGCCGGCCCTGCCAGCGCCGAGGTCGCCGGTGCTGGCGAACTCGCCGCCCGGCATGCTGCTTTCGGCCGCGAATTCATCGGCGGTCTGCCCGGTCGCCGGGCGGGTCCGCTGGAACTGGGCCACACCGCGGCCGAGGTCGTGGCCCACCGAACTGGCGTCCACCTCCACGGCGGTCCGGGCGACGCCGTCCTTGTCGGTGTAGTCGCGGACCGTCAGCCGCCCCCTGACCATCACGGGGTCCCCCTTGCGCAGGCACGTGGCGACGTTCTCCGCGAGCTTGCGCCAGCAGAGGACCGAGACGTAGGAGGTATGCCCGTCTGCCCACTCGCCCGTCGACTTGTCCAGCCGGCGCGGCGTCCAGGCCACGCGCATGGTCACGTTCGGACTGGCCGAGCCGATCCCCCGCCATCTCGGCTGGGTGGCCACATACCCCGTCATGCTGATCTGCGCCTCGTTGAACATCGGATCCTCCTCGGCCGGGCGCCCGGTCGCGCGGCTCGCGCCGGGACCGCACCGGCGACGGCACCGTGCCGCCTTCCATTGACCCCAAAATCGCGCGCCGCGCGGCGCGGCGCGACCGTGGCGCGGGGTCCTGTGGACATCCGGGGCGGCCTCGCCCGAGCCTGTGGATGGCCAGGAGCCCTCAGGAAGGGCGGCGTGAGACCATCCGCGTCCGCGCAGGAGGCCCGGCGCAGGCGCTGCTGATGGCAGTCCGGCTGTCACATGCGGCCGCACGCCTGCTCGCATACGCTCCGGACATGAAGCCGAATCGCCTGGCCGCCTTACCAGCCGCCGCCCTCGCCCTCGCGCTTGCCACTGCCGTGCCTGCTTCCGCCGGCCCGGCCCGGGCCGGGCCGCTTCCGTGCCGTGCCCACATGAGCAACGCTCATCCGGCCGACTACACCACGACCTACGTACGCGTCCGCACGGCAGACCTCGCACACGTGACGACGGTCGCGCACTACAAGACAACCAACCACAAGAAGAAGGCACGCGCCGGCACCAAGGGCCGGGCGTCGATTCCCTACTACATCAGCGGCGCCACCCCCGGTTACCGGGTGAAGGTCAGTGTCACTGTCGGCAAGGGCAGCCGATCAGGCCACTGCTCAACGTCGTTCACACCGCACCGCTAACCGGGGCTTACCGCGATGGACGGCCCCGCAGTCCGTCCCGGCCGGGCCACGCCGGGCATGGGCGCCCTCGCTGGCCGAGGGCCGACCTCGGCCGCCGGGCCTCGGCGGCCGGGCCTCGGCGGCGGGGCGTTGGCGGCCTCGCTGGCCGTCCCCCCGGGCCCGGGGCCGGGCCGGGCCGACGGCTGCGGGCGCCCGGTCAGGCCGCGATGAGCTCGGACGGCTCGGCGATGACGTCGACCAGGGCCCCGTTGCGCATGACCGTGATCGCCAGCGGCCGGCCGATCGCCTCGCCGAACATCAGCCGCTGCAGATCCTGCGCTGCCGCCACCGGCTGGCCCGCGGCGCTGAGCAGCAGGTCGCCCGGGCGCAGCCCAGCGCGCGCGGCAGGGCCAGCCGGAACGACCTCGGCCACCCGCAGCCCGCTGCTGCGGCCCACCCGCTCGGCGACCGGCGCCGGCAGCGGGGCGGGCACGCTGACGAGCCCCAGGTAGGCGCGGCGGACCCGGCCGCTGGCCATGAGCACGGAGATGATCCGGCGGCTGGTCGCGTTGACCGGGACGGCCAGCCCGAGCCCGATCCCCGCGACCGCGGTGTTGATGCCGACAACGCGAGAGCGCGCGTCGGCGAGCGCGCCGCCGGAGTTCCCGGGGTTGAGCGCCGCGTCGGTCTGGATGACGTCCTCGACCAGCCGGGCGGCGGAACCGCTGCGCGTGGGCAGCGAGCGGCCGAGCGCGCTGACCACCCCGGCGGTCACCGATCCGGCCAGGCCGAGCGGGCTGCCGACGGCCACGACGAGCTGCCCGACGACGAGGTCGTCGGCCTCGCCGAGCTCGGCCGGCGCCGGGGTTGCCCCGCCCGCCCGGACTACCGCCAGATCAGACAGGGGGTCAGCGCCCACCACGGTGAAGGGCGCGGTGCTGCCGTCGGAGAACAGTGCCGTCCCGCCCGGAGCGCGGCCGACAACGTGAGCGTTCGTCAGCAGAAAGCCGTCCGTGGTGTAGACGACCGCGGAGCCGAGGCTCTCGCCGCCCCGCGATCCGGCGCGCGGGACCCGCAGGCAGGCGACTTTGGGCGTCAGTGCCGCGGCCACGCCGGTGACGACCGCGGAATAGGCATCGAGGGGCGAATCAGCTGCCATGCGTCCTCCTCCATCGAGGATTACAACATTACAGTGAATTACAACATTACAGTGAACAGCCGTCCCGGCCAGTCACGCTGGCTGGCCGGTCACCGCCCGCAGCTCGTCCCGGAACCTCTCCAGCTCCCCCAGCTCCTGCTCGGCGGGCACGAGCACCAGATCGTGGGCCACCGTGGTGATCGCGGCCGCCGCGGCGGCGGCGAACTGGGCGGTCTCCTGCTCGGCCGCGACCCGGACCTGATTCACGCAGGCGGCCGCCGTCAGCCAGCCCAGCAGCAGCAGAGCAGCGATCATGGCCGCTATCCAGGCGAGCAGGGAAACGTCGCTGAACAGCCGCGGCACGCTGCCGCCAGCGTGGAAGACGCCGAAGAGCACGATGGCCGCCATCCAGGCCAGCGCGACGATGACCGCACCGAGCAGCAGTCCCTGCCAGGCACCCACCAGCCGCCACCAGCGCACGGCCTTGTTGTCGGCCGGCAGGGCGGCACCCATCGCGGCGCCGAGTGCGCCGGGAATCTCCTGCGAGCGGGACCTGACGGCGGCGCGGGTGGTCTGCGTCCATGGCGCCGGCAGCGGCTCGCTGATCTCGTCGGCGAGTTCGGTGAGCGCGTTGTCGATTTCCGCCTGCTGCGCCCCGGACGGGCCGGCTGTCACGCTGCGCAGCTCCTCCCAGAGCTGGCCGAGCCGGACCTTGCGGACGGGATCACGACCGGTCAGGCGCTCGGCCAGCCACGCCACCGGCCAGCCGACATAGTCGATGGCCCGCAGCTCGCGCGCGCTGCGCAGCGCTTCCCCCACGGCCGCGACGCCCGCCGCGCGGCCGAAGGCGTCGACCAGCTGCTCTTTGCTCGCGGCCGAGATGCCGGCCGCCGCCTGGTCCCCCGCGTAAGGCTCGAACCTGGCCGCGATGGCGTCGACGTCGGCCGAGATGCGCGCGCTAGCGGACCGCCTGGCCGACACCGCGTCCGCCAGCAGCTTGCGCAGCTCCTCCAGTCCGCCGCCGGTGGCTGCCGACGTGACAAGGATCTGCACCTCGTGCAGGTTCTCGGCGTCCAGGAGCCTGCGCAGATCGCCGACGCAGTCCTCGAGCTGCGCGGGAGTAAGGAGGTCTGCCTGGTTCAGCACCACGGCCAGGACCTCCGAGTGCCCGGCGAGCGGGACGAGGAACCGCCGGTGCACGGCCGCATCGGCGTACTTCTGCGGGTCCAGGACCCACACCATCTGGTCCGCCAGCCCGACCAGCCGGTCGACCAGGCCGGAGGCGTGCGTCATGACCGTGTCGTGGTCAGGAAGATCCAGCAATACCAGCCCGGTCAGGGACTGCTCGCCGCGATCGAGCGCGCTGGCCCGCGCATACCGGTACCGGCGCGGTACGCCGAGCCATTCCAGCAGCGGGCCAGAGCCCCGGATTCCCCAGACGCACGCGTGCGCGTCTCTGGTGACCGGACGGGTGACGCCGACGGTGGAGAAGTCGGCGCCGGCCAGCCGGTTGAACAGCGATGACTTGCCGCTGCCCGTTCCGCCCGCCAGCGCCACGACAGTGTGCTCAGCGGACAGCCGCAGCCGCTCGCCAGCCCGTGTGAGCAGGTCCGCCGCATCGCTCAGCAACTTCGCGCTGAACCCGCCGCCGCTGATCCGGGCCGAGGCGATCTGGACCAGCCGCGCCAGGGCGTTGAGCCGGGCCGGCAGCTGCGGGGCGGCGACCACCCGGACGGCCGGAAGGCCGGCCCGCTGCGGCAGGCCGACCGGCGCCGCCCAGGGCAGCTGCCCGGCTACGGCGGTACGCTCCTCCTCCGCCGGCTGGCCGACCGTCATCGCGCGGCCTCCAGCGCATAACTGGCCTGGTACAGCTCGGAGGGCACGGAGTCATCCGGCGCGCCCGCAGAGTCGATGATCTGGATGAAGCGGAGCATCTCCTCGGCGAACAGCAGGCTGATCCTGTCGTGCAGATCGAGCCGCGCCCGGGCGCCGATGTCGCGCAGCAGACCGGCCCCGAACAGAGAGGTAAGCAGCCGCTGCGGGGCCGCGCCCGCCTCGTCGCTCGACGCGGTGTCGTCGGCGCCGTAGCCGAGGATGCCGATCGTCAGCACCAGCGCCAGTGACTCGTCGTCGAAGGAAACCACCCGCGCGATCGAGCGCTTGGTCACGTTCTCAGCCTGGACCAGGTGCATCACGTGATCCTGCCAGGCACTGATGGCCTGCGCCGATCTGCGCGCCAGGTCGGGCGATGACCGCCCGAAGCTGGTGACGGTGCCGGGCGTAGCCCGTTCGGCCGGCGTGCTCGTGCTCCCCGGCTGCTCACTGGCCGCATGATCGCTTCGCGTGCTATCACTCCCGTGATCGGCGCTGCCGTGATCGGCGCCCGGCTGGTCGCCGCCCGGCTGGTCGCCGCCGGTGCTCACGCCGCCCGAGTGCTCGCTTCTCGTGCTCCCGGCGGGGCTCTCGGCGGCGATCCCGGCCAGCAGCGCCTGACCGGCCGGGTACTGCTGCCAGCGCGCCACCGTCTTCTCGGCCGCGCGGTCGGCCAGCGAGGCCACCAGCGCCTGCATGCTGACGTGAATCGCGTTCTTCAGCGCCTGTGCCCTGGCCGGGACGGCGCGCTTGCGAGGCCGGCCGGGGCGCCTGCTCCCCCGTACCTGGAGCGTCCGCAGCAGATCCCCGGTTCCGGCGAAGTCCTGCCACCGTGCCAGGATCTCGCCGCGCAGCAGTGACCCGCTCCGGGTGGTCTCGTCCAGCTCGGTCAGGCCGGCGTCATAGGCGCCCTCCGCTGCCGAACGCAGCTGCAACCGGGCGGTCAGCTGATTCTCGACGTGACCCGCGAGAGCAGGGATCCTGTCGCGGAATGTGTCGAGCACTCCGGCCATCGTCTGGGTGAGGACGGCGACGCGGCGGTCTTCCTGTGCGGCGGTACCTTCCAGCCACTGCCGGACCGGCCGGGAGATCTTTGCAGGCAGCCGCGCGTCGGTGATCACCGTCTCGGCGATGATGAACCGCTGCAGATCAGTCAGCCCGTTAGCGTCCAGCAGCGCCTCGAAATGCGCCGTGAGCTGCGGTGCAGACACGGGCGGCACCCTGGACAGCACGATGGACAGAGCCGCGCCGCGGTCCCGCGCTTCCTGCAGCAGCTCCCAGACCGCGGCGTCCGCGTAACGGCGGGCGGAGGTCATGAACAGCCACAGGTCGGATGCGTCGAGAAACTGATGGGCGAATTCCCGGTGGGCCTGGACCACGGAGTCGATGTCCGGTGTGTCGAGCAGGGCGACGCCCCGAGGCATGCCCTCGCTTTCAGCCAGCACCAGCAGGCCGTCCCGGCCGGGCATCGCCAGGCCCTTCTGACGCACCCGCGGCAGCGTGGGCAGGAAGACATTCTCGGCGAACCAGTGAATGTCGGCGGGATGGCAGGCCAGCACGGGGCTGTTGGTCGTCGGGCGCCGGATGCCCGTGGCGCTGACTTGCTTGCCGGCCAGGCTGTTCATCAGCGTCGACTTGCCGGCCCCCGTTGATCCGACCAGCGCCACCAGGATGGGAGCATCGGACTGGCGCAGTCGCGGCAGCAGGTAGTCGTCGATCTGGCTGAGCAGCTTGCGGCGCTCGGCCCTGGCGTCCTCGGCACCGGGGGCTTCCAGCGTCATGGGCACGCTGACGATCGGGTGGCGCAGTGTCAGCAGGGCTGACTCCAGCTTGCGCGCATCCACCCGGACGTGGGGCTCGGCCGACTTCGCCCGGCCCCGGCTCGCGCCAGTTCTCCGCTCGGCTTCCGGCACACCGCCGGCGTCCGGCTCGCCAGCAGGGACGTCCTGCTCGCCACCCGGGGGCTCCGGCGCGCCGCCGGGCTCCTCTTCGCCAGCGGCATCCTCTTCGCCCGTGACCCCGGTTTCGTCAGTGGACTCGGCTTCGTCAGTGGACTCGGCGGCCTCCGGCTCAGCGGTGACGGCGGTTCCCTGCTGTGCCCCCGCGCCGGCCCCGCCGGCCGCCGCGTGAACTCCGCCGGCCGCATGAACCCCGGCGGCATGAACCTCGGGGCCGCCGTGAGCGCCGGACGCCTGACGCGCGGCCTCGTGAGCGCCAGGCGCCTCGGGCACGCCCTCGTGCGCACCGGGAGCCTCGTGGCCGCCCCCGCCCGTTGCCTCATGCCGGCCGGGCGCCTCATGCTGGCTCCGGAGTGACGGTAGGTGGCCGGCCTCAGCGGGGCTGCCCACCTGAGGAGCGGCGGGGACGGACCCGGGCCGCACCGGATCGGAGACAGACGAAGAGCCCGCTTCGGCGTTCCAGGGCACCGATGCGGCGGTTACGCCCCGTCCCTCAGTCATCCTTCCGGGCCTCCCGACCCGGCCCCGCTGCCCGTCATCTCGCGATCCCTCTCAGGTCACTACCCAGCACAGGCCAGCTCATTTGCGCGGGCCATGCACGGCGCCGCGTTCAGGCCCTGCTCAGGATCCAGGCTGCCCCAGCAGCCTCGCGCGCCACACCAGACCGGCCGCCGACCCCGCTGAGGCCAGCGGCCGGCCGGATGCCCGCCCGCACTGCATCCTGGGCGACCGTATCCGGTCTTGGGACAATTGTGCGCCGCCAGGGCAGGTTACCGTCCGCAATGGCTGAAACGGGAGACACGACGCCAGACGACCCCGCGCCGAGATTAAGCCGAGACCAAAAGCCGCGCCGTCTGCTCGCCCGGCTTGCCGCTGCTGTCTACTCGCCGCTGCCAGTGCCGTCGGCGGCCAGCACGGTGTCGCCAGGCCGCCCGGCCTGAGACTCCCTGAGCTCGACGGCCGAGCGCAGCAGGGCTTCGAATGCCGCGGCGGCCACGACGGCGCCGCCCTTCTCCGACACGTTCGTCAGTGACCGCAGGCCACTGGCGCGCAGCGCGTCCTTGGCCTCGGCCGCGCCGACGAAACCGACGGGCAGGCCGATCACGAACGCCGGCTCTACGCCACGCGAGAGCAGTTCCTGCAGGGCTGTCGCCTCGCCGCCGATCACCCACAACGCGCCGGGTCCTGCTTCCCCGAAGGCCAGCCGCACCGCCGCCGCCGTCTTCGCGATCCCGGCCGTCCGGGCCAGGCGATGGGTGAGCGGCTCGTTGAGCTTGCAGATCACCGGGCAGCCGGTGATACCGGCCGCCACCATGGGGGTGTCCGCGATCACCGGGGCTCCGGCCGCCAGCGCGGCGACCGCCGTCACCATGGATTCCTCGTCACACACAAGATCAGTGGCGTAATCGAAATCCGCGCTCGCGTGAATGACCCGCTCAGTGACGTCACGGCTGAACTTCGGCAGCCGGGACAGCTCGATCCGGGACCGCAGGATCCGGTAGGACTCCTCTTCCTGCACGGCCTGGAATTCCGCGGGCTCTTCGCTCGGCCAGGTCACCATGCAATCACCCCCGGGCTGACGGTCAGTTCCTGCGACAACCGGAACGGGCCGCATTCTCGAAGGAGCGCCCCCAGCGCCGCCTGGCTCTCAGCATGCCACACGAGCACGCGTCCGGGCCGGCGCATCGGGCCGGCGCATCAAGCCGCCCGGCGCCACGTTCGCGCCACGATCGCGATTCGGGCCAGGGCATCGCTGTGCGTCGATACACTGACGACGCGCATCGCTGCCTGCCACGCGGGGGCGGCGGCTGCGCAGGGCGGCCGGGCGGCCGGCCCGGCGACTGGAATGAGAGATCACGCCGCAGCGACAGCGGCCATCATCCGTCGCCCGTCCACCCGACCACCTCGCCGCTCACGCTGTGGTCATGCGGCCGACCGCCTGACAGGGCATGTTTCGACCAGGTACAAAAGCAGGTAAAAGCTTGCAACTCAGGCGAACGAGGCATCCATGAGGAATGGGCACCGCACCTCAGTACTCGCCGTCGCATGGCCAGATATCTCGGAGGCAGCACTGTGAGCGACACCCACGTCAAAGACGAGGCCATCGACAGCGCGGCCATCCGCGCCTTCGCCGAGCAGTACGGCGCCAGAGCCACCGCCCTGCCGCCGCTGGCCATCGTGATCGCCGCTTACAACGAGGAAGGCGCGATCGGCCCGGTCATCGAGGCGCTGCCCGACACTGTCTCAGGCCTGGCCGTCGCCAAGATCGTGGTCTCCGACGGCGCCGTGGACGGGACGGTCAAGGAAGCCGAGGCGGCCGGCGCGCTCGTCTGCGACGTGCCGGTGAACCGGGGCCAGGGTGCCGCGCTGCGGCTGGGCTACCGGCTGGCCCGCGAGGGCCGCGCGCAGTACATCGTGACGACCGACGCGGACGGCCAGTACAACCCCGCCGAGATCGAGCGGCTGCTCGAGCCCATCCTGGCTGGCCAGGCAGACTTCGTGACCGGCTCCCGGCGCCTTGGCAGCGAGGAGACGAAGGACCCGGTGCGCAGGCTCGGAGTGCGCGTCTTCGCGCTGACCATCAGCGCGCTGACCGGTCAGCGGATCAGCGACACCACGTTCGGGCTGAGGGCGATGCGGGCTGAGGTGACCGGCGCCGTCCTGCTCGAGCAGCCGCAGTACCAGGCCGCTGAGCTGCTCATCGGCGTGATCACCCATGGCTACCGGGTCGTCGAGCGCCCGGCCACGATTCACAAGCGCACGGTCGGCAAGAGCAAGAAGGGCAACAACATCTTCTACGGCCTGCGCTTCGCCGGAGTGATCGGCGGAACCTGGGTGCGCGAGCGTCAGCGCCGCGGCTCGGCCGCCTCGCCCGCTACGCGGGGAGCCTCGGCGGCGGCAGGAGCAGGGGCCACGGCCGGCTCGGCGTCGCGGGCCAGCGCCACGGCCAGCGAGTCGGCCGCGTCCACCGGGTCGACGGAGACCAGCCGCCCCGCGGACCCGCGGTCCGCGAACAGGACGTAGTGGAAGATCACGAACCTCGCGACGAACGTCACGCAGTTGGCCACGAAGTAGGCGCCGTTGACCAGGGCCACCCGCTGCAGCCCGGTCAGGTTCATGGACACCGCCCAGACGTGGGCATAGTGGGTGACCAGGCCCAGGACCAGCCAGGATCCGACTGATACGGCCCAGAAGGGCAGTGTCTCCTTCAGGACATTCGGCCGGCCCTTCCGGTGCCAGGCCCAGCGGCTCAGCACGTAGCTGACTGCCGCGCCGGCCATCGAGGCCACCACCCCTGACGTTCCGGCAGACACGTGGAAGCCCTCGATCATGACCACCAGCGTGACCTGGCTGGTGATCACGGCCGCGATCGACACCGGGACAAAACGCATGAACTGGGTACCCGTCCTGCTGCGCAGCCAGTCGCGCAGCGGCCGCGGCAGCATGCGCAAGGCGGACTTGGCGATCTTGGGTGCTTCCACTGTCATGTTTGTCCTTGAATGGGCGGCGGCCTGAAGGTCAGTACGACAGATATACAGTACGGGACCCTGTGGCGGACTTGGTTCCATGTTGCCCAGACCCGCGATCGCATCACAGAACAGACTCCGCCGGCACGATATTTTTGCCATGTCATGAAGTCAGCCCTGGAGCAGAGCAGCAGCCGCCTGGGTAAGTATGAAATAGCCACAACCACAGTAGGAATAGGTGGGTGCGCGACATGAAGATCCTGGTGCTGGGCGGAGACGGCTACCTGGGCTGGCCCACGGCGCTGCATCTCTCGGAATCCGGGCACGACGTGGCCGTCGCGGGCAACTTCGCGCGCCGCGGCTATGACTTAGAGATAGGCGTGGAAAGCCTGGTCAGCGCGCGGCCCCGTACTCGATGGTGGACCGCAAGCACGCCGTCTACACCTAGGCCAACAACGTGATCGGCATCTGCGCGCGACCGACCTCAACCAGGGCGTGGTCTACGGGCAGCAGAAGGACGAGACCGCCAGGGACGACCGGCTGGCGACCCGCGATGACTATGACGCCGTGTTCGGCACCGCGCTGAACCGGCCTGGTCGAACTCGGCCTGGAGCCGCACCTGCTGTCTGACACGCTGATCGAGTCGCTGTTCGAGATCACCAAGCGGTACGCCCACCGGGTCCGCCTGGAGGCGATGCTGCCGACCATCGAGTGGCGCAAGACGGCGAGCAAGATCAGCAATTAGGAGCTAGCCCGGCGGCGGGTCAGCCCACGGGGCCGCCGAGGCTGTGCGGGGCCGACCAGCCGCCCTTGCTGCCGAGCGTTGAGGACCACAGGGCGCTGCCGCTGCCCTTCCAGAACACCGCGACCGGGGCGTCCGGAGCCCCGACCGCGGCGAACGGGCCTGACTCCAGCGACTCCCCGAGCCGCAGCCGCACCGGCGTTCCCCAGCCGTGGACGTACCGGCGTATCGCCCGCAGGCTGGCCTGCGGGCCGCGCCAGAAGACCCGCACGGAGCCCCCGGCGCTGGCGGGCCACGGCGCGAAGGAGACACGGCCGCCCAGGTTGGCCGGGCCGCTCCAGTGCCCGCGGCTGCCGCGGAAAGCGGCCCAGACGTGATGAGCGTCGTTCCCCCGCCAGAACACCTCGATCTCGCCGTCCGGCTGCGCCGTCGCGTGCGGCGGGCCGTCCAGCGGGCCCATGCCCAGGTTCTCCGGCGCGCTCCAGCGTCCGCCGGGGCTGCGCGTGACCTGCCACAGATCCCGGTCAGTGCCCCGCCAGAACACCGCGACCGTGCCCGGCGACGATTCCGCCGGGGCCGGGAACGACGCCAGCGCGCCGCCCAGCCCCTGCGGGCCGGTCCAGCCCTGGCCCGGACTGAACTGCCCATGCCATAGGTGCTGGTCAGCGGAACCTTTCCAGAAGACGTCGATGACGCCGTTCGCCTGCGCCACCGCCTCGGGGCCGCCGCCGAGGACGCCCATCATCGCCAGCTTCCGCGGCCTGCCCCAGCCGGCGCCCCGGCGGTAGGTGACTTCCCACAGGTAGCCGCCGGCGCCCCGGTAGAACACGTCCAGGCTGCCGCCCTTCGGGCAGACCACCGTCGGGGCCGAGGTGAGCGTCCCGCCCATGTCCACTGCCGCCGACCACCCGCGCCGCTGAGAGTAGGCGGCGCGCCGGAGAGTGTTGCCGGCGCCGCGGTAGAACACCTGGACCATGCCGTCGGGCTGCGTCACCGCCGGCGTGGCCTGCGAAGTCCCGCCCGGATCGGGCAGGCTGACGTCGAGATAGTCCTGATCCAGGTCGATGGCGTCGCCGCCGTAGGTCTGTAGCACGTTGCCGCTGTACTGATGCAGGCGCTGATGGTCGGCCCAGTCACCCGCGCCGAGCACCGGGTCCGCGGTGTTCGCCGCGCCGTTCCACAGCGCATCGTAGATCGCGTCGGGCATCGTGTACTCGTGGCCGGAATAGTGCTGGGCCAGGTCGGCGATCCCCGAGCTGGAGCTGCTGTAGACGCCGGACAGGTAGCCGAGCTTATGCAGGCCGGTGGTCCAGGCGGACAGGAAGCGCAGCGCCGCCGAGGACTGGCTAGGTGAATAGGCTTCCATGTCGTAGTACAGCGCCGTGCCCGGCCCGAAGCCCAGCCGCTGCGCCTGGGCGACGGCGTCGGCGGCCGCCTGCGCACCCTGCGTGGCCGGCGATCTGAGCTCGCCGTACTCGGCCTGCGGCCCGACGTAGAGCGGGATGAAGTGCCAGCCGGCCGCCGCCTGCTCGCGGACCCAGCTGGCCGTCAGGTTCGGCTGGGCGCAGGCGCGGTCCGCGCCGCCGATGTAGATGCCCACCGCCCCGTACGGGGAGGATCGCCACCAGGCGCGCATGTAGTCCGCGCTCGGCGCGCCACACGAGTCGAAGCCAAGGCCATGATAGTTCCCCACCTGCGCTGGCAGCACCGGCGTCATGACCGGACGCGCATGGTGCGATGACCGGCGCCGCATCAGTTTCCGCCCGCTGACCACGTCCGCGACGGGGACGGCCCCGCCCGGCAGCCCGCTGGCGGCCGGCGTCATAGCCGCAGCCAGCCGCGCCGGGTTCGGCCTCCTGATCACCGGCGGCGGCAGCGAGGCGCTGGCCAGGATCCGGTAGATCACCGTCGGATCAGCGTCGAAGGTCGCGGTGACCCTGATCCGGCGCGCGGTCACCGAGATATCGCGCGCCGTCGGGTCCTCGACCGCCGCGCGGGCAGCCCGGCGCCGCCCCGGCTGGATCAGCAGCGCCTCGGTCGTGCCCACCAGCCAGCTCGGGCAGTTCTCGTTCGCGCCAGGTGCGCCCAGGTAAACCGCATGCTCGTCGAACCGCACGCAGTGGTGCGCCCTGGCCGCCACGTTGATGACCGGCCAGGAGCGCGGGACCCGGAACGTGTAGCCGCGATAGGTAATCCGCTTCACCCCGCGCGGCCCTGTCGCCGCGGCCAGAGCCCGCGCGCGCTTCCGCGGCCTGGTCTGAGCGCGCGGCTGCCGGCGCGCGAGTTTCCCGGCGGGAGCCCGCGTCGCGGCGCTGGCGTGAGACCCGGCGCTGGCCCGAGACCCGGCACTGGCGCGAGACCCGGCGCTGGCCCGAGACCCGGCGCTGGCCCGAGACCCGGCGCTTGCGCGGGAACCTGTGCTGGCTTCGGCGGCCGCGCTGGCCGCTGCCCTCGCGCTGGCCCGGGCGGCTGTCCCCGGCTGAGCCAGTCCCACGCCGATCAGGAGCAATGCTCCCCCGGTCATCGCGCATCCCTGCCGCGCCCGGTGCGACAGCTGGTGTGCGAGCATGCTCAATACCGCCTCGTTGTTGACTCGAATGCCGTCACCGCCAGCAGGGGCCGAAGTGCCGTGGCGGTCCTGGCCCGCACGGCAGCGCGGCGCCGCGACCGGCCCGCAGGATCGCGGCTGGACCCGGCAATGCCCGTTCTCCAGGCCAGTACGGCGGATCGATAGCGTCAGTGACCAGCCCGGCAGCCAGTGCGCGGCCCGCTCATCGCAGGCGGAGCCTCGCAGCACCTCCGCGGCCAGCTGCCCGACGAACGGCGTTCGGCGGCACGCCGAGATGCGGCTAAGTATCCGTAATGCATAATCAGCGATGTCCTCCCCCCGTATTTCCGCCCTGTTCCCCGCAGAGCGGCCCTGTCCGTTTTTCGTGGCAAATCGCGGTAATGCGCGAGCCGGAGCGACTTAATCCGTCGCTCTCAGAAAGCACCACGGCCGCAGGTCCCGCATCACCCGATCCCGCCCAACTGGCGGCCCTGGTAAATGAGGCAGCACCCCGCTGCACTCAGGGAAATTAGGTTATCTGCCGCCGATGTGCATGGGCGCGCGACTCGCCGGGGCATTTGCATTGTTGCGGCCCGCGTTATTGCCGTCGTGTGCGCGTAAGCCGCCAAATACACCGGACATTCGCGCCCGAATTTAATCAACAGCGGACGGAACTATCTTTCCGGAAGAATTACCCGGCTAAGCGAGCCGGGCCACGCCGGATAGCGCCGACCAGGGCCGCTTGCTGCCCCCATCCGGGCAGGCGGGGCCCCGGCCAGTCAGCCCCGGCCGGGCAACAGGAACCCGGTCAGTCAGCCCCAGCCGGGCATCGGGAAGCCGGCGAGCAGTTCCCGCACCTCGGCGGCGATCCGGGTGATGGCGTCCTCGTCCTCTTTCAGGGCCGCGATGATCGCCGCGTCCATCCAGGCGGCGAGCGGAGCCATGTGCTCCTCGCGCAGGCCGCGGGTCGTGACGGCCGGGGTCCCGATCCGGATTCCGGACGGGTCGAAGGGCTTGCGCGGGTCGAACGGCACCGTGTTGTAGTTGACCTCGATCCCGGCCCGGTCCAGCGCCTTGGCCGCCGGCTTGCCCGCGATCTGCTGCGGCGTGAGGTCGACCAGGATGAGGTGGTTGTCGGTACCGCCGGAGACCAGGCTGTAGCCGCGCTCGGTCAGCGCAGCGGCGAGGGCTCTGGCGTTGGCCACGATCTGGTGGGCGTACTGGCTGAACTCCGGCTGCGCCGCCTCCCGGAGGGCGACCGCGATGGCCGCGGTGGTGTGGTTGTGCGGGCCGCCCTGCAGGCCGGGGAACACGGCCTTGTCCAGCGCGGACGCGTGCTCGGCGGTCGACATGATCATGGCGCCGCGCGGGCCGCGGAGCGTCTTGTGCGTGGTGGTGGTGATCACCTGCGCGTGTCCCACGGGGCTCGGGTGCGCTCCGCCGGCGACCAGGCCCGAAATGTGGGCGATGTCAGCGACCAGGACGGCGCCGGCCTCGTCGGCGATCTGAGCGAAGGCCGGGAAGTCGATGATGCGCGGGACGGCCGTGCCACCGCAGAAGATGACCTTCGGCCGTTCGCGGAGGGCCATGTCGCGGACCTCATCAAGGTCGACGCGGCCGGTGTCCGCCCGGACCCCGTACTGCACGGCCCGGAACCATTTCCCGGTGGCCGACACCGGCCACCCGTGGGTCAGGTGGCCGCCCATCGGCAGCGCCATCCCCATCACAGTGTCGCCGGGCTGCAGGAACGCGAGGTAGACGGCCAGGTTCGCGGGTGAGCCCGAATACGGCTGCACGTTGGCGTGATCAACGCCGAACAGCCGTTCTGCCCGCTCACGGGCGATCGTCTCGATCGGATCGACGAACTGCTGGCCCTCGTAATAACGGCGGCCAGGGTAGCCCTCGGAGTACTTGTTCGTCAGGACCGTGCCCGACGCCTCCAGGACGGCCTGCGAGACGTAGTTCTCCGACGGGATCAGGCGGATCTTCTCGAACTCGCGCCGTGCCTCGCCCTCGATCAGGTCAGCGATCTCCGGGTCCTCGCTCGCGACGTGCGGAATCGGCGGCTGGTGCATGTCTACCTCCACTATCGCGACGCTACCCGGTGCGGCGGCCCGACCGCGCCGGCGGCCGCCAGGGCCGCCGGCGCGTGGGCTGCTCATCTCATCATGCCGAACTGCCCAGGCTCCGGCCAGCAGCGGGACCGCCCCGGCGCCGCGACTGCGGCTCGCCGGCCCTGGCGAGCCTGCGGCGCAGCAGCCTGCGCTCGGCCACCGTCCAAGCGGTGGTGGTGAGCAGATACAGCCCGGCCGCGAGCGGCACGAACGCCGCGATCATCAGCGTAGAAAACGGCAGGACCCTGATGACGAAACGGGTTGCCGCGGGGGCGGGCGGGGCCGCGGCCTGCTCAGCCTGGAGGGAGCGCGCCAGCCGGGCGGAGGCCCAGCCGGCGCCAGCCATCAGCAGGAACAGCCCGGCGAACACCAGGCCCTGGCGGCTCAGCGGGCCGGGGCCCGACAGCCAGTGCGCGCCGAGCGGCGCGCCGAGCAGGGTGTGCCCGAGCAGCCCGTTTGGCGTGCCGTTGACGGCCCTGGACAGGAACAGCCGGTACATCACGCCGAAGAACGGCAGTTGCAGCAGCAACGGCAGGCATCCGGCGAGGACCCCGGCGCCCTCGCGCTCGCGCAGCGCGGCCAGTTCGCGCTGCAGTTTCTCGGGGTTGCGGGCATGACGCTGCTGCAGTTCCCGCATCTGGGGCAGCAGCCGGGCCTGGCGGGCCTGGCCGCGCAGCGCGTAGTAGCTGAGCGGGACCAGCAGCAGCCGGACGGACAGGGTGAAAGCGACGATGGCCGCGGCCGTGGCGAGGCCGCCGGCCAGCGGGGTGAGCATCTGAGCAAGTGCGGAGACGACGTGGTAGGCGACGCCGATTCCGGCGCCGAGGAACGCGAACATGGTGGAGGCCCTCCAGCGGGTCGACTGACTGATGACAGCTGGAGACGGGCGCGGACGGCACGCCGCTGGCGGCCCGGCACCACACGAGAATGATCGCGCGGCCGGGGCCGGTCAGACGGGAAGGCGGATCGTCAGGCGGCCGCCGGGGCCGCCGAGGGCGCTCTGGGCCGGGCGCGGCCCGCGGCATCGGGGTTGAGCTGGCGCTGGAAGGCAGCGCTCCAGGACTTGCGCTGCAGCGCTGTCGCGCGGCCGGTCAGCGGTCCGGCAGTGAGCACGGCGGCGATCCGGCCGCCCTGGGCGAGAACGGCGGCGAGCATGCCGGCCAGTGCGACGGCGGCGAGCACCATCAGGCCGGCCGATGGCGCGGACCCGGCGTGTCCGGCCAGGACGTGACCCGCGAAGTGCCAGAAGCCGGCGAGCGGCGCGACCATCGGGGTCAGCCAGCCGATCACTGCGTCACCCCCTCGCCGTTGGCGGGTACCGTCCTGCGCAGCGGATCGGCTGCGGCGTGGCCGCGCACTGCATGCTGCGCTCTGAATCCTAGGCCGCACCGAACGCGGCCGCTAGAGACGAGATTGTCGGGCGGATATTGCATACTGCTCGGACACGGCCACTGAGCCTTCTGCCGGAAGGCCGTTGAGGGAGCAGATCCATGGACCGGCCAGGCATGAGCGCCGAGGATCCCGCAATCACGGCGCATCCGGGGCCCCGGTGGACTGATCATGCGGTCTGGTGGCATATCTACCCGCTGGGCTTTCTCGGGGCCCGCTCAGACACTCCGGGCACGGGCGAGACGTCGGCCTGCCCCCGGACATTGGACTCGATCATCACCTGGCTGGACTATGCCGTCGACCTCGGGGTGTCGGGACTGGCCTTCGGACCGGTCTTCGCATCCAGCACGCACGGCTACGACACCCTTGACTACTTCCGCATCGACGGCCGCCTCGGCGACGAGCACAGCTTCGACCGACTGGTAGAGGCCTGCCAGCAGCGGGGCCTGCGCGTTTTGCTTGATGGTGTTTTCAACCATGTCAGCGCTGACTACCCCCAGTTCCGCCGGACGCGCGACGGCGCCGCGACGCCGGACGAGGCACGCTGGTTCGTGCCGCAGGCCCCGGCGCCGGGGAGCCAGGGCCCGGCCTACCGCACCTTCGAGGGCCACGAGGGCCTGATCGCGCTGAACCACGACGAGCCGGCGGTCGGCGACTTCGTGGCGCGCGTGATGGCGCACTGGCTCGGCAAGGGGACCAGTGGCTGGCGGCTGGACGCCGCGTACGCGGTACCGCCCGCGTTCTGGGCATCCGTGCTGCCTAGGGTCCGCGAGGCCTATCCCGAGGCCTATTTCGCCGCCGAGGTCATTCAGGGCGATTACAGCGCCTTCGTCCGCGAGAGCACCGTGGACGCGGTGACCCAGTACGAGCTGTGGAAAGCCGTCTGGAGCAGCCTCAACGACGCGAACTTCTATGAGCTCGCGTGGGCGCTCAAGCGCCACGACGAGCTGATCAGGATCTTCATCCCGCTCACCTTCATCGCCAATCACGACGTGACGCGAATTGCCAGCAAGCTGACCGACGACCGCCATCTCGGCCACGCGCTGGCGATCTTGTTCACCGTCCCGGGCACGCCGTCGGTCTACTACGGAGACGAGCAGGCTTTCCGCGGCATCAAGACCGACGTTCCCGGCGGGGACGATGCGGTGCGCCCGGTCTTTCCCGGCGAGGGCCCGGATGGCCTGCCTGCGTCCGGCTGGCCGGTCTACCGGCTGCATCAGCAGCTGATCGGGTTCCGGCGGCGGCACTCGTGGCTGCACGCCGCCAGCGTGACGGCCGTGCGCCTGTCGAACACCTTTCTCGCCTACGAATGCGCCCGCGGCGCCGACCGCGTCCTGGTCGGGCTCAACGTCTCTGATGACACCGAGCAGGTCGAGGCACCCGGCAGCCTTGGGGAGTTCCTCGGCTCGGCGGGCACGTCTGCCGGTGCGGGCGCCCTCACCGTGCCCGGCCACCAGTGGGCGCTCTGCAGCTGGACCGAGCGGGCCCCCGATCCAGCTAGCGGGGGGAACTAGACCAGGGGAACCAGGCCGGCGATTTTCGCGGCAACCTGGCGCCCGATGGCACGGTAACCTGCGGATGCGGCACGATAGCCGACATACCTCACGTATCGGAGCGGAATGCGCGTCGGCCAGATCGCCGTTGATGTCACGCCGCTGCGGCTCAGCCGCGATTTCCGCTGGCTGTACGCGGGGCGGTTCTTCGCGCAGGCCGGGACGGCGGTCACGACGGCCTCGGCCAGCTGGCAGATCTACACGCTCACCCACTCGCCGCTGGCGGTCGGGCTGCTGAACCTGACCTCCAGCGCGGGCCTGCTTACCAGCGTGATGGCGGGCGGCATGCTGGCTGACCGGCATGACCGGCGCACCCTGCTGCTGGCCGTTCAGCTGCCCGCGGGCGTCGGTGGCGGCCCTGCTCATGGTCAACAGCCTCCTGAGCCGGCCGCAGCTGTGGGCGGTCTACGTGATCACCCTGGCGCTCGGGCTCCTGTCAGGGATCAGCTCCCCGGCATCCACGGCGGCCACCCCGGCGCTCGTCGGCACCCGGTACCTGGCAGCCGCCGCCGCGCTGAACGGCATCGGTAACCAGCTCGGCAACCTCGGCGGCCCGGCCCTGGCCGGCGTGCTGATCGCAGGCCCTGGCCTGGCCGTCTGCTACGGGCTCGACGCCGTCTGCTTCGTCCTGTTCGGTGTCGCGCTGCTGTTCGTGCGGCCGCTGCCGCCCACGATCCGGGCGCAGCGACCCGGATGGCGCTCGCTGGCCGAGGGCCTGCGTTACGTGCGGCACAGCGGCGTGCTCGGCGGCATGCTGCTGATTGACACCAACGCCATGATCTTCGGGATGCCTGCCGCGCTGTTCCCGGCGCTGGCCAGCGAGCACTTTCACGGTGGTTCTGCCACGTACGGGCTGCTGGCGGCGGCGCCCGGCGTCGGCGCGATGATCGGCGCCGCGACCAGCGGCTGGACCAGCCGGGTGCGGCGGCCCGGCCTGGTGATCATCGGGGCAGGCATCGTCTGGGGCGCCGCGATGATCGGGTTCGGCCTGACCCGGAGCCTGCCGGTGGCGCTGGCGTTCCTCGCCCTGGCCGGCATGGGCGACCTGATTTCCGAGGTGTTGCGCAACGCCCTGCTGCAGATCTACGCGCCAGACCGGCTGCGTGGCCGGCTGAGCAGCCTCTACCTGGCCCAGGTGACGTCGACGCCAGCGCTGGGCAACACCGAGGCCGGGGTCGTGGCGCAGGTGTTCTCGCTGACAGTTTCGGTGGTCAGCGGCGGGCTGGTCTGCGTGGCCGAGGCCCTGCTGCTGGGCGCGCTGATCCCGGCGCTGCGGCATGCGACCTTTGACGGCCAGCCCGAGGAGGACTGGCCCGGGCCGGGATCAGGCACGACGGGCGACGCCAGCGCCCGCGGCGGCGCGGGCGGTGCCGGCACCACCGGCGGCGCGATTCCATGATCCCGGAAGTGCCAGGTGCAGATTGCGGGCGCACAGCTCTCCGCGATCACGGCTTCCGGCCGCGCCCAGCGGGTCTGCCGAGAGCCGGCGCCGGCCGCTCCATCCACCGCTCCGGTTTCAGCAGCGGTCCGAAACCCTGCCGCCGGTAGATGCTGCGGCCCGGCTCAGCCATGAGGACCTGGCGGACCTCACGCACGGCCGGATGCCCGACTGCCATCTCAGCCAGGAATGACCCCAGCCCGTGCCCCCGGTGGTGCGCATCGACGAACACGTCGCACAGCCAGGCGAACGTCGCGTAATCGGTCACCACGCGGGCGAAGCCCGCCTGCTCCCCGGCGGCCGAGTACAGGCCCACGACCAGGGAGTTGCTGACAGCGCGCGCCACGACCCCTTCAGAGCGGCCCGCTGCCCAGTAGCTCTCGTTGCTCATCCACGCGTGCACTTTGGGGCCGTCGATGAGAGACCGGTCGTCGCTGGCCCAGTAGCCGTCCGGGCCATCCCATCTCATGGCGCGGTTCCGGGGGCGGGCAGGCGTACTGCTGCAGGCCTGATGCTCAACCCGGGCAGATCCACGGCATCTGACGATAGAGGACCGGCCCTCGTATCGGCGGCGCGCTGGCCGGCGACGCCCTCGAGCCGGTACGCTGCGTTGCTCGTGCACCGCCTCGTCCGTGCACAATTAGATCCATGCGCCTGTAGCTCAGCTGGATAGAGCAGCTGCCTTCTAAGCAGCCGGTCGCAGGTTCGAGTCCTGCCAGGCGCGCTCCCTGTAGTCGCAGCTCAGAGACCGGATATGCGGCCCAGCGGCTAATCATCAGACGGGTTCGGTGCCCGTTCGTGCCACACCCGTGCCACGCGAGTGCTCTTCGAGTTCGGTCCGGGCACGGTCGGCCACGGCATCGGCCAGGGTGCGCTGGCGGTCATTGGTGGAGTGCAGGTAGATCAGCGCGGCCCGGCTGCTGGAATGGCCCATGCGCTCCATCAGCTCGCGAAGGTTCGCCCCGGCATTGGCGATAAAGAGATTCCCGGCATGGCGCAGGTCATGGAAGTGAATACCGGGCAGGTCGGTGGCGGCGAGCGCGGGCAGCCAGATCCGGCTGCGGAAGTTACTGTGCCGCAGCGGCTTTCCGCCTGGGCTGGTGAACGCGAGGGCATCCGAATCAGGTGGAGTGAAGCTCGCCAGATGCAAGGTGACATCAGGCAGGATCATCGCCGGTACGACGACCGTCCGCCTGCCCGCATCCGATTTAGGCGGCCCGATTATTGGCGGCTGGCCGAGAACCTCGGTGAGCTGGCGGGCCACTCGGACTGTGCCAGTTTCAGTATCGATGTCGCAGCGGCGGAGGGCGGCCAGCTCGCCCCAGCGCAGTCCGCAGAAGCAGGCGAGCAGTATCAGTGCCCGGTACCGGGGACCGGGCGCGTCGGCCAGGGCGTAGACCTGGGTGACGGTGAGCACGGGCCGTTCGGGTGACTTTTCGGTTCCGGCGCCCTTGACCCGGCAGGGGTTGCGGCGGATGAGCCCGTCGTCAACGGCGGTGGCCATGATGGCCTTGAGCAGCCGGTAGGCCTTGGCGGCCGTGACCGGGGTGACGCCCGCGGTGAGCAGGTCGGCGCGCCAGCGGCGCACGTCGGCTTCGGTGATGCCCGCGATGGTCTGCGCGGCGAAACCGGGCGCCAGGTGTCGGCGCAGCAGGTAGCGGTAGAGCTGGAGGGTCTTGGGCCGAAGGCCCGCCCGCTCGCTGATCCACGCAGTGGCGTAGTCGATGAACGGGACGCGCCCGGCGTCGGGGTCGATCCAGCCGCCGCCCGCCAGCTCGGCCTCGGTCAACGCGAGCCACCGCGCCGCATCGGTCTTGCGGGCGAAGGTAGACGGCGCGGAGCGCAGCATGCCATCCGGTCCCCGGTAGCGGGCCTGCCACCGGCCGGACGGCAGCTTGCGGATCGTGCCGAAACTGCGGGTCTTGCGGCCGGGCATGTCAGGCCACCCTGCGGCGGCGGTGCGACCAGGCGGTGACGGGCTCCACCGTGCCAGCGGCGATGTACTCAGCGATCGCGGATTCCGGGATGCGAACGTGGCGGCCGACGCGGACGAACCGAATGCGCCGCTCACTGTGAACCGCCGCCACAGGTCCCCGGCCCGGGCGTTGAACAGCACCGCCGCTTCATAGTCATAGCAGTCACGGCACAGCGCGCGGCCAAGCCTCGGGTCGTTCTCGCCGTGGCGGGCCGGGCAGGAGATGTCGCGGCCGTGCGGGCAGCGGCGGGCCTTCGTGTCGCGGCGGGGCGGCAGGGCAGCACGGTCTTGCCGCGATGGCGGCGGGAGTGGACCGGGCCGAAGGAGGGGGCGGTGAAGGTGGCGAACACGCACGGATGCCCGGTGATGGTCTCGGGCACGCCCTTGCCGCCTGCCAGCCCGGCTCTGACGAGCTGGCGGGCGTCGCGCTTGTACACCGTCGAGCACGGGGGGCAGACGCTCTCGCGGCGGTTCCCGCACGCCACGTGCAGCGCCCCGCCCGGCTCGGCGGCCGCGGTGTCATAGACGGGGCGCAGCTCGCCGGTGGCCAGGTCGAGGGCGTCGATCCGGCCGCGCAGCCGGATGGGGTGGTGGCAGCGGCCGGTGCGCTCGAGGTGGCGGACCCCGGCCGCCGACTCCCCCCACGGAACTCGGTCGGTGGGATGGGCCGGGGCGCGGGGCGGGGTCATGCGGCCTGCCGGGCGCGGAGCCGGACAGCGCACGCGGCCAGGTGCGCGATCTCGCGGTCAGACAGGTAGGCGGCCTTGATCCGCTGCGGGGTGCCGTCCTCGGCCAGCAGCCACGACACGCCCCGCGCCAGCGGGTCGATCGTCGCGGCCGAGTAGCCCTGGGTGGCCCAGCCGTGGCCGAGCACCACATCGGAGCTGGCGTCGGTGGTGCAGCGGAACGCCCACCGGTAGCCGAACAGGTCCCGCAGCGAGGGGTCGATGATCTGGAACGACGGCCGCTGGGTGGCCAGCACGACGATGACCCCGGCGGCGCGGCCGCGGGCGACCAGGTCGCGGATCAGCGCGCCGAACTCGGCCTGCTGCCGCTTGTCCCCGACGGTGGCGGAGAAGTAGGCGTACTCGTCAATGACGACGAGGTAGACCGGCTCCCCGGACGCGGGGTGATCTTCCGCAGCCCGGCGGCCAGCAGCAGGTCATACCGCTGGTTCATAATGCCCTGGAGCCACTTGCCGCACTCGATCGCGTCGGTGATGGACGGGCCGATGAAGCGCTCGGCGCTGTGCCGCCAGGGGCCGAGCTCGACTTGCTTGCCGTCGATCAGGACGAGCTTGCAGTCGCCGGACAGGGCGCCGTGGGCGGTGATCAGGTTGACGCCGTTGGATTTGCCCGCGCCGGGCTCGCCGCCGAGCAGGATGTTGCGCTCGGCCAGGTCCACGCTCACCAGCTCGCCGTTCTCGTGGATGCCCAGGTGGACCCGCTGCCAGATCGAAAGCGGGAACACCGGCACCCGGTCACGGGCCGGATTACCGGCCGGGCGCGTCATCTACCGCTCCGCTCAGGGACGGGACGGACGCCAGGCCCGGCACCGTCGGCCAGGACGGCCGCCGCCCGTCCGGGGCAGGCGGGGCGGGCAGGCCGGGCAGGGCCGAGGGGACGCAGCGGGCCGCGGCGAGGGTGTCACGGCGGATCACGTCGATGGTGACCAGCTGCGACCAGCGCAGGTTCCGGGTGACACGGGCGTCGCGGGCGCAGCAGGCGGCGCGGATCTCCCCGATGCGGTCCTCGAAGTCCTCGGCGCAGATCCCCGCCCGGCACAGCACGTGCACCCGCTCCCCGACCTTCGTCGGACGGGTCCACAGGACAAGCGGCAGCCTGCCCGCTCTGGTGTGGAGGCGGGCTTCCCAGCACAGCCGCTGGATCCGGTGGCGGGCCAGCACGCACCAGAACCGGCGCACCGTGAACCGCCGCGACCCCGGCACGGCCAGCACGCAGCATCAGCAAGTGTGCTGAGTACGCGCGCAAGCATGTGCCTTACTGGACGGACGCTGAAATCGCCGACCTGCTCGCTGACCGGGGCGCCGACACGCTGCTGCGCTCCTATCTCTGGTCGTATCCCGCCGGGATCGACTGGTTCGTCAGCCTCGCCGAAGCGCCTGCCGATGTGCAGAGCGCCGTGCTGCATGCCGCATACCGCGATCCCCTGTCGCCCGATGACCTGGCAGCACTATGGCCCGCTGGCCCAGCGATCGGCGGACCGGGAGCAAGCCCTGGATGATCGATTCCAAGGGGTCTGACCGGCGTGTCACGTTCTGCGGACGATGAAGGGTGTCCATGATCGGCGTTGCTACTCCAGCGCCGAACCCGGAGGCCCGCGTGGACGCTGACATGGACACC
>JBKQMG010000066.1:0-35813 GCA_052146815.1 Streptosporangiaceae bacterium | reverse complement strand
GCTGCGTGCCCGCCAGCCCCGCCTTGAGCAGCCGGCGACGTTCTCACTCCCCCGGCACTTCTTACTCTCCGGGCACCGTGCAGACGGCGCCGCGCTCCGCGCCGGAGACCAGCGCCGCGTACTTGGCGAGCGCGCCGGTGCGGTAGTTCGGCGCGGGCCGCTTCCACTGCGCCCGCCGCCGGTCCAGCTCCGCGTCGTCGACCAGTACCTCCAGGCGGCGCTGCGGGATGTCCAGCACCACCGGGTCGCCGTCGGCCACCAGCGCGATCGGGCCGCCGTCGAAGGCCTCCGGCGCCGCGTGGGCCACGCACGCGCCGAATGTCGCGCCTGAGAAGCGCCCGTCGGTGACCAGCGCCACGTCCTGGCCCAGGCCCGCCCCCTTGATCGCCGCGGTGACCGCCAGCATCTCCCGCATGCCGGGGCCGCCCTTCGGGCCCTCGTTCCTGATCACCACCACGTCGCCCTCGTTGATCTGCCGGGCGGTCAGCGCGGCCATGCAGTCTTCCTCGCGCTCGAAGACCCGGGCCCGGCCCTCGAAGCGCAGCGTCTCGATGCCCGGTGTCTTCACCACCGCGCCGTTCGGCACCAGGTTGCCGCGCAGGACGGCCAGGCCGCCGTCCGGCTTGAACGGGTTCTTGGCCGGCCGGACGACGTCGCCGTCCGGCTCGAAGGCATCCGCGACGTTCTCCGCCAGCGTGCGCCCGTTCACCGACAGCGCGTCGCCGTCGACCAGCCCGGCGGACAGCAGCTCGCGCAGCACGACGGGCAGACCGCCGGCCTGGTCGAGCTCGCTCATGATGAACCGCCCGGCCGGCCGCATGGACACGATGTGCGGGGTGCGCCGGCTGACCGCGTCGAAGTCGTCCAGCGTCAGCTCGACCTGCGCCTCGTGGGCGATGGCCAGCAGGTGCAGCACGGCGTTGGTCGAGCCCGCGGTGGCCATCACGACGGCGGCCGCGTTCAGGAACGCCTGGCGGGTCATGATCTGGCGCGGCGTCAGCCCGGCCGCGAGCGCGCCGACGACAACCTCGCCGGTGCGGCGGGCCAGGTCGGTGCGCTCCGCCGAGACCGCGGGGGCGGTGGCCGAGCCGGGCAGGGCCATGCCGAGCGCCTCGGCGCACGCCGACATCGTGTTCGCCGTGTACATCCCGGCGCACGATCCCGCGCCCGGGCACGCGGCCCGCTCGATGTCGAGGAGCTCGCGGTCGCTCATGTCGCCGGCCGAGTGACTGCCGACCGCCTCGAACACGTCCTGGATCGTCAGTGACTTCCCGTGCGCCCAGCCCGGCAGGATCGTCCCGCCGTAGAGGAAGGCGGCAGGGACGTCGAGCCGCGCGCAGGCCATTAGCATGCCGGGCAGCGACTTGTCGCAGCCGGCGATCGCCACCAGCGCGTCGAACCGCTCGGCGTGCACCATCAGCTCGACCGAGTCGGCGATGATCTCACGGCTGACCAGCGAGGCCTTCATGCCCTCGTGGCCCATCGAGATCCCGTCGGAGACCGCGATCGTGCCGAACTCGAACGGCACCGCGCCGCCCTGCCGGACGCCCTCCTTGGCGGCGACGGCCAGGCCGTTCAGGTGCAGGTTGCAGGGGGTCACCTCGTTCCACGACGAGGCGACGGCGACCTGCGGGCGCTCCAGGTCCTCCTCGCTCAGCCCGACCGCGCGCAGCATCGCCCGGGCGGGCGCCCGCGACGGCCCGGTGGTCAGCGGGCCCGAACGCGGCCGGGGCAGAGGATTGGGCCGGTCTGTCATACAGCCTCCGAGATCTGCGGCTCGGCGGCGGCGCCGAGCGGAACGGTGATGCGTCCCGGCGCCGGCGAGCCGGCCGGGTTGATGGCGGTGACTCCGGCGCGCAGCAGGCCGTAGCCGATCCCGTCGGCCAGAGCCTCCCACGAGGCGGTGACCACGTCGTCCGATACCCCGACAGTGGTCCATTCCCCGTCGGCATCGGCGGAGGTCAGCATGACCCGGGTGACGGCGCTGGTGGCGGCGCGGCCGTCCAGGATGCGGACCTTGTAGTCGACCAGGTGGATCCCGGCCAGGGCCGGGTACAGCTCGACCAGTCCCCGGCGCAGCGCCTGGTCCAGCGCGTGCACCGGCCCGACGCCCTCGCCGACCGCCACGACCCGGTGGCCGCCGAGCTGCAGCCGCACGATGGCCTCGCTGCGGTCGGCCTCCCCCGCGCGCTCGATCACGACGCGGTAGCCCTCCAGGTCGAACCAGACCGGCATGGCCCCGGCGATCTTGCGGACCAGCAGCTCGAACGAGGCGTCGGCCGCCTCGAAGGCGTAGCCGCGGTGCTCGGCCTCCTTGACCTCCTCCAGCACCCGGGTCGCGAGGTCCGGGTCGAGGTCCAGCCCGAGCTCCTGGGCCTTGGCGACGACGTTGCTGCGCCCGGCCAGCTCGCTGACCAGTACCCGCGCCCGGTTGCCGACGGTGGCCGGGTCCACGTGCGAGTAGGCGTCGGGCCGCCGCGCGATCGCCGAGGCGTGCAGGCCGGCCTTGGTGGTGAACGCCGACGAGCCGACGTAGGGCTGGCGGGACTCGAACGGCAGGTTGGCCAGCTCGGCGATGGTCCGGGCCGTGGTCGCGAGGGCGCCGAGCCGGCCCGCCGGGAGCAGCTCGTGCCCGCGCTTGAGCTCCAGGCCGGCGATGACCGCGAACAGGTCGGCGTTCCCGCACCGCTCGCCGTAGCCGTTGGCCGCGCCCTGCACGTGCAGCCCGCCCGCCGCGACGGCGACGACCGAGTTGGCCACCGCGCACGCCGCGTCGTTGTGGAAGTGCACGCCGATCCGGGTCGTCATCGTGCCCGCGATCTCGGCCACGATCCGGGTCACGTCGTCGGGCAGCGTGCCGCCGTTGGTGTCGCACAGCGCGAGGGTGTCGGCGCCGGCCTCGGCGGCCGCCGTGAGCACTTCCAGGGCGTAGCCGCAGTCGGCGGCATAGCCGTCGAAGAAGTGCTCGGCGTCGAACACCACCCGCCGCCCGGCATCGGCCATGAACCGCACCGACTCGGCGACCATCGCGAGGTTCTCCTCGCGGGTGGTCCGCAGCGCCTCGTCGACGTGCAGCGTCCAGGCCTTGCCGACCAGCGTCACGATCGGGGTCTGCGCCTCCAGCAGCGCCGCGAGGTTCGCGTCGTCGTCCACCGAGCGCCGCGGCGGCCGGGTCGCGCCGAACGCGGCCAGCGTCGCGTGCCTGAACGTCATCTCCTTGGCCCGGGCGAAGAACTCGGCGTCCTTGGGGTTGGAGCCGGGCCAGCCGCCCTCGATCACGTCCACCCCGAGGCTGTCCAGGACGGTCGCCACCTGCAGCTTGTCGGCGACGGTCAGGTCCAGCCCGACCTGCTGCGAGCCATCGCGCAGGGTCGTGTCGTAGATCTCGACTCTGTCGGGGGCCGTCATCGCGCCGCCACCTCCGCCAGGCTCGCCTGCAGGGCGTCGTCCCAGCCCTGCGTGGTGTCCGGGGCTCCGGCCGCGAGCACGGCGGAGACGGCGGCGTCCAGGTCCGCGGCGGCCGCTTCCTCGCCGAGATGGTCGAGCATCAGGCCGGCCGACAGCACGGCGCCCGCCGGGTTCGCCTTGCCCGTTCCGGCGATGTCGGGCGCCGAGCCGTGCACCGGCTCGAAGACCGACGGGCCGGTCCGGTCGGGGTTCAGGTTGCCGCTCGGCGCCACGCCGAGGCCGCCGGTCAGTGCCGCGCCGAGGTCGCTGAGAATATCGCCGAACAGGTTGTCGGTGACGATCACATCGAACCGGGCCGGGTCGGACACCAGGTACAGGCACGCGGCGTCGACGTGCGCGTACTCCAGCGTCAGGCCCGCGGCGTCGGCCACCTCCTGCGCCGTGCGCCGCCACAGGTCCCCGGCGTGCGACAGCACGTTCGTCTTGTGCACCAGGGTCAGGCCGCCGCGCCTGCGGCCGGCCAGGTCCGCCGCGTAGCGCACGCAGCGCTCCACCCCGGCCCTGGTGTTCAGCGACTCCTCAGTGGCCGTCTCGAACGCGGTGCCGCGATGCACGGTGCCCCCGGCCCCGGCATAAAGGCCCTCGGTGTTCTCCCGCACCATCACCAGGTCGAGGTCCTCGAGCCGGTGCCCGGCGACCGCGCCGTCGACGCCTTCCCGCAGCTTGGACGGCCGCAGGTTCACGTAGAGGTCCAGCTCGGCGCGCAGCCGCAGCAGCAGGCCGCGCTCCAGCACGCCCGGCGGGACCCGCGGGTCGCCGACCGCGCCGAGCAGGACCGCGTCGGTTTTGCGCAGCTCGTCGAGTACCGGGTCGGGCAGTACCTCGCCGGTGGCCAGATAGTGCGCCGCGCCGAGGGAGTAAGGCCGCCATTCGACGGTGAACCCGCGGTGCTTCGCCACGGCGTCGACGCACCGCCGCGCGACCTCGGTGACCTCCGGCCCCACGCCGTCGCCGGGCAGGTGCGCGACGACATAGCCGCGCTCGGCGGCCGCGCCGCCGGATACGTTGCCGGGTACTTGCTCCGTCATGCTTACTCGCCGTCCTCGTCGGTCGGGGCGTTCAGCCAGCTCATCATCTTGCGCAGCGGCTTGCCGGTCCGCTCGATCTGGCTGTCGGCCGCCTGCGCCCGCAGCCGCTCAAAGTTGGGCCGGCCGTTGTCGTCCTCGGCCACCCACTCGCGGGCGAACTCGCCGGACTGGATGTCGGCCAGCAGCTGGGCCATCGCCTCGCGGGTCGGCGCGCCGATGACCCGCGGCCCGCGGGTCAGGTCGCCGTACTCGGCGGTGTCGCTGACCGAGTAGCGCATGCCCTTCATACCGCCCTCGTACATCAGGTCGACGATGAGCTTCAGCTCGTGCAGGCACTCGAAGTAGGCGACCTCAGGCTGGTAGCCGGCGTCGACCAGGGTCTCGAAGCCGGCGTTGACCAGGGCGGTCACGCCGCCGCACAGCACGGCCTGCTCGCCGAACAGGTCGCTTTCGGTCTCTTCCTTGAAGGTGGTGACCAGGGCCCCGGCCTTGGTGCCGCCGATGGCGCAGGCGTAGGACTTCGCCAGATCCCAGGCTTTGCCGGTGGCGTCCTGCGCGACCGCGACCAGCACCGGGGTGCCCTGGCCGGCCTCGAACTGCCGCCGGACCAGGTGGCCGGGCGCCTTCGGCGCGACCATGGCCACGTCAATGTCAGCCGGCGGGGTGATGTAGCCGAAGTGGATGTTGAATCCGTGCGCGAAGAACAGCGCGTCGCCGGGCTGCAGGTTCGGCGCGATCGCCTCGGCGTAGAGGGAGCGCTGCGTGGTGTCCGGGGTGAGCACCATGATGACGTCGGCCCAGGCGCAGGCCTCGGCGGGCTCCTGCACTGTCAGGCCGGCGGCCTCGGCGCGGCTGCGCGAGCGGGACTGGGCGGGCAGGCCGACGCGCACCTCGCAGCCGGAGTCGCGCAGGCTGAGCGCATGCGCGTGGCCCTGCGAGCCGTAGCCGAGTACGGCGACCTTGCGGGCCTGGATGAGGCTGAGATCGGCGTCGGAGTCGTAGAACACGGTGGCCATGACGGAAAGTCCTTTCGGTTTCGGTAAGGAGCAGCCGGGCTGAAGTCCGGCGGGCGGGTCAGGCGGCAGGCTCGGTGGCCTCCGGCTCGGCCGCGGCATGCCCGGCGGCGGCCGCCCGCGTCGTGATGTGCTCGTGGTCGGCAGCGGCGCCGACGACCCCGAGCGGGCCGTCGGTGATGCTGGCGCTGCCGCGGGCGAGGGCGACCTGGCCGGTGCGCACCAGCTCGCAGACGCCGTAGTCCGCCAGCATGGCCAGCAGCGCGTCCAGCTTGGCCGGGCTGCTGACCGATTCCAGCACGAGGGCGTCGGGGCCCATGTCCACCACGTTGGCCCGGTATACCGCGGCGACCTCCAGCAGCTCGCTGCGCCGCGCCGACGAGTCAGTCCGCACCTTGATCAGCGCCAGCTCGCGCTGCACGGCGGACTCGCCCTCCAGCTCGACGACCTTGAGTACCCGCACCAGCTTCTCCAGCTGGACCTGCACCTGCTCGACCGGGGTAGACGCGCCGTCTACCACGATCGTCATCCGGCTGACCCGCGCGTCCTGCGTGGGCCCGACGGCGAGTGAGCTGATATTGAAGGCGCGCCGGGCGAACAGCCCCGCCACGTGCGTCAGCACGCCGGGCTTGTTCTCGACCAGGACCGACAGGGTATGAGTGCTCATCGCGCCGACACCTCCCGCAGCGCAGCCGCGCGCTGCTCTTGCTCGCTGAATTCGGGGCCGAGCACGATCGCGTCGTTGGCCATCCCGGCCGGGACCATCGGGAAGACGCCCTCCCGGTCGTGCACCCGGAAGTCCACGACAACCGGCGTGTCCGTAGCGGCCAGTGCCTTCTCCAGCGTCGCGTCGACGTCGTCGGCGCGCTCGCAGCGCAGCCCCATGCAGCCGTACGCCTCGGCCAGCTTCACGTAGTCCGGGATGGCGGTGCCGAGCTCCACCTCGGAGTAGCGCTCGTCGTAGAAGAGCTCCTGCCACTGGCGCACCATGCCGAGGAAGCCGTTGTTGAAGATCATGACCTTGATCGGCAGCCGCTCGATGGCGCACGTCGCGAGTTCCTGCGCGGTCATCTGGAAGCAGCCGTCGCCGTCGATCGCGACCACCGTCTCACCGGGCCGGCCGACCTGGGCGCCCATGGCGGCCGGGACGGCGAAGCCCATCGTGCCGAGGCCGCCTGAGTTGATCCAGCTGCGCGGCTTGGTGAAGCTGAAGTGCTGCGCCGCGTGCATCTGGTGCTGGCCCACGCCGGCGACCACGACGGCGTCGCCGCCGGTGAGCGCCGATAGCCGCTCGGTCACGTACTGCGGCTTCAGCGGGCCATCCGGGTCCTGGGTATAGCGGAGGGGGAACTGCTGCTTCCACCGGTCCAGCGTGGCGATCCAGTCGCTGGTGTCGGCGCGGCCGGAGCTGGCGACGATCGCGGCGGTGGCATCGGCCAGGCCGGCCAGGACCGGCTTCATGTCGCCGACGATCCGCACGTCAGGGACCCGGTTCTTGCCGATCTCGGCCGGGTCGATGTCAGCGTGCACGATCTTGGCCTTCGGCGCGAAATCGGCCAGCCGGCCGGTCACCCGGTCGTCGAACCGCGCCCCGAGGGCCACGACGAGGTCAGCCTCCTGCAGGGCCGCGACGGCGGTGTAGCAGCCGTGCATGCCCGGCATCCCGAGCGCGAGCGGATGCGAGTCGGGGAAGGCGCCGCGGGCCATCAGCGTGGTGGTGACCGGAGCGTGCGCGAGCTCGGCCAGCCGCCGCAGCTCCGCGTGCGCATTGGCCTTGATCACCCCGCCGCCGACATACAGCACCGGCCTGCGGGCCTGGCGCAGCAGGTCGGCCGCAGCGCGGATGTCCTCGGTGCTCGGCGGCCCCGGCACCCGGTAGCCCGGCAGGTCCATGACCGGCGGCCAGGACCAGGCGCCCTCACTCTGCAGGATGTCCTTGGGCAGGTCCACCAGGACCGGGCCCGGACGGCCGCTGGCGGCGATGTGGAACGCCTCGGCGATGGCGGCCGGAATGCGCTCGACGCTGGTCACCAGCTCGTTGTGCTTGGTGACCGGCAGGGTGATCCCGGTGATGTCGGCTTCCTGGAAGGCATCGGTGCCGATCATCGCGCTCGGCACCTGGCCGGTGATCGCGACCATGGGCACCGAGTCCATGTAGGCGTCGGCGAGGGCGGTCACCAGGTTGGTCGCGCCGGGGCCGCTGGTGGCGATGCATACTCCCACCCGTCCGGTCGCCCAAGCGTACCCTTCGGCGGCGTGGCCGGCGCCCTGCTCGTGCCGTACGAGCACGTGCCGCAGCGAAGAGGATCTCAGCGGGTCGTAGGCCGGCAGGATCGCCCCGCCGGGAAGGCCGAAGACGACGTCGACGCCCTGCTGCTCGAGACTTCGCACGAGTGCCTGGGCTCCGGTGAGCTGCACGGGAATGCTCCTTCTTGGTTCAGGGGGCGGCCTGCCAACAAAAAACCTCCCTGCCGTGTCGGCAAAGAGGTGGTAGCGCGGGCCCTAACGACGGGCTCGCGCTACGTGATGAGAATTACTCGGTACGAGTGGGGCCGGATCACGATGATCTCCATCTGACGGCTGGTGGTGTCGTGCTGACGTTACCTGGAGTACACGATAGCGCATCATCAGCTGACGGCGGGTTCTTTCGTCGGCAGCCAAGCGGGACGGTGTGCCTCAAACGCGGCGATGGCGTCGGAGTGCCGCAGCGTCACGGCGATGTCGTCGAGTCCTTCGAGCAGCCGCCAGTGCGCGTAGTCGGCCAGCACGAACGGCCCGGCGATTCCGGCTGCCGCAACCTCGACGGTCCGCGCGGCCACATCGACGACCACCTCGGCGTCCGGGTCGGCGGCGAGGGCGGCGAACAGCGCGGCGACCGTGTCCTCGTCGGCCTGCGCGGGCACCAGGCCTGAGCCGACGGCGTTGCCGCGGAAAATGTCAGCGAAGCTCGGCGCGATCACTGCCCGGAAGCCGAAGTCCTGCAGCGCCCACACGGCGTGCTCGCGGGACGAGCCGCAGCCGAAGTTGGCTCCGGCCACCAGGATCTTCGCCTCGGCGGCGCCGGGCCGGTTGAGCACGAAGTCGGGGTTCTCCCGCCACGCGCCGAACAGCCCGGGGCCGAAACCGGTGCGCTCCACCCGCTTCAGCCACGCCGCGGGGATGATCTGATCGGTGTCGACGTCGCTGCGCTCCAGCGCCACCGCGCGCCCGGCTACCCGCTGTACTGCCTGCATTACAGATCTCCTGGCAAAGTGAAGTGCCCCGCCACCGCGGTCGCCGCCGCGACCGCCGGGGCCACGAGGTGGGTCCGCCCGCCGGGGCCCTGACGGCCCTCGAAGTTCCGGTTGCTGGTCGAGGCGCATCGCTCGCCGGGGGCGATGATGTCGCCGTTCATGCCCAGGCACATCGAGCAGCCGGCCGAGCGCCACTCGAAGCCCGCGTCGATGAAGAACTGGTCGAGGCCCTCGGCCTCCGCGTCGGCCTTCACCCGTGCAGAACCGGGCACCACCAGGGCCCGCACGCCGGGGTGTACCTTGCGGCCGCGGATCACGTCGGCCGCGGCGCGCAGGTCCTCCAGCCGCCCGTTGGTGCACGAGCCGATAAAGACCGCGTCCACCTGCACGTCGCGGATCGCGGTGCCGGGCTTGAGGTCCATGTAGGTCAGCGCGCGCTGCGCGGCCTGCTGGCCGGCCGGGGTCGCGAACGACTCAGGCTCGGGAATCACGTCGTCGATGAACACCGACTGGGCCGGGGTCGTCCCCCAGGTCACCGCGGGCTGCAGCGCGGACGCGTCCAGCCGGATCTCCTGGTCGAACACGGCGCCCTCGTCGGTGGCCAGGCCGCGCCAGTCCTCGAGGGCCCGCTCCCACAGCTGGCCGCGGGGGGCGTGCCGGCGGCCCTCCAGCCAGGCGAACGTAGTGTCGTCGGGGGCGATCATGCCCGCCCGGGCGCCGGCCTCGATGGACATGTTGCAGACCGTCATCCGGCCCGACATGGACAGTGCGCGGATCGCCTCGCCCCGGTACTCGATGACCGAGCCGACGCCGCCGCCGGGTCCGAGGGCCCGGATGATGCCCAGCACGAGGTCCTTGGCCGTCAGCCCCGGGCCGAGCTCTCCGTCGACGGTCACCGCCATGGCCGCCGGCTTGACCTGGCGCAGCGTCTGGGTGGCCAGCACATGCTCGACCTCGGAGGTGCCGATGCCGAAGGCCAGGGCGCCGAAGGCGCCGTGGGTGGAGGTGTGGCTGTCGCCGCAGACGATCGTCATGCCCGGCTGGGTCAGCCCGAGCTGCGGGCCGATCACGTGCACGATGCCCTGGTCAGGGCTGCCGAGCCCGTAAAGCGTCACCTCGTGCGCGGCGGCGTTGCGCCGCAGCCGGGCGATCTGCGCGGCGGCCAGCTCGTCGGCGATCGGCTTATCCAGGTCCTTCGTGGGCACATCGTGATCCATCGTGGCCAGGGTCAGGTCCGGCCGGCGCACCCGCCGCCCGGCCAGTTCCAGCCCCTCGAAAGCCTGCGGCGAGGTCACTTCGTGCACGAGATGCAGATCGATGTAGAGCAGCGGAGGCTCCTCCTCGGGGGTCGCCACCAGGTGGCGGTCCCAGACCTTGTCAAACAGGCGTCCGGTCACATTCGCCTCTCATCGGTGAGCGGTGCTTGGGCTCCCGAGTGCTTGGCTCGCAACACCCGGCTGGCAGCGTCCGGCGCAGCCAGGATCTGGCGGCATCTCTATCCAGCGGCGGCAGCTAGCGCCGTCTCATATGTTGAGATAACCTGTTCACGATATGAGCACTCTACGGGAGCATGCGCGCGACAGCAACCCGATCTCCGGAGTCGGCGTGCTGGACCGGGCCGTCAGCCTGCTCGATCTGCTCGCCGGCGGCGCGCTGACCCTGCGGGTGCTGGCGGAAAGGAGCGGCCTGCCGCGCCCCACCGCGCACCGGCTGCTGGTCGCGCTGGAGACTCATGGCCTCGTCGCGCGGGACGCCGCCGGCTCCTTCCGGCTGGGCCCGCGGCTGACCGAGCTCGCCGCGCAGGCCGACCCGGCCCTGGAACTGGCCGCGCTGGCCGCGCCCGCGCTGGCCCGGCTGCACGAGGAGACCGGCGAGAGTGTTCAGCTCTACGTACGGTCCGGCGATCGCCGGCTGTGCATCGCCGCCCGCGATGCCGGCGCGGGCCTGCGCGACAGCGTGCCGGTGGGCGCGCTGCTCCCCCTGGACGCCGGCTCGGGCGGCAAGGTACTGCTCGCCTGGTCGGACGACGCCGCGCGCTTTGCCGCGATCGACGCCGCCGAGCTCGCGGAGGTGCGCCAGCGCGGCTGGGCGGCCAGCATCGCCGAGCGCGAGCCGGGCGTAGCCAGCGTCAGTGCCCCCGTGCTGCGCCCAGGCGAGCCGGGCGCGCAGCGGCTGCTCGGGGCGATCTGCGTCTCCGGCCCGGCCAGCCGCCTCGGCCGCGACCCCGCTCGCCGCCTGGCGCCGCAGGTCACTGGCGCCGCGCACCGGCTGGCCAGCGTGGCCGCCGGGCTCCATGAGTAAAATTTCGTCCGTATCTGACCTCGCGGCGGCTCACCGCGAGCCGAGACTGCGGACGGGCTCGGTAAGCTCGGCAGGCAACCCAGGTCACAGCGCACCCCCAGTGAACAGCGCAGGCCAGATGACAGCGAAGCCCTGGCCTGCTGCGATGATCGGGCGCCCGGCCCGGCGGCCGCCTCGGCCGGCGTTCCTGCGCTCTGCGGCGCATCGCACCAGAAGGGACAGCTCGTGCACTCGCACTCCAGCCCGGCTCGCCGCGAGCCAGTCGCGACCAAGGTGCCGGAGAAGATCATCGCCTTGTTCTGGGTGGTCAAGCTCCTGACTACCGCGGGCGGCGAGGCCGCGTCGGACTACCTGGCGCTGAAGGGCTACGTGCTGGCCGGGGTCGTCGAGGTCGCCATCTTCCTCGTCGCGCTCTGGCTGCAGTTCCGCACCCGCCGGTACGTGACCTTCGCCTACTGGTTCCTGGCCCTGGCGATCGCGATCTTCGGCACCGGCGTCGCCGACGCGATGCACCTGATCATCGGCATCCCGTACGCGGGCACGACCTTCCTGTGGGCCGTGGTGCTCGCGGTCATCTTCTGGCTCTGGTACCGCAGCGAGGGCACGCTGTCGATCCACAGCATCACCACGCGCCGCCGGGAGCTGTACTACTGGGCCACCGTGTTCGCCACGTTCGCCCTGGGCACCGCGCTCGGCGACTTCACCGCCTACAGCCTGCACCTCGGCTACCTGACCTCGGCCTTCCTGTTCCTGGTGATCATTCTGATCCCCGCCGTTGCCTGGCGGCTCGGGCTCAACTCGGTCGTGGCCTTCTGGTTCGCGTACGTGATTACCCGTCCTCTCGGCGCCTCCTTTGCCGACTACTTCAGCAAGCCGCACGCGCTCAGCGGCATCAACTTCGGCGACGGGCCGACCGCGCTGGTGGCGCTCGTCGCCATCGTGATCCTCGTGGCCTACCTGGCCATCACCCGTGCGGACATGTACCCGGCGACCGCGAGCAGGCAGGCTCCCGCCCGGACGCAGCGGCCTTCCGCCCCCGGCCCGCATGGCCGCGACCGTGCTCAGCGGCCTGCGCCGCCCAGCTACCGCGACCGCAGGCCGGCGTGGCCGCAAGACCGCCGCGGCGGGGTGCCCCCGGCAGTCGAGCCCGAGTACTCCTACCTCTACCGGCCCGAAGACAACGACGGCCACTAGGCGGCCAGCGGTGCAGGTGCGCTCGCTCGGATACCGGACTGACCTGATGATCCGGGCGCTGGAGGGCAGCCAGATCGCCGACCACGGGGACTCCCTCGTGATCCGCAGCCCCCGGCATCCCGAGTTCTGGTGGGGCAACTTCCTGCTGTTGCCGGCGCAGCCCGGTCCCGGCGAGGCAAGCCTCTGGCTGTCCCGGTTCGCCGCCGAGTTCCCGCAGGCGCGCCACATTGCCCTGGGCATCGACGCGACCGACGATCAGCCGATGGAGATAGGCGGCCTGCTGGCGGCCGGACTGCGCCGCGACCGCGTAACGGTCATGACCGCCTCGGCCGTGCATGATCCGCCTCGTCCCCAGCGTGACGCCGCTTACCGGCAGCTACTCGGCGACGATGACTGGCGCCAGGCAGCCGGCCTGCGGGCGCTGTGCAATAGCACGGCGCTGGGGGCCGACCGGGCCTTCACCGACGCGAGGATCCGCGCGCAGCGAGCCCTGACCGAGGCGGGCCGCGGCTCGTGGTTCGGGGCATTCCGCGACGGTCAGCTGCTGGCACAGCTCGGTCTTGTCACCGCGGGCGACGGCATCGCCCGGTACCAGGATGTCGAGACTCACCCCGCGGCCCGGCGCCAGGGCCTGGCCGGCACCCTGGTCTGCCAGGCGGGCCGGCACGTCATCAGCGCCCTTGGCGCGCACACCCTGGTGATAGTGGCTGATCCTGATGCCGGGGCGATCCGGGTCTACCGGTCGGCCGGCTTCACGGACGCAGAGATCCAGCTGGGCTTCGAGCGGCCGCCTGCGGCGGCGAAGGGCTGAAGCCGGCCACCTTGACGGCTGCCTCGGAAGCTGCTAAGCCCGCGCCGTGCCTGCCCACGGCCTCCCGCCCGGACCGAGCAGCGCAACCGCCGCCGGGCGGTCCGATCCTCTGGCCCGACGATAAGGCCAGGGAGCGGTCGGCCACGCTGATCCTGCCCCGGCCGCGATGGCAGTACCTGCTCTTCGCCGCCGGATATGCCGCGCTGGCCGCGGCCAGCGCGCTGTCAGCGCGGCGGTACGGCCAGGGCTGGCTGGCGAACGGCAACCTGAGCGCGATCGCGCAGCTGCATGCGGCCTGACCGGGGCCGGCGAGGCTGGGCCGCTGGCCCTGACGAGGTACGTTGTGGCTGATCGTCGCGCGGGCCGGGCGCAGCCAGGCTCGCGCCTGGGCCGGGAGCAACTGAATGAGCACCAGCAGTACCGAGCACGCGGGCACCGCGGCTGATCTGGCCATCCTGGAGCAGATCCAGCAGCGCGTGCTGTGGCTGGCCACCAGGATCGTGGACGCGGCCAACCATGACCGGGACGCCAGTGACGGCCTCAAGGTCGGCGGCCACCAGGCGTCGAGCGCCAGCCTGGTCACCGCGATGACGGCCCTGTATTTCGCGCATCTGGACGCCCCCGACAAGGTCAGCGTCAAGCCGCACGCCTCGCCGGTCTTCCACGCGATCCAGTACCTGCTCGGCAACCTGGACCGGTCTTACCTCCCCACGCTGCGGGCGTTCGGCGGCCTCCAGTCGTACCCGAGCCGGACCAAAGACCCCGATAATGTCGACTTCTCGACAGGATCGGTCGGCCTCGGGGCGGCGGCCCCGCTGTTCGCCGCCGCCACCCGCCGCTACGTGGACGCGCATTTCGGCCCCCGGCCGCACAGCCGGTTTGTTGCCCTGCTGGGCGACGCTGAGCTGGACGAGGGCAACATCTGGGAGGCGATCGCCGACCCGGCCACCGACGGGCTCGGGAACGTCCTGTGGATCATCGACGTCAACCGGCAGTCACTGGACCGGGTCGTGCCCGGCGTCCGGATCGCCCAGTGGGAGCAGCAGTTCGCGGCGGCCGGCTGGCACGTCGTCGAGGCCAAGTACGGCCTGCGGCTCAAGGCAGCCTACGGGCGCCCCGGCGGTCACGCGCTCCGGGACTGGATCGACGCGATGCCGAACGAGCACTACCAGTCGCTGTTCGGCCTCAGCCCGGCCGATGTGCGGAGCCGCTTCCTGGACGGCGGCCCGGCCGAGGTCGTCCAGTTCTGCCGGGACATCCGCGACGACGAGCTCGCCGGGCTGGTGACGGACCTGGCCGGCCATGACATGGGCGCGCTCCTGCAGGCCTTCGCCGAGTGCGACACCGAGAAGGACCGGCCGAGCGTGGTATTCGCCTACACGATCAAGGGCTGGGGCCTGCCGATGGCGGGAAACCCCCGCAACCATTCCGCGCTGCTGTCCACCGCGCAGATCGACTCGATCCGCGAGCAGCAGGGCCTGACGTCCGCGACGGAATGGGACCGGCTCGACCCGATGACACCGGCCGGGCAGTGGGCAGCGGCGCGCCGTGAGCACCTCGCCCGCGCTCCCCGCGCCGCTGGCCTCGCGGTGCGGGTGCCCGAATCCACCGGCCTGCGCGCGGCGCGGCCGATCTCCACCCAGGAGGCTTTCGGCCGCATCCTGGTCGACCTGTCCCGTGACGAGCAGCTCGCGCCATACCTGGTGACGGCGGCGCCGGACGTGGCCACCTCGACGAACCTGGCCGGATTCATCAACCGGACGGGCGTCTTCAGCCCGGTCCCCCGCCGGTCCTGGAGCGAGGACCCGGTGCTGAAGTGGGCCGAGGGCCCCGACGGCCAGCACATCGAGCTCGGCATTAGCGAGATGAACCTGTTCCTGCTGCTCGGCCAGCTCGGCCTGTCCTTCGATCTGTCCGACCAGCCGCTGCTGCCCGTCGGCACCGTGTATGACCCGTTCGTGCTGCGCGGACTCGATGCCTTCATCTACTCGGTCTACTCCGGCGCCCGGTTCATCGTCGCGGGAACCCCCTCGGGGGTGACGCTGGCTCCCGAGGGGGGCGCGCACCAGTCGACGATTACCGCCTCGGTCGGCCTTGAGCTGCCGAACGTCACCATGCTCGAGCCCGCCTACGCCGTGGCGCTGGACTGGCTGCTCTGCGGAGCGCTGCAGTCGATGGCCGACGCCAGCGGCCCCGCGCCGGCGGCCGCGCCCGCCGAGGCCGGGTCGTACTACTTCCGGCTCTCCACCCGCGGCATCGACCAGCAGCCGTTCGCCGCGGCGCGGGAGCGGCTGGGCGACGCGATCTTGCGCCGTCAGGTGCTGGCCGGCGCCTACCGCCTGGTGGACGCCGACGACGCGGCAGCGCAGGGCGCGCCGCCGGTCTATCTGGCAGGGACCGGCGCCGTCCTGCCCGAGGTGCTGACCGCGGCCGCCGAGCTGGCCGACGAGGGCATCGCCGCGACTGTCGTCGACGTGACCTCCGCGGACCGGCTCTACCGCGCGTGGCAGCGCACCCTGCGCCAGGGCGTGCGCACCGCCACCACCCCGTCGAATCCCGGCGCGCTGCGCAGCGCTTTCGGCCACCGCGCCCCGATCGTGACGGTGCACGATGCCTCGTCGCATGCCCTCAGCTGGCTCGGCTCCGCGCTCGGCGTGCCCGCGGTGAGCCTAGGCGTCGACTCGTTCGGCCAGTCCGGCACGGTCGCCGACCTGTACCGGGCGCACGACCTGGACCCCGGCTCGATCGTCAACGCCGCCCTCGCCGCCCTCTCGCTGCGCTGACCACTGGCGCTCCTGCGCTGACCAGCGGCGCTCCTGCGCTGACGGGCCTGGCCGGGGCGGGTTATTCCTCGCGTTTCTCGAACCGGCTTACGACGATCAGCCCGGCGATGAAGACGGCCACCATGGCAATGAGCAGGGCGAGTTCCGACGTGCTGACCTTGATCGCCGTCCCCGGCGTGAGCACGAACAGGATCCGCCTGATCACGGCCACGAGGCCGACGACGATGAACGGTTGCGCCGCGAGGCGATGCTCGCGCAGCGACAGGACGACGGTGTGCACGATCTCCACCAGGATGAGGACCAGCAGCACGCGGTCGATCAGCAGCTGAGCCCGGATGACGACGGCCCCGGGCGCATGAAAGAAATCCCAGATGCCCGCGACGAGCAGCACGACCGCCAGGACGACCAGGATCACCCCGACCACCACGGTCACGATGTCCTGCGCGTGCTCCAGCAGCGCCGCGGAGCCGTCGACGCCACGCATGCCGGGCTCCCGGGGCGGTGGCCGGCGGGCGGGCGACGTGCCGGTGACGACCGGCGGGGAACCTGGCCCCGGCCCGTTCTGCTGATCGCTGTGCTGCGACATGCCGCTGATTGTGCCACTACAGTGCGCTGCCGCCCCAGAGTGCGGGCCGGCCGCCTTTGCGGCGGCTGCCAGGCGGATTACGGCGCGGTGAGGATCACGGGGCCGTCCTCGGCGACGGCGACGGTGTGCTCGACGTGGGCGGCGCGGCTGCCGTCGCCGGTGCGCAGGGTCCAGCCGTCGTCGTCGAGGCGGTAGCCATCGCGGCCGCCGGCCATGAACCACGGCTCGATGGCGATTACCAGGCCGGGGCTGAGCTTGAGGCCCTTGCCGGCCCGCCCGTCGTTTGGCACGGAAGGCGATTCGTGCATGGTGCGGCCGACCCCGTGCCCGCCGAAGTCAGTGTTCAGCCCGTATCCCGCCCCGCGGCCCACGGCGCCGATGGCCGCGGACACATCCCCGAGACGGGCACCAGGCCGTGCCGCGGCGATGCCCGCGGCCAGCGCCTGCTCCGCGGTCTCGATCAGCCGGACGTCAGCCCGGTGGGCGGCGCCGACCGTCAGCGAGATCGCCGCATCGCCCGTCCAGCCGCCGAGCGTCGCCCCGCAGTCGACGCTCAGCAGATCGCCGTCGCGCAGCCGGTACCCGGTCGGGATGCCATGCAGGGCTGCGTCGTTCACCGACGTGCAGGTCACCGCCGGGAACGGCCGGTCGGAGAAGCTGGGCTGATAACCGAGGAACGGCGACGTAGCGCCTGCGCCGGTGAGGACGGACCGCGCGACGTCGTCCAGCTCGCGCAGCGTGACACCCACGGCGGCATGCCCCCGCACGGCGGCCAGCGCGGCCGCGACTACCGCCCCCGTGGCCCGCATCGCCTGGATCTCACCGGGCGACTTCAGCTCCACCACCGGCTGCCTTCCCTTCCGCGCATACCTCACAGGGCATTATCGGCTGCCTGCGTCCTCGCCTGACCGGCGGGCATCGACTTATTGAGCATGCATCAATAAAATCAGCCCATGCTCGAAACGGCTGCCCGGCGTCGGCTCGGCCCGCAGCAGCGCCGGGCTCAGCTCGTCGCCGTCGGCATGACGCTGCTGCGCAGCCGCCCGCTCAGCGAACTGGCCCTGGAAGATGTCGCGGCCGCGGCCGGGATCAGCCGCGCGCTGCCCTATCACTACTTCGGCAGCCGCAGCGACTTCCTGGCCGCCGTGCTGGCCGCGGCAGCCGATGAGTTCCTGCAGGCCACCGACCCGTGCCCGGGCCTGCCGCCGCTGGAGCGCCTGCGCGCAGGCATCGAGGCCTACCTCGACTGGGCGGGGGCCAGGCCCGCGGAGTTCCTGGCCCTGACCCGCAGCGCGGCTGGCGCCGACCCGGTCCTGCGCGCCATCTGCGAGCGGACCCGCGAGGCGCTGACTGACCGGCTGGTCCAGGGGGTATGCGCCGACCCGGCGCAGCCGCTGCTGCGGCTGGCCGTGGCGGGCTGGGCCGCCATGACCGAGGAGATGGTGGCCGCCTGGCACCGGCGCCCGGTCGTTCCCAGGACGGAGCTGGTCGCGCTGATCGAGCAGACGTTCCAGTCAGCGGTGGCCGTCGCCCGCCGCCAGATCCCGCCGCCGCGGATCGCGGGCAGCGGCCTCACCCGCGCAGGAGCACCCGTTGAGCAGGTCTGAGGCACGGAGCAGGTCTGAGGCACGGAGCAGTTCTGAGGCACGGAGCAGTTCTGAAGCACGGAGCAGTGCTGGCACTAAGCGCAGTCCTGACGGCCAGCCCGCCGCTCCGGCCCGGCTGAAGTTCGCGGTCATCGGCGCCGGGTTCGCCGGGATCGGGGCGGCGGTCAGCCTGCTGGGGGCCGGGCACCGGGACCTGGTCGTCCTGGAGCGCGCCGCCGAGGTGGGCGGTACCTGGCGGGACAACGTCTACCCCGGCTGCCGCTGCGATGTGCAGTCCAACCTGTACTCGTTCTCGTTCGCGCCCAATCCGAACTGGAGCAACACCTTTCCCGCGCAGCCGGAACTGCGGGCCTACCTGAAGGTCGTGGCCAGCCGGTTCGGGGTGCGGCCCTACGTTCGGTTCGGCTGCGATGTCACCAGCGTCCGCTGGGACGACGCCGAACGGCTCTGGCATATCACCGCGAGCGGCGAGGTCATCCGGGCCCAGTACGTGATCGCCGGCGTCGGCTCGCTGGTCGAGCCCTCACTGCCCGACATTCCCGGCATCGAGCGGTACACCGGCCAGATCATGCACTCCGCCCGCTGGGACCGGTCCTGGTCGGCGGCGGGACGCCGGGTCGCCGTGATCGGCACCGGGGCCTCCGCCATCCAGATCGTCCCGGCCATTCAGCCGCAGGCCGAGCACCTGACGGTCTTCCAGCGGACCGCCCCCTACGTTGTCCCGCACACCGGCCGGCCGGTCGGGCCCTGGCGGCACGCGGCCTACCGGTACCTGCCGGGGGCGCAGACCGCGTCGCGGGTGGCCACTTACTGGATGCGCGAGGTGATGGTTTTCGGGTTCGTCAAGAGGCCGGCGATCCTGAAGAAGGCCGAGGCGGTGTGGAAGACGCACATGGAGCGGGCGGTCGCCGATCCGGTAAAGCGGGAGAAGCTCACGCCGCATTACGACCTCGGCTGCAAGCGGGTCATGCCGTCCAACGACTTCTACCCGGCGATCGCGGCCGGCAACGTCGACCTCGTCACCGAGAAGATCATCGAGTTTCGGCCGGATGGCATCGTCACCGCTGACGGCCAGTACCGCCAGGTCGACACGGTGATCCTCGCGACCGGCTTCCACGTGACCGATAACCCGATGTTCGCCAGGATCACCGGCCGCGGCGGCCGCACGCTCGCCGACGCCTTCGACCAGACCTACCTCGGGACCGTCGTGCCCGGCTTCCCCAACTACTTCCACCTGACCGGCGCCAACACCGGCCTGGGGCATTCCTCGATGGTGTTCATGATCGAGAGCCAGCTTAGCTACGTCCTCGCGGCGGTCCGCGCCATCGACGCCGCAGGCAGCGGCCCGGCCGAGGTCCGGCCGGAAGTCGCCGCCGCCTACAACGCCGAGCTGCAGCGCAAGCTGCCGTCGACCGTCTGGAGCTCGGGCTGCGCGAGCTGGTACCTCGACAGCCAGGGCCGCAACCTGACCCTCTGGCCGGGCTTCACCTTCGACTTCCGGCGGCGCACCCGGCGGTTCCGCACCGCCGATTTCACGCTCAGCCGCGCAGCGAGCTGACCCTCCCGCGACTGCCGGCGGCCTCGTCTGGCGCCAGCGAACCCGCGGGCGCCGGCGCTGCCGGGGCCTGCGCTGCCGGGGCCTGCGTCTGCGCCCGTGCTTGGGTGTCCGCGGGGACGTCCCCGGCGGCGGGATATGCCGCGAGGCCGCCGTCGGTGGTCGCCGGATCGGGGACCAGGGCGGCCGCGGTGACGGCCTCGGGTGCTGTGGCCTGCCGGGCGGCCCGGGCCAGCGGCCAGAAGGCGGCGGCCAGCAGGATCAGCAGCGGGCCGGTGTTCGGGTCAGTTCCCTGGCCGGTCAGGATGCCGCCGAAGTTCTCCCCCAGCACCCAGATGGCCGCTGCCGTGACCACGGCCAGCACGAGAACCGGGCGGGTCGCGGCCGGAACGAAGATGCCCGCGGCGATGACCGCGAAAAGCACCGCGAGGGCGATGGGCACCGCGGTGCCGGAACCGACCGCACCGGCGACGGCTCGGTCCATCGAGGCAATCCAGCCGGGCTCCCCGGCGGCGAGACCGGCGAACGTCGCGCGCAGCGCGACGGCGGCGGAGTTAGCCGGCTGCAGCACAAAGTAGGCCGCGCTGCCCCACACCGCGAGCCAGGCAGCCTTCGCCCAGCGGCGGCCGAGCGGGCTGGCGGCAGCGACGCTCTGGCCGGCTGCGCGTCCGCGCTGCCTCGGCCAGGCCAGCACGGCCAGCAGCGCGTACAGCAGGGCCGCGCCAGGCGCTCCGGTCAGCGGCGAGGCGGTGCCCGAGAAGATCATGCCCATCCCTTCGCCGACCCACCAGACGGCGAGGGCCCACACCACGGTCCCGGCCAGGGCGGCGCGGACGGCGGGCCGCCACAGCAGCCCGATCCCCAGCGCGAGCTGGATGGTGGCGAAGATGGCGTTGAACAGGATCTCGTTATGCAGCATGAGGTTGCCGTAGGACATGACCGGAGTGCTGACGAACGCCGGGCTGCCCATGCCTGCGGGCTGGATCAGCCCGGTCACGAAGCCCTTGCTGAACATGTAGGGCTGGTACTGCAGTGCGGCGTCGAGCACCCAGATCAGGCCGAGCGCGATCTGCAGCCAGCGCCGCGCTCCGGTGGACTCGCGGTCCGCTGCCCGGGCCAGCATGCCCGTCCCGGCCTGCGGGCGCTCCCGCAGCGCCTGCTGGGCTGACGAGGGCATGAAGAGCGTGGCGAATGCCAGGATCGCCCCGGCGGCGGTCACCCACAGGCCAGGGCCGCTCTTCACCAGGTCCATCGAGCCGCTGAGGGCCTGCGTGGTGGTCGTGAGCCGCAGCAGCAGCCAGCCGGAGAACGCCAGTGCCGCGAAGCCGGCCAGGCCGATCAGCCAGCGGTCGCTCTTGCCGCCGCGGACGAGGTGATAGAGGCCGGCGGCGGCGATGAGGATTCCCCCGGCCAGCAGGATCCGCCCGTTGGTGCCGCGGATCCCGGGGATGGCGATCAGGCCGGCGAAGGCTTCTGCCCAGGGCAGGAAAACTCCGGCGATCACCGCGGCGCCGCCTGCCAGGGCCGTCAGCCCGACGATGGTGCGCCAGCTTCGCAGCGGGAACCCGCGCGCGGGCGCGGCAGCTGCCTGACTTCGCGTAATGCTCATGGTGTTCCCTCTTACCTCGATCCGGTCCCTCGTGCTCGCGGTGCGGTCCGGCTCGGCCGGTCGCGCGGCTTGGTGCCGGTGGGCGCCTGCCCAGGGGGCGATCTCTACTGCGGGTCGATGGCCTGCGGGCCCGGCCCCGGCCGCTCCCCTCCTAGGAAAGGCGGCCAGGGCCGGATCGCCGGGATCGCCGCCGAGGGAATCGGCGGCGATCCGACGCTCGGCGCGGCCTAGCGCAGGACGGAGAAGTACAGGAACAGGTTGGTCGGGATGTTCCCGGTCACGTTCGCGCTGTCGGTCCGCTGCAGGCGCTGCAGCTCCCGGTCGCTCTTGGCGTGAACGATCTTGTTCCAGGACGCCAGGTTCTTCACGCCGACGACGTCCACGTTCCACCACTCAGACTGGTGGCTGTTGTTGGTCGCGACGATGTGGCTGTGCGCCGGGAGCGGGACGTTGCCCGCGGAGGAACCGAGCACCGCGGACAGGTCAATGGTGCTCGGGTGGTCGATGCAGTGACCGGCCTTGCACTGCAGCGTGCTCTTCGGCGGCGTGAAGCCGAGCGGCACGATCACGTACAGCGGGTCGAAGGTGTTCGCCGGGGTCTGGGTGTAGTTAGTCCCCGCCTCGCAGTTCGACGACGCCTTGCTCGCCGGCGGGCTCAGGCAGGAGAAGTTCTTGGAGTAGAAGAACCTCACGGTGTGGCCGTGGTACCAGCCCTTGGTGAAGCCCACGTGGCGTCCGTGCCAGTTCGAGGACGTCATCTGCATGCCGCTCATGCTCGATGCCGAGGTGCTCGCTGCCGACGATCCCGAGGAGGCGAACGCCGTCCCCGAAGCGAGAGCTACCCCGGCCGCAAGCATGCCCGCGAGAGCTAGGCCAGCCCATCGCGTGCCTGTCATGCGGGCACGTTTTGCTCCGAACATAAATTTCCCTCCCTGGGAACTGGACAAGCCCCGATGGCACGTCCATCGCAGGGTGTTCGGGGGCATGCGGGACGGCGGATTGGGATAGCCGGGCTTTTTTTCCAGGCGTCCGGTGAGCTCCGCTGGCCAGGTCAGCGCGGCCGTCGGCCAGTCACCCGCTGGCCGGCCAGCGGGAAGCACCCATGCCGCTCTGTCGCCAGTGGCCCGTTATCGAGCTTCTGACCTGCGAACCCACTGTCGCCAGCGCCAGCCGGACCTCATCGCGGCGCCCTTGCCTCGCCGGGATCGTGATCTCCGCGGCGGGACGGAAGACGGTCAGCGCGGCATTTCCGTCAACGTCCCTTGGTTGCGCTTTTCATGATCACGGAGAGTCAAATGTGTTTATCCGTGTAGAAGCATCCGCGATTAAGTCCTGCATGAGCACTGTCATTCACGCGAGTCGGTACCGGAAACCTGCCGGCTTTATGCGGCCATTTTCCCGGCGAGCGCCTGCGCCTGCGGAAGTGCTGCCCACCGGCTCGTGCTGAGCCTGGTGCCGCGCCGGCGGCCGCCCCCCGGCGCGGCGCGCCTGCCCGGCACCCGTTTCGCCGGAATTGCCGAACGGGACCGGTGTCGAATTGCCGCGGGGTTCCGCCGTTCTCAGCTACGCCGGGCCCGGCGCTCAGCGGCGGCCCAGCGCTGTGCTTCCAGAATGCTCCGCAGCACCGCCGCCGATCGCTCCTCGATCCGCTCATCCCCCCGGACGGCGACGGCCCTGCCCGGAGTGACGGTGATCATCCAGCCGGGGAAGTCAGCCTCTAACCGCTGCTCCTCCCACAGGCAGTACTCCATAGGCCCATCTCCCGCGATGAAGGTCGCCGGGTTCCGGGGCGGCAACTGGCAAGGGACCAATACGAGGCTAACCCGCCGTGGCGCAGCCGCGTGCGGGTGCGCCGTGCGGACTTCGGCCCGCAGCGCCCGCCAGAGCAGGTCACCCAGTCCGGGTGGGGCGCGAGATGCGGCACTGGAAGACAGTGGAACGGTCCGGCGGTGAGGAGGCTTGCCAATGACGACGGCTTACTACGAGATTCGCGTAGCGGGGACGCTCCCGCCAGGGGCCCTGCTTGACTTCGACCGCCTCAACGCCGCCGTGGAGACTGTCGTGCACGGCCCCCTCCCGGATCAGGCCGCGCTGTCCGGGCTGCTCGCCAGGCTCGAGGCGTCCGGCGCGCAGATCATGGAGGTGCGGCGGCTCCGCAGGGCGGAGCAAGAATCCGGGAAGTGACGCCGCGTACGTGATCCCAGCCCCGCGGTGGCGCCCGGTCGGCCTCGCGTTGTGCAGCAAGTGCACGGCTGGCGTACACGCAGAGCGCACGCAGCCCTACCGAGGGCTTATCGCTTTGGAGCCGGTCGCTGGCCACTGTAAGTAACGGGTAGCGCTGCCAGCCCCCGTGCGGTAGTGACGGGCCCGGCATGGCGGGGGAATGACACCAGGCCGGGGCCTTACCTTGTCAGGCCTTACCGCCGTCAGAACGGCCGTCAGCGCATCGGTGCATGAGCACGGAATGCGCCGGGCCGCCTCGTCGGCGCGACTGCCGCCACTCCGCGACCGCGCTTAACAGCCTTATCCGCCGGGCGGCTGCTGGCGCGGGCGATGGCCGGCCAGGCGGCCGGGAGCCCGGCTGCCCGCAGGGTGGACGAGGGCACAGGCGAGCCGGGCGATGAAGCTCCGGATCGACGCTGCCGCATAGCAGTCCGCTATCACCACATCCAGGCCGGCAGCCGAGAGGCCCGGCGGCGGCCGGTATGCGCCGGCGACCGCGAGCACCGTGGTCTGCTCTCCCGCCGGGGTCAGCGTAATGTCCGCCTCCAGGGCCGGGAACAGCTGGCCGTCTGCGCCGATGGCCTCCCAGGTCAGCGTGAGCCGGGCACACCCGCCGGTGAGCGCCAGCACGCCCGGGATCACCCCCGCCAGCCTCGCCGTGCCTGCCTGGGGACCCGCCACTTCGACGAAGCCAGCGATTCCCTCCCCGTAGGACTCCTCGGAGAAGCACAGCAGGCTGCCGGCGCTGGCCAGGTCAGCCAGCCTCCCCCCGGCGGCAGGAAAGCTGAGGTCCAGCAGGACGTGGTCACCGACGAACATGGAACCAGTCCACCTATCAGCCGCTCGCCCAGGCAGGGGCGGAGGTCCTCCGCGCCCCTGCCGGACGTCCAGTTCTCCGAGGGCCCTGCGGATCCCGCGGAGCTGGGCATATGCCGTCATTTCCGGGTGCGGGACCACGCCGGAACGCCACCCGCAGCAGAGGAAGGTAGTAGTGGGCAGCGAACTGGGCGAGGAACTGCCGCCATAGGTCCTCGCAGCAGAGGCCGCGAAGCCCGACTCATCGGCGAAGGCACCGTCCCAGGGCCCGCGGCCGGGCGGCTCCACCTGCGTATTTCCCGGTAGTCGGCGCCGCGAGACATGTGGCTGAGTCTCAGCGCGGGTGATGACGGTGTGGAACTGGGCAAACCGCACCCTTATACATGGGGCAGTACAACCTACTGAGACCCGCGCTGTACCGCAGATACGGGGCTCCGTCAGCATCGCAGGCGATGCAGTCCCGTTCGAGGCGGAGGGCGTCGGAGACCCGCAGCCCGCAGTGGATCAGGGTCACCAGCCGGTAGGCCGCGTTGCCTCATCGGCCGAGGTTGCCGGGATGCTCGACCTGCGCCATGACGTGCTCGGCGAGTGCCCGGGGCGGCCGTTCGCTGCGCTTGGGCAGGTCCTGGGGAAAGGCGGGGAACGACATCGATCCCGGCATAGCCGCGGGCGAACTCCCCGGCGCCGGGCCGGCTGCTGGTCTTCCAGGTGCTGCCGTGCCCGTGGCAGAACGGGATGTCCTTCTCGGCCCACAGGTCGCAGACCGCGCTCTGACACAGTGCCTGCCCGGCCGGCATGGCGGTCACGGGCACTGCGGCCAGCCACTGCGCCAGCGCGGGCCGGTCCGCGCGCTCGCGGGCCTGAGCGTGGCGGACGCACAGCCCCTGGCGGGCGACGCCGCGGCCGCAGCCCGGCGCCCGGCAGCAGGCCAGCGGGGCCTGCTTGTGCCACCGAGGGTCGGTCGAGGTGGCGAAGGCCTCCGGGTCGGGCCTGCCCGCGGTAATCCACCGGTCGTGGTGAGCTGCGCATAGCCGCCGCCGCCGCGGCCTGTCCGCTCGCAGCTGGGCACGCGGCAGACAGCTCCGCCGAACACCGGGTCGGCCGGCTCGAAGACGAGCTCGTCAGCCCGGAACTCCGGCCGGACCGTCGACATGAGCCTGCCGAGCAGCAGCCCGGGCCGCGGCATGAGCGGGACGGGGAGCGCGCCGGTCACCACGACACCCGCCGCCCGGTGAACCAGCCGGCCGCCTCAAGTGCACGGCGGGCATCCTCGCTGGTCAGGCATAAGTTGCTAACGTCGTGGTGATCGAGGCGTGTCCGAGCAGAGCGGACACCGTCTCGGCCGGGACGCCGTCGCGGAGCATCCGCGTGGCTGCCGTGTGCCGGTACCAGTGCGGGCCGAACTCGATGCCGGTCTGCCGGCGCAGCCGGCGGACCAGGTCATAGACGGCCGGATAGGCAAGCGGATGCCCGTGCAGGCGGCCCCACAGGTTGACGAACACGTAATCGGAGTCGAGATCGCCGTACTCCTCGTGCAGGTAGTCGGCATAGAGCCGGATCAGCTCGGCAGAGACCGGGCTTGTCCGCGCTGTCCCTGACTTGGCACGGGCGCCGCTGGCGTTGAAGCGCGGCGCCACGGTGATCTAGCGTTCGGCGGCGGCGACGTCCTCGTGCCGCAGCCCGAGCGCCTCGCCCACGCGCATGCCGGTGTCATGCAGCACCGCGAGAAGCAGCCGGTCCCGCAGCCTGACGCAGGCGTCCAGGACGGCCTGGACCTCACCGGCAGTCAGGACCTGCGGAAGCTTGCGGGATGCCTTCAGCGCGATCGCGCGGCGGGCGACTGGCTGGCCCTTGCTGATGTGATGCAGGAACAGCTTCCACTCGCCCCGGCGTCCCGCCGGGGCCCAGGTCACCAGCAGCTCGCCCAGATCCGCCCCGTGCCGTGCCGCATGCAGGTAGAACGCGCTGAGCGCCGACAGTTTCCGGTTCACCGTCGACGGCCTCACATGATGGCCGGCCGAAGGGAGGATCGCGACCCGCCCGTCCCGGCCAGCCGGCGGCAGCCGCAGCCACGCCACGAACCCGCCGATGTCCTCGAGGCGGACCTCGCGCCAGTCCAGGCCGCGGCCTTCCAGGAAGGTGAAGTAGTCCTTCAGATCATGGGCATAAGCCCAGACCGTGTTCGGCGACCGCTCAATGTCAGTCAGGTAAGCCAGGTAGCGCTCGACCGGGGCAACGGGGAGATCGTCGTCCCCCAGAACCGTCCACGACTCAAGCGACGAGACGGGTGACAGCACCCGCTGAACAAGCATGGTTCCTCCGGAAGATCCGCGTAATGGACAGCGGCAGATAACCACGTCCACCAGGCAGATCCCGGCCCCTCAACCCCTCGTGCTCAACATGCAGGACACACATTCGAGGGCTCCAGATAACCATCGAGAGCACCTTCGCCACCGTGCGCCACCGGACCAAGGTCACCAAGGGCCCCGGCACCCGCGATGCCGGGCTGGCCATGGCCTTCAAGCTCATCGAATCCGCCCAGGCCCGCTGGCGCGCGGTCAACGCACCCCACCTGGTCGCCCTGGTCCGCGCCGGTGCCTTGTTCCTCAACGGCAAACTCGTCGAACGCCCCGACGACCAACACCAACCCGAAGCCGCGTAGCATCCGATGAGTTCTCGACGCGGAAGGAGTCGACACGGTTATGACTACGCAGATGCTCGAGACTCCCGAGGTCGACCTCGTCTACGACATCCACGGCCCGCTGCCGACCGCCGATGGACACCCACCGCTGGTCATGATCGGCCAGCCAATGGACGCCAGCGGCTTCGGCACGTTGGCGTCGCACTTCCCTGACCGCACCGTGGTCACCTACGACCCGCGCGGCCTCGGCCGCAGCACCCGCAAGGACGGCCGGGTCGGCCATGCGCCCGGGATCCAGGCTGCCGACGTGCACGCCGTCATCGAGGCGCTCGGCGCGGGTCCTGTCGAGATGTTTGCGAGCAGCGGCGGTGCGGTGACCGCGCTCGCTCTAGTGGCGGCGTTCCCCGATGACGTGACCACCCTGGTGGCGCACGAGCCGCCGCTCATTCCGGTGCTCCCCGACGCCCAGGCTGCCGAGCGCGCCCGGGCCGGCGTCCGGGATGCATACGAGGACAAGGGCTCGGGCGCGGGCATGGCGGCCTTCATCATGATGACGTCGTGGCGGGGCGAATTCACCGAAGACTACTTCACCCAGCCCGCGCCGGATCCCGCCGTGTTCGGGATGCCGACCGTGGATGACGGCTCCCGTGACGACCCGCTTCTCTCCGACCGGTCCTGGGCGGTCAGCAGCTATCGGCCCGACGTCGACGCGCTTACCGCGGCGCGGACGCGAGTCGTGATCGCAGTGGGCGAAGAGTCCCTGGACACCTTCACCGGACGCGCCTCGGTGGCGACGGCCAAGCTGCTCGGTCAGCAGCCGACGGTTTTCCCGAGCCACCACGGCGGCTTCGTCGGTGGCGAGTTCGGCTACGCCGGGCAGCCTGAAGCCTTCGCGCGCAAGCTGCGCGAGGTCCTTGACGATGCCAGCTGACGGTCGTCCTTCTCCTCGGCACGCGGTGTTCGTCTGACTCCCCAGCGCTCGGACATGGCGAGCCGACGGCCACGACCGGAAGCAGCCTAAAAGATCTTCATCCACAGGTCTTGACTATTGCTCCCGTATGCTGCGGGTGAGGTGATTCGCCGTAGCGGATGGTCGTGCACGCTTCTGCATGGCCGTTCCCTCCTACGCCCGCCGAGAACGCCATCGCTATCGCCACCGGCTCATGCTCTGGCGACGGCCCCGGACGTCCGCCGCATTCGGCTAACTACGCGTTGCCGAGTGGGAGATCACCAGTGAACGTCCTCGGGGGCCGAGCTCGCGCGTCGCCGCCGGGCCGACGATCCGCCCCGGCACTGAAGCGCCCCGCCAGGTCGGGGTTGCTGGCGGGGCGCGCTCGGCATACCTGCCTGATGGCAGGGCCACTTGCGGTGCAGCGAGTGCGACCGCGGGCTTGCCGAGAGCACCCCGCCGTCCGGGAGACGCTGGGGGCGGGGCCTGGCTGACGGGGCGCGTATGAGGGCAGTCCTCTCCCAGTAGGCGCGGCGAGCTGCTGCGCCTACGCGGAGGAGCCATCTAGAGCATCAGGCTTCAGGCCGACTGTTGGCTGGACAAGGTCTGTAGATAGCCTCCAGATCCCTGGAGACTCGGCTGCTGGTCGCTTACTGACCGCTGGCCGACGGTAGCCCGGCACACAGGGGCAGGTCAGGCGCGGGATGGCCTTGCTGGAGAATATGACGCATGACCGTCATACCGGCCAGATCGGCCCTTACAACAGCGGCCAGCGTATCCGGGCGTTCAGGCGTCCGTGCGTCCAACGGTCCGCGCTGCCGGGCCCAGCGTGAAGGAGGCACAGGGACATGATGAAGTGCCATATCGCAGGGCCCCGCAGCACTGTCACGCACCTAGGCGAGTTCGAGCAGCTCAGCATCGACGTGAATCTGGAAGCGCTGCCGCGCGACGGACAGCTCATGATGATCGACGGCGAGCCTTACGTCGTGGAGGCCTGCACCTGGTCGGTCATCACCAGCACCGGGGAAAGGCGCGGGCCGGGCTGGCTGGAGGCAGCCCAGATAAACGTCATGCCCCGCAATGACAGCCACGAAGCTAGGCCAGCCTGAACTCCTGCGCAGGCCCTCTGGGCAGGGCCCCGAGCTGGGGGCCAGGCACTACGGGCAGCGCCCGGGGCCGGGCCACGCTGAGAAGGGACGACACTGGCCGGCTCATAGCCGTCGCTGTCGTCAAGGACCCGGCAGAGGCTCCTGCCATCGGCGTGGCGGCAGCGCGGGTCGCCCAGGCCGTGGGCCTGGACGATATCCAGATCGGCGGGCCTCCGCCTGGGCGTCGCCGCAGACCGGGCATTCCATGATGATCGGCAGATCTCGCGGCCCCGTGGACGGTGGGTCGCTCCGCGATTACGCGAGACGGCCGATCCAGCCGCGTCGCGCCGTACCCGGAGCCTCGTCGCCCGGAGCCTCCTCCGGGCGGGCGTGCGCATGGGCGTGGCCGGCGGGCACACCGGTCGCGTCGGCCAGCCCGACCGGCGTGGCGGCAGCCACCACCCGCCAGCAGCTCATCTGCGGCATCGACCAGAACAAGCCGCGCGCCCGGCGCTCAGCACCCCGATGGCTTGCGTACGTCCCCTCGGTGGCGTGCCACTCGGCCCGGATCAGCACGTCGACCCGCCACGACTGCATCGCGTGCGCAGCATGATAATGGCGAGACCTGCTGCCCGACTGATCCTCATTGCTCATGAAATGCATCCCGGTACTCCCGTCCGGGTGAATCAAAGCCATCCTCTGCCCAGGTGAGCGAAAGAACAACCCCTGTCCGTATCCAGGCCAGCGGCCTGTCAGCGGATCTGTTCGGCACCAGCATGGATCGGCCCGCTTGAACGGCGACACGCTGCCCGAGACATCAAGATCCTCGGCCTCGGCCACCAGGGTGTGACCGTGCAGGCTCGCGTAGCCGGTGATCTTCCCGCGCTGCCACTCCGGGCTGGTGGTCTCGCCGGTGCCGTCGGACAGCCGCACTATGCCAAGAAGTCGCATGTCAGGCAGGCTGCGCTCCTGCTGGCGAGAATCAAACTAGATAGAGCAAGGGGGTGTGAATTGACGTGACAACTCTAATCGTGCAGAACGAAGTCCGGCTGCCGTACCAGTGAGGCTCCGCCTCTGACCGCCTGGCGACGTGGCTGACCTGCGCAAATAGCGGAAACGATCGAACTGGGCGCAGGCCTGCGCAGGGACCTGCGGTCAAGATGAGCCGACCGCCGCCGCCCGCTGCGCCAGGGTCCGGCCGACATATGCGGTCGGTCGTGCCACGTCAAAGTGGCTGGTCAGGACTCTGCCTGCAGATGTGGAGCGGGCGTCTTCGACGGTACGCCGCCCGAAAACCTGACTCAAGTGTGCGGAAGCTGGGGACCAAGGAATGCCTACGCTCCGTCCGGGACTTCGCCCGGAAGGAGTGGCCCTTGCAGGCGTTCGTCCGCCATTACAGCTTCCACATCATGGACCCGGACTGGGGTCACGTGACCATCAAGATGTCCGGGCACCCGCCGTTCGCCGCGCAGGTGATCCTCAACGGGCATGAGCACGTCGCGGCCGCGGCGCGGGCGGCGGGGACCGGGTTCAGCAAGGAGGGCAACTGCTTTACTGGCATCGCGGATCCGCACCGCGCCTGGCCCGGGTCGCAGATACCTTGTCGCAGCCTGCGGCTATAGGGCGCCCGGGCCAGGTCTGCGACCGGTGGATCTACTCGGCCTGCCTGTGCTTCGGCCTGGACTCTTCCGAGCAAGCCCGCAGCGGGTTCGCCTGCTCCTATTCGGTCTACCAGGCCGAGTACAGCCGTAACCTGCTGTTCGCCTCCGGCGGCCAGATCGAGGAGCTGTCCAGCCGGGTGCCGGACCGGACCCGGTCCCGGCTGGACATCCCCTCGCCGCGGACGGTTTTCGGCCTGAAGAACCGGCCGCACCGCAACCGCGCCAGCGGCCCGCCCGCGCAGGAAATCGTGATCGAGAAACCTCAGTACGGCCTGACCTGGTTCAAGGTGCGCTTCGGGCTCCTGCAGGCCAGGGCCTACCTCAAAGGCGAGCACGTGCTGCGCATGGAGGCCACCGTCCGCAACACCAGGGAACTGCGCTGCCGCCGCGGCCTGGAGCACTTCCCCGAGATCATCACCCGGCTGGCCGGCATGGCCGGGCGGTTCGCCACCGCCCTGGACTGCGCCGTCATCAGCTTCATTGCCGACGGCATCCTCGACGAGCTACCCAGGCCCGCACGGATCGGCGCCACCCGGACCGGGTGGCCTCGACCTGAACAAGCCCCGCATCCGCGCCGCCCTCGCGGCGGCCCTGGCTCGGGCCGCCGCGCCCCGCGGCTTCACCGTCGCCGAATTCACCGCCAAGATCCGCGGCATGACCGAGCAGGCCGGCTACACCATCCGACTGGCGCCTACGACCTGCGCAAGCTCCGCGGGAAGGACCTGGCGGTCAAGCCGGCCAGGACACGCCGGTATCACATCCCGCCAGCGGCGGCCCGCACCATCGCCGCCCTGCTCGCCCTCCGCGACCAGGTCATCGCCCCCATCCTCGCCGGCGTCCGCAGTCCCCGCCGCGGGCGCAAGCCCGCACACTGGACCCGCATCGACCGCCACTACGAGACCCTCCGCACCGGCATGCAGACCCTCTTCCACGACCTCGGAATCACGCCCATCGCCGCATAGACAACATCTTGTCGATCGGAGAAGTGCAAGCTTCTAGGGTGTTCGTACTTGTATGCCGCGCGCGCGGCCGGACACGCCATCTCGATACGGGCCGCTTCTTCATGACGCAGGGCCGGGGTGCGAGACTTCGCAGATGACTTACGTGCCCCCCTCTACTTACGTTCCTGCCGCCGACCGGTACGACCAGCTCCCCTACCGACGCTGCGGACGCAGCGGCATCCTGCTCCCCGAGATCTCCCTGGGCCTGTGGCAGAACTTCGGCGACGACCGGCCGCTCGACCTCCAGCGCGCCATCATCAGGCGCGCCTTCGACCTCGGCGTGACGCACCTCGACCTGGCCAACAACTACGGCCCGCCCTATGGCTCCGCCGAGACGAACTTCGGCGAGATCATGCGCTCTGATCTGCGCCCCTATCGTGATGAGCTGATCATCTCCACAAAGGCTGGCTACGACATGTGGTCGGGCCCCTACGGTGATCACGGCTCCCGAAAGTACCTGCTGGCCAGCCTCGACCAGTCGCTGGCCCGGATGGGACTTGAGTACGTCGACATCTTCTACAGCCACCGGTTCGACCCGGACACGCCGCTGGAGGAGACGATGGGGGCCCTCGCCACGGCGGTCACGTCCGGGCGGGCCCTCTACGCGGGGATCTCGTCTTACTCGCCGGAACGGACCGCTGAGGCAGCCGCGATCTTGCGCCAGCTCAGCACGCCGCTGCTTATCCACCAGCCGTCCTACTCGATGCTGAACCGGTGGATCGAGCGCGGCCTGCTCGACGAGCTTGAGCGCCAGGGCGCAGGCTGCATCGCGTTCTCGCCGCTCGCCCAGGGCCTGCTGACCGGCAAGTACCTGAACGGCATCCCCGGTGACTCACGCGCCAGCCGCGACGGATCGCTGTCCTCTGACCAGCTCAGCGAGGAGAACCTGGCGCATGTCCGGGCCCTGGCCGAGATCGCGCGCGGCCGCGGCCAGTCGCTGGCTCAGATGGCGCTGTCCTGGGTGCTGCGCGACCCGCGAGTCACCTCGGCGCTGATCGGCACGAGCAGCGTGGCGCAGCTGGAGGAGAACCTCGCCGCAGCGGGGAAGACGGAGTTCACCAGCGAGGAAATCGCGGCCATCGACCAGCAGGCGGTGGATTCGGGGATCAACATCTGGGCTGGCTCCAGCGCCGACTGACCCCGGGCGGGCCGTCAGCTGACCCGCGGCTGATCCTTCACCCCGGGCCGCGGGTTGGCCCGTCAGCCCCCTTGACCAGCCGGCCGCTGCTTTCCGCGCAGGTGCACTGACGGGTGCGCAGCGTGTTGTCGACTTATTGTTTTAGCGTCTCGTTGCCGCCCGCGACATCATCACCCCTGGCAAGCGCGGGGAATTCCCGTAGGCTCGGCCAATGACGTCCGCGGTTGCCCGGGCGGGATCCGCTAAGTCCGCCGGCCGTGTCGCCGGCAGCGGCTTCGTTTTGTCGGTGCTGGGCGCCAGCCAGTTCCTGATGACGCTGGACAGCTCGGTGATGAACGTCTCGATCCGCCAGGTGGCGGCCGACGTCGGCACCACGGTCACCGGCATCCAGACGGCCATCACCGTCTACACGCTTGTGATGGCGTCGCTGATGATCACCGGCAGCAAGATCGGCGCCATCGTGGGCCGGCGGCGCGCGTACGCCATCGGGCTGGTCATCTACGGAGCCGGCTCGCTGACCACAGCCTTCTCCCCCAATCTCGGCGTTCTCCTGGCCGGCTGGTCGTTCCTGGAGGGCATCGGCGCGGCGCTGATCATGCCCGCGATCGTGGCACTGGTCGCGGGCAACTTCCCGCGGGAGCGGCGGGCGGCGGCCTACGGGCTCATCGCTGCCGCCGGCGCGATCGCCGTGGCCGCCGGCCCGCTCATCGGCGGTGCGGTCACGACGTTCGCCTCGTGGCGGTGGGTCTTCGTCGGCGAGGCCGTGATCGTCGTGATCATCCTGGCAGCCCTGCGCCGGGTCGGCGACAGCCCGCCGGCGGCCCGGGTCCGGTTCGACGTCGTCGGCGCGCTGCTGTCAATCGCCGGCCTGTCGCTGACCGTGTTCGGCGTGCTGCAGTCCGGCTCCTGGGGCTGGGTCCGGCCGAGGCCCGGCGGCCCGGTGTTCCTCGGGACCTCGCCCGTCCTGTGGCTCGTGCTCGGCGGGCTGCTGGTGGTCTACTGCTTCTTCCTGTGGGAAGGCCGCGTCGTCTCCCGCGGCGGCGAGCCGCTGGTTGCCCCGAAGATGCTGCGCAACTCCCAGCTGGCCGGCGGCCTGTCGATGTTCTTCTTCCAGTTCCTGATCCAGGCGGGGGTGTTCTTCACCATTCCCCTGTTCCTGTCGGTGGTGCTGGAGCTGTCCGCGCTGCAGACCGGGGTCCGGCTGCTGCCGCTGTCGGTCGCGCTGCTGGCCGCCGCGGTCGCGATTCCGAAAGTCTGGCCTCGGGCCCGGCCGCGGCTGGTCGTCCGGCTCGGGCTGCTGTCGATGACCGCGGGCACGCTCGTGCTTATCGGCGGCATCAGCCCTGGCGCCGACGCGGGGGTCGTGGCCATCCCGATGCTGCTGCTTGGCCTCGGCATCGGCGCCCTCGCCTCTCAGCTCGGCGCGGTGACCGTGTCGGCAGTCCCCGACAGCCAGAGCGCCGAGGTCGGCGGGCTGCAGAACACGGTGACCAACCTCGGTGCCTCGCTCGGCACGGCCCTGGTCGGCGCGGTCCTGATCTCCAGCCTGACCGCCGGGCTGATCCGCGGCATCGAGGACAGCTCCGCCATCCCGGCCCAGGTGAAGACCAAGGCCACCACACAGCTCGCCGCCGGGGTCCCGTTCGTCTCCGACATCGACCTGACTAAGCAGCTGCAGAAAGCCAACGTCCCGAAGGACCAGGCCGACGCCGTGGTCCAGGCCAACAGCAAGGCGCGGGTGGACGCCCTCGACGACGCCCTCTGGGTCGTCGCCTTCATCGCGGTCGCCGGGATGTTCTTCACCGGGCTGATCCCGGTCGTGCCGGTCGGCGATCGCAGCGCGGACGCGGAGGACCCAGCGGGGACTCCGGACACCGGCGGCGCGACCGCCGCGGCGGCGTCAGGCGGTGGCTGAGCGGGAGGGCCGGTCTCCCGGTCGCCGGCGCGCTGCTCGCGCAGGCAGGCCTCGTCCACCTGGACCGGGGCGAAGGGCCAGGACCGGTGGAACCGGGCCCACCCGAGGAAGGCCAGCACCCCTGCCGGCGATCCAGGCCAGCGAGAGCCAGATCGACAGGCCGGTGGCCGACTTGTAGCACATAGATCCAGCCGGCCGGGGCCAGCCGCGCCGACGCCCGCGAAGAAGCGGCCGCTCAGGCGGAACGCGCCGGGCGGGTACCCGAACGCCAGATGCGGGCTGAAGTGTGAAGGCAGGCGACGATCAGGGGTTCCCGTAGTAATCGCAGAAAAAACAACGAATATCGCTGACCTGCGGGGATGCGGCCTGGATCGCTGATCAGCCTTCCCGCACGACCCGTTCTGCGACGGCGCCCTCGCGATGCTTGCGCAGCTCCCGGTACAGCGTGGAGCGGCTGACGCCGAGGTCGGCGGCGACCTGTTCGGGGATCGCGCCGTCCCCGATCCGCTGGGCGGCTCCGGCGCGGGTGGTCGCGTTCAGCTTGGCGGGGCGTCCGGCGGGCAGCCCGCGGGCCTGTTTGGCCGCGCGCGCGCCGGCGGCGCGCTCCAGCATGTAGATCCGTTCCATCTGGGCGAACATCGCCAGCAGCGCGATGGCCATGTCGGTGCCGGGTCCCGGGTCGCTGGTGTCCACGGCGAGCTTGTCGCCGAGGGTGCGCAGGAAGATGCCGCGCTGGGTGAGGTCGTGGACCAGGTTCAGGGTCTCGCGCATGTTGCGGCCGAGCCGGTCCAGCGTGAGCAGGTTGATCCGGTCGCCGGGCCGGGCGAAGCCGAGCAGGGTGGTCAGGCCGTTGCGGTCCATGGTCGCGCCGGTGCGCTTGTCGACGTAGATGTGCTCCTCGGCGACTCCGGCGGCGCGCATGGCGTCGATCTGCCGGGTGAGGTCCTGGGCGGTGGTGCTGACCCTGCAATAGGAGAGATCCATACGGCTACTGTCCCGGAATTTGACGCTGCGGCGCGGATTCTGGCACGCCGTTGTGACACCAGTTTTTGACACAGACCGGCCTGGGTGAACGTGATCGCCGCTGGCCGGGGCTGGCAGGTGTCATATCCATGCTTGCAAGACACGAGCAAGCGGCGCCCCCCGGCTATCTCCAGTGCGTAGCGAAGCGGGTTGAAGTCGGCGTCCGACGC
>JBKQMG010000065.1:0-16738 GCA_052146815.1 Streptosporangiaceae bacterium | reverse complement strand
GTCTCGTAGTGAGCACTTCGAAGGATCACGAGGTGGCCGTCTCAGTTCACGCCGACACGCCGGGCATCGGACGCAACAGTCACAGCCGGATCAGCTACCCCATACACCACTCCCGTGGACGTGAACGCCTGCTCAAGAGGCGTAACAACACCGGTTTCTCTCGTATACCTTCCCGTCTCGCTCACCGGGCCCGGCCCATCCGGCAGTACTGAACCGGCCCAGCTTTGTCGAGGCTGCTCCTGCCGTCCCCGGCGACCCCCGGATCAGGCTGCCTCCAGCTTCACCCCGCCGCTGCGACGGCGAGGAGATGGACGGTCTCTCACCTCCATCCGGAACAACAGCGCCTCGTGGCGCAAACGAACCGCAGGCACATGATCGATGATCATCACGCCGGACACTGGAAGAGCAACCTGCTGGTCAGAGCCGTGGACGAGATTCCCGGCACGCACACCCTCAACGAATACGAGCGGGCCACGTAGAAGCCCAGGTCAAGACCGGTGGCTGAGTTCTGGAACCCACCAGATATATGCCATCGATCTTGCGAACACACCCGGCGGTGCCAGCGGAGCCGTCCCCCTGAGGGGATCATCGGTGCATGGAAGATCGCCGACGACGGCACGCCGACCGGCGAGTTCCAGGCAACCCTCGATACGGTTCGAGCCCTTCCACAAGGTAAAGCTATCTTCGGACCTGCACTCACGAGCCCGATCTGCCCACGGACGGCGGCGACTACTCATCCCGAGCCCGCATTTACTTCCAGTAGGTGTCGAAGTCCGTAAGACCGTTCGGCCCCCTGCGGAACCTGCCGGGCCTCACGATCCGTGGGTGGCCTTTCGGATTCATAGTGAGCTTTGTCAGCGCGGTGTATGCGCCAAGGGGGATCGCGTCGGCATACGGCGGCTGGCCTGACAGCCTGGCTGCCGCGTAGGTGTACTTTACGGTCCCCGTGTCAGCCAGCCCATGCCCGGCGTCTGGGCCTCCGCCCGGTGCCTCGGTGATCACTTCCGCCGTGGCATCGAGGCACTTGGTGCGCCTATCGCATCTCGCCGTGGCCGACAAGAGTGTCTGTCTTGTCGTCAAGTTCTGCACCGAGAAGTTGTACATCTTGCCGGTCACCGAGATAAAGGCTTCTATCCGGACTCCTGCGTGAACGGCGGCTTTGATCTTGGGACCGGCCGGGTACATCTCGTAGAAAGCGCGGTAGGTAGCTGTGGACTTCTTTGTCCGGCAGAACGCGATAACGCCGTCTTGCTGCACGGTGCCGTTCGTGACTTTCCTGGACGGATTCCAGCCATCGATGCCCGCCCAGAATGAAGCATGCCAACCAGGGTAGAGCTTGCTCTTGGTGGGTGCTCCGATTGAGCCCGAGCAATTTACCTTTGGTACCCTAAAGATCACTCCCACGGCCGTGATGGTCTGGCCCTTCGGCGCGGAAGCCACATACCCGGCCCAGGTCGCACTGCCGTCGGACTTTACGCGTACCATGTTGGCCGCGCCAGCGGGCATGGCAACGCCCGCGGCCAGGGCACACGCTGTGGCAGCGATGCCAACAAACCTGGCATACCTCATAGTGCGCCATCGTACAGCGGCGGAGCACAGATCATGGCTGATCCGACGATTTGCCCGACTAATGTTCAGCAGTTGCTTCGTGGTGGGGTGAACAAGTTCAGCATGTCAGGAGCGGTAGCGGTGTCACATTCTGTGACGCGCGCTTAGTATCCCTTCGCGCATAGCCCCGATTTGGCACCAGCAAAGGCCAGGGTTGCTACTATCTCGACCTGTGCGTGCCGAAAACCTCGTCCACGTCATGCGACCAGGCGATATTCGTTGATCAGGCCACTGATGCGCGTCTGTCTTCGGACGCGGTACTGACTGAGATCGACCGGCTCGGGGAGCGGTTTGAGCGGCGCGGCGCCGTGCAGGGAGCGGTGCGGCCTGTGCTGATTGTGGTGGCTCTCGTACTCGCGCAGGATCCGCCGCAGATGAGCCTGGTTCCAGACGAGGGCTCGGTCCAGCAGCTCGCGGCGGCATCCCCCGATCCAGCGTTCGGTGATCGCGTTCATGCGGGGCGTCCGGACGTTGCAGAGCACGGTCCGGACGCCGGCGTCGGCGAGGACCGCGTCGAACGCGGCGGTGAAGTTCGGTCCGCGGTCACGGATCATGAACTTGACCCGGTGCGTTTCCTCGCCGAGGCCATGATCAGGTTGCGTGCCTGCTGGGCAGTCCACTCCCCGGCGGGGTGCAGCGTGACGCCGAGGATGCGGATACGCCGGGTCGCGTGTTCTATCACCGCCAGGACGTAGGCCTGGGTGCCGTCGAGCAGGTCGGCGGTGAGGAAGTCGCCTGCCAGGGTCACTTCGGCTTGCGAGCGCAGGAACTGGGACCAGGTTGGCGCGGTCCGCCGCGGCGCGGGGGCCGGTTCCGGCTTTCTTCAGGATCTCCCATGCCGTCGACGCCGCGACCTTGACTCCCAGGCCGGCCAGTTCGCCGTGGATCCTGCGGTAGCCCCATTCAGGGTTCTCGCGTGCTAGCCGGAGGACCAGGGCTCTGATGTTCCGGCGGGTCGCCGGCCGGCCGGTCCGGCCGCGCATGGACCTGGCGGCCCAGCGGCGGCGGACGATGTCGCGGTGCCAGCGCAGGATCGTGTCCGGGGTGACCAGCAGCCGTAGCCCGTGGCGGCGGGCGTTCGGTATCACGCTGAGCAGGGTCGCGAGGAGTGCCCGGTCCGCCCAGTTCAGTTTCGGGCGGCGCGGCTGCCGCCGCTGCAGGACGGTGAGCTGGTGGCGCAGGATCAGGATCTCTGCGGTCTTCCATGTTTCCTCATGCCGGGATAGCGGCAGCCACGCGGCTAGCCGCGTGATCAGGAGGAACACGAACCGCATGCACATGATCGATGATCATCACGGGCCGGGCGCCGGGCGAGCAAACGTGCTGGTCAGAGCCGTGGACGGGATTCTCGGCACGCCACAGGCGCGCCCGTCAGGATTTCCGCCCCGAGAGGGCGCGGCATTGCCATGCCCGTCGCAGGCGCCAATCCCTCGATCATTCCTATGACTTAGTTCGGCAATGGACCACACAGGCAGAGCGAAGCCCCACAGTCGGTGATGCCAGAGCCGGGTGGTTGCACTGTGCGTGCCGGTAACCTCATCCACATCATGCGACCAGGTGATATTCGCAGTAGCCGCAGGTCCGCCCGTGACGCGACCCCGGTGCGCTCCGCCCACAGCAGGTCCAGCAGTTCCAGCGCCGCGCTCTCGCCGCCGGAAGCGGCGCCCAGCAGCTCCTCGACCAGCCGCTCATCCAGCGCGTCGACCAGCAGCTCAACGCGGTTCGAAAAGGCACGGGTCCAGCCCGGTCACAGCTCCCGCAGCAGCGCAGCCCGGGTGTCCAGCAGCAGGTTCACGGCGAACGCCGAGGCGCGCCGCCGCCACGGAAACGAGCGGGATCTGCGCCGCCAGCTCCACGGCCGCCAGACGCGCGGCGCCGGCGTGCAGGTCACGCAGCCGGCTCGCCAGCAGCCCGACGCCGTCGCTGAGCAGATGCAGCGTCACCAGCAGCACGACCATGACGTGCCCGTACGCCGGCCCGACACTACGACGGTGGGCGACACGTCCTCACTCCGCGCGGGGCGGTCGGTAGTCCGGGGGCTTCTCGCCGGCCGCCTTGTGCAGCTCATCGATGAGGCGGTCGACGTCCGACCTGTTGTTGAAGAAGTGGCAGGACACCCGGATCCCGCCGATGTTCGACGTAAACCTCATCGCGACGTACACGCCGCGCTCGTGGAGCCTTCGCAGGAGCTGGTTCTCTTCATCGAGCGAGTCGTAGAACCGGAAGACAACCATCCCGGACCTGTGCTCCACGTCCCGGTGGGTCACGAGGAACGCGCCGGCCGACTCGAGCTGGTCCATGAGATAGCTAGTCAGTTCCCTGGCATGCTGCTCGATCGCGCCGATACCGACAGCGTTGACGATCTTGAGGCTCTCGCCGAGAGCGATGGCACCGAGGTAGTTCGACGTGCCCGCGATCTCGAACCGCCTGGCCGACCGCTGGAAGGCCCAGTCCGCTACCGGAGTGATGCCCGGCGTCCCGAAGTAGGTGCCCCAGCCACCCTCCGGTTCCTCGAGTGCCAAGTAGCCCCACATCGTCGGTTCTATCGTCGGCAGCAGCCGTCTGTTGATGTAAAGGATGCCGCAGCCGAACGGCGCGTTGAGCCACTTGTGCCCGCCGGCGACCATCATGTCCATGTGGCATGCCTTGGTGTCGAGGTCGACGATCCCCACGTGGTGCACGGCATCGACGACGAACCACAGGCCTCGCTCCTGGCACAGCCGGCCGAAGGCTTCGACGTCGGCCTTCCACCCGTTGCACCACTGCACCGAGCTCAGCACGATCATCTTCGTGCTATCGTCGGCCGCCCTCTCGAAGTCGGCCGCCTCGATGCGACCGTAGTCGCTCGGGACCACCCTGACCGTGATCCCTCGGTCCTTCTGCATCGTCCACGGGATGGCGACCTGAAGGAACTCCAGATCCGAGGTGAGGACAGTCGACCCCTCGGGCATCTCCAGGCACATGGCTGCCACGTTCAGCCCGTACGTCGTGCTCTCCACAAGCGCGATCTCTTCGACGTCGGCGTTGAGCAGCCGCGCGGCCTCGTGCACCGGCTCGATCCGCCGCGTGTCCATAGCGACGTGGTAAGCGCTCGACGACTCCTGCGGGCAGATCTCGCACATCTCGATGAACTCGATGAGCGCCCTCTTCGTCGGCTGCGGGATGATGCTGCAGCACGCTGCGTCCAGAAATGCCTTGGTCTCCAGGCCCCGCCACTGCGCCCGAGCTTCACTCAGTTCCACAGGTGCTCCTTTCCGCCGTTACATGTGCGGTCGCCCGGGGCCGGGGCCGCCCTGATCATGGCGCACCAGATCGACCTCTTCTGCGTGCCTCAAATGGCGGACACCGGGTGCCTTGAGGCCGACCATAGCGGTGGCTCGGTGAGCGTTCTCCCTGACTTGCACCTGTCACTCAGGGTGATGCTGGCCATCGACCTAGCCCGAGGCCGACCTCGGACCAGCCCGGTGTGAGCGATCTGCAGGAGGTCACAGTCGGTCGTAGCCGAGGTGCTTGTGGATCTGGCGCTACGGCCCGCCCGGCGGCTACAGCATTTTTGACCTGACGCGCCATATGCGGCACGAGCGGATCTTCTGTGCGCCGGCCCGAAAACGTATAAGTATGCAGGGGCTAGCCCGCGCGTGGAGGTGCAGGACAGGCTCGCAGCGCACAGGCGCGCAAGCCCTGCGCACCAGGCTCCGGGCGATCGGGCGTCCGTTAAGCCCGCCGCAGCCTCAGTGTCCCGAAGACAGGGCGCGGTGTAGGCGGCGAACGCATCGCGACTGAGAGTGCGTAAAGCGCTGTGGCAGGACGCGGCTGAGGGATAGCGCGGTTGTCAGCCACGCTTGCGGCGGTGCCAGAACGCCACGCTCGTGCTCAGCACAGAAAGACTTGTACGGCGGCGCGCCGACGAGCCAACCCGATACTGGGTGCATGACGAAGATAGCCCACAAGGCCGACAGCGCGCCTAGATGACTGCCGATGGCCAGGCGTCAGCAGAGCCGCCGCCAATGAAAGTCACGGATGCCTACAGGGAAATGATGCGCGGCCAGATCGCCCCTGCGCTGCGCGCGCTAGGGTTCACCGGTTCGGCGGGAGCCTTCCGGTACCGGAGTGGCGGTCATGAAGGCGGGATTGGCTTCCAGAAGGATGGCAGGGACGTCCGGCTGCAGCGGCTGGGGTTTACCGTGAACGTTGGCTTCTGGTGGGCCGCCGGCCGGATCTTCCACCTGATGCCCGAGCCGGCCCACGACACCTGGTGGAAGCTCAACGGCGGAGAGCCGACAGGCCCCGCGGCCGACTCGGTCGTGGCTGCCATCCGCCGGTACGCGCTGCCCGCGATCCAGGCCGGACTCGACGACATAGATCACCAGCTAGACCGCGCAGTGCAGTGGACGCGGACGTTCCCGCCAGTCCCCGATCTTCCGGACCGGGAGCCAGATGGCGGCGGCGCGGACCCTTCCGCGTGGTATGTTCAGGCGGCCGGAACGAGCGCGGATGAGTTCTTCGCGGATTTCGCCAGTGACATTGCGCTGTATCGGCTGCAGGCGGCGCAATGCGTCGCCGAATTCGGGCTGGCTGATACGCGTGCGGTACCCGCTCTTGTGGACCGGCTAGAGCACGACCCTACTGCCTGGGTGCGCAAGCATGTCGCCAGCCGGATACTCACGCTGCTGAAGGATGACCCGCGGGTCGAACCGGCCCTGCGGGCGAGCGCGGATAGCGATGAGGACCCGGTCGTGCGGTGGGCGGCTCGTTACGCCATGAGAGTGGATTCGGCGCCGCAGTTGGCCCGAAGAGACGCCTGATTAGGTGACCATCCGGAAACCGGCGATCTCTGCCGCCAATCGGGGCTGCCTTCGATCACTGTGCCGGGTGGCTCAACTGGCGACCAGACCGGCTGAGCACCTTGGAGCAGCAACGTCCCGAATCGTGTGGCCTGACCCACGTGGCCAAGGACATCCAGTGCCCGCCAGCCCTGGCACGGCGAAGCCAGCTGCCAATCCTCCGCGCTCAGCTGACGTACCGCGCTGCTGAAGAAGTCCAACCCCCGAAGGAAAGCTGCATCCGGTTGCAGCGTCACCTCGGTAAGTCTTCCACAGGCGCCATCGCAGCGTTCGTGGCTGAACTAGATGATGCTCTTGGAAACCGAAGCCAAATCGGCTCCACTGTCGTGCGAGACCCGACACTTAGGCTCCCCGCAGCGGACCAAAATCGTTGATTACACTGCAAAACGCGTGGTCAGGGGCGGGGTCGAACCGCCGACCTTCCGCTTTTCAGGCGGACGCTCGTACCAACTGAGCTACCTGACCGCGGCTAGCACTGGCACCACGCGGGCCCCTCGCGCCGACCGAGCGGTCCTGACGGGATTTGAACCCGCGACCTCCACCTTGACAGGGTGGCGAGCACTCCGAGCTGCTCTACAGGACCATGCTGTGCTGGCAACTGCCAGCGGTGCCCCCAACGGGATTCGAACCCGTGCCGCCGCCTTGAAAGGGCGGTGTCCTAGGCCGCTAGACGATGGGGGCTCGACGGTAACCGCCGCCGTGCCCGTGGCGCCCGCCGTCGGGGACCGCCCCAGCATAGGGGACGGATGGCACTGCCGGCAAAGCGCGGGTGGTTCAGCGGCTCCGTGGAGGCCGCAACTGCTTCCAGACAACCAGAACGACCCGCCGGCCGGACCCGTTCCCGCCGCGCCCGCGCTAGTCTCCCGCCGGCTGCATGCGGCCCGCGCCGAACGGCATCCGGATCAGCTGCCGCCGCAAGACGACCAGCGCCGCGTAGGTGAGGACAACCCCCGCGACGGCGTAGCCGGCGATTACCAGTGGGTCCGTGGCGATGCTGGCGCCGTTGAAGTAGGCGATCCCCCGGACCGCATCGGTCCCGGCCCCGTTGGGCAGCCAGGGCCCGATGTCACGCCAGAACGCGGGCAGCAGCGGCGGGGCGTACGCGCCTTCGGCGCTCGGGTTGCCGAGAACCACGAAGATCAGGATGGCCAGGCCAATTCCGATCGTGCCCGCGATCAGCCGAACGGTCGTCGATCTCGGTTTCACCACCAGGACGCCGTAGCTGCTGCGCGCCCGCAGCTTCGACACTCCCGCGGCGGCCCCGGCGACGGCCGTCGCATCCAGCGGCTTGCCCGGCAGGGAATTGAGCTCCCGGACGGCGATGAAGGCCACCTGCAGCACAGCGACGCCGAGGACGAGCAGGAAGGCCCGGACCGTGACGGCGTCCTTGATCTCGGCCATCAGGCCGCCGCGGGGACTCAGCGTCGCCAGATCGCGGGCGGCCTCTCGCGTGCTCGGGACCGCCGCTGTGCCCGGCAGGCTCAGTCGGGCGCGGGCTTACTTTGCGCAGGCGAAGGCCTGCACGGAGCGACCCGTCAGCGGTTCTGCGCCTTGTTGACCAGGTTCTCGGCGATCGAGCTGGTCTCGCCTTCCTCGGGGATCACCGCCCACGCCACCAGGTAGGCCAGGGCGCCGAAACCGCCGGTGAACACCGTCAGCACGGCCACGGCCAGGCGAACGAGGGTGACGTCCACGCCGAAATAGTTGGCGAGACCCACGCATACCCCGGCGACGAGCCGTCCGGGCCGCGGGCGGATCAGGATCTTGCTTCCGTTCGCACCATTCATAGGTGTCATCATGCCCCGCTTGGCCGCCGGGCACGACACCTGCGCGCGGCGCGCATACGCTGACGGCGATGCCAGCAGAGAGGACCACAAACCATGCCACGCAGCACCGAGTACGCAGGCGCCGACCTGCTCCGCGTCGACGACGAGCTCACTGACGAAGAGCGGCTGGTCCGTGACACGGTGCGCGCCTTCGCCGCGGACAAGATCATGCCGGACATCGCGGACTGGTTCGAGGCCGGGACGCTCCCTCGCGAGCTGGTACCCGAACTTGGCAAGCTGGGGCTGCTGGGCATGCACCTGACCGGCTACGGCTGCGCCGGGATGGGCCCCGTCGCCTACGGGGTGACCTGCCGCGAGATGGAAGCCGCCGACTCTGGCCTGCGCAGCCTGGTGTCGGTCCAGGGCTCGCTGGCCATGTTCCCGATCTGGAAGTACGGATCCGAGGAGCAGAAAAGCGAGTGGCTGCCCAGGATGGCGGCTGGCGAGGCCGTCGGGTGCTTCGGCCTGACGGAGCCCGATCATGGCAGCGACCCGTCCAGCATGAAGACCCATGCCATGCAAAACGGGCAAGACTGGGTTCTCTCCGGCACCAAGATGTGGATCACCAACGGATCGATCGCCGACATCGCCGTGGTCTGGGCTCAGACCGACGAGGGAATCCGCGGTTTCCTCGTCCCGCGCGGGTCACGCGGCTTCACCGCGCGGGACATCCACAAGAAGCTCTCGCTGCGCGCCTCGGTGACCTCGGAGCTGCACTTCGACGAGGTCCGGCTCCCGGCCGACGCCGTGCTGCCCGGCGTGCGCGGGCTGAAGGGACCCCTCGCCTGCCTGTCCGAGGCCCGGTTCGGCATTGTCTGGGGCGTCACCGGAGCAGCCAGGTCGTGCTTTGAGTCAGCGGCGGAGTACGCGCGGACCCGAGAGCAGTTCGGCCAGAAGATCGGCGGCTTCCAGCTCACTCAGTCCAAGCTCGCGTGGATGCTGGCCGACCTGCAGCGCGCCCAGCTGCTCGCCCTCCATCTCGGCCGGCTCAAGGAGACCGGCCGGATCACCCCCGAGCAGGTCAGCCTGGGCAAGATGAGCAACGTGCGGACGGCCATCGAGATCGCCCGGCAGGCCCGCACCGTGCTCGGCGCCAACGGCGTGACGCTGGAGTACCCGGTGATCCGGCACGCGAACAACCTGGAGTCCGTGCTGACCTACGAGGGCACCGAGGAGATCCACGCTCTCGCCCTCGGCCAGGCGATCAGCGGCATCTCCGCCTACCGCTGACGCCCGCCCGCCCGCGGGGCAGTGCCATCATGTCCGGGTGAGTGACTCTCCGCAGATAACTGACAACCAGGCCGGTTCCCGGTTCGAGCTGGCCGAGGACGGCGAGCGAGCCGAGCTGGTCTACCGGCTCCGCGGCGACCGGCTCGTGATCATCCATACCGGCGTGCCCGTGGAACTCGAAGGCCGCGGCCTGGGCGGCCAGCTGGTCAGCGCCGCGGTCGACCGGGCGGGCAGTGACGGCCTGACGGTCGTGCCGCTGTGCCCGTACGCACGCAAATGGCTGGAGAACCATTCCGACGCCGCCGCGCGCGTGACCGTCGACTGGACCGACGACCAGGACTAGACCGGCCGGGACTGATACGGCCGGGGTTAAGACGGCCAGGGTGCGGCTGTGAGCCGGGCGTGGACCGCTGCGGCCCCGGCCGCGATCGCCTCGGCCTGGACGCGCACCGCCGCCGTCTGGCCGTGGCGTTCCAGCAGGCTGGCCCGGCAGCCGGCGACCATGAGAACGCGGGCATCCGTTTCGGCGAGCCAGGCAGAAACGTCCTCGGCGCGGGGCAGCGCCGTGCCCGGCTCGAGCAGCGGCCGGTCCAGGTACCAAGCGGCCCGCGCCGTCTCGGCGCAGCCATCGCCGCCCGCGGGGTCGAGCAGGATCACCACGTCGGCCACGTACACCGACGTCCAGGTCCGGTAATCAAAGCTGGGCGAGCTCAGCTCATGTACGGTGGCGCCGGCCAGGGCCCGGCGGCGCTTCGCCGTGAGGGGACCGTCTTCCTGGCGGAGTCCGGCCGGGAAGATCAGGTGAACCGGCAGCCCGGCCGACGCGGCGGCACGGGCGGCGAGCGTGTCCGCGCCCGTCTGACCGCCTGTCAGCACGGTCAGGCCCGGCGCGGTGCGCACCAGGGCACGCAGGCGGCTTTCGTCGTGGCCGGCGCAGCCGGGGCGGGGCGACCCGTTATGCGTCATGGTCGTCCAGCGCGAAGCGCAGGTAGCGCTCGGCGGACCTATTCACCGCGTCGGTCCCGTCCGCCTCGACGACCCGCCGCCACCAGGCCCCGTAGACCCGGTCGAACCGCAGCGGCTCGATCAGCGCGAGGGCCCGGCGGATCGTACGCGGGCGCTCAGGGATCAGGTTGGGATAGCTGTACATGAAGCTGATCCAGCGCCGGTCCGCCACCACGGTGAAGATGTCGCCGGACAGCAGGGCGCCACGGCCGTCCGGTCCGGCCGCCCAGTACAGCACCTGCCCGCCGTCGAAGTGCACGCCGGCGTTGACCAGGGTGAGGCCGTCGCCGATCTCGCGCCGGTCACCGTCCCAGAAGACGATCGCGTCGTCGGGCCGGGCGACCCAGTCCCGGTCCTTGCGGTGGATGTACACCGGCGCGCCGAAAGCGTGCGCCCACTCGATCACCGAGCCGTAGAAGTGCGGGTGGCTGACCGCGATGGCGCTGACCCCGCCGAGCGCACGGACCTGGCTGACCAGGTCGTCGTCGAGGTGGCTGGTCGAGTCCCAGAGGACATTGCCGCCGGGAGCCTGGACCAGCAGGGCGCGCTGGCCGATCGCGGTCGGCGGGTCGGTGCCGACGCCGATGACACCGGGGCCTTCCTCGTCGATCCGGCCGTGGTGACCGGCCGCCTGGAGCTCGCCGAGCGTCGTCCACTGCTGGCCATCCCAGCCGACGTACTGGCGTTCGTCCGCGCAGATCGGGCAGTCGTCGCGCGGGCCGGCGTACTGGACGCCGCAGGTCGCGCAGATGGGCAGGTCAAGTTCCATGCCGCCAGGTATACCTGACCGCCGCGCCGGCGGTTCTGCGTCCCCCGGCGCCCCGCAGGCGCGCTCAGCGGGGGGCGACCAGGAGGGTCTGCAGCGCGGTGCCGAACGGGCCGCGGGTGTCGGACAGCGTGGTCTCAGCCACGCCCGTCCCGGTCTCGCTGATCGTCGTCACCGCGTCCAGGAGCAGCCATTCGCCGATCGGGTCGCGCGGCATGACCATCGTGAGGTCCACGTTGATGAACAGGTACTGGGCGGCGTCCAGGCTGGCGCTCACGCCGCTGCCGGAGTCCGCGACAATCAGCGCCCGGCTCATCGGCGTGAACTCCTCCCCGGCGACCAGCGGGATCCTCGGCCGCGTCCACGCGCGGCCTGGACCCAGCTGGTGAAAGCCGGCCCCCGGCAGGAACCGCCATTCGATCGCGGACAGGTAGCCGCCCGCGTGACCGCCGGGAAAGACCGGCGACGTGTGCTCGGCGGGGATCTGCGGCAGGCGGGCCCGCGCCAGCGTTGCCGGGTGGGCCGCCGTTTGCGGGGACTCGTGCAGGCCGGGCGGCTCGGCCAGACCCGGCAGGTCGGGCGGCTCCTCGTGCCGGCGGGCCTCGGGCGGCTGCGCCGCGGTGGTGACGGGCGGCACCGGCGGGACCTCCCCCGCCTCGGCCCGGGCGAGGCGCCAGCCGCGGGCGTGCAGCACCTCCTGGCCTCCGGCCTCCATGACCGCGTCGATCAGGGTCACCCGCTTGCCGGGGCGGGCCATGCGGGTGGTGATCGTCACCTTCGCGATCGGCACCGCGCGCAGGATGTCGATGGCGACGCGGGCGAGCCGCTGGCCGTCGTCGCGGTCGTGCATTTCCAGCGCCCTGGCCGCCAGCGCGGATGGCGGGCCGCCGTGCTGAGCATGCTCGGTCCACGGCCCGGCGGTGGCCGCGGTGGCCATGAAGGTGCCGGGCCCGGCGGGCTCGTAGAACGCATTGTGCACGGAGCCGGATGTTACCGGAGCGAAACGACATTGACTTAACCTGCTCGCATGCGGTTGACCGAACACGAGCAGGAACGGCTGCTCATCACGCTGACCGCGGACGTGGCGCAGCGGCGCGGGTCACGCGGGCTGCAGCTGAACCACCCCGAGGCCGTCGCGATCCTGACCTCGTTCGTGCTGGAAGGCGCACGGGACGGCCGGACGGTCGCCGACCTGATGTCCGCGGGGCGGGAGGTCCTGACCCGCGACGACGTCATGCCGGGCGTGCCCGAGATGCTCGACTCGGTGCAGGTGGAAGCCACCTTCCCCGACGGCACCAAGCTCGTCACCGTGCACGGGCCGATCCGGTGATCCCCGGCGAGATCATCACCCCGGATGCCGTGATCGAGCTGACCCCCGGCCGCGAGCTGATCGAGGTTCTCGTGCAGAACACCGGCGACCGGCCCATCCAGGTCGGGTCGCATTACCATTTCGCCGCCGCCAACCCCGCGCTGTCGTTCGACCGCAGCGCCGCCCGCGGTTACCGGCTCGACATCCCCGCCGGGACGTCCGTGCGTTTCGAGCCGGGGATCCCGATGGAGGTCGCGCTGGTGGCCCTGGCCGGCGCCCGCTGGTGCCGGACTGCGGCCGGAGTTCGCGGGCCCGCTCGGCGCTGCCGGCGCCAGCGGGGCGGCCGGGCGAGCCGATGGCTGATCTCCCGCGGCCGCTACGCCGCGCTGTACGGGCCGACGACCGGGGACCGGGTCCGGCTGGCCGACACCGGGCTGCTGATCGAGGTCACTGAGGACCGCTGCGGCGGCCCGGGCCCGCTGGCCGGCGACGAGGCGATCTTCGGCGGCGGGAAGGTCATCCGAGTCGATGGGCCAGTCGGTCGCCACCCGCGCGCAGGGCACGCCCGACCTGGTCATCACCGGCGCCGTGGTGCTGGATCACTGGGGCGTGATCAAGGCCGACGTGGGCATCCGCGACGGCCGCATCGTCGCACTGGGCAAGGCCGGAAATCCCGACACGATGGACGGCGTCACCCCGGAGCTGGTCATCGGGCCGTCCACCGAGATCCTGGCCGGCAACGGGATGATCCTTACCGCCGGCGGCATCGACTCGGATGGAGCCGGCCGTCGCCGCCGGCTATGTCAGCGATCTTGGTGATGTGGAGGCGTTCTGCCGGGGACGGCTGCGCAGCTCGGGGCGGGTCAGCGCCGCGTTCGCGGCCGTCGCGTGCCGGTCCTGGCAAAGCGTTGCTGGTCCGGCGCAGCGGGCCAGCCTGGACGCCGAACTGACGGCCCGCATGCCCTGGACGCCGCGTGGGCCGGCTGCCCGCCGCCTGCTCCGCACCACCCGCTTGTCCTCGGCGCGGGCGTCGCGGCCGCCGGAGGCAGGCCTGAACTCGCTGCGCGGGCCGCGGCGCTGGCCACCTGCACCGGTCCGGCGAGCGCCGCAGTTCGCCTGCTCGGCCTCGATCCGTTCGCCGTTCAGGGACTGCTGGCCCGGCTGGCCCCGGAGATCGGCGCTCTCGCCGCCGAGGCCGATGCCGCAGCCAGCCGCGCCGGCGGTCTGTCCGAGCCAGATGAAGCTGGCGACCCGGATGAAGCTGGCGGCGAGCAGGATGCCTGCGGGCGGCGGCACGCCGGCGCCCTGGGCGGCTTCGGCGACCTGCCCGCGGACAGTGCGCCGGCGCTTGAGCTGCTCGCCGATTTCCATCTCACCGCGGAGGTGCGCCTCTTTGCATCCTGACCAGCTGCGGCGACGCGCCAGTTCTCCAGCGACGCATCGCCACGATCATCACCACTCCCCCGACGTCGCCGCCGGCCCTTCCGGCGCGCGTGCCGCGGATCGGCGTCGGCGGCCCGGTCGGCAGCGGCAAGATGGCCCTGGTCGCCGCGCTCTGCCGGGCCCTGTCGGCCGAGCTCACGCTCGGCGTGGTCGCGACGCGGCGGCCGTGCGCGGCAGCCGGCCCACGCTGTTCACCTCGCTCGCGCGACCCGGCGACGACTGATGTCTCGGCCTGGGTTCGCGCTGTGCACCTCGAGGTCGCTGCCGGGTGATCGCCCGGACGAGCCGGGCGGCGTGCTCGGCAAGCTGAGCTGCGAGCCGCCGCTGACCCTGCGGCAGGTCGGCTCGGATCAGGTCGGCTGCTGCGAGCTCCGCCAGGTCGGCACGGCCGCGGGCCCGCTGGCCGGGGACGACCTGGCGCAGTTGGCGGGCGACCGGCGCGAACATCGCCCAGGGGCGCAGCGGTGACTGCGGAAGCGCGAGCGGGACGGACAGCGGCAGCCCGGCCATGCTGTCGCTGCGGGCCGACCTGGGCGCCGACGCGTACTTGCAGGCCGATCCGGGCGCGCTGATCGTCTGCGCGGGCAGCCGGGTGGACGTGGCGGTTGACGTGAGACTGGGCGCCCACGCTGCGCTCGACTGGCGTGAGCTGATTGTCCTCGGCCGGGCCGGCGAGCCCGCCGGGGAGGTGACGCTGCGGTGGAACGTGACCAGGCTGGGGCGGCCCGTTCTGCGCCAGTTTGTTGATCTGCGCGATCCGGTGCTCACGGGGTGGACCGGGATGACCGGGCAGCGCCGGATGTTCGCCTGCGCGCTGATGACCGGCCCGCAGATCGCGGCCACCACGATCGCGCGTTCGGCCACCTCTGTCGCTCACCGCATTGATGATCAGACCGTCCTCGCCACGGTGCTGGGCAGCGGGACCGCAGAAGCCACTCGCGAGCTCGGAGACCTCTGCGGCCTGATCTATGAGTGCGGGTAGGGCTCTTTGCCCCTATGCCCCGCGGCAAGCCGCACCCTGCTGGGCCAAAGCAGAGAAGATCAGGCGGATCCTCCGGACAGGCGCACACCCGCGATGCGACCTGCCGGTAACCTGTGCCAGGGGACAGCATCAGCTGGATGTCCCGGCGGCCGGGTCGCCGGTCGCAGCGGCTGGTGTCCCGCTCCCCGGGGCGTTAGCTCAATGGTAGAGCAGCGGACTTTTAATCCGTGGGTTCTGGGTTCGAGCCCCAGGCGCCCCACCCACTCTGAACTGCGGTTTCTCCTCTAATCATGGTTCCAGTCGGCAGCCGCTGCCATTGGATATGTCCGCAGGTTTCAGTCGCAGTTCTCGCCCGCTTCGCACAGGTTGCCCGAGGCCGCACAGTGCAACCGTTCGGGACGAGCATAAGCCAGTCACTGTCCGTGACTGCACGGTTCACTGGCCGGGGTCTGCCCTCACTCGCACTGGTGTGCGCGCAAGCTCCTGATCCGGCTCGGCCCGGCTCCGGGCTGCCGCTTCCAGAGCGGGGACGCCGCGACGCTTCAGAGCGTCCGAGAGACGACCGCAGATGCCGAATAGCGGATGTCTGTGACAGCCGCCGCGGAACTAGGGCTGGATGGGGCTGGCCGGGTCCGCCGTGCCCGGTTGTGCCAGCGCGCCGAGCATCTCGCCGAGGTGCTCGTAAATCCCGAGATGGCCCTCACCCTCCCGCAGGACGAGCCGGGCCTGGGGCAGATTCTGCGACAGCCACGATCCGTGTGCGGGCGGCGCGAAGCGGTCGTCGCTGCCGTACCACAGCAGAACCGGGCAGCGGATTGCGCTCAGGTCAATGTCCCAGTCCCCGACCCAGGAGACGTTGTCCCAGCCGCCGCCGCTGGTTCCCTGGCGCAGGGCCTCGTGCATCGTGCCGGCAAACGCCGAGGCGAATCGCTGCTCGTGCAGCAGCTCACTGTCGCGGGAGGACAGCAGATCCCCGAAGGCGGACACCACTCCAGAGCCGTCGGACACGCGAGACAGCTCTACCAGCGGCTCGAACCCGGCCGCGAATGCCGCTGCCGCAGCGGGCGGATCGCCCGGCAGCAACGACATCGCTGCGCGGTCGTTGTCATCGAGGTCGTCGAGCGCGCCAGGAACCAGCTGGAACGGCCCGGCGCCCGAGGCGATCCCCGCACGGCTAACCCGGCCGCCCGGGACTGCGGCAGCAGCCAGCGCCCCCGGCCCTCCGCCGGACATGCCGAGCGTCGCGAACCGGGCCACGCCGAGCCCGTCGGCAACCGCATGCGCATCAGCAGCAACCGACGCGAGCCCGAACGGCGCGGGGCCGGAACCGCCATAGCCAGGCCGGTCGAAGGAAACGAGCCGGACGCCGCGATCGGCCGCGAGCTGCTCGCCAAAGCAAAGGTCCAACCGGGAACCCGGAGTCCCGTGGAAGTACATCACCGCGTTGCCGCCCGGGTCACCCGCATCACGGACCCGCAGCACCCGGCCGCCGCGGTCTATCTCAGTCTCCCGCATCTGATGACAATAACGATGCGGCTACCACCGGGATCAACCCGACCGCACTATGACGACCGCAGCCAACATCCAGCGCGCGGTCATGCCGCTCCTGGTGCGTGCCTGTTCGGGGCGCTCCTAAAACCTGCGGGTCATGTGGCGGGGCGCTCTTCCCGGCACGGCCGGGCGGACCGCATGGTGATCTTGATGTCGCCGGGGCCGTGCCTGGCT